>NZ_LNQV01000068.1 GCF_001515305.1 Aquitalea pelogenes
CAACGTGGAAATCACCGTAGAACTGATCGCCCCGATCGCTATGGAAGAAGGTCTGCGTTTCGCGATCCGTGAAGGTGGCCGTACTGTTGGCGCCGGCGTGGTAGCAAAGATCATTGCTTGATTAATAGGTTTATAGGCCAGTAGCTCAATTGGTAGAGTATCGGTCTCCAAAACCGAGGGTTGGGGGTTCGAGACCCTCCTGGCCTGCCAATTAAGACCAGCCGGCGCTTGTGCGCCGGTTGGTCTTTTGTCGC
This sequence comes from Aquitalea pelogenes, assembly GCF_001515305.1. Classification (GTDB taxonomy): domain Bacteria; phylum Pseudomonadota; class Gammaproteobacteria; order Burkholderiales; family Chromobacteriaceae; genus Aquitalea; species Aquitalea pelogenes. The sequence goes on from NZ_LNQV01000068.1 coordinate 255, forward strand.
ATACGCGCAGAGAACATTCCGCACATGGAAATGCAAGATAAACTCAAACTGGCTCTGGCCGGTCTGCTGGTGGTGGCCGGTGTTGTTGGCTTCTACATGATTCCCGAAGATCAGGGTGTATTGCGTGCTCTGGCATTCATTGTTGGTGTTGTGCTGGCAGCTGGTGCTGTCTGGCTGTCGACTCCGGGCAAGGAGTTCGTTGCCTACGCCAATGACTCGCTGGTTGAGGCGCGCAAGGTCGTATGGCCAACCCGCAAGGAAGCCATGCAAATGACCGGCATGGTTTTCGTCTTCGTTCTGGTGCTGGCCCTGTTCATGTGGATGGTGGATTCGGGTCTGTCCTGGTTGTTCTACGATGTAATTCTTGGTCGAGGTAGATAATGGCAAAGCGCTGGTACGTTGTGCATGCTTATTCCGGTTTTGAGAAGAGTGTGCAGAAGGCGCTGCGTGAGCGCATCGAACGTTCCGAGGTGGCAGACCTGTTCGGCCAGATCCTCGTTCCGGTAGAAGAAGTGGTGGATGTGAAGAATGGCCGCCGCTCCATTACCGAGCGCAAGTTTTTCCCCGGTTATGTTCTGGTCGAAATGGACATGACTGATGATACCTGGCACCTGGTAAAGAGCACACCGAAGGTAACCGGTTTTGTTGGTGGTACCGCCAACCGCCCGGCACCGATTTCCAAGAAGGAAGTCGATGCCATCATGCAGCAAATGCAAGAGGGCGTGGAAAAGCCGAAGCCGAAGGTGCTGTTCGAGGTGGGTGAAAAGGTCCGCGTCATCGATGGTCCGTTCAATGACTTCAATGGCTCTGTCGATGAAGTCAACTACGAACGTAACAAGCTGCGCGTGTCTGTACAGATCTTTGGTCGCGACACGCCGGTTGAGCTGGATTTCAGCCAGGTAGAAAAGCTGTAATTTTACTTGGCAGCTAGTTTGTAAGCGTATATACTGTTGCGCTTTCGTCCGGGAAGCGAGTGCACGCTCGCGCTATACCCATTTTAGGAGTTTTAATCGTGGCAAAGAAAATTGTCGGCTATGTAAAGCTGCAAGTGCCCGCTGGTAAAGCCAACCCGTCTCCTCCGATCGGTCCGGCTCTGGGTCAGCGTGGTCTGAACATCATGGAATTCTGCAAGGCGTTCAACGCCCAGACTCAAGGCATCGAGCCAGGTCTGCCGATTCCGGTTGTGATCACTGCTTATGCAGACAAGTCCTTCACCTTCATCATGAAGACGCCGCCGGCGACCATTCTGCTGAAGAAGGCTGCTGGCATCAAGTCCGGTTCCTCCAAGCCGCATACCGACAAGGTTGGCAAGGTAAGCCGTGCTCAGCTGGAAGAAATCGCCAAGACCAAGCAGCCGGACCTGACCGCTGCTGATCTGGACGCTGCTGTTCGCACTATCGCCGGCTCCGCCCGTTCGATGGGTCTTGAAGTGGAGGGTGTGTAAATGGCCAAGATTTCCAAGCGCCTGCAAACCCTGAAGGCAACTGTTGATCGCAACAAGCTGTACGCTGTTGAAGAAGCAATTGCACTGGTTAAGTCTGCTGCTACCGCCAAGTTTGACGAGTCCATCGATGTGGCCGTTAATCTGGGCGTTGACCCGCGTAAATCCGACCAGGTTGTACGTGGCTCCGTAGTTCTGCCGCGCGGTACCGGTAAGTCCGTACGCGTTGCTGTATTTGCTCAAGGTGCCAACGCCGAAGCCGCCAAGGCCGCCGGTGCTGAAGTTGTCGGTTTCGACGACCTGGCCGAGCAAGTAAAAGCCGGCAACCTGGACTTCGACGTTGTGATTGCCTCCCCGGATGCAATGCGCGTTGTTGGTCAACTGGGTCAAATCCTCGGCCCGCGTGGCCTGATGCCGAACCCGAAGGTTGGTACTGTTACCCCGAACGTTGCCGAAGCGGTTAAAAACGCCAAGGCCGGTCAGGTTCAATACCGTACCGACAAGGCCGGTATCATTCACGCCACTATCGGCCGTGCTTCCTTCGAAGCCGAAGCCCTGCGTGAAAACTTTACTGCTCTGGTAGATGCCCTGGTGAAAGCCAAGCCGGCAGCTTCCAAGGGCGTGTATCTGAAAAAGATCGCCGTATCCAGCACCATGGGTATTGGCGCTCGTGTAGATACCAGCTCCGTCAGCGCTTAAGTTGATGTGAGTCCGGCAGGGTGGTTCGCCACCTTGCCACTGGCTTTGGGCTGGCAGGCTTGCCTGCCAGATTGTCAAAGACCGTAGGAGCCGCAAGGCTTAATCGCAAGTCGCTTCCCGGTGGCCTGCATCCTGCGCAGATGGTGTACCCGAAAGTAGGCTTCTGAAGAGTTCAGGGCTCATGTAGCTCAGGGGTAGAGCACTCCCTTGGTAAGGGAGAGGTCGGCGGTTCAATTCCGCCCATGAGCACCAGTTTCCCTTCTCTATGTTGTCTCCTGATACAGGTCGCCGCTGCAAAGCGGAGCAGAAATCATTCTGCTTCATTTCAGTCTAGGAGATAGACCTTGAGTCTCAATATCGAAGATAAAAAGGCAGTCGTTGCTGCTGTAGCTGCCGAGCTGGCCGCTGCGCAGACCCTCGTCATCGCCGAATATCGGGGCATCGAGGTAAGCAGCATGACCAAGCTGCGCGCTCAGGCGCGTGAGCAAGGCGTTTACCTGCGCGTTCTGAAGAACACGCTGGTTCGCCGTGCGGTTGCTGGTACCCAATTCGAAGCGCTGGCCGAACAAATGGTTGGCCCGCTCGTTTACGGTATCTCTGCCGATCCGGTTGCTGCTGCCAAGGTGCTGCATCAATTTGCCAAGGCTGACGACAAGATCATCGTCAAGGCAGGTTCCTACAATGGCGCGGTACTGAATGCTGCTCAGGTTGCTGAGCTGGCGTCCATCCCGAGCCGCGAAGAACTGCTGTCCAAGCTCCTCTACGTTATGCAAGCTCCGGTTGCTGGCTTCGCCCGCGCCCTGGCTGCATTGGCAGAGAAGCAAGCCGAAGCCGCTTAACTTATTTGATTCTTATAGAATTCAGGAGATTTTTACATGGCAATCACCAAAGAAGACATCCTCGAAGCCGTTGCTGGCCTGACCGTTATGGAACTGAACGACCTGGTTAAGGCGTTCGAAGAGAAGTTCGGCGTTTCCGCTGCTGCCGTTGCCGTTGCTGGCCCGGCTGCTGGTGGCGCTGCTGCTGCTGAAGAAAAGACCGAGTTCGACGTTGTTCTGACCGCTGCTGGCGACAACAAGGTTAACGTGATCAAGGTTGTTCGTGCTATCACCGGCCTGGGCCTGAAGGAAGCCAAGGACATGGTTGACGGCGCTCCGAAGACCGTGAAAGAAGGCGTAGCCAAGGCTGAAGCCGAAGAAGTTCTGAAGCAACTGACCGAAGCCGGTGCCAAGGCTGAAATCAAATAATCTTCTTTGAAAAAAGAAGGTGAGGCTGGCGGAGAAATCCGCCAGCCTTATTGCGCTTGTAATTGGCCGAAACAAAGATAGTAAAAGCCAGCACTTACCGGCGTGGCTGCTGACTTTTGGTTTCTTGCGCCACTACCACCTCGATGGAGACTCTATGAGTTATTCGTTTACTGAGAAGAAGCGTATTCGTAAGAGCTTTGCGAAACGCGCCAGTGTTCTCGATGTCCCATTCCTGTTGGCGACCCAGATTGATTCTTATGCCGATTTCCTGCAACTGGGTGTACCGCTAGATCAGCGCAAGGATGCTGGTCTGCAGGCCGCGTTCAAGTCGATCTTCCCGATCCATAGCCACAATGGCTATGCCCGCCTTGATTTTGCTCACTACATTCTTGGTGAGCCGCCGTTTGACGTGCAGGAATGTCAGCTGCGTGGCATTACCTATGCTGCTCCGCTGCGCGCCCGTATCCGTCTGACCATCCTGGACAAAGAGTCGTCCAAGCCGGTGGTAAAAGAAGTGCGCGAGAATGAAGTTTACATGGGCGAAATTCCGCTCATGACCACCAATGGTTCTTTCATTATCAACGGTACCGAACGCGTTATCGTTTCCCAGCTGCACCGCTCTCCGGGCGTGTTCTTCGAGCATGACCGCGGCAAGACCCACTCCTCTGGCAAGCTGCTGTTCTCCGCCCGCGTGATTCCGTACCGCGGTTCCTGGCTGGACTTCGAGTTTGACCCGAAAGACCTGCTGTACTTCCGTATCGACCGTCGCCGCAAGATGCCGGTGACCATTCTGCTGAAGGCACTGGGTTACAGCAACGAACAAATCCTGTCCGAGTTCTACAGCTTCGACACCTTCTACCTGACCAAGTCCGGCGTGTTCATGCGCGTGGTTCCGGAGCGTCTGAAGGGCGAAGTGGCCAAGTTCGACATCGTCGCTGCCGATGGCAAGCTGATCGTGGCCAAGGACAAGCGCATCACTGCCAAGCACATCCGCGACATCCAGACCGCCCAGCTCGATCGCATCGAAGTACCGGCTGATGTCCTGCTGGGCAAGGTGCTGTCGCACAATGTCACCAATGTTGACACTGGCGAAGTACTGGCGCGCGCCAACGAAGAAATCACTGAAGAGCTGCTGGCCAAGCTGGCACTGGCCGAGATCGAACAGGTTGAAGTGCTGTTCACCAACGATCTGGACCAAGGCGCGTACATTTCGCAAACCCTGCGTACCGATGACAGCCTGGACCGCCTGCAAGCGCGTGTTGCCATCTACCGCATGATGCGTCCTGGCGAACCGCCGACCGAAGATGCGGTGGAAGCCCTGTTCCAGCGCCTGTTCTTCAGCGAAGAAACCTACGATCTGTCCCGCGTAGGCCGCATGAAGTTCAGCTCGCGTACCTATCAGTACAAGTTCGATGAGAAGACTCCGGAGTGGTTCAAGTCGCTGATCGGCGAAAAATTCGCCCATCGTCGTGACGTGATGGAAGGCACCTTGTCGACTGAAGACATCGTTTCCGTCATCGCCATCCTGTGCGAACTGCGCAATGGCCGCGGCGAAGTGGACGACATCGACCATCTGGGTAACCGTCGTGTCCGTTCCGTTGGTGAACTGGCCGAGAACCAGTTCCGTGCCGGTCTGGTACGTGTTGAGCGCGCAGTGAAGGAACGCCTGAATCAGGCCGAGTCCGACAACCTGATGCCGCACGACCTGATCAACGCCAAGCCGGTGTCCGCTGCCATCAAGGAATTCTTTGGTTCCTCGCAGCTGTCCCAGTTCATGGACCAGACCAACCCGCTGTCGGAAATCACCCACAAGCGCCGTGTATCGGCTCTTGGCCCGGGCGGTCTGACCCGCGAACGTGCCGGCTTCGAAGTACGTGACGTACACCCGACCCACTACGGCCGTGTATGCCCGATCGAAACGCCTGAAGGTCCGAACATCGGTCTGATCAACTCGCTGTCCGTATTTGCACGTACCAACGAGTTCGGTTTCCTGGAAACCCCGTACCGCAAGGTCGTGGACAGCAAGGTAACCAACGAGATCGACTACCTGTCCGCCATCGAGGAAGGTCGTTACGTCATTGCTCAGGCCAACGCCGAGCTGGGCGAAGACGGTACCCTGGTTGACGAACTGGTAACCTGCCGTGAAAAGGGTGAAACCATTCTGGCTACCCCGGACCGCGTACAGTACATGGACGTGGCCACCGGTCAGGTGGTATCCGTTGCCGCTTCGCTGATTCCGTTCCTGGAACACGATGACGCCAACCGTGCCTTGATGGGTGCCAACATGCAGCGTCAGGCCGTACCGTGCCTGCGTCCGGAAAAACCGTTCGTCGGTACCGGTATCGAGCGTTCGGTGGCTGTTGACTCCGGTACTACCGTAGTTGCCCGTCGTGGTGGCGTGGTGGACTATGTTGATGCCGGCCGTGTCGTGGTACGTGTCAACGACGAAGAAGCCATCGCCGGTGAAGTGGGTGTGGATATCTACAACCTCACCAAGTTCACCCGTTCCAACCAGAACACCAACATCAACCAGCGTCCGGTGGTGAAGGTGGGTGACAAGATCGCCAGCGGCGACGTGGTAGCCGACGGTGCTTCTACCGACCTGGGCGAACTGGCACTGGGTCAGAACATGACCATCGCCTTCATGCCGTGGAACGGCTACAACTACGAAGACTCGATCCTGATCTCGGAAAAGCTGGTTGCTGAAGACCGCTACACCTCGATCCACATCGAAGAACTGTCGGTTGTTTCGCGTGACACCAAGCTGGGACCGGAAGAAATCACCCGTGATATTCCGAACCTGTCCGAGCGCATGGCAGGTCGTCTGGATGAATCCGGCATCGTTTACATCGGTGCTGAAGTGGAAGCCGGTGACGTACTGGTGGGCAAGGTAACCCCGAAGGGTGAAACCCAGCTGACGCCGGAAGAAAAACTGCTGCGCGCCATCTTCGGTGAAAAAGCCTCCGACGTGAAGGATACCTCCCTGCGCGTGCCGACCGGCACCGTGGGTACCGTGATCGACGTACAGGTGTTCACCCGCGAAGGGATCGAGCGCGACAAGCGTGCACAGTCCATTATTGATGCCGAACTGAAGCGCTACCGCCTCGACCTGAACGACCAGCTGCGCATTTTCGAAAACGACGCCTTCAGCCGTATCGAACGTCTGATCGTTGGCAAGCTGGCCAACGGTGGTCCGAAGCGTCTGGCCAAGGGTACCGCCATTGATGCCGAGTACCTGGAAAGCCTGCCGGTCAAGCACGACTGGTTCGACATCCGCATGGCTGATGAAGACATCGCCAAGCAGCTGGAACTGATCAAGGAAAGCCTGGTACAGAAGCGCGAAGAATTCGACCTCAAGTTCGAAGACAAGAAGCGCAAGCTGACCCAGGGTGACGAACTGCCGCCGGGCGTACAGAAGATGGTCAAGGTTTACCTGGCTGTTAAGCGTCGTCTGCAGGCTGGTGACAAGATGGCCGGTCGTCACGGTAACAAGGGTGTGGTATCCCGCATTCTGCCGATCGAAGACATGCCTTACATGGGCGACGGTCGTCCGGTCGACATCGTGCTGAACCCGCTGGGCGTACCGTCGCGTATGAACATCGGTCAGATTCTGGAAGTGCATCTGGGTTGGGCTGCCAAGGGTATTGGCGAGCGCATCGACCGCATGATCAAGCAACAGCAGGACGTTGCCGAACTGCGCGGCTACCTGGAGCGCATCTATAACGAAACCGGCAAGTCCGAAGACCTCGCCAGCCTGTCCGATGCCGAGATCTTGGATCTGGCAGACAACCTGCGCAAGGGCATGCCGTTTGCCACGCCGGTATTCGACGGTGCCAAGGAAACCGAGATCAAGCACATGCTGGATCTGGCTTACCCGAGCGGCGACGAGCTGACCGAGAAGATGGGCTTTAACGAGTCCAAAACCCAGATGACCCTGTACGATGGCCGCTCCGGCGAAGCCTTCGACCGCAAGGTTACCGTGGGTGTGATGCACTACCTGAAGCTGCATCACCTGGTTGATGACAAGATGCACGCCCGTTCCACCGGTCCGTACTCCCTGGTTACCCAGCAGCCGCTGGGTGGTAAGGCACAGTTCGGTGGCCAGCGTTTCGGTGAAATGGAAGTGTGGGCGCTGGAAGCTTATGGCGCCGCCTACACCCTGCAGGAAATGCTGACGGTGAAGTCCGACGATGTCACCGGTCGTACCAAGGTTTACGAAAACATCGTCAAGGGCGAACACAAGATCGACGCCGGCATGCCGGAATCCTTCAATGTATTGGTGAAGGAAATCCGCTCGCTCGGCCTGGATATCGACCTGGAACGTTATTGATTGGGTGAGAAGGCGCGGCATCATGCCGCGCCTCCTGTCCCCTGACTGGAGACGCAATGAAAGCTCTGCTCGACCTCTTTAAGCAAGTAACGCAAGAAGAAGAGTTTGATGCGATTAAAATCGGCATCGCTTCGCCCGACAAGATCCGTTCCTGGTCTTATGGTGAAGTCAAAAAGCCGGAAACCATCAACTATCGTACCTTCAAGCCGGAACGTGACGGCCTGTTCTGCGCCCGTATCTTCGGGCCGGTAAAAGACTACGAATGCCTGTGCGGTAAATACAAGCGCCTGAAGCACCGTGGCGTCATCTGCGAAAAGTGTGGCGTTGAAGTCACCCTGTCCAAGGTGCGTCGCGAACGCATGGGCCACATCGAACTGGCCAGCCCGACTGCGCACATCTGGTTCCTGAAGAGCCTGCCGTCCCGTCTGGGCATGGTGCTCGACATGACCCTGCGCGACATCGAACGCGTACTGTACTTCGAAGCATTCGTCGTGACCGATCCGGGCATGACTCCGCTGCAATACCGTCAGCTGCTGACCGAAGAAGACTTCCTGGACAAGGAAGACCAGTACGGCGAAGAATTCGTCGCCATGATGGGTGCCGAAGCCGTACGCGAACTCTTGAAGCGTCTGAATCTGGATACCGAGATCGAGACCCTGCGTCGCGAACTGGAAGCCACCAATTCCGACACCAAGATCAAGAAGATCGCCAAGCGTCTGAAAGTACTGGAAGCATTCCAGCGCTCAGGCATGAAGCCGGAATGGATGATTCTGGAAGTCCTGCCGGTACTGCCGCCTGAACTGCGTCCGCTGGTACCGCTGGATGGTGGCCGTTTCGCCACTTCCGACCTGAACGACCTGTATCGCCGCGTCATCAACCGTAACAACCGTCTGAAGCGCCTGCTGGAACTGCGCGCACCGGACATCATCGTGCGCAACGAAAAGCGCATGTTGCAGGAATCGGTTGACTCGCTGCTGGACAACGGTCGTCGCGGCAAGGCCATGACAGGCGCCAACAAGCGTCCGCTGAAGTCGCTGGCCGACATGATCAAGGGTAAGGGTGGTCGCTTCCGTCAGAACTTGCTGGGTAAGCGTGTCGACTACTCCGGCCGTTCCGTAATTACCGTAGGCCCGACCCTGCGTCTGCATCAGTGCGGTCTGCCGAAGAAAATGGCGCTGGAACTGTTCAAGCCCTTCATCTTCCACAAGCTGGAAGTCATGGGCCTGGCCTCCACCATCAAGGCAGCCAAGAAGCTGGTAGAGCAGGAAGTGCCGGAAGTATGGGACATCCTGGAAGACGTGATCCGCGAACATCCGGTCCTCTTGAACCGTGCGCCGACCCTGCACCGTCTGGGTATCCAGGCGTTCGAGCCGGTACTGATCGAAGGCAAGGCCATCCAGCTGCATCCGCTGGTCTGCGCGGCATTCAACGCCGACTTTGACGGCGACCAGATGGCCGTTCACGTGCCGCTGTCGCTGGAAGCGCAGATGGAAGCCCGCACCCTGATGCTGGCCACCAACAACGTGCTGTCCCCGGCCAACGGCGACCCGATCATCGTACCGTCCCAGGATATCGTGCTGGGTCTGTACTACATGACCCGCGACAAGGTAAACGGCAAGGGTGAAGGCATGGTATTTGCCGACACCAAGGAAGTGCATCGCGCTTACGAAACCCGTCAGGTTGAACTGGCTACCCGCATTACCGTTCGTCTGAAAGAATGGGAAAAGGATGAGCAGGGCGAATTCCAGCCGGTGATCAAGCGTTACGAGACCACCGTTGGTCGTGCCATCCTGTCCGATATCCTGCCGAAGGGCCTGCCGTTCGAGCACATCAACAAGGCGCTGAAGAAGAAGGAAATCTCCAAGCTGATCAACGTATCGTTCCGCCGTTGCGGCATCCGCGATACCGTGATCTTCGCCGACCAGTTGATGTACACCGGTTTTGCCTACTCCACCCGTGGCGGTATCTCGATTTGCGTGGACGACATGCAAATCCCGGGCAAGAAGGTCGAGCTGCTGGGCGAAGCCCAGAAGGAAGTCAAGGAAATCGAAGAACAGTACCGTCAAGGTCTGGTTACCCAGGGCGAACGCTACAACAAGGTAGTGGACATCTGGGGCCGTACCGGCGACAAGATCGCCAAGGCCATGATGGACGAGCTGTCCAAGCAGAAGGTGCTGGACCGCGAAGGCAAGGAAGTCGATCAGGAATCCTTCAACTCCATTTACATGATGGCCGACTCTGGTGCGCGGGGTTCCGCAGCACAGATCAAGCAGCTGGCCGGTATGCGGGGTCTGATGGCCAAGCCGGACGGCTCGATTATCGAAACGCCGATTACCGCCAACTTCCGTGAAGGTCTGACGGTTCTGCAGTACTTCATCTCCACTCACGGTGCCCGTAAGGGTCTGGCGGATACGGCCTTGAAGACTGCCAACTCCGGTTACCTGACTCGTCGTCTGGTAGACGTGACGCAGGATCTGGTGGTGATCGAAGATGATTGCGGCACTAGCAACGGCTTCACCATGAAGGCCGTCCTGCAGGGCGGTGACGTGATCGAAGCACTGCGTGATCGTATTCTGGGTCGTGTTACCGCTGTTGACGTGGTTGATCCGTCGACTGGCGAAACCGTTCTGGAAGCCGGCACCCTGCTGGACGAACACATGGTTGACGTCATCGACAGCCTGGGTATCGACGAAGTCAAGGTCCGCACTGCCATTACTTGCGACACCCGTTATGGTCTGTGCGCCAAGTGCTACGGTCGTGACCTGGCGCGGGGCAAGCGCGTGAACGCCGGTGAAGCAGTCGGTGTGATTGCCGCCCAGTCGATTGGTGAGCCGGGTACCCAGCTGACCATGCGTACCTTCCACATTGGTGGTGCCGCGTCCCGAAATGCCGCAGCCAGCCAGGTTGAAGGTAAGTCGAACGGTACCGTACGCTTCTCCAGCCAGATGCGTTATGTTGCCAACACCAAGGGCGAGCTGATTGTCATCACCCGTTCCGGTGAAGTGGTGATCCATGACGACATGGGCCGTGAGCGCGAACGCCACAAAGTACCGTATGGCGCCACCCTGATGGTGACCGACGGTCTGGTGATCAAGGCTGGTGCAGTCCTGGCGACCTGGGACCCGCACACCCGTCCGATCATCACCGAGTACGCTGGCCGCGTGAAGTTCGAAAACGTGGAAGAGGGCAACACCGTTGCCAAGCAAACCGACGAAGTGACCGGTCTGTCCACCCTGGTGGTTATCGATCCGAAGCGTCGTGCCGGTTCGCAGTCCAAGATGCTGCGTCCGCTGGTGAAGCTGCTGGACGAAAATGGTCTGGAAGTGAAGCTGGCAGGTTCGGATGCTTCGGTATCCATCACCTTCCAGGTAGGCGCCATCATTACCGTGCGTGACGGTCAGGAAGTGGGCAAGGGTGAAGTGCTGGCCCGTATCCCGCAGGAATCCTCCAAGACCCGTGACATTACCGGTGGTCTGCCGCGTGTGGCCGAGCTGTTCGAAGCCCGTTCGCCGAAGGATGCCGGTATGCTGGCCGAGGTGACCGGTACTGTTTCCTTCGGTAAGGACACCAAGGGCAAGCAGCGTCTGATCATCACCGATCTGGAAGGAAACGGTTACGAAAACCTGATCCCGAAAGACAAGCACGTACTGGTGCACGATGGTCAGGTCGTCAACCGTGGTGAACTGATTGTCGACGGTCCGGTTGACCCGCACGACATCCTGCGTCTGCAAGGTATCGAAGCGCTGGCACGTTACATCGTCCAGGAAGTTCAGGAAGTGTACCGTCTGCAGGGCGTGAAGATTAACGACAAGCACATCGAAGTGATCATTCGCCAGATGCTGCGTCGTGTCATCATCTCCGACAGCGGTGATACCGAGTTCATCCAGGGTGAACAGGTTGAACGTGCGGACGTTCTGGAAATGAACGACCAGATGCTGGCCGAAGGCAAGGAACCTGCCCAGTACGAAAACATCCTGCTGGGTATTACCAAGGCTTCCCTGTCCACCGACTCCTTCATCTCGGCGGCTTCCTTCCAGGAAACCACCCGCGTGCTGACCGAAGCGGCCATCATGGGCAAGAAGGACGATCTGCGTGGTCTGAAGGAAAACGTGATCGTGGGTCGCCTGATTCCGGCCGGTACCGGTCTGGCCTACCATCGTACCCGTCGCCGCCAGGGACAAGGTCTGGATATCTCCCAGTCCCAGTTGCTGGATGAGCAACAGGTCGATGAAGTGGAAAACAACAGCTAAGCATCACAAACCGGCTGTTTGTTGAAAAAACGCCGCGCTACCAGCAGCAGATGCTGGGGCGCGGCGTTTTTCAATTGACGGTAAGTATTTGACTAAAATATAATCCTCCGTCCTTCTGGAGGCGTGTTGTCTGCAGAATGAATCAACTAGGAACTGATAGTAATGCCAACCATTAACCAACTCGTTCGCAAGGGCCGTGCGGTCCTGACCGTGAACAGCAAGGTGCCTGCGCTGGAAGCCTGCCCGCAGAAGCGTGGCGTGTGCACCCGTGTTTACACCACCACCCCGAAAAAGCCGAACTCCGCGCTGCGTAAAGTGTGCAAGGTTCGTCTGACCAACGGCTTCGAAGTGATTTCCTACATCGGTGGTGAAGGCCACAACCTGCAGGAACACTCCGTAGTACTGATCCGTGGCGGTCGTGTAAAAGACTTGCCGGGTGTGCGTTACCACACCGTACGCGGCTCCCTGGACACCGCAGGTGTTAAGGACCGTAAACAGTCCCGTTCCAAATACGGTGCTAAGCGTCCTAAATAATTGGGATGTACTGGCGGCGGCCTGAGGTCGTCGAGTAAGTGACTGCTTTGATATGGGTGGTCATGAGCCCAAGCTCAACTGAATAACGAAGGAAGTAACATGCCAAGACGCAGAGAAGTCCCCAAGCGCGAGATTCTGCCGGATCCGAAGTTCGGTTCCCAAGATCTGTCCAAGTTCATGAACGTAGTGATGATCGACGGCAAGAAAGCCGTTGCAGAACGCATCATCTACGGCGCACTGGAACAGATTGAAAAGAAAACCGGCAAGAGCGCACTGGAAGTGTTCAACGCAGCACTGTCCAATGCCAAGCCGATCGTAGAAGTAAAAAGCCGCCGTGTAGGTGGTGCAAACTATCAAGTTCCTGTTGAAGTTCGTCCGTCCCGTCGTATGGCCCTGGCCATGCGCTGGCTGCGTGATGCTGCGCGTAAGCGTGGCGAAAAGTCCATGGACCTGCGCCTTGCCGGTGAGCTGATCGACGCTGCCGAAGGTCGTGGCGGCGCCATGAAGAAGCGTGACGAAGTGCATCGTATGGCAGAAGCCAACAAGGCCTTCTCTCACTTCCGCTTCTAAGCTCAACCACACAATAAGGTGTAGATCGTGGCTAGAAAGACCCCCATCGAGCGCTACCGTAATATCGGTATTTCCGCTCACATTGACGCCGGTAAGACCACTACTACCGAGCGTATTCTGTTTTACACCGGTGTTAACCACAAGATCGGTGAAGTGCATGATGGCGCCGCCACCATGGACTGGATGGAACAGGAACAGGAGCGTGGTATCACCATCACCTCCGCTGCTACCACTACCTTCTGGAAAGGTATGGGCATGCAGTTCCCGGAACATCGTTTCAACATCATCGATACCCCGGGCCACGTGGACTTTACCATTGAAGTAGAGCGTTCCATGCGTGTACTGGATGGTGCCGTAATGGTTTACTGCGCTGTGGGTGGTGTTCAGCCGCAGTCCGAAACCGTATGGCGTCAGGCCAACAAGTACAAGGTTCCGCGTATTGCCTTCGTGAATAAGATGGACCGTCAGGGTGCCAACTTCTTCCGTGCCGTAGAACAGGTGAAAACCCGTCTGCGTGGCAATCCGGTACCTATCGTTGTACCGATCGGTGCTGAAGATGGCTTCGAAGGCGTGGTTGACCTGCTGAAGATGAAGGCCATCATCTGGGATGAAGCTTCCCAGGGCATGAAGTTCGAATACGGCGAAATCCCGGCTGACCTGGTTTCCGTTGCTGAAGAATGGCGCGAGAAGATGGTTGAAGCCGCTGCCGAAGTCAGCGACGAAATGATGGACAAGTACCTGGGCGGCGAAACGCTGACCGAGGAAGAAATCGTTGCTGGTCTGCGTGCACGTACCCTGCGTTGCGAAATCCAGCCGATGCTGTGTGGTTCCGCGTTCAAGAACAAGGGTGTACAGCGCATGCTGGACGCCGTGATCGAACTGCTGCCGTCGCCGACTGAAGTTCCGGCGATCAAGGGTGAAGTCGACGGTGTTGAAGCCGAGCGTCACGCTTCGGATGACGAGCCGTTCTCCGCACTGGCATTCAAGCTGATGAACGACCCGTACGTAGGTCAGCTGACCTTCTTCCGCGTTTACTCTGGCGTGGTTCAATCCGGTGATACCGTAATGAACTCCGTGAAGGGCAAGAAGGAACGTATCGGCCGTATCGTACAGATGCACGCCAACGACCGTAAGGAAATCGAAGAAGTACGCGCTGGTGACATCGCTGCTGCTATCGGCTTGAAGGAAGTGACCACTGGTGAAACCCTGTGTTCCGTTGATGCGCCTATCGTGCTGGAACGCATGGAATTCCCGGATCCGGTGATTCACGTTGCCGTTGAGCCGAAGACCAAGGCCGACCAGGAAAAGATGGGCGTTGCCTTGAACCGCCTGGCCAAGGAAGACCCGTCCTTCCGTGTACGCACTGACGAAGAATCCGGCCAGACCATCATTTCCGGTATGGGTGAACTGCACCTGGAAATTCTGGTTGACCGCATGAAGCGTGAGTTCGGCGTTGAAGCCAACGTGGGTGCTCCGCAGGTTGCTTACCGCGAAACCATTACCAAGACTGTTACCGACGTGCAAGGTAAGCACGCCAAGCAGTCCGGCGGTAAGGGTCAGTACGGTGATTGTACGATTACCCTGGAGCCGTCCGGCGAAGGTAATGGCTACAAGTTCATCGACGAGATCAAGGGTGGTGTGATTCCGCGTGAATTCATTCCTTCCGTTGACAAGGGTATCCGCAACTCGCTGAACAACGGCATTCTGGCTGGCTTCCCGGTGGTTGACGTAACCGTACGTCTGACCTTCGGTTCCTACCATGACGTTGACTCCTCGCAGATCGCCTTCGAACTGGCCGGTTCCATCGCCTTCAAGGAAGCCATGCGCCGTGCCGGCCCGTGCATCCTCGAACCGATGATGGCTGTTGAAGTTGAAACGCCGGAAGAGTACATGGGCGACGTGATGGGTGACCTGAACCGTCGTCGCGGCATCGTGCAAGGTATGGACGATGATGGTCTGGGTGGCAAGAAGATCAAGGCCGAAGTACCGCTGGCCGAGATGTTCGGCTACTCCACCGACCTGCGTTCCGCTACTCAGGGTCGTGCTACCTACTCCATGGAGTTCAAGCACTACTCCGAAGCGCCGAAGCATATCGCTGAAGCCGTAATGGCCGCCAAGAAGTAATGCGCGCTGAAGTTGGCCGGCTTCGGCTGGCCAACTCTGATCTAATGTTCTTTAATTAAGGATTTTTGCAAAATGGCAAAAGAAAAGTTTGAGCGGACCAAACCGCACGTAAACGTCGGCACCATCGGTCACGTTGACCATGGTAAGACCACCCTGACCGCAGCGATCACCACCATTCTGTCCAAGAAG
>NZ_LNQV01000069.1 GCF_001515305.1 Aquitalea pelogenes
GGCATCGCGATCCGCCTCCGCTTTGGCCGCACGATCGGCGGCGCGAGCTGCCTCGGCCTCGGCCTGCTTCCGGTGTTCTTGGTGTGCCTGGTCGGCCGCATCGGCTTTGGTCTTCACGGTCGCCAGCTCGGCGCGCAACTGCTCGGCTTGCTGCTGGTGCCGCGAGCGCTCGGCTTCGATGGCAGCGTTCAACCTGGTCAACTCGGCCGCGTGCTCTTCTGCCGCCTTGGCCGTGGCTTGCTCAGTGAGCGCCAAGCGCTCGCGCACTTGAGCCAGTTCGACGGCTTGCGCCTGGTGGGCGGCCTGCAACTCGGCAAGGCGCTTTTCCAAGACCTCGGCTGCGGCCTTGCCCTCGTCGAGCTTGCTTTCGAGGTCATCGACCGTCTGCGCGGCATCTGCCAGCTCACGCTCGGCCTGTTCGCGCTGCTCGCCGGCCGTGCGGATGACTTCAGCGACGCGCCGCTCTGCCGCCTTCACCGCCTTGTCGTTCAGCTCGACGGCCAGCGTCGCCAGGCGCTCGGTCAGGGCCTTGGTGACGGCCGCGACTTCCTCGGCCACCTCGACCGGCAGCTCGGCCACGGGCTCGGCCTTGGTGACGGCCTGGCTGCTGATGTGCTCATCCCAAACCTGCTTGAGCCGGGAAGGGTTGCCGCCGCCGACCTTCTGGCGCAGCGCAAAGCCGGTGATGTTCCGACCGGCAGCTTGCAGCGCCTGGCCGGCCTCGATGATCTGCTCGGCGGTGAATTCAGCGGGTCGCATGGGGCGGCACTCCTTGGGTTGATCGACACCTATAATGTAGCACAAACAAAGAAAGAAACAAACAAATAAATGAACTATCTCCATGGTGTTGTTTTTTAAACGAACGGTTGGCGGACAGTGAGCCGGCATCCGCTCTGTCATTTTCAGAAGGCGACTGCACCAAAAAACGGGGTTTGAAGGCTGTTGTGCAGTCGGCTCCTGACAGTCCAATATCAGGACTCGTCTGCACGAAACTCGTCTATGCTCAATACTCGTGTGCACCAAAGCGAGGTGAGCATGGCGACCGACACTCCACGGATTCCCGAGCATGGCGTGGCCACCCTGCCAGATCAGGCATGGGAGCATGCACGCCGTCGCGCCGAAATCATCGGGCCGTTGGCGCAGTCGGAGACCGTCGGACATACAGCGGCCGACGCGGCAGCCCAGGCGCTGGGCGTGTCCCGGCGGCAGGTCTATGCCCTGATTCGCCGCGCCCGGCAAGGCGCGGGGCTGGTCACTGACTTGGCACCAGGGCAGTCAAGCGGTGGTAAAGGCAAGGGCCGCTTACCGGAGTCGGTCGAGCGCATCATCCGCGAGTTGCTGCAAAAGCGTTTCCTGACCAAACAGAAGCGCAGCCTGGCGGCCTTCCACCGCGAAGTCGCGCAAGCCTGCAAGGCGCAGAAGCTGCGGGTGCCGGCGCGCAATACCGTGGCTTTGCGGATCGCCCACCTTGATCCGCTCAAGACCGTTCGCCGCCGGGAAGGGCAGGATGCCTCCCGCGAACTGCAAGGTGCCGGCGGCCTCCCGCCGACAGTCGCCGAGCCGCTGGAGCAGGTACAGATCGACCACACGGTCATCGACCTGATCGTGGTGGATGCGCGCGACCGGCAACCGATTGGCCGCCCCTATCTCACGCTGGCCATCGACGTATTCACCCGCTGCGTGCTCGGCATGGTGGTCACGCTCGAAGCGCCGTCCGCCGTCTCGGTCGGCCTGTGTCTGGCGCATGTCGCCTGCGACAAGCGTCCCTGGCTGGAAGGGCTGGATGTGGAGATGGACTGGCCGATGAGCGGCAAGCCCAGGCTGCTCTACCTGGACAATGCGGCCGAGTTCAAGAGCGAGGCTCTGCGCCGGGGCTGCGAGCAGCACGGCATCCGCCTGGACTACCGGCCCCCCGGTCAGCCGCACTACGGCGGCATCGTGGAACGCATCATAGGCACGGCGATGCAGATGATCCACGATGACCTGCCGGGCACGACCTTCTCCAACCCAAGCCAGCGTGGCGAGTACGACGCCGACAAGATGGCTGCCCTGACCCTGCGCGAACTGGAACGCTGGCTCACGCTGGCCGTGGGCACCTATCACGGCTCGGTGCATAACGGGCTACTTCAGCCGCCGGCCGCGCGCTGGGCCGAGGCCGTGGCGCGAATCGGTGTGCCGCCTGTGGTCACACGGCCCACCGCGTTTCTGGTCGATTTTCTGCCGGTCATCCGCCGCACGCTGACCCGCACCGGCTTTGTCATCGACCACATTCACTACTACGCCGACGCGCTCAAGCCGTGGATTGCCAAGCGCGACCGCTTGCCGGCTTTTCTGATCCGGCGCGACCCGCGCGACATCAGTCGCATCTGGGTACTGGAACCGGAGGAACAGCACTACCTGGAAGTCCCCTACCGCACCCTGTCACACCCGGCCGTCACCCTCTGGGAGCAACGCCAGGCACTGGCGAAATTGCGTCAGCTAGGGCGCGAGCAGGTGGATGAATCGGCGCTGTTTCGCATGATCGGCCAGATGCGCGAGATCGTGACCACCGCCCAGAAGGCCACGCGCAAGGCGCGGCGCGATGCGGATCGCCGACAGCACCTCAAGGCGTCGGCTCCGCCGGCCAAGCCCATACCGCCGGACGTGAACATGGCTGACACGCAGGCCGGCGACCTGCCGCCGGCCAAGCCGTTCGAGCAGATCGAGGAGTGGTAGCCGTGGACGAATACCCCATCATTGACCTGTCCCACCTGCTGCCGGCGGCGCAGGGTTTGGCCCGGCTGCCGGCCGATGAGCGCATCCAGCGCATTCGCGCGGACCGCTGGATCGGCTACCCGCGTGCGGTTGAGGCGCTGAACCGGCTGGAAACGCTGTTTGCCTGGCCGAACAAGCAACGCATGCCCAACCTGCTGCTGATCGGCCCCACCAACAACGGCAAGTCGATGATCGTCGAGAAATTCCGACGCTCGCACCCGGCCAGCACCGATGCCGACCAAGAGCACATCCCGGTGCTGGTGGTGCAAATGCCATCCGAACCCTCGGTGATCCGTTTTTACGTCGCGCTGCTGGCCGCGATGGGTGCGCCGCTGCGCCCGCGTCCCCGGCTGCCGGAAATGGAGCAATTGGCGCTGGCTCTGCTGCGCAAGGTCGGCGTGCGCATGCTGGTGATCGACGAGCTGCACAACGTTCTGGCTGGCAACAGCGTCAACCGGCGGGAATTCCTCAACCTGCTGCGTTTTCTCGGCAACGAGCTGCGTATCCCGCTGGTCGGTGTCGGCACGCGCGAAGCGTATCTCGCCATCCGCTCGGACGATCAACTGGAAAACCGCTTCGAGCCGATGCTGCTGCCGCTGTGGGAGGCCAATGAGGACTGCTGCTCGCTGCTGGCCAGCTTCGCGGCTTCGCTTCCACTGCGGCGACCGTCGCCGATTGCCACGCCGGACATGGCCCGTTACCTGCTCACCCGTAGCGAGGGCACCATCGGCGAGCTGGCGCATCTGCTGATGGCGGCGGCCATCGCCGCCGTGGAGAGCGGCGAGGAGGCGATCAACCATCGCACGTTGAGCATGGCCGACTACGCTGGCCCCAGTGAGCGGCGACGACAGTTCGAGCGGGAACTGATGTGAAGCCTGCGCCGCGCTGGCCGCTGCACCCGGCCCCGAAAGAAGGCGAGGCGCTGTCCTCGTGGCTCAACCGGGTCGCTGCCTGCTACCAGATGGATGTGCACGAGCTGCTGGTACACGATCTTGGTCACTGCCAACTCGATGAGCTGGATACCGCGCCTCCTCCGTCGCTGTTGACGGTGCTTGCCCAGCGCAGCGGCGTTGAGTTCGAGCAATTGAGCAGGATGAGCCTAGCCGGCTGGGTGCCGTGGCTGCTGGACAGCCTCGACGATTCGGTGCCTGCGGCACTGGAAACCTATGCGTTTCAATGCTCGGTGCTGCTGCCCAAGCGCAAGGCGCGATCCATCACCCGCTGGCGTGCGTGGCTGCCGAGTCAGCCGATTCGCCGGGCATGTCCGCTGTGTCTGAACGATACGACCAACCAGGCCATGTTGCTCGTCTGGCAACTCCCCTTGATGCTCAGTTGCCCGCAGCATGGCTGCTGGCTGGAGTCCTATTGGGGCCTGCCCGGCCGGTATCTCCAGTGGGAGAAGGCCGATGCTGCTCCACATCCCGCCAATGAGGCGATTACCTGCATGGATGGGCGCACTTGGCAGGCCCTGACGACGGGCTTTGTGGAACTGCCGCGCCGGCGTATCCATGCCGGTCTGTGGTTCCGGCTGCTGCGCACCCTGCTCGATGAACTGAACACCCCGCTGTCGCACTGTTGTAGCGGCAGCGCGGGCAGCATTCGCCAAGTCTGGGAGCATTGCGGCCATCCACTGCGCGCCGGACAGAGCCTATGGCGTCCTTTCGAGATTTTGGCCCCTGCGGTGCAGTTGCAGATGCTGGAAGCGGTGGCCACCGCCATCACACTGATCGAATCGAAGGCGCTGCCCGCGCGAGGGGAACAGGCCGTTCTGTTTCAGACGGAGCCGCACGCTGGTTTCACCAACGGCCTGCCGGTGAAGGTGCCGAAGCCGGAATCCGTCAACTACTGGCAACGAGCAGCCCAGGCCATCGAAGAGGCCATCATTGAAGCACGGTACAACCCGGAGACGGCCCGCTCACTGTTCGCTCTGGCGTCATGCGGGCGACGCGACCCTGAGTCCTTGAAGCGCTTGCGCGACACGTTTGCCAAGGAAGGTATCCCGCCAGAGTTTTTGTCACATTATGAACCTAAATGGACCTTTGCAGACCTTAGACTAAGTGACGGGTTAAGTGACAAGTTTTGACGGTGATAGCTTTCTGGTTCACGCTGTCACATAATCGAACGTATATGTGACAGGTATGACATGCTGATCGGCTACATGCGGGTATCGAAGGCGGATGGCTCCCAGGCCACTGACTTGCAGCGCGACGCGCTGATCGCTGCCGCCATCGATCCGGCGCATCTTTACGAAGACCAGGCATCCGGCAAGCGCGAGGATCGTCCCGGCTTGGCGAGCTGTTTGAAGGCGTTGCGTTCAGGGGATACCTTGGTCGTATGGAAGCTCGACCGGCTCGGGCGCGACCTGCGCCATCTGATCAATACCGTGCACGATCTGACCGGGCGCGGCGTTGGCCTCAAGGTTCTGACCGGCCACGGAGCCGCCATCGACACGACGACCGCTGCTGGCAAGCTGGTTTTCGGCATCTTCGCCGCACTGGCCGAATTCGAGCGCGAGCTGATCGCAGAGCGCACAGTAGCGGGCTTGGCCTCGGCGCGGGCGCGCGGCAGGAAAGGCGGTCGGCCTTTCAAAATGACGGCCGCCAAGCTGCGCCTGGCGATGGCGGCAATGGGGCAGACTGAAACCAATGTCGGCGACCTGTGCCAAGAGCTCGGTATCACGCGACAGACCTTGTACCGGCATATTTCTCCCAAAGGGGAATTGCGCGCGGATGGAATACGACTGCTGTCCAAGGTGTAAAAGAAAAACTGGCCTCTACATGGTCAGCACGGATTCGAGGATGAAGGCGCTCATCGCGGCATCAATTCACCTATTCACGCCGTCAAATCAGCTTTTTTGTACTGCCATTTGACGCGATGACCGCAAATTGATTGTAAAGGCCACCACAACGATGAATAACACAGCGAATTGCGCTGAGAGTGTTTGCCACGACGGATAGATGCCCAGCAGATCAATGCGTGGGATCGATATTGGGCTGGTATGCAATAACCCTGCTTCTTGCAGACCTGCGATGCCCTTGCCTGCCAAGACCACGGCAAGTATGGCCACCAGCAGTGAGCTGGCAGCGAAGAACTGGCCAATCGGCAGGCGCGCACTGGTGCGCAGCAGTATGACTGCCAGCAGGGCCAGGATTCCCATGCCAGTGCCCAAGCCCGCCAGCAGGGGCCAGCCATTTCCTTCTGTCCAGAGCGCTGCGTAGAACAGCACCGTCTCGAACACCTCACGGTAGACGGCGACGAAGGCCAGCGAAAACAAGAACCATGCCGTGCGCTTGTTCAGCGCCGACGACAGCTTTTCCTTGAGGTAGACCTGCCAACGACCGGCAACGCTCTTCTGGTGCATCCACATGCCCACACCCAGCAAGACCACGGCGGCAAAGAGTGACGAAAAGCCTTCCGTTAGCTCCCGGCTTGCCCCACTGACGCCGACCAAGTAAGTTGCCACTGCCCATGTAATGCCGCCTGCGGCCAGCGCGGATGCCCAGCCTGCATGCACGTAGATCAATACGTCTTTCCGTTCGGCTTTCTTGAGAAACGCCAGCATGGCAACGACCACCAGCAGGGCTTCCAATCCTTCACGTAGCAAGATGGTTAACGCACCGATGAAGGCCGCCACGGCATCGTCGTCGGAGGGAGCAAGCACCTTGTCCGCTTCATCCAGCAAGCCGCGCAAATGCAGCTCCGCTGTCTGCACATCGGCAGGCGAACCATTGGCTATCAATGCCCGGTAGGACACCATCGCGGCTTCGATCTTCTCGAACAGCGGCCGATTGCGAGTGGCCAACGCCGGTTCGACCGGCTCGAAGCCATCGAGGTAAGCAGACAAGGCTAGCTTGGTCGCACCTGCACGGTCGTCAGCCAGCAATGCCGTCACGCTCTCACTGAGTTTGGCTTTGGCAATCGCGGTGCCCTTCGGACTGCTGATATTCAGCGCGCTCGGATTGGCGCGCAAATAGGCCGTCAGGGCTCTGGCGGAAGGCTCATCCAGCCTGTCCGCCAAGACATGCTCAGATGTTTGCGTCAGCACATCCAGACTGACGAGCGTCTGGCGAACCTGCGCGTTGGCTTGCCAGAGCTTGGCTCCTTCGTCCTTGTCGCTTTGCGTATAAGGTAGCGTGCCAACAAAGAACGCCAATGCCCATCGGTCTTCATCCGACAACGCGCCAAAGCCCTGCATAGCGGTGCCCTGGACACCGTTGCTGATAATTTGGTGTAGCGCGAATAAGCTGCGCTCGCGCGCCCGCATGTGATCGGCCAGCGCGGTCGGCTTGGGGT
Source organism: Aquitalea pelogenes (assembly GCF_001515305.1). Taxonomy (GTDB): domain Bacteria; phylum Pseudomonadota; class Gammaproteobacteria; order Burkholderiales; family Chromobacteriaceae; genus Aquitalea; species Aquitalea pelogenes. The sequence continues at coordinate 7,048 of NZ_LNQV01000069.1, forward strand.
TGAGGGATGCCGCTAGGGGGCCATCACCGCGCCCTTGCTGACCGTGACAGGCCGCACACTGGGCCTGAAACAACTGCCCTCCCTTCGCTAAGACCGGCATGGCAGTCGGTGCGACTGGAAACGGGTACGCCTTTTGCACCGCACTGGACAGCGCGTGCGCCAGTTTTGCTACGCTGGCCGGATCGGCTTTGGCAGCTACCGCAGCACGCAAAGCGGTCGCTTGTTGCAACAAGCGACCCTTGTCGGTCTGGTCAGGTAATTCTCCCAGTTGACGTTCGGCTGTCGCTGAAAATTCCTGCATTTCAGCGTACTCCGACGATTTCAGGACCACACCGTTGGCTACCGCGCCGCCGTAATCGACGGCGACGTAGTCCAGAAGTTGCCAAATCTGTTTGGCTTTGAGTTCGGTGGTGTTGGCTGCGTAGCTTGGCCCGCCGATTAACGAGCAAATCGCCAACAGCAAAGCCATCAGCCAGCGATAGGGTAATCGGCAGGGCATGGGAATTCTCTGGTTAAATCATTGAGAATGATTATAATTCGCAATTGATCCTGTGTCCATCCTCTTTTCCCGGGTCTGCATCTGCATGATGAGCAAAGCAGCGCCCGACGTGATCGCCACGTCAGCGAGGTTGAAGGCGGGCCAGTGCGCGAGCCGCCAATGGAAGTCGAGGAAATCAACCACCTGTCCACGCAACATGCGATCCGCCACATTGCCGAGCGCACCACCAAGGATCAGGCTGTAGCCCATCGCTTCGAGACGTGGCCGTTGCTGGCACAGCATGCGACCCAGCCAAGCAGAAACAACCAGACCCAACGTGATGAAAAAGTAACGTTGCCAGCCGCCAGCGTTCGCCAAAAAGCTGAACGCCGCACCCGGATTCAGGACGTGAACGAGGTTGAAAAACGGAGTGATTTCGACTTGCTCACCGTAGGCAAACGTGCGAATGATGGCGAACTTGGTAAGCTGATCTGTCATGACAATAGTGGCGGCCACGGTGAACCAGATCCAGGCCGACGTGCGACGAGCCGATTGCCATACAGAGGCGGCCAGCGGAAGCAGCCACCGGGCGAGTGCCGTGCAGCTCCATCCCAGCGCCCACCCCGCCAACACATCCGCCGGGAAGTGCATTCCCGCAGCGATGCGCGACCAGCCGACCAACGTGGCATATAGCACCAAGCCGACGCGACCATGGCGGCCCATCAACGGCCAGAGTGCACCGACCACCAGCGCGGCATAGGTGGCATGCCCGCTGGGCAGGCTGTAGTGAAGCTCTTTGTCCCCGATGACGCGCACCAGCTCGCCAAGGACGGCAGGCGGGCGTGGAAAGTCGAACCATAGCTTCAAGACGGTGGCGACCAATAACGCCAGCAAGAAGGCCGCGCTAAAACCAATAAGGCGATGCCGAACGGCCGTGCCACGCGCCGCGTTAGTAGCCGATTTCGACCACCACCACAGACCCAACAGCATCAGCGGCGCTGTCCAGTAACTTCCCACGAGGCTAAAGAACCATGCCAGTGGTTCCAGCGTGGCGGGCGTGCCTGTGTTAATGACTTGAAACAACGCGATGTTCAGGCCACCCCAGTCATAGAGAAAGAGTTTCCAGCTCATCGACGCAACAGCCTCAAGCCGTTGCCGACAACAAGCAAGCTGGCACCCATATCGGCGAACACAGCCATCCACATGGTCGCGTGACCCGTGAAAGTGAGCACCAGAAATACCGCCTTGATGCCAAGGGCCAGCACAATGTTTTGCATCAGCACCTGTGCTGTCGCACGCGACAGACGCACGAAGGTCGGAATCTTGCGCAGGTCATCGTCCATCAGGGCCACGTCGGCGGTTTCAATGGCGGTATCTGTGCCTGCCGCTCCCATTGCAAAGCCAATGTCCGCACGCGCCAAGGCCGGTGCGTCGTTGATGCCATCACCGACCATGCCAACCTTGCCATTTCTGGACAATTGCTCCACTTCGCGCAGTTTGTCGTCAGGCAGTTGGTTGCCTTGCGCACGGTCAATGCCAGCTTGTGCGGCAATGGCCTGGGCCGTGTGGGGGTTATCGCCGGTCAGCATCACGGTGTTGATGCCCAGAGCATGCAGCTCGGCGATGGCTCTCCTGCTGCTGTCCTTGATGGTGTCCGCAACGGCGAATAAGGCATGTACCCCTTTTGCGCCTACCAACATCACGACGGTCTTGCCTACGGTTTCCAGCGCCGCGATGCGCTGCTCCAGCTCTGGTGTGCACTGCCCCAGCTCTTCAAGCATTCGGTGGTTGCCCAGATAGTAGGTCTCCCCGTCGATTTGGCCTTGCACACCCCGACCGGGCAGCGCGCTGAACTCGGCCACGTCGAGCAAGGCAACTCCATCCCGCTGCGCAGCCTGTGCCACCGCCTTGGATACAGGATGATCGGAGCGGGCCGCCAAACTGGCAGCGATACAGCGGCTATCGGAGGCGAGTGCGTTGCCCCATGCGACAAAATCGGTTTGTGCGGGCTTGCCGTGAGTGACCGTGCCGGTCTTGTCCAGAGCCAGCCAGCGCAGCTTGCGGCCTTCTTCCAGATAGACACCGCCCTTGACAAGAATGCCGTGGCGGGCAGCGGCGGCCAAGCCGCTGACGATGCTGACCGGCGTGGAAATCACCAGGGCGCATGGGCAGGCAACCACCAGCAGAACCAGTGCACGGTAAATCCAGTCCATCCATGCCGCGCCCATGAGAAGCGGGGGTAGCAGTGCGACGGCAATGGCTAGGGCGAACACGAGAGGCGTGTACCAACGGGCGAACTGATCGACAAAACGCTGGGTCGGTGCACGGCTACCTTGTGCAGCCTCTACTGCGTGAATGATGCGGGCCAAAGTGGAGTTGCTGGCCAAGGCAGAGACGCGGTACTCGAAGGAACCAGATTCGTTGATCGTGCCCGCAAACACCGGATCGCCGGGGGACTTCTCGACCGGGAGGCTTTCGCCCGTGATCGGGGCTTGGTTGACCGTGGAGCGTCCGTCTAGCACCTCGCCATCGAGCGCGATGCGCTCACCCGGTTTGACCCGGACTCGGCTGCCAATGGCGATTTGCTTGGCACTTACCTCTCGCCAAGTGCCGTCAGGCTGCTGCACCGTGGCCTGCTCCGGGGTCAGGTCGAGCAGTCCACGGATGGCGTTACGGGCGCGATCCAATGACTTGGCCTCGATCACCTCGGCCAGCGCGAAGAGCACCATTACCATCGCAGCTTCGGGCCAGTGGCCGATGAACATAGCACCCGTGACGGCAATCGACATCAGGGCGTTCATGTTGAGGTTACGGTTCTTGAGCGCGATCCAGCCCTTCTTGTAGGTGGACAGCCCCCCCGTCAAGACCGCGACAAGCGCCAGAATGACGACTGACCAATGATTGCCGTCGTGGAACCAGTAGACCGCTTCGGCCGCCGATGCAGCGATGAGGGAAATGCCGAGCGGCCACCAGTTGGTCGGCGTTGTCACAGGGGACGCGGATGGCGACGCGGCCACGGCCTTGTCCTCGACCTGCGCCTCGAATCCGAGTGCTTGTAGTGCCACAAGCACATCCGGCAGAACCCCGTCAGCATGGCGTACCGACAACGTGCGCTGCATCAGGTTGAAATCGAGATTGGCAACCCCGGCCACGGTGCCGAGCTTGTTGCGGATCAACGCCTCTTCGGTCGGGCAATCCATCTTGGCAATGGACAGCTTGGTCGTCTGCCCGGCCGACGCCTCATCCATGCGCACAGCTTGCATGCCGATGGCCTTCAGTGCCTGCTCAACGGGAGACAGCGAAGGCAATTCGTGCCGCACGGCCAAGGTACGCTGCATCAGGTTGAACTCAAGACCAACCACACCCGCCAGCCCAGCCAGCTTGCCTCGGATCAGCGCCTCTTCCGTGGGGCAATCCATGTTCTCGATGCGGTACACCGCTTGAGCCGATCCGGTTGCCAGCGGGGCTTGTGCCGTGGGTTGGATGATTGGCCCAGTCGAGCAGCCACACCCCTTTGAAGCGCATTCGCTCATGGATAACTCCTTCAAATCGTCTATTCAGCCTCCATTAAAAACTCTATAGTCGCTATAGAGTCAAGTGAAAAATGGAGATTGAGGCATGGAAATCAGAATTGGCGACCTCGCCAAGCGCTCTGGGTGCGAGGTCGTGACCATCCGCTACTACGAAAAGGAAGGGCTGCTGCCGAAGCCAGCGCGAAGTGGTGGCAACTTTCGGTTGTACAGCGATGTGCACATCGAGCGTTTGCAGTTCATTCGTCATTGCCGTTCGCTTGACATGACGCTGAGCGAAATCAGGATACTGCTGGGCCTACGAGATAACCCTGCTCAGGACTGCGGCGACGTCAATGCACTACTGGATGTCCATATTCGTCAGACCGAAGAGCGCGTGGAAGCGCTGTTGCAATTGAAGCGGCACTTGCTCTCGCTGCGTGAAAAATGCTCGGGCGCTCGACGAATAGAGGCATGTGGCATCTTGCAAGGTTTATCAGATTGCGATCATCCGGGATGCAACGCATAGCATGAAGTGTCTCGCACGCCGACATTGGCCTGCGATTTTGGGCTCGTGAGCGGCCTGCCTAATTGGCATCGGAGAAGGTCGTGCGGCTGACTTCTGATATTCCGTGCTGTCGTCTTCTGAAAATGACAGGCGCGGCACGGGAATCAAGGCATTGCGATTCTCGAAAATAGTTCTTGAAATTCTATTCTTGATTGCATATCATCTCAACGAGTTTCGATAAGAAAGGATGCCCATGCGACCGTCTGTTGTGCTTGACATGAAGCGAAGCGCAGTGCGTGAAGCGGTAGGCCGCTTTCGCGCCGCGAACCCGCGCGTCTTCGGCTCGGTGCTGCATGGCACCGACCGGGATGGCAGCGACCTCGACCTGTTGGTCGATGCGCTGCCCGGTGCCACGTTGTTGGACTTGGGCGATTTGGAAGAAGAACTGAAATCGCTGCTCGGCGTTGACGTCGATCTGCTGACTCCCGGCGACCTGCCGCCGAAGTTCCGGGCCAAGGTGCTCGCGGAGGCGCAACCGATATGAGCGAGAACCGCCTGCCCGATTACCTCGACCACATTCAGCAGGCCGCAACCGATGCGCGCAGCTTCGTGGAAGGGATGGCCAAGGACGACTTCTTGGCCGACAAGCGCACCCAGCAGGCCGTCATCATGAGCCTGATCGTCATCGGCGAGGCGGCCACAAAGGTGATGGATGGCTACGTCGAGTTCACCCAGGCGCATGCCGACGTGCCGTGGCGCAGCATGCGCAATATGCGTAATCGCATGGCTCACGGCTATTTCGACATCAACCTCGATGTGGTGTGGGAGACGGTACAGGAATGGCTGCCGGCGTTGCTCCAGCAATTGCCCGCCGTGCGTCAGGATGCCGACGATGAAGACCGTAACGACAAAGGCATGGAGCCATGACCAATCAAGCCGCCGATGTTCGGCCCCTCTGGCGTGTTCGATCCCGCGACCTATGAGCCGCGCTCGGGCAAGACCTTCTGGATGGCCGCAACGGACGTGAGTTCGCTGGTGGGCAAGGAGGCAGCAGCCGACACGCTCATCGGCAACTGCACGACCGCACGACCAGCCTCCCGTTCAAATTCGAGTTAGAATTCATATCCAGCCTGTCTGGGGGCACTGTGAAAGAGGGATCTCCGATGACTGTTGAATCGAGAATATTTTCTGTAGCCGAGTATGTTCAGCCGTCCGAAGGCGAGCCTATTCGTTCCGTTGTGCTTGAAACCCGAGACTCAATTATCGTGGTTTGGCATGTCCATCCCGGGCAGGAAATTGCGGCTCACATTCATCCTCACGGCCAAGACACGTGGACTGTTTTGTCGGGAATGGCTGATTACTTTCAGGGCAATGGGATTGTTCGTGCCCTCAGGGAAGGTGAGATAGCCGTGGCAAGACCGGGCCAAGTGCACGGGGCGCGAAATACAGGTACCGAGCCATTTGTGTTCGTCTCGGTTGTGGCATCAGCCAATGCCGGTTTCGTATTGGCTGAGCGATAGAGCCCAATCTCTGGAGTTGGTCCAATGAGCGGTCGGGGAGATAGGTAACAGACATGCAGCGGACACGGCTGCTAAACCAGGTCGCAAACCTCCTTGCGTCGCAGCGTGCCGCAAGCGACGCGATCAATCGAATGGGGTCGGCATGAGACTGAACACCATCCAGTTCCCGACCGCGTAGCCGCCTGTCCTGCCGATCAGGTCTTGACCATCGACGCCTGGGATCAGTCCTGAATGTTCTTGGAGACCACTACGTTATGAGCCGCAGCCGCCGCAAAACACCCATCGTCGGGCACACGACCTGCGGCAGCGAGCGCGAGGACAAGAAGCTCTGGCATCAGCGCTGGCGCACCCGTGAGCGCACGGCGCTGACCAGCGCGTCGCCCGAAGCCCTGAGCGCCCATCTGCCCCTGCTGGAAAACCAGGCCAGCAGCGTCTGGTCGATGGGCAAGGATGGCCGCTCCTACTGGCCCGTCAAGCGCCAGGCCGCCACGGCGGATCGCATCGCCAATCACAAGGGACGCAACCCGCAAGAACGCGCCTCCCTGAAAAAGCGCCTGCTGCGCAAGTGGATGAGCAAATGAAGCTCTCCTTCCATCAGCACATTGCGCTGTTCTGGATGATCGGTGCTCCGGGCGTCTTCGCGCCCGTGATCGAGAACGCCAAGCGGCCCGATGCCGGCGCCGTCATGGCGTGGGGTGTCGCGATCGTGGCGGTGATGATCCTCTTCACCCCTTTGCTGCTGCGCTGTCCACCATTCCGGCGCTGGTATGGCCGGACGGATGCGCTGTCGGAGCGGCAGCGCCAGGCGCTTGCCGAGCGCGGCCTGCGCCGCTACTACCAGACCGCTTTCGATGACGGCTACGTGCCCCGCGTGATGCCCTACGTGTGGCGCATCATCTGGACGGTCGGCGGGTTGATGGCTGTGACCGCCGTACTGCCTACCAACACCGGACGGCCAGCCTTCGATGCCTTGGTGGTCTTCTCGACCTGGTATCCGATAGGCGTGATGCTGCTGGTTTTCGCGTCGAGGCCCCTTGGCCGGTTGATTCGCCAAAGAGCACAGGAGCGGCGGAAATGAGCACGTCAACCATCGAGGCGCTGGCCAGCGCCTGGGCAAGGATTGCCGAGGAAGCGGAATTCCCCGCTGACTACGAGGGGACTGCCACACCACAAGCGCATCGGGCTAGCGAAGCTATTCAGGAGCAGATTCGGGAGCGCATCGTCGCCACCAACGACATGCGGCTGTTCAGCCTGCTGCACCTGCTGGGTCAGGCGTCGCTGCGCATGGAGCAAGCGCTGTGGCCGGAGGATTACGAGCGGATGACGCGCGAGGTTGAGGAAGCCCTGCGGCAAGCCACCGACGCCAACGCCAGATCGTACACCCACGAAGAAGTGATGCAGGCGATGCAGGAACGCATCGACCGGGCGCGAGACAAGCCATGTTGATTGGCTATGCGCGCGTCTCGACGCAGGATCAGAACCTGGAGCTGCAACGCGAAGCCTTGAGCAAGGCCGGATGTAAAAAGGTCTTCGAGGACAAGGTGAGTGGCACGCGGGCAGACCGGCCTGGCTTGGCCAAGACGCTCGAAATGCTGCGCGAAGGCGATACTTTGGTCGTCTGGAAGCTCGACCGGCTGGGCCGGTCGGTCAAGCAACTGGTCGATCTGGTCGGCGAGCTGCACAAGCACGGTGTCCAGTTCAGGAGCCTCACCGACTCCATCGACACCGGCACACCATCCGGGCGGTTCTTCTTCCACGTCATGGCGAGCCTTGCCGAAATGGAGCGCGAGCTGACCGTCGAGCGCACCCGCGCCGGGCTGGAAGTCGCCAAGCAGCTCGGCCGCAAAGGCGGCCGCAAGCCGAAGATGACCGACAGCAAGATCGAGTCGGCCAAGAAGCTGCTGGCCAGCGGGGTGCCGCCCAAGGACGTGGCCAAGAACCTCGGCGTGTCCATTCCGACGCTGTACCGCTGGGTGCCAGCCTCCACGCACGCTTAGCGTGCTTTATTTTCCGTTTTCTGAGACGACCCCCCTATACGCTGCCCTGAGTGCTGCCGACTCCTGACATTTCGTGCAGTCACCTTCTGAAAATGACACGCTCGATGGATTGGAAAGGGGGTCAGCGCTGTACTTTTTTCCGTCTTCCAATCAGCGTGCGAAAATGTCGCAACTGCTACGGCATGACGGACACTGAATGAAGATCGGCTATGCCCGCGTCTCGACCGACGATCAAACGCTCGACCTACAGCGCGACGCCCTACAGGCGGCGGGCTGCGAACGGCTGTTCGAGGACAAGGCCAGCGGCGCAAAGGTAGACCGCCCCGGCCTAGACGAAGCGAAACGCATCGCGCGCAGGGGCGATGTGCTGGTCGTGTGGCGGCTCGATCGGCTGGGCCGGTCGTTGCCCGAGCTGGTTCGCCTGGTCGGCGAGCTGGACGCCAAAGGCATCGGCTTCGAGAGCCTGACCGAGAAGATCGACGCCACCACGGCCGCCGGCCGCCTGGTCTTTCATGTCTTCGCCGCGCTGGCTGAGTTCGAGCGCAACCTGAT
>NZ_LNQV01000007.1 GCF_001515305.1 Aquitalea pelogenes
GGCGTGGGTCTGGACCTGCTGCCGTGGCCGAAGGTGGACTTCGCCAAGTTCGGCCCGATCGAAACCAAGCCGCTGTCGCGCATCCAGAAGATTTCCGGTCAAGAGCGTGATGCAGAACCCGGTGGCTGCCGCTCCGGCCGCTGCTGGTGGTTCCGGCGTGGGTCTGGACCTGCTGCCGTGGCCGAAGGTGGACTTCGCCAAGTTCGGCCCGATCGAAACCAAGCCGCTGTCGCGCATCCAGAAGATTTCCGGTGCCAACCTCAGCCGCAACTGGGTGATGATCCCGCACGTCACGTTCAACGACGAGTGCGACATCACCGAGCTGGAAGACTTCCGCAAGACCATCGGCAAGGAATGGGAAAAGTCCGGCCTCAAGATTTCGCCGCTGGCCTTCATCATCAAGGCCGCTGCCGAAGCCCTGAAGGCATTCCCCACCTTCAACAGCTCGCTGGACGGTGACAACCTGGTGCTCAAGCAGTACTACCACATCGGCTTTGCAGCCGACACGCCGAATGGCCTGGTGGTACCGGTCATCAAGAACGTCGACCAGAAGGGCATCAAGCAGATCGCCAAGGAACTGACCGAGCTGTCGCTGCAAGCCCGCGAAGGCAAGCTCAAGCCGACCGACATGCAAGGTGCCACCTTCACCATCTCCAGCCTGGGTGGCATTGGTGGCAGCAGCTTCACCCCGATCGTGAATGCGCCGGAAGTGGCCATCCTGGGTGTGTGCAAGAGCCAGATCAAGCCGGTATGGAACGGCAAGGAATTCGCACCGCGCCTGATGTGCCCGCTGTCGCTGTCCTTCGATCACCGCGTGATCGACGGCGCTGCTGCCGCGCGCTTCACCGTGCATCTGGGCAAGCTGCTGTCCGACGTGCGTCGCCTGATCCTGTGATGGTAGGGCGGAACCCCGCAGGGGCATTCCGCCTTCTCCTTGCCGCATGAAATACGGCGGAATGCTCCCGGCAAAGCCGTCAGCTTCCGCCCAACGGATGGAAAACCATGAGCAATCTGATTGAACTGAAAGTCCCGGATATCGGCGGTCACAGCAATGTGGACGTGATCGAAGTCTTTGTGAAGCCGGGCGATGTGGTGAGCAAGGACGACAGCCTCATCACCCTGGAAACCGACAAGGCCACCATGGAAGTGCCGGCGGAAACCGCCGGTGTGGTGAAGGAAGTCAAAGTGGCCGTGGGCAGCAAGGTAAGCGAAGGTGACGTGATCGTCATCGTCGAAGCCGCTGCCGCCGCCAGCGCCGCCCCGGCAGAAGCCAAGCCGCTGGAAACCACCGGTGTGGCCTCGGCGCACACCGATGCCGGTTTTGCGCCGCAAGCTGCCCCGGTGGCCGCCAGCCACGCAGGTGGTGCCGATATCGAATGCGACGTGATGGTACTGGGCGGTGGCCCTGGCGGTTATTCCGCCGCCTTCCGCGCGGCCGACCTCGGCCAGAAAGTGGTCATCGTCGAGCGTTACTCCACCCTGGGTGGCGTGTGCCTGAACGTGGGCTGCATCCCGTCCAAGGCCCTGCTGCACAATGCCGCCGTGATTGACGAAGTAAGCCATCTGGCTGCCAACGGCATCAAGTTCGGCAAGCCGGAAGTGGATATCGACCTGTTGCGCGGCTACAAGGAAAAGGTCATCGGCAAGCTGACCGGTGGCCTGGCCGGCATGGCCAAGGCGCGCAAGGTGCAGATCGTACGTGGCAATGGCCGCTTCATCGACCCGCATCACATCGAAGTATCGGTCACCACCGGCAACGGTCGTGAAGAGAGCGGCGAGAAGACCATCGTCAAGTTCAAGAACGCCATCATCGCCGCCGGTTCGCGCGTGGTGAAACTGCCGTTCATTCCGGATGATCCGCGTGTGGTGGATTCCACCGGCGCGCTGGAACTGAAAGCCGTGCCGGAAAAGATGCTGATCATCGGTGGCGGCATCATCGGTCTGGAAATGGGTACCGTTTACTCCACGCTGGGCGCACGCCTGGACGTGGTGGAAATGCTGGACGGCCTGATGCAGGGTGCCGACCGTGACCTGGTCAAGGTATGGCAGAAGTGGAATGCCCACCGCTTCGACAACATCATGCTGAACACCAAGACCGTGGCTGTCGAGCCGAAGGAAGACGGCGTGTACGTTACCTTCGAGGGCGAGCAGGCACCGAAAGAACCGCAACGTTACGACCTGGTGCTGTACGCCACCGGCCGCGCGCCCAACGGCAAGCTGCTGGGTGCGGAAAACGCCGGTGTGGCCGTGACCGACCGTGGCTTCATCCCGGTGGACAAGCAGCAGCGCACCAATGTGCCGCACATCTACGCCATTGGCGACATCGTCGGTCAGCCGATGCTGGCGCACAAGGGCGTGCATGAAGGCCACGTTGCCGCAGAAAACTGCGCCGACCACAAGGCCTTCTTCGATGCCCGCGTGATTCCGGGTGTGGCCTATACCGATCCGGAAGTGGCCTGGGTGGGCATGACCGAAGACGAAGCCAAGAAACAGGGCATCAAGGTGGAGAAATCCGTCTTCCCGTGGGCTGCGTCCGGTCGCGCCATTGCCAATGGTCGTGATGAAGGCTTCACCAAGCTGATTTTCGATCCGGCTACCCATCAGGTGATTGGTGGCGGCATTGTCGGCCCGCACGCCGGCGACATGATCGGTGAAATCTGCCTGGCCATCGAAATGGGCTGCGATGCCGAAGACATCGCCAAGACCATTCACCCGCACCCCACCATGGGCGAATCCATCGGCATGGCTGCCGAAGTATTCGAGGGTAGCTGCACGGACCTGCCGCCGCAGCGCAAGAAGTAAGCTGCCCGTCGGCCGCAAGGCCGGGCAGGCTGCCTGCAGTCCCGGCCCGCCGCTGGCGGGTCGTGTCTTATCTCTCTCAGTCTTGTGGCGGATCATTCCGCCCTTTTTTTTGGCAGTACCCTCCACCCGTTCTGCCAACAGCCCTCGCCAGACTGAACCAGTTTCGCTACCATCAGTCGGATTCCAGATGAATGCCGACATGCTGCCACGAACCTATCCCCTTGCCTTGTCATCCGCCCTTGCCCTGACGCTGTGTGCCGCACCAGCCTGGGCCAAGGTGGATTACACCGTCAGCGTGGATGCCCCGTCGAACCTTGGCAGCCTGTTGAATGATCATTTGGAACTGGTTTCCGCCCGCAACGACCCGGACCTGGACGATTTCCAGCTGCAGGCCATCATCAAGGAAACACCGGGTGCGGCCCAGGCACTGCTGGAGACCGAAGGCTATTTCAGCGCCGTTGTCCGGGTGGAGGAGCAGGGCGAGCATCACTATGTCATCAAGGTGGAACCGGGCGAACCGGTCATCATCGATGATGTCACCCTGCAACTGAATGGCGACATCCGCCAGCAAGCCGACTACCGCCAACGGCTGGCCGCGGTGCTGGAAGCCTGGTCGCTGCCCATTGCGGCACCCTACCGGCAGGACGACTGGAGCAGCAGCAAACGCGCCATCCTGCGCCTGCTTACCGTCGATCGCTTCCCGCTGGCAAAAATCGCCAGGAGTCAGGCCGATATCGACCCGCAGACGCATCGCGCCCAGTTGCTGGTGGAACTGGACAGCGGCCCGCTTATCCGTTTTGGCCCCACCCATATCAGCGGTAACAAGCGCTACCCGCTGAATGTGGCCACCGGCCTGGCCGACTTCCGCCAGGGCGACCCTTACCAGCAAAAGAAATTGCTGGATTACCAGTCGGCGCTGGAGCAGGCCCCGCAATATTCCGGCGTGGTGGTCAGTGCCGATATGGGCCGCATCAGCGATAACGAAGTGCCGGTCGAGGTGAGCCTGACCGAATTCCCCAAGCAAAAGCTGGAATTGGGCCTCACTTATGATTCGGAAGACGGCCCGGGTGTCCGTATCGGTTACGACTACTACAATCTGTTCGGCAAAGGCTGGACCGGCTCGGCCTTGCTGGACTGGAAAAACAGCGACCGCAATCTCAGCCTGGGCCTGGGTTTCCCGCGTCAGGCGGACAATTACTCGCACTCCATTACATCCACATTCAAGGAAACCGACATCCAGGGGGTGAAAACCACCTCGATCGATGCCGGTGCCTGGCGCATTCGCAGCCACGAAAAAATCAACGCCCGCTTCGGTGTGGAGTTCATCCAGGAAAAGGAAACCATCGGCAACACGCCCAGCAACAATACCCGGGCCTTGCTTGGTGTGTTCGGCTGGACGCGGCGCGATGTGGACGACACCCTGCGTCCGCGCTCCGGCACCCTGCTGGATGCTTCCTTGTCCAGTACGCTGGGCGGCTTGCTGTCCACCACCAGCTTTGTGCGTGGCTATGCCCGCGGTGTCAGTTACTGGAGCCCCTGGCCCAAGTACGGCACCTTGCTGACCCGGCTGGAAGTGGGGCAGGTGTGGGCCAAAGACAGCGATGAAGTGCCGTCCTCCCAGCTGTTCCGTGCCGGTGGTTCCAATAGCGTGCGCGGTTATGATTACCAGAGCCTGGGCCTGCCAGGGCCGGATGGCGCGGTGGTCGGGGGACGTGTCGTGGCGACAGCCACGCTGGAATACCAGATTCCGGTGGCAAAGGACTGGGCGCTGGCGCTGTTCCATGATGCCGGTAATGCCGCGCAAAGCTGGCAAAGCTTCAAACTGGAACACGCCAATGGTGTCGGTTTGCGCTGGATGAGCCCGGTGGCGCCACTCTCTCTGGATATTGCCAAGGCAGAAAAGGACGGTAAGTTGCGCTGGAACATGAGCCTGGGATTGGCATTCTGATGCAGGACACTCCATTGCCAGACCAGGCAGCAGGGCCGCAGGCCAGCCCGCCACCTCAGCCAAAACCGCCACGTCGCCGCTGGGGTCGTCTGCTCTGCCTGCTGGTGCTGCTTGCGCTGTGTACTGCACTGGGCTGGCTGGGTGGCAGCGCACAGGGCCTGAGCTGGCTTTGCCAGCAACTGCCGGCACTGAGCCAGCAGCAATTGAGCATTGCCCGTAGCGAAGGCAGCCTGTGGTCCGGTTTTACCCTGCACGATATCCGCTGGCGCGCACGCTACCAGGATGTCGACATCGACCGCCTGCAACTGCAATGGCAAGCGTCGGACTTGTGGCAGCGCCGCCTGCAAGTACAGCTGCTTGATATCGGCCATGTCCGGGTGAACAGCCGTCCGGCCCCGGCAACACCGCCTGCCGGTGCGCCCACCTCCCTGTCCCTGCCGCTGGATATCCGGGTGGAACGCCTGCAACTGGCCAGCCTCACCCTGCTGCCGGCCGATGTCCGGCTGTATGGCTTGCAGGCCAGCTATGCCTACCAGAACCAGCAGCACCAACTTCAGCTGGCGCAATTGCAAACACCTTGGGGCAGCACCAGCGCCCGTCTGTCCATCACCGACAGCACGCCATTTGTCACCCAGGGTCAACTCAGCGCCCAGGGCGAGCTGGAGCAGATTCCGGTGCAGGCCCGGTTGCAACTGAGCGGCCAGCTGCTTGCCTTGCAAGTGGATGGCACCGGCAGTGGCAGAGGCATGCTGGTCGAGGCGCATGGTGTGCTGCGCCCGTTTGCCCTCAATCCCTACAACCGCTTTGGCCGACTGGATGTGCGGGTAGGCGGCATCAATCCCCAGTCGCTGTTCCCGGCCTGGCCCAAGGCACGGCTGGGTTTTGCCGTACATGCCGAGCCGGATGGCGGCTCGCGCATCAAGGGCGGCTTGTCGCTGCTGAACAGCCAGCCCGGCCCGGTTTCTGCCAATCAGGTACCCATGTCGCTGCTGGTGGGCGAGTTCCGTGCCGATGACAAGGTACTGTACCTGGACAAGCTGATGGCCCAACTGGGTGAGGGGCAGCTGAACCTGACCGGCAAGGTGGAGCCTGGCTCGCTCGACATGGTGGCGCTGCTGCACAATATCAGTCTCAAAACCCTGTATGCGACCGCGCCGGATGACATCATCAAGGGCACCGCCCGTGTTGTCGGGCCACTGGCCGGACCGGACATCCGGGCCAGCCTGTATGGCAAGAGCCTGCAGCTGGAAACCGCGCTGGGTTTCGAACAGGACGCCACAGGCAGAACCCTGTTGCTGCGCCAACTGGCGCTGACGGCAGGTGCCGGCAAACTGCAGGCATCCGGCAAGCTGGGTCTGGAGGGCAAGCAGCTTTACCAACTGGAAGGACAGTTGCAAAAGGCCGATCCGTCCCGCTTGCAAGCCGGCTTGCCGGTGGGCGAGCTCAATGCCGCCATCAAGGCCAGTGGCCAGCTGGCCCAGCCGCTCTCTGGCAAGATCGCCTTGAAGTTTTCTCCCAGCCGCCTGTCCGGCGCGCCCTTGTCCGGCCAGCTCAGTGCTGACTGGCAAGGCCAGCGCCTGCATCAGTTGCTGGCCGACCTCACCCTGGCCAGCAACCGGCTGCAAGCCAGTGGCGCTTATGGCGTGGCCGGGGACAAGCTCAAGCTGCTGATTGACGCTCCCAATCTCTCCCTGCTGGGCCGTGGTTTTTCCGGCACCATCAAGGGGCAGGCGGAATTGAGCGGAACACCCAGGGCACCGCTGCTCAGTACCAGCCTGCGTGCCGAGCGCTTGCACCTGCCTGGGGATCTGTCAGTACAAAGCCTCAGTCTGGATGGCGATATCAAGGCCGATGCGGGCAGCCCCTTCCGCCTGCAACTGGCGGCGGACAAGCTGCAGGCGGGCAGCTTCAGTGCCGAACAACTGCGCGCGCAGGGCAATGGCACCCGTACCCGCCACCAGTTGCAACTGGATGGCCGACTGCGACTGGCCGGGCAAGCCTATCAGTTGCAACTGGCGGCCAGTGGCGGCTTGCCGGCCAACAGCGGGCAATGGCAGGGCATGCTGGAGCGGCTGGAGCTTGCCGGCAAACCGGGCCTCAGCCTGCAATCGCCGCTGGCGGTCGAGGCCGGGGCTGCGCGCGTGCGGCTGGGTGCGGCACGCTTCCGCTTGCTGGTGGCAGCCTGTCGCTGGCCGGACTGGAGCGCAGTAACGGCATTCTCACCACCCGCGGCCATGCCGAAGGCCTGCATCTGACCGAGCTGGCACCGCTCTTGTCCCTGCCGGTGGAACAGAACCTGGTGCTGGACAGTGCCTGGTCCCTGAATCTCAATGGCAAACAGCCGCAAGGCGAGCTGTGGCTCAAACGGGTGTCCGGTGATATCCGCCTGCCAGCCGAAGCCGGGCGGCCCGCGCCACTGGGCTTGAAGGCTGCGCAGCTCAACGCGCGGCTGGATGGCGGCAGCCTGCGCTTTGACACCAATATCGACAGCCAGTATGCCCAGCTGTCCGGCAAGGGCAGCCTGCCGTGGAATGGCGGCAATATTGATATGCGCACGCCGCTGGCAGCCAATGTCAGCGTGTCACTGCCATCGCTGGCCGCACTGGCACAACTGTCTTCACCCGCGCTGGAACTGGGTGGCCAGTTGTCTGCCAACCTGGCCCTGACCGGTCCCCTGGGCCAGTTGCAGGGGCAGGGCAATATCCAGGGCAGCAAGCTGATGCTGGCAGACCACCGTACCGGTATTCATCTGGGCGATGGTGTGTTGCAGGCCCATCTGAATGGCCGCAGCCTGGTGCTGGACAAATTGCGCTTTGCCAGTGGTCAGGGCGATGTGGTGGCCAGCGGCAGCCTGGACTTGCGCGATGCCGGGCCGGATGCCGTGGTACGCGTGGCACTCAACAAATTCAGCGTGTTCGACAAACCCAGCCGCAAACTGGTGGTGTCCGGCAACGCCGAACTGAGCATGGTGGAACACAAGATCGCCCTGACCGGCCGTATCCGGGCGGATCAGGGCCGGATCGACCTGCCCAAGGGCGGTGCGCCGACACTCAGCGACGATGTGATCGTCAAGGGCCGCAAGCCAGCCGAACCCTCGGCATTTGCCAGCCTGCCGCTGACCGTGGCGCTGGATCTGGATCTGGGAGACCGCTTCCGCTTTGTCGGCCAGGGGCTGGATGTCGAACTGACCGGGGTGGTCAAGGTCACTGCCAGTCCCGGCTTGCCGCCTGGTGCGCGCGGTCAGGTCCGGGTGGTGAAGGGGCGCTACAAGGCCTATGGCCAGGATCTGGATATCGAACAAGGCATCATCAGCTTTGTGGGCCCGCTGGATAATCCGGTGCTCAATGTGGTGGCCAAGCGCCATTTGTCCCCGGTGGGCGCAGGGGTGGAGGTATCCGGCAGCGTCGCCGCGCCGCGTATCCGGCTGGTGGCGGATGAATCCATGTCGGAAAAGGACAAGCTGGCCTGGCTGGTGCTGGGGCATGCCGCCAGTGGTGATCGGGATGATTCCGCGCTGGCAGCATCGGCTGGCCTGATGCTGGCCGGGTCCATCAACGACCATGTCGGCCTGTTCGATGAACTGGGCATGGCCAGCCGCAAGGAACGGACCCTGGCCAATGGTACGGTCAGTCCGGCCGAGCAGGTGGTCACCGTTGGACGTCAGCTCACCCGTGAGCTGTATCTGGGTTACGAATATGGCGTGACCAGTGCCGACCAGGCCGTCAAACTGGCATATCAGCTCAGCAAGGGCTGGTCCATGGTGTTGCGTGCCGGTACCAATACTTCGGTGGAGTCGCGCTACACCCTGCGATTTGACTGATACGTAACGGGTATTTTCCGTCCGCACCCCGTCCGGCCAGGGCTGTCCTGGCGGCTTGATTCAAACTGCCCTTTCTTCCGGTATCGCAATACCCCGCTTTTCTTTCAGTCTCTGCACTTCCTTCCCAGCACTCGCGGAGACTTCCCACCATGTACAGCCCCATCCTGCCGGGTATCCAGCACATTGCCGATGAAATGATCAGCTTGCGGCGGCAGCTGCATGCCCACCCCGAATTGGGTTTCGAAGAGTTCAATACCAGCCGGCTGGTCAGCGAAAAGCTGCAGGCCTGGGGATATGAGGTGCATCACGGTATCGGTGGCACCGGTGTGGTGGCTACCTTGCAGTGCGGCAAGGGCCCGAGTATCGGTTTGCGCGCCGACATGGATGCCCTGCCCATCCAGGAAACCGGTACGCAGCCCTGGGCCAGCCGGATAGACGGCAAGATGCATGCCTGTGGTCATGACGGCCATACCGCCATCCTGCTGGCGGCCGCCTGCGAACTGGCCCGCAGCCGTCGTTTTACCGGTACCTTGCACCTGTTTTTCCAGCCTGCCGAAGAAGGACATGGCGGCTCGGGTGCCAAGCGCATGCTGGATGAAGGCCTGTTCCAGCGCTTTCCCTGCGATGCCATTTTTGCGCTGCACAACATGCCGGGCATCCCGTTGGGCAAGCTGGGTTTTCGGGCCGGGGCCTTCATGGCCTCTACCGACACCATCACCATCCGCGTGCATGGCACCGGCGGGCACGGTGCCATGCCACAGCGCGCCATCGACCCCGTGGTGGTGGCCGCAGCACTGGTGATGGCACTGCAAACCATCGTGTCGCGCAATGTGTCACCGCTGGATACTGCGGTGGTGACAGTCGGAGCCTTGCTGGCCGGCGATGCGGCCAATGTCATTCCCGCCAGTGCCGAGTTGCGTCTGACAGTACGCGCCTTGAAGCCAGACATCCGCGAGCTGCTGCATCTGCGCATCCGCCAGCTGGCCGAGCAGCATGCGGCCGCTTACGGCGCGCACGCAGAAGTGATTTTTGAGCATGGTTATCCGGTACTGATCAACGACGACATCATCACCCACCAGGCCAGTCTGCTGGCACGCGAGTGCCTGGGGGCGGGCAATGTGCTGGAGGACCTGCCGCCACTCACCGGCAGCGAGGATTTCGCCTACTGGCTGGAACAGGTGCCAGGCTGCTACTTCATTGTCGGTAATGGCGATGGTGAAGGCAGCTGCATGGTGCATAACCCCGGCTATGACTTCAATGACGAAGCCCTGCCGCTGGCTGCCAGCTTCTGGGTTCACCTGGTGGAGTACTGGCTGGCCAAGGACGACGTCGCGGCCGATACCTCCCGTTGAATTCCATTGCCCGCGCAAGCAAGGACCTCCCATGCCCCAAAAAATCATTCTCGATTGTGATCCGGGTCACGACGACGCCATTGCCATGCTGCTGGCGCATGGCAGCCCGGCCATTGAGTTGTTGGCCGTCACCACGGTGGCCGGTAACCAGACGCTGGAAAAGGTGACGCGCAATGCACTGGCGGTGGCCGAAATCGCCGGTATCCATGTTCCCATCGCAGCCGGATGTGACCGTCCGCTGGTACGGCCACGCGAAATCGCACCATCCATTCATGGGGACAGCGGCATGGACGGTCCGGTGCTGCCGCCACCCACTCGCCAGACAGATTCCCGGCATGCGGTGGACCTGATCATTGAACTGATCATGGCGCACCCGCCGGGCGAAATTACCCTGGTACCAACCGGTGCGCTGACCAATATCGCACTGGCCGTGCGCAAGGAGCCACGCATTGCCGACCGGGTACGGGAAGTGGTGCTGATGGGTGGCGGCTATCACACCGGCAACTGGAGCGCAGTGGCTGAATTCAATATCAAGATCGACCCTGAAGCCGCACACATCGTATTCAACACACCCTGGCCGCTTACCATGGTGGGGCTGGACCTCACCCACCAGGCATTGGCTACGTCTGAAGTGCAGGCACGCATTGCCGCCCTGGCAACCCGTCCGGCCCGCTTCGTGCAGGAGCTGTTGTTGTTCTTTGGCGAGACTTACCGCCGTGAACAGGGTTTTGCCTGGCCGCCGGTACACGACCCCTGTGCGGTGGCTTATGTGATCGACCCGCAGGTGATGACGGTACGCAAGGTGCCGCTGGATGTGGAGCTGCAGGGCGCGCTGACGCTGGGCATGACGGTGGCGGATTTCCGCGCCCCGCCTCCGCCCGACTGCCACACCCAGGTTGCGGTAAAGCTTGACCACACGGCGTTCTGGCGCATGGTGGAAACGGCCTTGCAGCAGATCGGGGAGGGCGGCCAATGAATGCCGGCAAATCTCAAGTGCCGGTTGTCAGCCTGATGACCGCACTGCTGGCGGCCTGTGTGGCCTTCCAGCTCAATGCCAGCATGCTCAGTCCGGTATTGGTCACCATGGCCAAGGAGCTGAGGGCCAGTGAGGCCGCAGTGGGCTTGTCGCAAACTGCATTCTTTACCGCTGCCGCGCTGTTTTCCCTTTTTCTGCCGCGGCTGGGCGACATGCTGGGGCGACGGCGCGTGTTGCTGGGCATGCTGCTGGTGATGCTGGCTGGCAGTGTGCTGGCTGCGTTGGCACCCTCCATCACCGTGTTGCAGCTGGCGCGGCTGGTGCAGGGGGTGTCCGGTCCGGTGGTGCCGGTGTGTCTGTTGATGCTGTACCACGAGGTGAATGAACCAAGGCGCTACGGGCTGCTGATGGGCGTGATAACGGCCGTGAACGGTGGTATTGCCGGCATCGATGCCATTGCCGGCGGCTGGCTGGCCACCCAGTACGGCTTCCGCGCGGTGTTCTGGTGCATCGCCGTGGTGGCGGCGCTGGCCTGCCTGCTGGTGGCCTGGCTGGCACCGGAATCGCGCCATCGCCACGGTCGCGCATGGACTGGCCGGGGGTAGCTGCCCTGGTCTGGACGCTCGGTTGCTGGTTGTGGGCATTGCAGCTGGTGGCTGCCGATAGCGGCTGGCCGGGTGTACTGGGCATGGCGCTGGCCGGGGTGCTGGGTTTGCTGCTGTTTCTGTATCAGGAAAAGTGCAGCCCGCAGCCATTGCTGGCCCTGAGCTTGCTGTGCCAGCGCCGGGTGTGGGCCTTGCTGCTCACCACGGTGCTCACCATGACCGGAGTATTTGCCATCATCAATGGCCTGGTCATGTCTCACGCTCAAGAGACGGCTGGCCATGGCCTGACGGCAGAACAGGCAGCCTGGCTGTTGTTGACCCCTTATGCGCTGATCGGCTGGCTGGTAGGGCCCTGGGCCGGCCAGCTGGCGCCGCGTCTGGGTTATGGCCGGGTACTGCGCCTGGGGCTGGCGGGCAGCATGCTGGCCATCGTGTTGATGCTGCTCTACGGCTTGTCCAGCCTGTGGTGGATGGTGGCTGCCACCGTGCTGGCGGGGGTGGCTTATGCCGGCACTGCCAACATCATTCTCAACGGGCTGGGTGTGGTGCTGTCACCGGCCGATGCACCCGGCTTGCTGCCGGGCCTGAATGCTGGAGCTTTCAATCTGGGAGCCGGGTTGAGCTTTGCCTTGCTGCCGGCCATGGCCTATCAGACCAGCCCGGCTGGCGGCATGCTGCTGGGGCTGGTGGTTCTTATGCTGGCATGGCTGGTGTCCTTGCTGATTCCACGTCCCGGCGCGGCAGAACTGGCTGCGGTCGAGCCAGCAGCTCATCACACGGTCGCGTCGAACTGACTTTCCAGCTTGCTGGCTGTTTGTGGCCGTCCCAGCAGATAGCCTTGTACGCCACCGCAGCCCAGCTTACGCAAATACTGGTGCTGGGCGTCGGTTTCCACGCCTTCGGCCAGCGTGTTCATGCCTAGTGCCCGTGCCAGGTGAATGATGGCCGATACGATTGCGGCGTCTTCGCTGTCGCCGGGTAATTCGCAGACAAAGGAACGGTCAATCTTGATGGTGTCCGGTGCAAACCGTTTCAGGTAGGCCAGGCTGGAATAACCGGTACCGAAATCATCCACCGACAGCCGCACGCCCATGGCCTTGAGGATGGACAGCTGGCGGGCGGCCAGGTCGGCATCTTCCATCAGCGTACTTTCGGTCACCTCGATTTCCAGGTAATGGCCGGGCAGCCCGCTGGCCTGCAAGGCTGCACGGACGTCGTCAATAAAGTCGGTACGGGCCAGTTGTCGTGCCGACACATTCACCGCCATCTTGGGCAGGGGCAGGCCTTGTGCCTGCCACCTGGCCATTTGCTGGCAGGCCTCACGCAATACCCAGCGTCCCAGCTGGACGATCAGGCCACTGTCTTCGGCAATCGGAATGAAACGGGAAGGCATGATCAGGCCATCGGTCGGGTGCTGCCAGCGCACCAGTGCTTCGCAGCCGATCAGGGCATGGCTGTTGATGTCGTATTGCGGCTGGAACAGCAGGAACAGCTCATTTTGCTCCAGTGCATGGCGCAGACGGTTCTCCAGTTGCAGGCGCTCGGCCACCTGGCTGTTCATTTCCCGCGTGTAGAAGCGGAAGGTATTCCGGCCCTGGGATTTGGCATGGTACATGGCCAGGTCGGCATTCATCAGCAGGGTCTGGATATCCTGCCCGTCGTCGGGCAGCAGGCTGATGCCGATGCTGCAGCCGACCACCAGCGAGGCACCGCCCACATCAAACGGGGTTTGCATCGCACGCAGGATGCGTTCTGCCACCTGTGCCGCTTCGTCTGGCTGGCTGATGGCCGGCAGAATCAGCACAAACTCGTCGCCGCCGGTGCGGCCCACCGTATCCAGCTCGCGCACTGCAGCGCACAGGCGGCTGGCCACCTGCTTGAGCAATTCGTCACCCTTGTTGTGGCCCAGGGTGTCATTGATGTTCTTGAAGTGGTCCAGGTCGACAAACAGCACCGCCAGCTTGCCGGCCAGGCGCTCGGCCTGGCGAATGGCTTGTTGCAGGCGGTCGTGGATGAGAATGCGGTTGGGCAGGTCGGTCAGCGCGTCGAATTCTGCCAGATGCTGGATGCGTGCCTCATGCGCCTTGCGTTCGGAAATATCGCTGAACAGGGCGACATGGTGGGTGATGTTGCCCTGTTCGTCGGTCAGCACGCTGATATTCAGCCATTCCGGGTAGGTTTCCCCGTTTTTGCGCCGGTTCCAGATTTCTCCGGACCATTGCCCGCGCTGGCTCAGGTTGCGCCACATCTGCTGGTAAAAATCGGCATTGTGCTGGCCGGATGCCAGCAGGGCAGGGGTACGGCCCAGCACGTCCTGTTCGCTATAGCCGGTAATCTGGGTAAACGCGTGGTTGACGGCCAGAATGCGGTTGTCGGCGCTGGTGATCAGGATGGCTTCATTGCTGGATTCGAACACCCGCGCCGCCAGGCGTTGCTGACGTGCCGCATGGTGGCGCTGGCTGATATCGCGTGCGGTGGCGCACAGATAATGCTCATCCTGATAGGCAAGGCCGGTCAGCGTCACTTCCAGGTGCTGGTGTCCATCGGCATTTTCCAGCCGGGTTTCAAAGCTGTGTGGCAGGGCGTGATCGCCGGCCGTGGACAGGATGGACATCAGTTGCCGGTGATGGGCCTCGTCTTGCTCCAGATAATCCCGCGCCGCCCGGTTGGCATACACCAGTGTCCCGTGGCTGTCTTGCAGCAGCACCATGTCGGTGGCGTGGTCGATCATGAAGTGGCTGAGCTTCAGCTCGCGGCTATTGGCTTGCAGCTCGGCATGGCTGCGGCGCAAATCATCCTGGTAACGCGCCAGCAGTGCGTTGATCCAGCGGTTGAAAAACCAGTACAGCAGGCTGGCACAGCCCATGGCCAGCAACGTCATCAGCACGGTGGCCTTGATCCGCTGCAGCAACTGGGCTTCCAGCAAGCTGCTGGCCTGCTGGTTCTCCACCTGGATCGACTGCACATGCATGGCATTGATCAGCGTCCAGTTCCAGCCCGGCAGACGGTGTACATAAGCCAGATGACTGACCGCCTGCTGCTTGCCCGGTTGCGGCACGCTGTAGCTGAGGTAGCCGCCCTTGCTGCCCAGCTGCATGGCTTCTTGCACCCGGCTGCGCAAAGGCTCGGGCAGCGACTGGTAGTGCTTGCCCTGCAAGTCCGGCTGCGCCAGATACAGGCGCAGCACGCCGCGCTCGTCAATCACCATCAGGTCGTCCTTGTCCCCGCTTTGCTGGCTGCCCGCCAGCAGGGTCAAGGCCTGTTGTTGCAGTTCGGCTTCCACATTGGCCAGGTATTCGCCACTGCCGATCAACCAGTCATAAGGCGCAAAGTGCCGCGCGTAGGCAATCTTGTCCGCCATTTGCCGGGTGCCGGGCAGATACCAGCGATAAGTGGAAAAACCGGCCGCTTGCGGGCCACGTACCGAGGCAATCAGGGTTTGCATGATGTAATGCCCCTGATCGTCGCGGTTATCCAGCAAGGAGCTGCCTTCGCGGTCCGGCACCGTGGGCAGCAGCACGCAGCGGCCATCCATGGTGTCGATGAAAAAATAGCCCCGGCCGTCAAAAAAACGCAGCGGGCGCAGCGCCGTCACGATCAGCGCCTTTACCTCGGCCGCCGGCAGGCGCTGGTGTTCATGTTCCCAGATGCGCTCGGCCAGCAGGTAGGCCTGGTCCACCTGGACGCGCAATTGCTGGCGCATGTCCTCACGGGCACGGCTGCGCATGGCCAGCAGGATGTGGCTGGTCTGCTCTGCCGACGATTGCAGGTAGGCACGTGCATGCTGGTAGGCATCCCGTTCCACCTGTTGTTGGCGTGCATGGTAATCCGTCCGGCTGGCAAGCAGGAAATAGGTGGCCAGGGTCATGGCCAGCAAGAAGATGATCAGCAGGGTGCCTAATAACTGCAAACGCCACAGTCTGGCCTGGTTGCGCAGCATTGATAAACGGATTCCACAAAAATGGCCGGCCAGTATAAATGAATGTCATGGGGGTGCCGGAAAGAAAGTGCCACAACTTTGATCTGCTTCAGGTAAAATCGCCGGTTGGAAGTCAGACAGACAGTCGCCGCGCTGCTGCGCAAGCAGGGGCGGGGAGGAAAGTCCGGGCTCCGCAGAGCATGATGCCGGCTAACGGCCGGGCGCCGTGAGGCGACGGAAAGTGGAACAGAGAGCTGAACCGCCGATGGCTGACTTGTCAGCACAGGTAAGGGTGAAAAGGTGCGGTAAGAGCGCACCGCGGACGTGGCAACACGGACGGCAGGCTAAACCCCATCAGGAGCAAGACCAAATAGGGGGGCGTTAACGTGGCTCGCGTTGTCCCCGGGTAGGTTGCTTGAGACTGTCGGTAACGGCAGTACTAGAGGAATGACTGTCCAACGACAGAACCCGGCTTATCGGCTGACTTCCAATCCCCACCCCACTCGCAGTACCCGTCAGTACCATTTCTTCTCGCTATCGATCTTGCTCAAAAAATAAGCAAAAAGGTTTTTACTGCTTAAAAAAAAAGCATTACAATGGCCGCCCTTTTGCTTGTTTGACCGCAGAACACCTGATGCGCATTGGTCCTTACACCCTGAAAAACCGGCTGATCGTCGCTCCCATGGCGGGTGTGACGGACCGTCCGTTTCGCATGCTGTGCAAGAAAATGGGCGCAGCCATGGCGGTGTCGGAAATGATCACGTCCAACAAGTCATTGTGGGCGACGGCCAAGACCTTGCGCCGGGCCGACCACACTGGCGAAGTGGAGCCGATTTCGGTGCAGATTGCCGGTTCGGACCCGGCCCAGATGGCGGAGGCCGCACGCATCAATGTGGAGCAGGGCGCGCAGATCATCGACATCAACATGGGTTGTCCGGCCAAGAAGGTATGCAATGTGGCGGCCGGTTCGGCCCTGTTGCGTGACGAAGCACTGGTGGGCCGCATTCTGGACGCGGTGGTCAAGGCAGTGGATGTGCCGGTGACGCTGAAAACCCGTACCGGCTGGAGTCCCGAGCATCGCAATGCCTTGCGCATTGCACGGCTGGCCGAGGACTGCGGCATCGCGGCGCTGGCGCTGCATGGCCGCACCCGTGAAGACATGTATCGCGGTGCTGCCGAATACGACACCATCCGCGCGGTCAAGGCCAGCATCGGTATTCCGCTGATTGCCAACGGCGACATCGACACGCCGCAAAAGGCGCAGCAGGTATTGCAGTACACCGGTGCCGATGCGGTGATGATAGGCCGGGCGGCGCAGGGGCGGCCGTGGATTTTCCGCGAAATGCAGCATTACCTGGAAACGGGTGAATGCCTGCCGCCACCCACGGTGACGGAAATCCGCCAGCTGTTGCTGGAGCATCTGGATGATTTGTACGGGTTTTACGGCGAGTATTCGGGTTGTCGCATCGCCCGCAAGCACATTGCCTGGTACACCAGGGGGCTGAGGGGCTCCAATGAGTTTCGCCAGACCATGTACCAGCTGGAAGAAACCGGCAGCCAGCGCCTGGCGGTGGCAGGCTATTTCGATCAGCTGGCTGGCTTGTCGGAACACCTGGAATACCTGGACGAGCTGGCCGAAGAGACGGTGTCGGCTTGACCGGCAGCCAGCAGCAGGAGGCCCGGGGGCGGGCTACAGTGCAGTACACAGCGTTCACACCATATGTTGAAGACAGAACAATAAACATGCAAAACAACGAACATATTTCCCAGTCGGTGCGGCTGGCGATGGAACAATACTTCCGTGATCTGGACGGCGAAATACCTGCCTCGATCTACGATATGGTGCTGGCCTGTGTGGAAAAACCCCTGATCGAGGTGGTGCTCACCCACACGCAGGGCAACCAGACCCGGGCGGCAGAGCTGCTTGGGCTCAATCGCAACACCCTGCGTAAGAAGACAGCGTTACCGGCGTACGCGCTGCGGTGGCCGCTGGCATGACGGTGCTGGGCTTTACCGGTGCCGGGCATGTGGCCGACGGCCAGTCCGACAAGCTGCTGGCCTGCGGGGCCTGCACCACCTTCAATGACATGCAGCGCCTGCCCGAGCTGGTGGCCCTGCTGTGCCAACACAACAAGCAATGACAAAAGCGGCGACTCAAGCCGCCGGAGGAGACAAGACATGGCAAGCGTCAACCTGCGTAATGTAAGCAAGCGTTATGGCGACAACCCGGAAGTGATGCGTGACATCAATCTGGACATTCAGGATGGAGAATTCGTGGTGTTTGTCGGCCCCAGCGGCTGCGGCAAATCCACCCTGCTGCGCATGATTGCCGGTCTGGAAGACATCAGCGGTGGTGATTTGCTGATTGGCGAGGACCGCATGAATGCCGTGCCGCCGGCAAAGCGCGGCATCGCCATGGTGTTCCAGTCCTATGCGCTCTACCCGCATATGTCGCTGTACGACAATATGGCCTTCGGCCTGAAGCTGGCGGGCAAATCCAAGAGCGAGATAGACGCCGCCGTGCGCAAGGCTGCCAGCATCCTGCATATCGACCACCTGCTGGACCGCAAGCCCAAGGCGCTGTCCGGCGGCCAGCGCCAGCGTGTGGCCATTGGCCGCGCCATCACCCGCGAGCCCAAGGTTTTCCTGTTTGACGAGCCGCTGTCCAATCTGGACGCCGCGCTGCGGGTGAAAATGCGGCTGGAGTTCTCCCGTCTGCATCAGGACCTGAAAACCACCATGATCTATGTCACCCACGATCAGGTGGAAGCCATGACGCTGGCCGACAAGATCGTGGTGCTGTCGGCCGGGCGCATCGAACAGGTGGGCAGCCCGAAAACCCTGTACCACCACCCGGCCAACCGTTTTGTTGCGGGCTTTATCGGTTCGCCCAAGATGAACTTCATCGACGGCACCGTCAGCGCCATCGATGCCGAAACCGTCACCGTGCAGATCAACAACGGCGGCCTGCAGCAGGTGTGCGTGGCGGCGAGCGGCATCAAGCCGGGCGATGCGGTCAGCATTGGCGTGCGGCCGGAATACCTGCAACTGGACAGCGACAAGCCGGTGATCAAGGCCACGGTCAGCACCGTGGAAGGGCTGGGTGACTTCTCTTATATCTACGCCGCCTCCGCCAGCGCCGAAGAGCCATTGATCAGCCGCATCCCGGACGCGCTGGAAGTGGCCAACGGCAGCGCAGTGGGTTTCTCCATCAAGCCGCACCACTGTCATCTGTTCGACAGCAAGGGTGAAGCCATGCCACGCACCACCCCGCGCACCCAGCACTGATACCAAGCATTGCAGCGCCTGCACCGCCCTTGCCCATACGGCAGGGGCGCGGGGACGGCTGCGCCCTGAACAAGCCAAACACAGGAAGCACAGATCATGACTTCATCCCGACAACAGCCCGGCTGGCTGCACATTGGTGCCGGTTCCTTCCATCGCGCACATCAGGCCTGGTATCTGGACCAGCTGGCCAAGCAGGGCCAGCCCGCCTGGAAGCTTTTGCTGGGCAATATCCGCGCCGACATGTCGCCACTGCTGGAGCAACTGGCCGCACAAAACGGCGTGTACACGCTGGAAACCATCTCCCCGGCAGGTGAGCACCACTATGAAGAAATCAACGCCATTCAGGCCGTCATTCCCTGGGATGACCGGTTAGCCGCGCTGATTGCGGCGGGCGCGGACAGCAACACGCGGGTGATTTCCTTCACGGTGACCGAGGGTGGTTACTACCTGGACCAGCATCTGCAACTGGACACCGCCAATGCCGACCTCGCAGCCGACCTGCAAGGCGGCCTCAACACCATCTACGGTGCGATTGCCGCCATCCTGCGCACCCGCATGGCAGACAGCGGCACGCCGGTCACCCTGCTCAACTGTGACAACCTGCGCCATAACGGCGAGCGCTTTCACAGCGGGCTGAAGCAGTTTTTGCAACTGCGTGGCGAAACCGGTTTGCTCGACTGGGTGGACAGCCATACCAGCAGCCCCAACTGCATGGTGGACCGCATCACCCCGCGCCCCACGCCGGAAGTTGTCGCGCGGGTACAGGCAGCCACCGGCAAGCACGACCCCTGCGCCATCATGGGCGAGTCCTTCATCCAGTGGGTGGTGGAAGACAACTTTATTGCCGGTCGCCCGGCGCTGGAGGCGGTAGGCGTGGAAATGGTGGAGTCGGTACTGCCGTATGAGGAAGCCAAAATCCGCATCCTCAACGCCAGTCACAGCTGCATTGCCTGGGCCGGCACCTTGATCGGCCTGTCCAGCATAGACGAAAGCACCGCCGTGCCGTCCATCCGCCAGATGGCTTTCGATTACGTCACCCAGGACGTTATCCCCTGCCTGAGCCCCAGCCCGCTGGATCTGGCGGCCTACCGCGACACCGTACTGGAGCGCTTTGGCAACCCGCACATCCGCGACAGCAACCAGCGCGTGGCCGCTGACGGCTTCTCCAAGGTGCCGGGTTTCATCGCTCCCACCTTGCAGCAATGCGTGGCGCGCGGCGCGGTGCCGGAGGCCACCTGCATGCTGCCGGCGCTGTTCTTCCGCTTCCTGCAACGCTGGCAAGCCAATACACTGCCATACACCTATCAGGACGGTATCATGGACGCCGCTGCCTGCCGCCAGATGCTGACCGCCGCCGACCCGGTGGCGCCTTCTGCGCCGACCCCATGCTGTGGGGCAGCCTGGCTGGCACAGCTCAACTGGAAGCACCGCTGCGTGCGGCGCTGCAAAAAGTCGACCAGTGGCTGGATGGCATGCAGGCAGGCTGATTCGGGCAATCCGCTGGAGAGAGCGATGTATCTTGGAATTGATCTGGGCACCTCGGAAGTCAAGGTTGTCCTGCTGGATGAGGCGGGCAGCCTGCTGGCCGTCGCCGGGGAAAGCCTGAGCGTATCCCGGCCACGGCCCGGCTGGTCCGAGCAGCAGCCGGAAGACTGGTGGCAGGCCACCGGCAAGGCCATTGCCAAGCTGCGAGACAAGGCCGGCGCGGCCTTTGCCGGCGTGCGCGCCATCGGCCTGTCCGGCCAGATGCATGGCGCGGTACTGCTGGATGAGCACGACCGGGTATTGCGCCCGGCCATTTTGTGGAACGACTTGCGCAGTGTGGCCGAATGCCAGGCACTGACGGCTGCTGCGCCGCGTCTGCACCAGTTGGCAGGGAACCTGGCCATGCCGGGCTTTACCGCGCCCAAGCTGTTGTGGGTGGCCCGCCACGAGCCAGAACTGTTTGCTGCCACCGCTACCGTACTGCTACCCAAGGACTACCTGCGCCTGCGCATGACCGGGGCCAAGGTGTGCGACACCTCGGATGCCTCCGGCACCTTGTGGCTGGATGTAGCCGAACGCGACTGGTCGGATGAATTGCTGGCCGCCTCCGGCATGCGCCGTGATCAGATGCCGCAACTGGTGGAGGGCCTGCAAGCTGCGGGCAGCCTGCTGCCGGAAGTCGCCGCCGCCTGGGGCCTGGGTGATGACGTCATCGTGGCCGGTGGTGCCGGTGACGGTGCGGCCAGTGCAGTCGGCATCGGTGCAGTGGAGCCGGGGGATGGTTTCCTCTCGCTTGGCACCTCCGGCGTGATGTTTGTGGTGGATGATAGTTTCCGCCCCAATCCGGCCTCCGCCCTGCATACCTTCTGTCATGCCCTGCCCGGCCGCTGGAACCAGATGAGCGTGATGCTGGCCGCCGCCAGCTGTCTGCGCTGGTTCTGCAAGCTCACCAGCGTGGATGAAGCCAGCCTGCTGCAGGAAATCGAAGCCATGCCGGACGAGGCGCGCGCCAGTGCGCCGGTATTCCTGCCCTATCTGTCCGGCGAACGCACCCCGCACAACGACCCCTTCGCGCCCGGCGTGTTCTGGGGCCTGACCCAGGCGCACGACCGCGCCGCGCTGGGCTATGCGGTGCTGGAAGGCGTCAGCTTCGGCATGGTGGACGGGCTGGATGCGCTGCGTGCCGCCGGCAGTCAGGTCAGCCAGCTGTCGCTGGTGGGCGGTGGCGCGCGCAGCCCGTTCTGGGCACAACTGCTGGCCGATGCGCTGCAACTGGACATTGTCACCCACGTGGGCAGTGAAGCCGGTGGTGCACTGGCGCCGCCCGGCTGGGCTGGCTGGCTGCGGGCGGTGATATCGCCACCGTATGCACCAGGCCACCGGTGCAGGCCGTGTATCAGCCGGATGCCCAGCGCCATCAGGCGCTGCAAGGCCGTCTGCAACTTTTCCGTGACATCTACCGGAACCGACCGGTTCCGCATCAAGAGGCCTGAGCATGAACTTGCTGGCACAACTCAAGCAATACACCACCGTGGTGGCCGATACCGGCGACTTCCAGCTGATCCGCCAGTACGCACCGCAGGACGCCACCACCAATCCCTCCCTGATTCTCAAGGCGGCCCAGCAGCCGGCCTACCGCCAGCTGGTACTGGATACGCTGGCAGACAAGCGCCAACTGCCTGTCGAGCAGCAGATCGACGCGCTGCTGATTGCCTTTGGCCTGCGCATTCTGGACAGCGTGCCGGGCCGGGTCTCCACCGAAGTGGACGCCCGCCTGTCTTTCGATCGCGCCGCCACCGAGGCCAAGGCACGGCAGCTGATTGCCCTGTATCAGGCTGCCGGGGTGGACACATCCCGCGTGCTGATCAAGATAGCCGCCACCTGGGAAGGCATTCAGGCGGCAGCGGCGCTGGAGCGCGACGGCATTCACTGCAACCTCACCCTGCTGTTTGCCCCGGTACAGGCCGCTGCCTGTGCCCGCGCTGGCGTGCGCCTGATTTCGCCCTTTGTCGGCCGCATTTACGACTGGTACAAGAAAGCCGCTGGGGCCATCTGGGACGAAGCCGCCCATGCCGGCGTCAACGACCCCGGCGTACGCTCGGTACGGCGCATTTACGCCCTGCTGCGTCAGCATGGTTTTGCTACCGAAGTGATGGGAGCGAGCTTCCGCTCCACCGGGCAGATCCTGGCACTGGCCGGTTGCGACCTGCTCACCATCAGCCCGGATTTGCTGCAACAGCTGCAACAGGCGGATGGCGAGTTGCAGCCGCAACTGCATGCGGGCATGGAGCTGGGGGAAGACACCCTGCCCGCCAGCCTGCTGGACGATGCCGTCAATGAAAGCCGCTTCCGCTTTGCGCTGAATG
The DNA here is from genome assembly GCF_001515305.1 of Aquitalea pelogenes. Taxonomy (GTDB): domain Bacteria; phylum Pseudomonadota; class Gammaproteobacteria; order Burkholderiales; family Chromobacteriaceae; genus Aquitalea; species Aquitalea pelogenes. Next base: position 22,562 of record NZ_LNQV01000007.1, read on the forward strand.
AAGACGCAATGGCTACCGAAAAGCTGGCCGAGGGCATCCGTCTGTTTGCCGCCGATACCGAAAAACTGGCGCAGTGGCTGCAAGCACTGCCAAACGATTGAGTGCAGGAGAACTTCATGTTTCTGGTTTGTGGAGAAGCGCTGTTCGACTTTTTTGTCGATCAGCCCGCCAGTGCCGACTGCTGGCCACAACTGCGTTATCAGGCGGTGCCGGGCGGCTCGCCTTTCAATGTCGCCATTGGGCTGGCGCGGCTGGGCCAGCGCGCTGCCCTGTTCAGCGGCATAGCAGAGGATTTCCTTGGCCGGCAGTTACTTGCCGTGCTGGAACAGGAAGGCGTGGACTGCCGCCACCTGCAACTGCGCCAGCTGCCCACCACACTGGCGCTGGTGGGGCTGGATGCCGCTGGCAAGCCGCAATACAGCTTTTATGGTGACAAGGCACCGGAAGCCAGCCTTAGCCTTGCCGACCTGCCGCAGCTGGACAATGCGGTACAGGGGATTCATGTCGGTTCGTATGCGCTGGTGAGCCACCCCACCGGTGACAGCCTGCAACAGTTGGTGGCGCGCGAAAGCAAGCAGCGGCTGATCAGCCTGGACCCGAACATCCGCCTGAACGTGGAGCCGGACCTGAACCGCTGGCGCAGCGTGCTGGACTTCCATGCCAACCATGCCCATCTGATCAAGGTCAGCGACGAAGACCTGCAACTGCTCTACCCGGACCTGCCGGTGGAAGAAGCCGCCCGCCGCTGGCTGGGCGGGCAATGCAGTCTGGTGATACTGACCCGAGGCGGCGATGGCGTCACCGTGTTCAGCCCGCACCACGGCAAATGGTCGCTGCCGGCCCTGCCGGTGGACGTGGTGGACAGCGTGGGCGCGGGCGACACCTTCCAGGCTGCCTTGCTATGCCATCTGGCCGAGCAGGGTCTGGCCAGTCCGGCTGCGCTGGACAGTCTGGATAAAGTGCAAATCAATACCCTGCTGCAATTTGCCATCCGCGCCGCTGCCATCACCTGCTCGCGCCGTGGGCCGGACTTGCCACGGCGCGCAGAATTACCCGCCGCCTGATCTTCTGTCAAAAAGCCCGGTCAGCCAATCAGCTGCTCGGGCTTTTTTTGTGCCAGACCCCAAAAACCCACCATTCACCGCTAACAACGCCGGCCGATTGCCCATTCCCCGGAAGGATTATTTCTTGGCGTTATATATCCGGGTATATTACGGACTCGTCCCTCACACCGGAGTGCCCGATGAAAGCAAGGCGGATTGCCCTTTCCCTGTGCAGCATGTTGCTGGCAGGACATACCCTGGCCGGGGAAATCACGGTTTCTGCCGCCGCCAGCCTGACCAATGCCTTCAAGGATATTGCCCAGGGTTTTGAAGCGAAAAATCCGGGCAGCAAGGTCAACTTCAACTTTGCCGCTTCCGGCGCGCTGTTGCAGCAAATGGCCAAGGGAGCACCGGTGGATGTGTTTGCCTCGGCCGATCAGGAAACCATGGACAGCGCGGTCAAACAGAAACTGGTGAACAGTGCCGAGCGCAAGGACTTTGCCCGCAATGCGTTGGTGCTGATTGTGCCTGCCGACAGCAAGCTGAAGCTGCAACAGCTGTCCGACCTGCAACAGCCTGCCATCAAGCATGTGGCGCTGGGCGTTCCGGCCAGCGTGCCGGTAGGCCGCTATGCCAAGCGGGCGCTGGAAAATGCCCGCCTGTGGCCAGCGGTGGAGGCCAAGGCCATCAATACCCAGAACGTACGCCAGTCGCTGGATTACGTAGCCCGTGGCGAGGTGGAAGCCGGTTTTGTCTACCAGACCGACGCCGCCATCATGCCGGACAAGGTGAAAGTGGCGTTTGCCGTGCCGCTGGATGAAACCATCAGCTACCCGGTGGCACGCACCACCAGCGCAGCCAACGCCGCCGAGGCGCAACGCTTTGTCAGCTATCTGTTGTCGCCTGCCGCCCAGGCCATTCTGGCCCGCTACGGATTCAGCAAACCCTGACCATGACTGACTGGATGAATGACCCGGCCTGGACAGCACTAGGCCTGTCGCTGCGGGTGGCGGGCTGCGCTACCCTGCTCAATCTGTTGCTGGGCGTGGGGGTAGGCTTGTTGCTGGCACGTGGCCGCTTTCCCGGTCGCAATCTGCTGGACACCTTGCTGACCCTGCCCATGGTGATGCCGCCCACCGTGCTGGGTTATTACCTGCTCACCCTCTTGGGCCGGCGCGGCCCGCTGGGTGGCTGGCTGCAGGAGCAGTTCGGCATCAACCTGATCTTCACCTGGCAAGGCGCGGTGATTGCCGCCGCGCTGGTGGCCTTTCCCCTGGTGTACAAACCGGCAAGAGCAGCATTTGAAGCGGTGGACGGCCAGCTGGAACAGGCCGGCCGCGTGCTGGGCATCTCGGAAATCGGCATTTTCTTTCGCATCACCCTGCCCTTGGCCTGGCGTGGGATATTGGCTGGCTTGCTGCTGGCCTTTGCCCGCGCACTGGGTGAATTCGGTGCCACGCTGATGGTGGCAGGCAGCATTCCCGGCAAGACCCAGACGCTGTCGGTGGCTATCTACGAAGCCGTGCAGGCAGGTCAGGACGACAGTGCCAACCGGCTGGTGCTGGTGACATCGCTGGTTTGTATGCTGGTTTTGCTGCTGGCCGGCAAGCTGGCTCCGGGCCGGGTGGCGGAGCGCTGACATGACAACACCCCGCTTTGATCTTTCCATCCGCCACACCCTGCACAGCGGTCAGCGCAGTTTCTCGCTGAACATCGCATTGCAAAGCAGTTGCCAGCAGCTGGTGGTTTACGGCCCGTCCGGTGCGGGCAAAAGCCTGCTGCTCAAGGCCATTGCCGGCCTGCATCGTCCGGACGCCGGCCATATCCGGCTGGATGGCCGCAGCCTGTTCGACAGCGCACAGGGTATCTGCCTGAGTCCACAGCAAAGGCAGCTGGGCTATCTGTTTCAGGACTACGCGCTGTTTCCACACCTGAGCGTGCGGCAGAACATCGGCTTTGGCCTGCAGCGCGGCTGGCTCAACCCCGGACGCCGCCGCCAGCTGGAGGCTGTTGATTACTGGCTGGAAGCTTTCGGTCTGCAATCGCTGGCCGATCAACTGCCGGCCACCCTGTCCGGCGGCCAGCGACAGCGCACCGCCCTGGCCCGCGCCTGGTGGCCCAGCCGCGTGCATTGCTGCTGGACGAACCGTTCTCCGCGCTGGACCCGGCGCTACGTCAGCAATTACGCGGCGAGCTGGCCGAGCTGTTGCAGCGCCTGTCCATCCCCATGCTGCTGATTACCCACGATGCGGCAGACGTGCGCGCCTTCGGCCAGCAAACCCTATACCTGCAGGAAGGCAGGCTTGGTCAGCCACCTGCGGACCTGACGGAGACGCCCCATGGATGATTCCCGGCAACAACAGACCTTCCGTCTGCTCAGCCGTGCGGTGCTGGGTGTGCTGCGCAATGCGCAGGATGGAGAGCTGCCACTGTTTGCCTGGACGCTGGGCCTGTCGCAAGCAGACTTGCTGGAGATGCTGTCCGCCTGTGCGCCAGAACTTGGCACCATGGAAGCCCTGCCCGATGCCCAGTACCAGCAACTGCTGGCCCAGCGGCCACCCTTGCATAATGATTTGCTGCTCATGCTGCTGGCCAACCGCTCGGCGGCGGAAAATCCGCAACATGGCCGCTGGCTTGCACATGCAGTGGCTGTAGCCAGCCTGGGCAGCCGCCACCTGTGGCAGGACATGGGCCTGTCGTCCCGACACGAGCTGAACCAGCTGTTGCAGTGCTATCTCTACCCCTTGCATGTGCGCAATCGGGGCGATGCCAAATGGAAGCATTTCCTCTATGCAGAGCTGGCAGAGCAGTTGGGTCGACCAGGCCTCAAGCCGCCGGAATGCCACCGCAATCAGAAGCGCACCGTTTGCCACCCATCCGGGACAGGAAATCTGACATGAAGCAACAGGACATCACCCTGCAAGGCGCATTGTGGCTGAACCTGGCCGGGGAAAAATTCGGCAGCCCGCAGCATCTGGCCTTGCTGGCGCAAATCGATGTCTGCGGCTCCATCAGTCAGGCAGCGCGCGATATCAGACTGAGCTACAAAGCAGCATGGGATGCCATCGACCATATGAACAATCTGGCCGGTGAGCCGCTGGTGGAGCGGCTGTCCGGTGGCAAGGGCGGTGGCGGTACCCGGCTGACCGCACGTGGCCGCCAGCTGGTGGCCAATTACCAGATCATCGAGCGGGAACATCAGCAGTTCCTGCGCAATCTGCAGCGTCAGGCCAGCGGCATGGCCGACGACTTGCTGCTTTTGGGAGGCATGAGCATGAAAACCAGCGCGCGCAACCAGTTTCTGGGCAAGGTGGTGGCCGTCAGGAACGGTGCGGTGAATGACGAAGTGGAACTGGAAATCACCGATGGCCTGCGCCTGGTGGCCGTGGTCACCCACGACAGCGTCGCCAGCCTGGGGCTGGAACCGGGGGTGACGGCCTATGCGCTGATCAAGGCGTCGTCGGTGATTGTCGGAACTGGGGATGACGACATCCGCCTGTCGGCGCGCAACCAGTTGCGCGGCACGGTGAGCAGGCTGATTCCCGGCGCAGTCAATAGCGAAGTGGTGATCGAAATTGCCGCCGGGGTCAGCATCGCCGCCATCATCACCAATGGCAGTGCCGAAGACATGGGCTTGCAGACCGGCTGCACCGCCACCGCCATCTTCAAGGCCTCCAGCGTGATTCTGGGCGTGCCGGGCTGACGCGACAGCACAACAAAAAGCCCATGTTGCGACAACATGGGCTTTGCATGTTCAGAATGCCGGGTTTCAGACTTCCCAGTATTCCTTTTCCCGCCCGCCAGAACCGGGGTTGAGTTTTTCGTGCAGACGGCGCAATTGTTCCGGCTCGCCACGCACGCGGAACCAGCTGCCCTCTTCATCCGCCCGTTCCTCCAGCACCTGGCAGTGGCTGTAGATTTCCCCGCGCAGCTGCTGGGCCGACCACGGCAGCAGGATTTCATCCTCGGTCAGGTCTTGCTGGAAGAAAGCCACGATGCGGGCGCGCAAGGCGGACACATCTTCCGGACGGCGCGCACTCATCACCACGCAGCCGGGGTAACGCTGTTCCAGCTCGGCGCGCCAGCCGCTTTCGTCTGCCACGTGGTCGATCTTGTTGAACACGCGGATACGCGGTACCTCGTCGGCACCGATTTCATGCAGTACGGTATCGGTTACTTCCAGCTGGCGTTCAAAGCCCGGGTCGCTGGCGTCGATCACATGCAGCAGCAGGCCGGCATCCAGCGCCTCTTCCAGCGTGGATTTGAACGATGCCACCAGGCCGTGCGGCAGGTTCTTGATGAAGCCCACGGTATCGCTCACCAGCACGCGCGGCACGCTTTCCGGGTAGATGGCGCGCACCGTGGTATCCAGCGTGGCAAACAGCTTGTTGGCCACCAGCAGTTCGCTACCGGTCAGTGCCCGCATCAGGGTGGATTTGCCGGCATTGGTATAGCCCACCAGCGACACCCCGGCCAGGCCCTGGCCCTGCCGTTCCAGACGGCGGGCACGCTGGGTCTTGCGTTCCAGCTCCATCGCCAGGATTTCACGTTGCAGTTCGGCAATGCGGTCGCGCACCTTGCGGCGGTCCAGTTCGGTATGTGATTCACCCGAACCACGGCCACCCATGCCGCTACGCTGACGGCCCTGCGGACCGGCCAGCTTGGCCGCCTCGCGCAGGCGCGGTGCCATATAACCCAGCCGGGCGATTTCCACCTGCGCCTTGGCCGCCCGTGAGCGGGCATTGCGGTGGAAAATCTCCAGAATCACCATGGTGCGGTCCATCACTTCGCAACCGACAGCCAGCTCCAGATTGCGCGCCTGGGACGGGGAGATTTCGTGATCCACCAGCAGTACATCAATTTCAATGGCGGACGGGTCCAGCCATTGCGGCGCATCGGCCAGCTCGTCAGCGCGCAAGCCGCGATTGACATACATGTGGATTTCTTCCAGCTTGCCCACCCCCAGATAGGCGGTACGGTCAAAGCCGTTACGCTTCTGGACAAAGGTATGCACCACCTGAAAACCCAGGGTCTTGGCCAGTTCGCTCAACTCGGCCAGCGAGGAGGCAAACTCGACATCGCTGACTTCCGGCAACTGGACTGATGCGATGATGGCGTATCTGGGCTGTTCTTTGACTTCTGTTTCTTGCATGGGCAGATTGCTTTAACTTTGGCTGGCGAGCCGCGATTCTACCCGTAAATGCCCGCGCCCGCTGCCAAGATCGCAGCAGGCTTGACCCTGCCAGTCAGCCAGCCGATACTGCTGCGCCGCTGCCGGCTTTACCGCCGCTTCCATCATTCATTCTTCTTTACGTCTGTCCCGCTCATGCCATTCACCTCTCTGGGCCTGCAGCCTGCGCTGGCCGATGCCGCCACCGCCCAAGGCTATGCCACCCCCAGCGCCATCCAGCACGCTGCCATTCCCGCCATCCTGCAAGGGGGCGATGTGCTGGCTACCGCCCAGACCGGCTCGGGCAAGACTGCAGCCTACTGCCTGCCACTGCTGCAACAATGGTTGAGCGACCACACAAGCAAGCGCCGCCAGCTGCGCGGGCTGATCCTGCTGCCCACACGTGAACTGGCCATCCAGGTGGGTGCCACCCTGCGCGAACTGGGCGACAGCCTGCCGCGCCATCCCAAGGTGGTGGTGGCCTATGGTGGGGTTTCCATCAATCCGCAGATGATGGCCCTGCGCGGCGGTGCCGACATCGTGGTGGCTACGCCGGGCCGCTTGCTGGATTTGCTGCAACACAATGCGCTGAGTCTGTCTGCGGTCAGCACCCTGGTGCTGGACGAGGCCGACCGCTTGCTGGACCTGGGTTTTGCCGCCGAAATCAAGCAGTTGCTGGACTTGCTGCCGCCCTACCGGCAGAACCTGCTGTTTTCCGCCACTTTCCCGCCAGCGTTGCGCACACTGGCCACGCAATTGCTGCGACAGCCGCAAACCATCGACATTCCGGCCACGGCTGAAAATGGCCCGGCCATCCGCCAGCGGGCCATCGAAGTGGATGCAGCGCGCCGTACCATGCTGCTGCGTCATCTGCTGCAAAGTAAAAGCCCGGAACGGGTGCTGGTATTTGTTGCCAGCCGCCACAGCGCCGAGCGCGTCAGCGGCAAGTTGCAACAGGCAGGTATCCGTGCCGCCGCCCTGTACGGCGACTGTAGCCAGGGCCAGCGTGGCCAGGTACTGGCCGACTTCAAGGCTGCGCGGCTGCAAGTGCTGGTAGCCACCGATGTGGCGGCCCGCGGCATCGACATTGCCCGGCTGGAGATGGTGGTCAACTACGACCTGCCGCGCTCACCTGCGGATTACACCCACCGCATTGGCCGTACCGGCGTGCCGGTGCCAGCGGCGTGGCCATCAGCTTTGTCTGTGCCGACAACGCCGCCCACTTCCGCCTGATCGAGAAGCGCCAACAGCTCCAGCTTGAGCGGGAACGCATTACCGGTTTCGAACCGCAGGATGCGCCGGCGAGCACTCCGCTTGTCGACGGTAATGGCGGCATCAAGGGCAAGCGCATGAGCAAGAAGGACAAGCTGCGCGCGGCCCAGGCGGCCCAATCCTGAAACCAGCCCTGAAGCCAGCCCCGGCGGGGGCTGCAATCAACCTGCAATGACAATTGAGTTTGCGATTTCCGCCATGTTAATATCATGAAGCCGCTACGGAAAACGCCAGCTCCGCCCCTCTGAATCAGGCGCAACCGGGCCGGTAAACACTTCTCCCCTCATCGCAGCACAGCACAGTACGCCGGTATTGGAGCGCTGATTGAAAAAGACTTTCGCCAGCAGTCTGGTCCTGCGCATGTGCGGATTGATCCTGCTGTCCATCCTGGTATTCGCCTTTGGCTGCTATCACCTGATCGTGCAGCGCACTGTCGACAGCCTGGCCCAGTCGGAAATGCAGATTTCCGCCCAGCAATTGCAGTCCCGCACCCAGCATTTGCTGTCCAGCGTGCAGGACACCTTGCGTGCCAGCCAGTCCTGGGGCCGCAACAGCACCTGGAACAGCCAGACCGAATGGCTGGCGGCCAATCGTCACGAACTGCAGCGCTTCAACGATTTCTTTTTCCCCATCATTGAAAACCACGCCGAGATAGCCTCGGTCAACATGGCACATCAGTCCGGGCGCGAAATCCTGCTGCTGCATGATGCCAACGGCGGCTGGACCAATCGCATCAGCGACCCGGCACACTGGGGCCGCACCACCTACTGGTTTTTCTGGGACCGGCAACGCAGGCTGATCCGCAGCGAGACACGGCAGCAGGATTACGACGCCCGCCAGCGCCCCTGGTTTCGCAATGCCATGGCCAGCAACGATGACGGGGCCATTGTCTGGACCAGGCCCTATACCTTCTACACCACGCACCAGATCGGCCTGACTGTCTCCACCCGCTGGACCGCCAGTGACGGCAGCCGCTTCGTGATTGGCCATGACGTCAACCTGAGCAGCCTGTCCCGCCTGGCCGGCACCTTGCCTTCGGAAGGCGCCAAAACCCTGGCCTTGCTGGATGAACAGGGCCGCCTGCTGGCCCTGCCCTATGCCGATGGCCAATTGCAGCCGGGCGAGCAACTGCACCCGCTGGCCACGGTGAACAACGGCCCCCTGTCGCATGCCTATCCGCACTGGCTGCTGCGCAGCCAGCTGGCCGGGCAAGCCAGCCGCTTCACCGCAGGCGGGCAGGAATGGTTCAGCCTGTTTCAGCCGATGACGCTTGGCGACCAAACCTGGTGGATTGCGGTGATTGCCCCCGAATCCTCCTTTCTGCCCGGCACCGCCAGCGACCTGATCCTGCTGGTACTGATCAGCATTGCCGCCCTGATTTGTGCCGGCATGGTGGCACTGCGCATGGCACAGCGCTTTGCCCGGCCACTGGAATTGCTGGCACAGGGCAGCGTCCGTTTCGGCCAGCTGGAGCTGCAACAGGCGGTCAGTCAGGATGCCCTGCAAGCCCCCTGGCTGGAAGTGCGCCAGCTGGCAGCCGCACAGGAGCAAATGCGTCAGCAATTGCTGGTCAAAACTTCCGAACTGCAACAGGCCCGCGCCGAGCTGGAGCAAAAAGTGGTCGAGCGCACCAGCGACCTGCAACATCAGGTAGCCCTGGTGGAAGCGCTGCTGGACACCATTCCCAATCCCATTTTCTACAAGGGTGCCGACACCCGCTTCATCGGTTGCAACCAGGCATACGAGCAGGCCTTCGGCATAGACAGAAGCAACTTCATCGGCAAACGGGTGCTGGAGCTGGAATACCTGCCGGCCAGCGCCCGCCAGATCTTCCAGCAGGAGGATGAAGCGGTCATTGCCAACTGCAGCCGCATTTCGCGTGAAGAACAGCTGCGCTTTGCCGATGGGCAGTTGCATCACGTGCTGTATTCGGTCACCGGCTTCCGCCACGAGGACAGCACCCCGGGCGGACTGATTGGCGTGATTGTCGATGTCAGCGCCATCAAGATTGCCGAGCAGGAAGCCCGTGCCGCCCGCCATCAGGCCGAAGCCGCCACCCGTGCCAAAGCCGAATTCCTGGCCAATATGAGCCATGAAATCCGCACGCCGATGAATGCCGTCATCGGCATGACCCAGCTGGCACTGCAAACCCAGCTGAGCCCGCAGCAACGCAATTATCTGGAGAAGGTCAATACCGCAGCCAACGGCCTGCTTGGCCTGATCAACGACATCCTGGATTTCTCCAAGATCGAAGCCGGCAAACTCAGTTGCGAGCAAACCGAATTCGCGCTGGAAGAAGTCATTGCCCGGGTGGCCGACCTGATGGCGCTGCGGGTGCGGGACAAGGGGCTGGAACTGCTGTTCGACATTGACAGCGCGGTTCCCGCCCGGCTGATTGGCGACCCGCTGCGCCTGGGTCAGGTGCTGAACAACCTGGTGGGCAATGCCGTCAAGTTCACCGATTCCGGCGAGGTAACGCTGAGCGTGCGGCTGGAGCGGGAGGAACAGGACAAGCTGACACTGCACTTTGCCGTCAGTGACACCGGCATCGGCATGAGCGCGGCCCAGCAGGACTGTATTTTCCAGGCTTTCTCGCAAGCTGACAGTTCCACCACCCGCCGTTACGGCGCACCGGCCTTGGCTTGAGCATCAGCAAGCACATCGTGCAACTGATGGATGGCGATATCACCGTCAGCAGCCAGCCAGGACAGGGCAGCTGCTTCAGCTTTACCTGCCAGTTCGGCAAGGCGGATGCCGAAGAGCCGGCACTGAGCACGCTGCCGGACATCCGTGGCATGCGTGCGCTGGTGGTGGATGACAATGCCGCAGCGCGCGAAGTATTCGTCCACATGCTGCAAGCACTGCAACTGGAATCATGGTCGGTGGACAGTGGCACGGCTGCCTTGCAGGCCCTGCAGCAGGCACAGGATGCCGGACTGCCCTATCAGCTGGTGCTGATCGACTGGAAAATGCCCGGTATGGACGGGGTGGAAACCCTGCGCCGCATCCAGGCCAATACACAACTGGACACCCCGGTATGCCTGCTGGCCACCGCGCACGATTGCGACAGCCTGAGCCAGGCGCTGGGCAACACCACGGTTGACGGCATTTTCAACAAGCCGGCCACCTTCTCCACCTTGCTGGACGCCATTCACACCGCCTGCCGTCATCAGCCGGCGCTGCAAGTCGGCAGCAATGCCCCGCGGCTGGATCTGGCACAGCTGCGTCAGTTGCTGCAAGGCGCACAGGTCCTGCTGGTGGAAGATAACCAGACCAATCAGGAAGTGGCGCTGGAACTGTTGCGTCAGGTCGGCATACAGGCCGATCTGGCCGAAAACGGCGCCCAGGCCGTGGCGATGGCTGCCGCCAGGGACTATGCCCTGATACTGATGGACTGCCAGATGCCGGTGATGGACGGGCTGGAAGCCACGCGCCAGTTACGCCTGGGCACACGTCACAACGCGAGCAAGATCGTCGCCATGACCGCCAATGTCATGGAAGGCGAAGAACAGCGCTGCCTGGATGCCGGCATGGACGACTACATCGCCAAGCCCATCGACATCCAGGTGTTTTACGCCTGCCTGCTGCGCCACTTGCGCCCCGGCATGCCGCAAAGCCTGCCCGGCAAGCTGACGCTGCCCGGCAGCAGCCGCAGCAGCGATGTCGTCCTGAACCGCGATGCCGCCCTGCTGCGCATGGGCGGAGACACCACCTTGTACCAGCGCTTGCTGCATCGCTTCCGCGAGCGGGAAAGCGATGCCTGCCAGCGGCTGCAACAAGCCTTGCAGCAGGCAGACACCGAAGCCGCCCGCCGCATCGTGCACAACCTCAAGGGCCTGGCCGGCAATCTGGGTGCGGACGCGCTGGCCGCCGCCTGCCGTCACGCGGAATACCATCTGGACAGCGATATCGACAGCCGCGACCAGGCCATCAGCAGGCTGGAACAACAGCTGCAAGCCCTGCTGGCACAACTGGAGCAGGAGCAAATACCGGCCACGACTATAGTGGGTGCCGGTCATGACAGCATCCGTGCATTGCTGGATACGCTGGAACAACAACTGCGTGACGATGACATCCGCGCCAGCAAGACCGCGGCGGAATTGTTCCGCAACCTGGCTGATCACGAAGCCGCCGACGCCGCCGAACAGCTGTCACGTCAGGCGGGCCAATATGAATACGAAGCCGCCTTGCAGCAGCTGGCCCAGCTGCGCGCCCGGCTGCAAGCAAGCTGACCATGCATGCCAACCGAAAGCCCATTATCCATGGCTGATCTCAGACAACGTCAAAGCATCCTGATTGCCGACGATGTGCCGGACAATATCGAATTGCTGGCCGCCATCCTGGAAGACGAATACACCATCAAGGTGGCACCCAATGGTGAGAAGGCGCTCAAGATTGCCTATTCCGACACCCCGCCGGACCTGATCCTGCTGGACGTGATGATGCCAGGCCTGAGCGGGCATGAAGTGTGCCGCCGGCTGAAGTCCAATCCGGACCGTCAGCACATTCCGGTCATCTTCGTCACCGCCATGTGTTCGGTGGAGGATGAAAAGCTGGGGCTGGAAATCGGCGCGGTGGATTACATCACCAAACCTATCAGCCCGCCGGTGGTCAAGGCACGGGTGCGCACCCATCTGGCCTTGTACGACCAGACGCGCGAACTGGAGCGCATGGTGGTTCAGCGCACCAACGAGTTGCTCAGCTCGCGCCAGCAAATCATCCAGCGCCTGGGGCGTGCCGCCGAGTTCAAGGACAACGAAACCGGCAACCATGTCATCCGCATGGCGCATGCCACCCGGCTGATCGCCGAAGTGGCCGGCCTTGGCAGCAAGGCGCAGGAAATCCTGCAACTGGCCGCGCCCATGCACGATATCGGCAAGATCGGCATTCCGGATCACATCCTGCTCAAACCGGGCAAGCTGGATGCCGAAGAATGGAAGCTGATGAAACAGCACCCGCAAATGGGGGCCGACATCATTGGCAGCCACGATGACGGGCTGCTGCAAACCGCCGGCATCATTGCGCTGAGCCATCACGAGCGCTGGGATGGCAGTGGCTATCCCTTCGGCTTGCGTGGCGAGGCCATTCCACTGGCCGGGCGCATCGTGGCCATTGCCGATGTATTTGATGCGCTGCTGTCGGCCCGTCCCTATAAAAAGGCCCTGCCGCTTGAAGAAGCGCTGGACTATATGTACGGCCAGTCCGGCGCGCACTTCGACCCGCAACTGATTGCCGCCTTTCGCAAGGCCTTGCCGGAAATCCTGCGGATTCGCGCCAACTATGCCGACGACGAGGGTCAGGACAACTGAGTGCTGACGGTTTTCGTACAGGCAGAAAAACAAAACCCCCGGCTAGCGGGGGTTTTGCTTTGGGATTACTGCGTCCGGGCTTACAGCTTGAACTGCGACACCAGGTTGCGCAAATCACCACCACGGCGCGACAGGTCCTGAATGATGGTGAGAATGCGTTGCACGTTCTCATCACTTTCCAGTGCCTTGGTGTTGATGCGCTCTGCACTTTGCGCCATCACCGTGGTCGCCGTGCTCTGCTCCTTGGTGGAGCTGGTGATTTCCGACATGCGGCTGGCAATGTCCTGCGTGCTGGCCTTGATGCGGCCCACCTTCTCGGCCGCTTCACGCGACATCGCCACCCCGGTGGCAACACGCTCGTTGGTCTTGCTGGTATGGCCGATTGCCACTTCGGTCTGGCTCATCACGCTGTTGATCATCTGCGCGATTTCTACCGTGGCCGATGCTGTCCGCTCGGCCAGCTTGCGTACTTCGTCCGCCACCACGGCAAAGCCACGACCTTGCTCACCGGCACGTGCCGCTTCAATGGCCGCATTCAGTGCCAGCAGGTTGGTCTGGTCCGCAATGTCACGAATCACCGCCACAATGCCGCGAATCTGTTCGGAATGCGAAGACAGGTCGCCCATGGCGCTTTGCAGGGCATCCACCGTCTGCACGATGGACTGCACTTCGCGCGCCACTTGCTCCATCGCCTGGTAGGAGTCTTCCGAGTTTTCACGGGTGGAAGCGACCAGTACTTCGGTTTCCCCGGCATTGTCGGCAATGTGGTTGATGCTGACGGTGATCTCTTCGATCGTTGCCGCCGTGGCCGACAGTTCATTGGACTGCACGCGGGAATCCGAGGCAATGCTCTCGGCGGCCTGATGCAGGGCTGCGGTATCGCGCGCCAGCGCTTCGGCATCGTTGCGCACCGAGACGAACATGCCATGCAGCTTGTGGACGAAGGCATTGAAGGCCTCGGCAATCTGGCCAACTTCATCATGCGAGCGTACCGGCAGGTGCAGGGTCAGGTCGCCATCGCCGCTGGCTACGTTACGCATTGCATCGCGCAGTTCGGTCAGGCCGGACATCATGCGGGCCACACCGATGGTTGCCAGCAAGGCCGCCACCACCACACCGGCAATCAGCACGGCGATCATCAGCTCGATCAGGTGGGTCACTGACACGGTAGCCGCCGCCACCGGCACCACCACGCCCAGCAGCCAGCCGGTCTTGCCCACCGGATACAGCGCAGTCATGCTGGCTTCGCCGTTCAGGTTGATGGTTTGCAGTGTGCCGTCCTTGCTGACACTGTTCAGATCAAAGCCCGGCATCACTTCGTTGATTTTCTTCAAGCCCGAATCCTTGACCGGATGGGCAATCACCGAGCCGTCACCGGTAATCAGGAAGGCAAAGCCGTCACCCGGCAGCTTGGAGGACACCACTTCGTCCGCTACGCGCACCAGGGAGACATCACCACCGGCCACGGCAACCAGCTGGCCATCTTTGCGCAGGGCCTTGGCAAAGGTGATGATGGGCTTCTTGGTAGCAGCGTCAATGTAAGGCGCAGTGGCAATGGCGTCCTGCGAATTGCTGGCCGCCAGGTACCACGGTCGGCCTGTCGGGTCATAGCCCGGAGGCACTGGCGTGGAGCCGGTGAATTGCGTCATTTTCTTGCTGGGTTCACCGACATACATGTCATCCAGCTTGCCAGCCACCTGCGACTGGTCAAGGATGGGTTTCATGTCCCCTTCGGTAAAGTGCAGCAAGGCAGAGCCGACAATATTCTGACGCGTGGAAACCCACTCGGTAATAAAGCTGACCTTGTTATTGGCCGTCTGGACAATCTGGTCACTGATGGAAGAAAGCATCGCTTCCTTCATTTTCCAGTAGGCCACACCGCAGAACAGCAGCGAAATGGCTACCAGAATCATCAGTACAAATGCAAGCATTCTGGAACGGAGAGTACGCATGGAGGATCCTGTTCTTATAATTACTTAAAACCACACATTGCTAGCTGACACGACCGCCTGAGGTGGTCACCGGCGTGCTGCAATGTTCCCGGCTTCAATCCGACACGTCAATACCAATTTCAAATGCATCCAGCATTTTCAACAGACTGATGCACAATATTGGCATTGATGAAGCAATTAACGCTCTGTTTCATGCATATCCCTCCCCGAAACATCAAATAAAACACTGACTGAATAGATTTATCACTGCTCTCTCTAGTTATTGATCAGTTTCAGGCAACAATCCAGCACTACACACAAAATAGACCAAAGGCATGAAAAAAGGACGCCGCTGCGTCCTTTTCATGTCAATTACCGGTCACCCCGGTATGGCCGATCAGCCGGCTACGGCTTCCTTCAGCAGCTTGATGGGAGTGAACACCACCTTGCGCTTTGCCGGGATCAGCACGGTTTCGCCGGTTTTCGGATTGCGGCCATTGCGCTCCGCCGTATTTTTCACCTTGAACTTGCCGGTACTGGCCAGCGTGACCTCACCACCGCTGACCAGCTCATCACGAATGGTCTGTTCCAGCGCATCCATGAAGCGCAGGACATCGACTTTGCTGCAACCGGTTTTTTCGGAAAGGATGGCAATGAGTTGTTGTTTGGTCATGCAAGGCTCCTGCGCCGCAAAAGGTGAATAGTCTCAAGCAGGAAGGTTAACCAGCCAGACCCTGCTCCAGCAAGGAAAATTTGTCATATCTGCCACAAGAGGCCGTGCCTGCCCTGCCTGCTCCAGACTTTTTGTACATGGATATTGCCTGCTTGCCCTGTCAGTTTTGATTTTGTACAATTTCATAATCAACAGTGCGGAGCTTCATCATGACAGACACCATGAACGCGGATCAGAGCCAGGCTTTCTATCTGACCATGCCCGACCACTCGCTGAGCGGCGCCGGTATTGCTGCCGGGCATATCCTTACCATCGATGCGCAGCGCAGCCCGGTACAAGGCAATCTGGTGCTGGCCGCCGTGGATGGCGAATTCATGGTGCGTCGCCTGCAGCGCAACGGGCAGCGGCTGTGCCTGCTGGCCGCTCATCCGGACTACCCGCCGATAGAGGCGGATTACGGCCAGGACTTTGCCATCTGGGGTGTCATCAGCCAGTCGGACTGCCACCTTACGGCATAGCAACAGGCCGTAGCCTGCGGAGTGCCACTTGTCTGTCATTCGGCAAGATACTGATTTTTAGTGACTTGTCGCCCTCACCTTCCTGTCTATAACGACACTATGTCATCCGACACAATTCAGGACAGGGAGCGCTTCGTGAACATTTCGCAACGACTGGCACTGACACTGGGCATTGCCTTGCTGGCATTGATAGGTATCGGCGGCTTCGGCCTGTATCAGCAAAAACAGGCTAATGCCCGCTTCGAATACCTGACGGCCAATACCTTCCCCAGCATCATTGCGCTGGATGAAATGCAGGATGCTCTGACCCAGATGCGCACCGGCACCTACCGCCATGTCATTGCGCAAAACGACAGTCAGAAAGAAAAAGACCAGCAGGCCATCAATACCCAGGACAAACACTTTGATGAAGCCGCAGCCCATTACGAGAAAGACCTGATCGTCAACGCCGAGGACCGCCAGTTGCTGGAGCAGGACCGCAAGCTGGTGGCCAGCTATCGCAGCGCCCGCGATGCCTTGTTGCAGCTGTCACGACAGCACAAGACCCAGGAAGCCGAGCAGGCCATCACCGGCGGCAATATGCGCGCGGCGACTGCGGCCTTGAGCAAGAACCTGCAGGAACACATGCAATTCAACTACCGGTTGGCGGGCAAGCTGGCCGATGACAACCGGCAGGCCTATCAGCAGGCCATCACCATGTCGATTGCGGTCATTGCTGCCTGCCTGCTGGGCTGTGCACTGCTGGGTGGCAGCCTGTTCCGGCACATTCGCAGCAGCCTGCTGGGCATGCGCGACGTGATGTTCAATGTGCGAGAGGCGCTGGATTTCCGCCTGCGGGTGAAAGTGATGCGCCAGGATGAAGTGGGCGAAACCGCCATGGCATTCAATGCCCTGCTGCAACAATTGCAGGACAGTTTCCAGGACATCCGCCGCAGCGTGGAATCCGTCGACCAGGCCATTGAGGGCATGGCCAGCAACACCACGCAGATTGCCCGCAGTTCCGAGTTGCAAAGCGAAGCTGCAGCCGCCATGGCAGCGGCCATCGAGGAAATGACGGTCAGCATCAACCATGTGTCCGACCGCGCGCTGGAGGCCAACCAGCAAACCAGTGCCGCAGGCGATACCGCCAGCCAGGGTGGGCAGGTAATCCTGGCTACGGTGAGCGGCATCACGGTGGTTTCCGAATCCATCCGCCAGGCGGCTGCCCAGGTGGCCAGCTTGCGTCAGGACAGCCAGACGGTGGCCACGGTGATGAACATCATCAAGGAAATTGCCGAACAGACCAATTTGCTGGCGCTGAATGCGGCCATCGAAGCGGCGCGGGCCGGGGAAATGGGCCGCGGCTTTGCCGTGGTAGCCGATGAGGTGCGCAAGCTGGCAGAGCGCACGGCCAAGTCCACCACGGAAATTTCCACGGTCATCAGCCAGATGCAGCAAGGCACGCAGGATGCTGTTGGCAGCATGGAACGCGTGGTGGAACGCGCCAATCAGGAAGCCGATGCCGCACGCGGTGCAAACAGCGCCATCGAACGCATCCAGGACAATACCCAGCAGGCCAGGGAACTGGTGCATGACATTTCCCACAGCATTTCCGAACAAACCAGCACCAGCACCACCATTGCCCAGCGGGTGGAACAGATTGCCCAGATGGCAGAGGAAAACTCGTCTGCCGCCAGCAGCTCGGCCGATGCCGCACGTGAACTGCACAAGCAGGCCAGAACCATTCTCAACACCGTGGCGCAGTATCAGGTGTAACGCCACCTGCTTTGCCCTGCAGCCATACCCGTCTACAGATGGGTATGGCGCTCCGGACGGGCGGCGGTTTCCATTTCGGCCAGACCCTGCAAGATGCCGCAGGCGTCCAGCGCCTGTGTCTGCTGGCAGCGCTGGCGCAGTTCATCCAGCTGCGCTTTCAGCTGCACCAGTTCGGCAATGCGCGCATCCACATGACTGATATGCGCATCCAGCACCTGGTTCACCCCGCCGCAATCGGACTGCGGGTCTGCCATCAGTGACAGCAACTGGTGGATTTCCTCATGCGTCATGTCCAGCGCCCGGCAGTTACGGATAAAGCGCAGCCGTTCCAGATGGCGCTCGCCATAGCTGCGATAGTTGTTAGCCTCGCGTTGTGGCGGTGGCAACAGCCCGGTCTTTTCATAAAAGCGCACGGTTTCGCTGGTACAGTCCGCCAGTCTGGCCAATTCACCAATTTTCATTGCACTCTCCTTTAGCTGTTGACCTTGAAGTTGCTACAGGGTGTTAACTGTATGCCAATGCAACACAGGAGACCAGCATGCAAGCCAGATACAAGCGTGTACCCGCCCCGCACGACAAAGCAGCCCACAGCCATCATGGCCACGGACAGGATGGACACAAGCATGCTGATCACCCCCACGACCACTGCTGCGGCAGCACCAGCGCGCCGCTGGAAACGCTGGCCGGAGCGCGCAGTGAAGGCGAGCTGACGGTTACGCCCATCCGCATCCTGCAAATGGATTGCCCCACCGAAGAAGCGCTGATCCGCAAACAGCTGGACGCCATGAGCGAAGTTGTCGCGCTGGAATTCCGCCTGATGCAGCGCGTGCTCACAGTCACGCACCAGAAGGCAGCACTGCCTGCCATTCTGAGCGCCTTGCGTGAGCTGGGCTTCAACCCGGAAACCGCAGCCGAGGCAGGCACTCTGCCCCCGGCCGATTCCGCTGCCGCCCCTGCCCCCTGGTGGCCGCTGGCCTCGGCCGGTTTGCTGGCACTGGCCGCCGAGCTGTGTGACTGGCTGAAAGCCCCTGGCTGGCTGGCAGCCCTGTTGGCTCTGGCTGCCATTGCCATTTGCGGCATCAGCACCTACCGCAAGGGCTGGATAGCACTGCGTCACCTCACCCTCAACATCAATGCCCTGATGAGCATTGCCGTTACCGGCGCGCTGCTGCTGCAGCAATGGCCGGAAGCCGCCATGGTGATGGTGCTGTTCACCCTGGCCGAGCGCATCGAGGCCAGGTCGCTGGAGCGGGCTCGCCATGCCATTGACAGCCTGCTGCAACTCACGCCGCCCAGCGCCACTGTGCAAGCTGGCGATGGCAGCTGGCAAAACATGCCGGTGGACGACATCCCGCTGGACGCAGTAGTGCGTGTGGCACCGGGCGAGCGCATTGCACTGGATGGCGTCATCATCAGCGGTCATTCCACGGTCAACCAGTCCGCCATGACCGGCGAAAGCATGCCACTGGAAAAACAGGCTGGCGATAGCGTCTACGCCGGTACGCTGAACGAAAACGGCGCTTTCGACTACCGTGTTACCGCCGCCGCCAGCGATACCATGCTGGCGCGCATCCGCCATGCAGTGGAGCAGGCACAGGATGCCAAGGCCCCCACCCAGCGCTTTGTCGACCGCTTTGCCCGCATCTACACCCCGACCGTCTTTGCGCTGGCCACCTTGCTGGCCATCCTGCCGCCACTATTCACCGGTGGCGACTGGCTGGCATGGATCTACAAAGCGCTGGTGCTGCTGGTGATTGCCTGCCCGTGCGCGCTGGTCATCTCCACCCCGGTTACCGTGGTGAGCGGCCTGGCCGCTGCAGCCCGTCAGGGAATACTGATCAAGGGCGGTGTCTGGCTGGAACAAGGCCGCAAGCTGCGTACGCTGGCACTGGACAAGACCGGCACCATTACCCATGGCAAGCCGGAACAGACAGCCTGGCAGGCACTGGATACTGAACACGCCAGCAACTGCCGCAGCCTGGCAGCCAGCCTTGCCAGCCGCTCCGACCATCCGGTGTCCCGCGCCTTGCTGCGCGCGGCTGAGCAAGACGACATCGCCCTGCAGGAAGTCAGCCAGTTTGCGGCAATCACCGGCCGTGGCATTCACGGGGTGATAGCCGAACGTCAGCTGTGGCTGGGCAACCTGGCGCTGGCCGGTCAGCTTGGCCGGAATACACCCGAAGTTGAGGCTTGGGTGGCTGCCCGTGAGCAAGATGGCAATAGCGTGGTGATGTTGATGGATGAAGAGCGGGTGCTGGCCCTGTTTGCCGTGGCAGACACCATCCGCCCCGCCAGCCGGGACGCCATCGCCCAGTTGCACAAGCTGGGTATCCGTACCGTCATGCTCAGTGGGGACAACCAGCAAACCGCCAGCGCCATTGCCGCTGCTGTCGGCATTGACCAAGCCCATGGCGGGCTGTTGCCACAGGACAAGGCCGACATCATTGCCCATCTGGGCCGGGACGGACTGGTGGGCATGGTGGGAGATGGCATCAATGACGCACCGGCACTGGCACGCGCCGACATCGGCTTTGGCATGGGTGCGATGGGGTCGGATACCGCCATCGAAACCGCCGATGTGGCACTGATGGATGACGACCCCGCCCGCCTGCCCGCATTTGTGCGCCTGTCCCGCGCCACGCACACCATTCTGGTGCAAAACATCGTGCTGGCGCTGGGCATCAAGGCGGTTTTCCTGCTGCTGACCCTGCTGGGCATGGGCAGCATGTGGATGGCGGTATTCGCCGATGTCGGTGCCAGCCTGCTGGTGGTGGGCAACGGCTTGCGACTGCTGCGCAAGTAGGGGTTCAGGCACGCTGCTTGCTTGCTGCATGAGCGAAACGCCTCCAACACCCCGGAGGCGTGCCGACCACCCACACCCCGGGTGGCAGGACTTGCCCGCAGGAGCCACATCATGACACCGAGCACACCGCTTACCTTGTTGATCACCCGCCGCATCAAGCCGGCACGCCACGCCGATTTTCACGCCTGGATCCGCCAGGGCGAGAGCCTCGCCACAGCCGCGCCCGGCTATCTGGGCTCCGGCCTGCTGCAACCGCCGCCGGGTGACGACCACTGGCAAATCCTGTTTCGTTTCAGCGATCAGGCCAGTCTGGATGCCTGGGCAGCCAGCCCGGCACGTCAGGCATGGCTGGCTGCAGGGGAAGAGCTGATCCAGCACAGCAGCGTGCATTGTGCCGAAGGCCTGGAGCAATGGTTTGGCCTGAAACCACCGCCACGCTGGAAACAGGCGGTGATGATCTGGCTGGTGTTCTTTCCGGTTTCGCTCTGTTTCACCCTGCTCTTGGGCGACAAACTGGCCAGCCTGCCAGTGGTGCTGCGGGTGCTGTGCAGCACCCTGATGCTGACGCCTGTCATGGTGTTCCTGTTCATTCCGCTCAGCAGCCGCCTGCTGCACAAATGGCTGCAAAGCGATGGCAGTCGTCCGACCGGACTGTCTGCCAAGCCCTGAATCAGCAACAGCCATACCTCCTGACCAGCCAACATGCTGGTCAGGATCAAACTTTGCTGCATTTTCCCCGCCCGACAGCCGGATTGCCGTCGGCAA
Organism: Aquitalea pelogenes; assembly: GCF_001515305.1. Taxonomy (GTDB): domain Bacteria; phylum Pseudomonadota; class Gammaproteobacteria; order Burkholderiales; family Chromobacteriaceae; genus Aquitalea; species Aquitalea pelogenes. The sequence goes on from NZ_LNQV01000007.1 coordinate 43,801, forward strand.
TGGCACTTCCCTCGTTTATGATTAGCTTACTGAGTATTTTCCATGCTTATCATCAGAGAGTTCCGCCATGCCCTCACCCTGGCACAGTTCGCTGGATCCCGCTCAACTGGCAAGCAGCTTGCACGCCTGGCATGCCGACCACCCCGACCAGCGCCTGCTGGCCTTGCTGGCCGAAGCCGACCGTGAGCAACTGCCAAACCTGCAAACGGCCTGCCTGCACCAGGGCATCGAACTGGCGGGTGGGGTGTTTCCCCGCCTGATCAGCAATCAGGGTTTTGTTGACCATGGCGTCATGCTGCTGCCCTGCCCTGGCGGTAGCCAAAACGCACTGTTGCGCATTCATACCGGGCAAGACCCGGCACAAACCGCGCAACACATGAGCGAGCGGATAACGCAAATGCTGGCTGCGTGGCCGGCAGATCAGGGCAAACCAACCTTGTTCATGATTTTCGATGGCATGCTGCCGGATATCGGGTCCATTCTGGATGCCCTGTACCTGCAACTGGCCGACCAGGTGTTCTACGGCGGGGTGAATGCCGGCAGCGCACAGTTTCAGCCCATTCCCTGCCTGTTCGACCAATACCAGAGCATGATGCACGGCGTGCTCTGCCTGTTGCTGCCCGCCACGGCCAATCCGGTCATCAACCATGGCTACCCGGCACCGGAGCACACCCTCACCGCCACCGCCACTGCCGGTAACCGCATTTTCCAGATTGACTGGCGACCGGCCTTCGACGCCTACCAGCAAATCGTCAAGCAACAGTTTGGTGCCGAACTGAATCGTGACAACTTCTACACCTTCGGCGTGCATTTCCCGCTTGGCATCATGCTGGCCAACCAGCAATTGCTGATTCGTGTCCCGGTAGCGCTGGAGGATGACGGTTCGGTATTTTGCGTGGGTGAGGTGCCGGAAAACGCCGTGCTGATGATGGTGCAAGCTCCGCCAGTGCCGGGCGATGACTGCGTACAGCAGGTGCTTGGCACCTTACAGCAGCGTCATGGCTCGCTGCAAGGTAAAAACCTGCTGAGCTTTTACTGTGCGGGGCGCAGTCAGCACTTTGGCCCGGCCGCACTGGAGGAAATCCATGGCCTGATCCGGCACAGCCAGGCCGCCAGTGTGACCGGAGCGCTGACGCTGGGTGAAATCGGCAGCCCGCATGAATGGGGCTACCCGCTGTTTCACAATGCCTGCATCACAGCCAGCGTCTGGATGGATGCATGAACAAGGACCAGTTGCTTGCCGTACTGTACGACCTGTCGCTCACCATCGGGCGCGAGGTCACGGTTGATGCGCTGCTCACCAAGGTGGTGCAACGCCTGCTGTTTCACACCGGCTGCCGGTCGGCCTCGTCATTCACCACCCGGATGGACTGGACGCCAATAGCGGCAGCCTGCTGAAGGTGATTGGCGACCATCAACTACAACAGCAAGCCAGTATCGGCATCGCCCTGCCGCCGGGGCTGCTGGGCCGCAACATTCAGGCCGACACCGACGCCAATCTGCTACAACGCTTTACCGGACAGGATCGCTACCGTTACGGCCTGCGCCTGCCGCTGGACCAAACCCACACCATCATGCTACTGGCACCGGAAACCATGTTGCAGCAGATGCCGCTGGAGCATGTATTCCCGCCTATCCTCGCCAACCTGTCCCGCGCCATCAAGCTGTGTAACGACAGCGAACAACTGGCCATCAGCCTGCAGGCAGAACGCAACCAGGTGATGGTGCAGCTGGACCGGGCGCAACGCTTCAACCAGGCCTTGCTCAATGCCATGCCGATTGCCGTGTTCTACAAGGATGCCAGCGGGCGCTATCTGGGTTGCAACCCGGCATTTTCCCGCACGGTGGGCATGCAGCCCGAGCACATCATCGGCAAGATGCCGCAAGAAGTCTGGCCGGCCGAGCTGGCCAGCATGTTTACCCAGAATGATGCCGAGCTGATTGCCAGCCGCCAGCCACAGATGTTCGAGTACGTCATCCGCACCCAGCAAGGCCAGTTGATGGATGTGGTTTACGCCAAGGACCTGTTCTACGACGAGGACAACAATATTGCCGGCATCATTGGTGCTTTCATCGACATCAGCGGGCGCAAGAAGGCGGAGGAATCACTGCGCCAGTCGCTGATCCAGGCCATCAGCGCCCTGTCATCGGCCATGGTGCACCGTGACATGAGCACGGCGGGCCACGAAGTACGTGTCAGCGACCTTGCTGTTGCCATCGGCCGCCAGCTGGGGCTGGATGAACACCAGCTGGAAGGGCTGGGCCTGGCTGCCATGGTGCATGACATCGGCCAGATCCAGATTCCATCGGAAATCCTCACCCGGCCACGCCGCCTGAATCACGAGGAATTCGAGCTGGTCAAGCTGCATGCCGAGGCCAGCCATGAAATTCTCAAGGACATCCAGTTTCCCTGGCCCATTGCCGAGATTTCCTGGCAGCACCACGAAAACATGGACGGCAGTGGTTATCCGCGCGGTTTGCGCGGTGATGAAATCCTGCTGGAAGCACGCATCATCCACGTCGCCGACAGCATGGAGGCCATGTTGTCGCATCGCCCCTTCCGTCGCCAGCTGGGTCAGGCCCAAGCGCTGGCACAGCTGCAACAATACAAGGGCAGCGTGTACGACCCTGCCGTGGTTGATGCCTGTCTGGCACTATTTGACGAACATGGCTATCAACTGCCGGACCATAAAAGAAAAAGCTGAACATGGACGCCCGTAGCACAAGAATGCCATTTGCCGACTACACCCTGCAGGCTGCCATCCGGCAACTGCCGGACCGGGTGATCATCAAGGACACCCACTCCCGCTTCATCACCTGCAACCAGCGTTTTGCCGATGACCTGGGCATCCGCATCGAAGACATTGCCGGCAAGACCGATCACGATTTTTTCCCGCCGGCACTGGCAGCCAGTTATCAGGCAGACGACCAGAAGGTGATTGCCAGCGGCGTTGCCGTGGTGCTGCAAGAGCCTTACATGCTGGATGGCAAGCACTGCTGGCTGGAAACCAGCAAATCACCCATTTTCGACGACGCTGGGCTGTGCATTGGCCTGACTGTCGTTTTCAAGGACATTACCCAGCAAAAGCAGGACCATGATGAAATGCAGCGCCGTGCCTGGGCGCTGCAAGCCAATAGCCGTACCAATCAGGCCCTGGTACAGGCCAGTGACGAACAGGCCTTGCTGCAGGCCGTGTGTGATGCCATCGTCGCCGATCAGCGCTACCCGCTGGCCCTGATTGCCGGCATGCAGGACCTGCAACAAGAGCGTTTGCAAGTACTGGCCGCTGCCGGTACTGCCCATGCATACAGCGAACAGCTGGACATTTGCTGGACCAAAGACTCCGCCAGCAATGACGGCCCGATTGCCAGCTGCATCCGCCAAGGCAACACCATCAATATCCACGCATTGCAACAGCACCCCAGCTTCCAGCCATGGAAGGCGCTGGCTAGCCAGCACGGGCTGCACGCCATTGTCGCCATCCCGCTGGTGGCAGGACCGGACCTGATCTGCGCGCTGGCAGTCTATGGTGGCGCCGAGCAGTCATTCAGCCCGGTGGAGGTGCAGGTTTTTGAAGAACTGACACGCAATGTGCAGTTCGGCATCCAGTCGCGCCGCACCCGGGTGGCGTATCAGCAGTCCTTGCAGGAGCAGGCAGCCCATGCCCAGGTACTGGAAAATGCGCTGGAAAAGGCATTGGCTGCCATTGCCTCGGTACTGGAACAGCGCGACCCTTACACTGCTGGCCATCAGAAACACGTGGCCGAACTTGCCGTGCTGATAGGCCAGGAATTACGCCTGGATGCACACCGGCTGCGTGGCTTGTACCTGAGCGGCGTGGTGCATGATCTGGGCAAGATTGAAGTGCCGGCCGAGATTCTCAGCAAACCCAGCCGGCTGCATCCGGTGGAATTTGCGCTGGTGAAGCGCCATCCGGAAGTGGGTTACCGCATTCTCAAGAATATTGATTTCCCCTGGCCCATTGCCGACATCATTCGCCAGCATCACGAGTATCTGGATGGTTCCGGTTATCCGCTCGGCCTGTCGGGCAAAAGCATACTGCTGGAGTCACGCATCCTCACCGTAGCCGACATTGTCGAATCGATGTCGTCGGACCGCCCTTACCGGGCCGCACTGGGCATTGGCCAGGCCATCGCCCAGATACGCCTGATGCGTGGCACCCAGCTGGACCCGGATGTGGTGGATGCCTGCATCCGGGTGCTGGAGCGCGGTGACTTCACCCCGCACTTGCTGACACTGGAAGCCGGAGACTGATACCGGCAGACAGTCGCGGCTAGCGGCATCAGTCACACGGTCTGCCAGGCTGACAGCGGCAGGTATGCACATGGTCAGTGATAAGCCGCCACATCCTGCAAATACTGACGTGCATTGCCAGCCCAGTTCTTGCTGCCATACAGGTTCAGGCGCGAAATGGCCTTGGTTTGCTTGAGCCGGGCAAAATCGAAGTCACGCAAATCCAGCCAGACCGGGCTGATGGACGAAGCAGACTGAAACGCATAGCGCATGTTTTTCATGTCGGCCGTGGTGGTCCAGTAGGTGCCCACACCCCGGTTTTCTGCCGGATAGCGTGAATACGGCTCGTAGGATTTTTCCACCGACAAATCCAGCGGATCTGCCATCAGGCCGATGGGCATGGCAACACTATGCATGATGGATGCCAGAAAGCCGCGTGCTTCTTCGACATTGTCCGGGCGCGGCAGCGTCTTGAGCAGCCAGTTGGCTCGTACCAGCCGGGCGTCCGCCTGCCATCCGGTGGGAATGGTTTCGGAGGTGGAGGCAGCAAACTTCTTTTCCTGCTTCAGCATGGTGTCGTAGTCAGGCGGATTGGTCAGCACGGTGAACTGCCTGCCATGATGGATGACGGTTTCACCCTTGACGATTTCGATGATGGCCGAATCGCCGCTGGCGTCCTCAATGGCAATGTGCTTGGTATCCGACGCATAGTCGATGGGCAGGCGTTTGGGCAGCAGTCGCACACTGCGGATGGCGGCAACGGCTTCGGCTACCGTGGCATGGTTATCCAGAATGAAGCTCAGCCAGTGACTGCTTTCCAGTACCGGCTTTTCCGGCTTGCCCGGCTGCGGCTGTTCGGCACCGCCGGTAAAGTACAGGGTATGCGCCACCAGGCCCTTCTCGTTCATGCCATCCATCGGGAAAACATTGTCAGCATAAACAGCCACGCTGCCATAGCGCGCCTTCCAGCGCACGGTATGAGCTGCATTTTCTTCGGTGGCACCCACGCGACTGACACCGCGTGGACTCAGCACCAGCGAAGGGCTGACCGGGCCAAAGAAATCAAGATTGCGCGCACTGAGCAGATAACCGGGCTGTGTATTCCACAGTACGCGGGTGCAGGCTTCGGCAGCTGGCAACAAGGCAGTTGCAAGGGATGCGGCAAGTGCGAGAGGTACAATACCTTTGGACATGAAAACCCCCGAGTAAAGTCGGTATCGCTCCGGAAAACTGCACGGCGATACCAGCCATTAGTCTAGGGATGCTGTTTACGGCAGCGGAATGTCATGATGTCCGGTTTGGCGTCTGGAAATTTCGCTTTGCTGGCAGGCCGATTCATCATCAACCACCAATGGCGATCAGGCCGGGATGGCGAACGCCACCCGTGGCCAGCCTGCAAGCGCGCTAGGCATGCTGCATGAAGAAATCCGTCACCTTGGCGGCACTCACCTTCTGCAACTGGCACAGCTGGCGGTGGTCGAGTTGTGCTGTGCCGTGCTTGCGCTGCGCCGTCTCCAGCAGGTATTGCAGCAGCTGTGCCGCCATGCGGGCATCTGCCAGTGCACGGTGAGCGCGTCCGGCATCCGGCAGCCCCGCCCAGCGGGTGAGCGTGCCCAGTTTGTGATCTGGCGCCTGCGGCAACAAGCGCCGCGCCAGCAGCAAGGTGCAGGCGAAGTCCTGTCGCCGCTGCCGGCCGAGCAAGCCAAGCTCGTGACCCCAGAACTTGCGGTCGAATGCCGCATTGTGCGCTACCAGCGGCAGGTCGCCGACAAAATCAGCCACTTCGCGCATGACGGTAGCCACCGGCGGTGCGCTGCGCAGCATGGCATTGCTGATGCCGGTAAGCTGTTCGATTTGCGCCGGAATCCGCACGCCGGCATTCATCAGGCTTTGGTAGTGATCCACCTCACGACCGTCCTGCCACAGCACCACGGCAATTTCAGTGGCACGGCTGCCAACGGCTGGCGACAAGCCGCTGGTTTCAAAGTCGAGCACCGCATAACAAGGTGATGTGCTGCTCAATTCAATGCCGCCTTGGCTGCCTCTTCCGGGCTCAGGCCGTCAAAGAACATATCGGTAAACCACTCGGCGTTTTCTTCGATTTGTTGCTGCGCCTCATCCGGCTTGGCACCGGCGGCAACAAACAGCGCTTCCACTTCGGCACACCATTGCAACAGGGCGATGGTATCCGGATCGAGCTCGTCTTCCTTGCGCTTGGACATGGTTTTCTTTCCGCTAAATGTTGAACTGGCGGCATTGTACACGGCAATTGCCGGATACAAGGCAGCGGTGCATGGATATTGCTAGAATCAGCGGCTGAACATGAACCGGGAAAGACCGATGTCCAAGCTTGTTGCTGTTGATCTGGCCAAAAGCTATCGCCTGCTGAACCACGGCCCGACCGTGCTGGTTTCCTCAGCCCACGCGGGCGAACAAAACGTGATGGCCGCCGCCTGGGCCATGCCGCTGGACTTTGACCCGCCCAAGGTGCTGGTGGTGGTGGACAAGGCCACCCACACCCGAGAACTGATGGATGCTTCCGGCGAATTTGTGCTGAATATTCCCTGCCGCGCCCAGGCTGAACAGGTATTGACCGCAGGCAGTTGCAGCGGCAAGGAGGTGGACAAGTTTGCCGTCAGCGACCTCACCGCCCTGCCCGGCGAAACCGTTGCAGCACCGCATGTGGACGGCTGCATCGCGTATCTGGAATGCCGCATCATCAGCGAGCCGCACAACCAGCAGCGCTACGACCTGTTCATTGGCGAAGTACTGGCCGCCAGGGCAGACCCGGATGTCTGGCACGACGGCCATTGGAACTTTGATGGTCAGGATGCCAAACGCAGCCTGCACTACATTGCCGGTGGCAATTTCTTCAGCATTGGCGAGCAGTTTGCCGTTGCCGCCAGACAGGCTGAGTAAAAAAAGCCACCCGCAGGCGGCCCGGTCGGTCTTAGCGAACAGCGCAGACGAATTCGTCAAACGCCGTCACCAGTCGTGCCACATCCTCTACCGTGGTTTGCGGGCAAACCAGCAGCATATTGTGGAAAGGCGTGATCAACAGCCCGCGATTGAGCAGGAACAGGTGGATGATGTGCTCCATGTCGCTGTCCAGGATCGCATCTGCCTCGCTACCATTGCGCGGCGGGGTGGCGGTGAACTGGAACTCGGTGCGGGCACCCACCTGTGTCACACACCATGGCAGCGCATGACGGGCAATCACCGCACGCAAGCCGGCGGCCAATTGCTCGGCCAGCGCAAACATGTGGGTATAGGCTTGTTCGGTCATTACCTCGGCCAGATTGGCACGCATCGCCGCCATGGCCAGCATGTTGGCGGTCAGCGTGGTGCCGATGCCGCTGTGGCCCGGTACCGCTTCGCGCTTCGCCTGCTGGGCGCGTTTGGCCATTTCCTCGGAAAAACCGTACACCGCACACGGCACGCCACCGCCCATGGGCTTGCCCAGCACCATCATGTCCGGCTTCAGGCCGTGAGCGCGGGTATAACCGCCCATGCCGGTGCTGATGGTATGGGTTTCATCCATGATCAGCAGCGTGCCATAACGACGGCATAGCGCCTGTGCCGCTTCCCAGAAGCCAGGCTCCGGCAGCACCATGCCGATATTGGTCATCGCCGGTTCGGCCAGCAGGCAGGCAACCTGACCATCCTTCAGCGCGTCTTCCAGCGCGGCCAGATCATTGAACTCCACCACGCGGGTGTATTGGGTCAGGTCGTACACCTGGCCCAGCAGGCTGGCACGCTGCACCGGCTTGCCATCCACCAGATCGACAAACACATCGTCGATGGTGCCGTGATAGCAGCCATTGAACACCAGCAACTGCTGACGACCGGTAGCGGCCCGCGCCCAGCGCAGGGCGAAGCGGTTGGCATCGGTGGCGGTCATGGCAAACTGCCAGTACGGCAAGCCAAAACGTCGCGCCAGCTCCGTCGCCACCCAGACGGCATCTTCCGACGGCAGCATGGTAGTCAGCCCGAGCGCAGCCTGCTCGGCCAGCGCCCTGGCCACCGGGGCCGGGCCGTGGCCGAACATGGCACCAGTGTCGCCCAGGCAGAAATCGACATAGCGATTGCCATCCACATCTTCAAAACTGGCACCCTGCGCCTGCTTCACGTACAGGGTGAAGGGAGTGGACCAGTCATCCATCCAGTGCAGCGGCACACCAAACAGCAAATGCTGATCCGCCTGCGCCGACAGCCGCTGCGATTGCGGGCGCGCCGCGATAAAGCGCTCGCGCTCGGCAGCGTGCAGTTTCAAGGCCTTGTCCCAGTTGATGCCATGTCGTGTTGTTGTCATTGCTTTCTCCTTGATCTTGTTCTGTGCGGACAGCAGCCCGCCATCATGTCATACGTGCAGTTGCAGGTGTTCGCGTTCCCAGGCGGTGATGCCACGATTGAAGGTTTCGAATTCCTTTTCCTTCACCGCGCAAAAAGCCTGCACAAACTGTTCGCCCAGAATGTCCGCAAGCTCCGGACAGTCCTGCATCAGCGCCACGGCATCTTCCAGGCTGCGCGGTAGCTCGAAATCCAGGTCATAGGCGCTGTCGCTCATCGGCTCACTGGGAATCAGGCCCTGCACCATGCCGAGGTAACCGCAGGCCAGCGTGGCCGCCATGGCCAGATAGGGGTTCACATCCACGCCCGGCACCCGGTTTTCCAGCCGCCGCGCACTGGGGCCGGATGGCGGAATGCGGATGCCGCAAGTCCGGTTGTCATAACCCCAGCGCACATTGATGGGTGCGGCGGCATGGCGGCTGAGCCGACGATAGGAATTGACGTAGGGCGCCAGCATGGGCATCACCATGGGCAGGTACTTCTGCATGCCGGCAATATGATGGAAGAACAAGGGGGTGGCGCTGCCATCTGCTGCGGAAAAGATGTTCTGACCATCTGCAGTACTGACAATGCTTTGATGGATATGCATGGCACTGCCGGGTTCGTCTTCCATCGGCTTGGCCATGAAGGTGGCAAAGATATTGTGGCGGTAAGCGGTTTCACGCACCGCACGCTTGAACAGGAAAACCTGGTCGGCCAGTTCCAGTGCATTGCCATGGGTGAAATTGATTTCCATCTGGCAGGCGCCCACTTCGTGAATCAGCGTTTCCACATTGAGCTGGGCTTGCTGGCAGAAAGTGGACAGCTCCTGGAAGAAAGGGTCGAAGTCGTTGACGGCATCGATGGAGAAGGATTGCCGCCCTACTTCGGAGCGCCCGGCACGGCCGGTGGGCGGACGCAAAGGCTCGTGCGGATTATTGTTCTGCCGGATCAGGTAAAACTCCATTTCCGGAGCCACCACCGGCTGCCAGCCGCGGTCGGCATACAATTGCAACACCTTGCGCAATACGGCACGCGGTGAAATTCCCACCGGTTTGCCATCGAAGTCTTCGCAATCGTGAATCACCACCGCCACCGGCTCCATGGCCCAGGGCACCAGCCGGATGGAGGCGGCATCCGGCACGCACACCATATCCGGGTCATTGGCACCGACAAAACGTTCGAATTCGGCAAACTCGCCATTCACGGTGATGGTGAGTACTGCCTTGGACATCTTCATGCTCTCTTCGGCCAGGAACAAATCCTTGGGGACAATCTTGCCACGCGCCACCCCGGTCATGTCCGGAATGACGCATTCCACTTCATGGATGTTGTGCGTTCGGATGAAGCTGTGTAAATGCTCATGCATGTTTTATCCTTTATGATCAAATCTGCAAAAAGCCCTTTTCCCAACACCGCACCAACCCATGTGAATTCAAATGCAAATACCGGAATAAAAGCTGGAATTGATCATAGTAAGACAAAACGCACATGTCAATTTATGATCAAATAAAACTTGAAAAGTGAAGCATCACAGCACCATGATTGCTATGGTATCCTTTGTGACAAATTCCAATACCAACGACTCGCCGACAATGAAGACTACCGCCTCCTCTACACTACAGGACGAAACCTACACCACCTTGCGCCAGTGGCTGTCACTGGGTCGCTGGCTGCCCGGCGAACGGCTGAAGATCAAGCAACTGGCACAAGACATGCAGGTTGGCGAAATGCCGGTGCGCACTGCACTGCAACGCCTGGTGGCAGAGAAGGCGCTGGCCAACATTCCCAATTGCGGCGTCACTGTCCCGCAACTGAGCCGCACCCAGTTTGACGACATCCTGCAAACCCGCATGTTGCTGGAAGGCGAAGCAGCTGAAAAAGGTGCACGCAACCTGAGCAGTGCCGACCTCAAGCTGCTGGAAGAACTGACCGCCACCATGGACGAGGCCATCCGCAATCACGATGTCAAAGGCTATCTGACGGCAAACGAAGACTTCCACGTCACGCTGTACCGCGCCTCCGGCTCGGCCATGCTGCTGTCCCTGATTGAAAGCGTATGGCTGCACGTTGGCCCCATTTCCAATCAGCTGCATCAGGACCCGCATGTGTGGAGCATCATGAACGACTGCCACGAGGACATGATGCGCGCCCTGCACCGCAAGGACCCGTCCGCCGTGCGTCGCGCCATCGAACGCGACCTGTTCAATGCCGGGCAGTACCTGAAAACACTGTGCAACTGAGCTACACACGGGCAGCATGAAAAAACCGGGCCAAAGCCCGGTTTTTTATTTGCCAACAGCAGCAAGACCTCACTGCACCCCATACCAGGCCATGAATATTTCCACACCTCTGGCCACACGCAGTTGCAACAGCTTCAGGTCGTCCTCGCTCACCACGCCAACCAGGAATGTCTCCTGATATTCCGCCTGTATCAGCGACAACAAATGCATGGCAGCAATCCAGCCATCTGCACGACGCAGGCGGCCGGCCTGCATTTCCTCTTCCAGATAAGCCGCCACCTTGTTCCAACCCTGGCGCGGGCCCGCCTCATAAAACTGCTGGGCGGCACCGGCACGCACCAGTTCACCCGCAATGATGCCGCGCATGGCCATCAGGTCCGGGCCCAGAATCACCTGCAGGTAGTTTTCCCCGAATGCCTGCAATGCCGCCGCAATATCCCCGCCCGGGACCAGCCGTGCATAGGCATGTGACATGCGCTCTTCGGCCAGCATTTTCATCACACTGAGGAACAGCTCCTCCTTGGACTTGAAATAACCGTACAAAGTGGCTTTGGAACCCCCTACCCGGCTGCAGATTTCTGCCATGGAAGTCGCCTCATAACCACGCTGCAGGAACAACTCCGCTGCCGTTGCCACCATTGCCTGACGGCGCTCTTCACTTTTTGTTCGCATTTTTGCTCCAAACTGTACCGAACTGTACGGTTTTACTTGACGACGCCAACGTCGCACATTATAACTGTACGGTACAGTACAGTTAAAGGCCCTGTCAAAAAAATGGATACCCAATCAAGCATGCACCCACGGCGCACCCTGCTACAACTGACCATGCTAGGCAGCCTGCTGCTGGCCGGTTGTGCCAGCGTGCCGGACCTGGGCCCCGCGCCCCGTAACAAGACCATGCAGGACATGGCCAGTCAGCAAACCCTGCCAGCCAGCACGGCCGACTGGATGAGCAGCAACTGGTGGCAAAGCTATCAGGACGGCCAGCTCGACGACATCATGCAAGAGGCCTTGAGCCAGTCGCCTGACCTGGCAGCCGCCCAGGCGCGTCTGGCCAAAGCCGCCGGTCAGGCGGAACAGACTGGCGCCAGCAATCTGCCCAGCCTCGACCTGAATACCTCTGTCACCAAGATGAAGCAAAGCTATAACAACGGCTTTCCCGCTGCCTTTGTGCCGCATGGTTACAACAACTCTGCCAAGGTCGAACTGGATTTCAGCTATGAAATCGATTTCTGGGGCAAGAACCGCTCCGCCATTGCCGCAGCCAGCTCGGAACTCGCCGCAGCCCAGGCCGAGGCAGCACAAAGCCGCCTGACGCTGACCAGCGCCATTGCCGCAGCCTATGCCGAACTGGCCCGCCTGTACGCCGAACAGGATGCCGCCGAACAGGCTCTGAGCGTGCGCCAGCATAGCGCCCAGCTGCTGCAGCAGCGCTTTGACAATGGTCTGGAAACCATGGGCAGCCTGCGTCAGGCCCAGTCCCGCGAAGCCACCGCCAATGCCGACCTCAGCGCCGCACGCCAGGCCATTGCCCAGCAAAAGCTGAGCATTGCCGCCCTGATGGGTGCCGGACCGGATCGCGGCATGAGCCTGCGTCGCCCGGCTGCCAGCCTGCTGCATCCGCAAGGCTTGCCTGCCACCTTGCAGGCGGACTTGCTGGGTCGTCGTCCGGACCTGGCCGCCGCCAGACTGCGCGCAGAAGCGGCCGCCAGCCGTATCAACGTTGCCCGCGCTGCGTTTTATCCCAATGTGAATCTGTCTGCCTATCTGGGCGTGCAGTCGCTGGGGCTGAGCTATCTGACCAAGAACGGTTCCGACATTGGCGGGGTCGGCCCGGCCATTTCGCTGCCGATTTTCCGTGGTGGCGCCCTGCAAGGCAACTACCGCGTGGCCCGCGCCGAGTACGACGCCGCCGTGGCCAGCTACAACCAGACCCTCACCCAGGCCCTGCATGAGGTGGCCGATGTCATGGCCCAGCAACAGGAACTGGGCCCGCAGCTGGAGCAGCGCCGCCTGGCCCTGAAAACTGCCGAAGAGTCCTACCAGGTGATGCAGAACCGCTATCAGGGCGGTCTGGCCAGCTATCTGGACGTACTGAATGCCGAAGACAACGTGATTGCCAGTCGTCGCAGCAGCACCAGCCTGGAAACCCGGCTGTTCCTGCTGGACGTCAACCTGATCAAAGCCCTGGGCGGCGGTTATCAAGCCTGAGCCCCAACCGAATACAACAATTGCAGAGAACCATCATGAGCGAAAATATCCAAGCCCTCCCCGCCTCCGATGCCCCGCACAGCGACAGCCTGCGTCTGGCCAAGCGCAAGAAGCTGTTTGCCCTGCTTGGCGCAGTCGTCGGCGTTGCCGCCATTGGTGCCGGCACTTACTGGACCCTGGTGGCCTCCCATCATGTCAGCACTGACAATGCCTATGTGGCGGTTGAAATGGCGCAAATCACCCCGGAAGTCAGCGGCACCGTACGCGAAGTCCTGGCCGTCGACACCCAGCAGGTAAAGCGTGGAGACATTCTGGTAAAACTGGACGACAAGGATGCCACCCTGAATCTGGCACAGGCTGAAGCCGAACTGGCGCGCGCCGAGCGTCGCGTGCAGGGTTATCTGGCCAGTGACGAAGGCTTGCAGGCCCAGGTACAGGCCCGCATTGCTGACCAGGCACGCAGCAATGCCCAGCTGGTTTCTGCCCGCGCCGACCTGCAGCGCGCCGAGCTGGACCTCAAGCGCCGTCAGGCGCTGGCCAAGAGCGGTTCGGTGTCCGGCGAAGAGCTGAGCAATGCGCAGAACGTATTCAGCACCGCCAGCGCCAACCTGACCGCCGCTGAAGCCGCCGCCAAACAGGCCGAGGCCAATGCCCGTGCCGCGCAAGGCTCGCTCAAGGCCAACCAGACCCTCACCGTCAACACTACGGTGGACACCAACCCGGAAGTGGCCCTCGCCCGCGCCAAGCGTGACCAGGCCCGTCTGGACCTGGCCCCGCACCATCATCCGCGCGCCGGTGGACGGCGTGGTGGCGAAGCGTCAGGCACAGGTCGGTCAGCGCGTGCAGGCCGGCAGCCAGCTGTTGTCGGTGGTGCCGCTGCAGCAGGCGCACGTGGATGCCAACTTCAAGGAAGTGCAGCTGGACAAGGTACGCATCGGCCAACCCGCCACGCTGACCGCCGACCTCTACGGCAGCCGCATCACCTACCACGGCAAGGTGGCCGGCCTGGCTGGCGGCTCTGGCGCGGCCTTTGCCACCATCCCGGCGCAGAATGCCACCGGCAACTGGATCAAGGTGGTGCAGCGCCTGCCGGTACGCATTGCACTGGACCCGGCCGAACTGCGCGCCCATCCGCTGCAGGTGGGCCTGTCGATGGAAGTCACCATCGATACCGCCAGCGAGTAAGCCATCATGACTGACAGCTCCGTTACTGCTTCACCCAAGCCACTGGAAGGCGGCACCCTGTGGCTGGCCGCCCTGGTGCTGGCCGCCGCCAACTTTGTCGCCGTGCTGGACACCACCATTGCCAATGTGTCGGTGCCCAATATCGCCGGCGGCCTGGCGGTATCTTCCAGTCAGGGGACTTACGTCATTACGTCTTATGCCGTGGCCGAGGCCATTACCGTGCCGCTCACCGGCTGGCTGGCTGCGCGGCTGGGCACGGTGCGGCTGTTCATCGGCTCCATGGTGTTGTTCGGCCTGTTTTCCTTGCTGTGCGGCATGGCCGGCTCGCTGGAAACGCTGGTGCTGTTCCGCGTGCTGCAAGGCCTGGCCGGCGGCCCGCTGATGCCGATGTCGCAAACCCTGCTGCTGCGGATTTTCCCCAAGGAAAAAACCGGCGCAGCCATTGGCCTGTGGAGCATGACCACGCTGATCGCCCCCATCATGGGGCCGATCCTGGGTGGCGTGTTGTGTGACCAGGTGAGCTGGCCGTGGATTTTCTGGATCAACGTCCCCATCACCATGCTGTGCGGCTATGCCGGCTGGCAATTGCTGAAAAGCCAGGAAAGCCTGCGCGAGAACATCCGTGTGGATGCCGTTGGCCTTGGCCTGCTGGTGGTGTGGGTGGCGGCATTGCAAATCATGCTGGATGAAGGCAAGAACCTGGACTGGTTCAATTCCGCCGAGATCGTGGCCTTGGCGGTGATCGCTGCCATCGGCTTTGCCGCCTTCCTGATCTGGGAGCTGACCGAGAAAAACCCGGTGGTGAACCTGCGGGTATTCCGGCACCGCGGCTACTGGGCCAGTGTGCTCACCATCTCGCTGGCTTTCGGCTCTTTCTTTGGCGCAACGGTGCTGACCCCGCAATGGCTGCAAAGCTATATGGGCTACACCGCCACCGAAGCAGGCCATGCCACGGCGATGAGCGGCATTCTGGCGGTGCTGGTGGCTCCACTGGTGGCGCAGCTGTCCACCCGGGTAGACCCCCGCCCGCTGGTATTCATGGGAGTGATGTGGCTGGGCGGCGTTACCCTGTACCGCAGCTTTTCCACCACCGACATGGGCTTCTGGCAGGTGGCCTTGCCCTTGCTGTTCCAGGGCGTGGGCATGCCTTTCTTCTTTGTGCCGCTCACTGGCCTCGCCATGGCCAGCGTGGAGCCGGAGGAAATGGCCTCGGCCGCAGGCTTGATGAGCTTCATGCGGACATTATCCGGTGCCTTTGCCACTTCGCTGGTGACTACCGCCTGGGAAGACAAGGCCAGCTACAACCATGCCGACCTGGTAGGCAGCATCGACCCCGGTGGCGACACCCTGCGCGCCCTGCAGGGTAGCGGCATGAGCCTGGATGCAGCCAGCAACCAGCTCAACCAGTTGTTGCAGTCGCAAAGCATCATGCTTTCCACCAACCAGATTTTCTGGCTGACCGGCCTGTCGTTCGTGGTGGCCGCCTGCGCCATCTGGCTGGCACCCCGCCCCACCCGTGTGGCGGATACCAGTCAGGCACACTGAGCAGTTCTACACGCAGCAAAAAGCCCGGTGCATGCACCGGGCTTTTTCTTTCCATATCTTTGCCAAGAGTGGCTCACCACATTGCTGGTGCAAGGTCGCCCTTACTGTGCACTGGCCTCACCACCCAGGGCCTGATACAGCGTTACCTGATTCACCAGCCGGTTGTAACGGTTTTCCAGCAGGCTTGCCTCGGCGGTGCGGCGCGTCTCTTGTGCATCCAGCCAGTCCTTCAGTGGTGCAGCGCCGCCTGATAGCGCAACTGGTACAGCTTTTCCGCCCGCGCCGCCAGCACGGCGGCCTGGGTCAGCCGTTCGCCCTGCTGCCGGTACTGCTGGCGGGCGGACAAGGCATTGTCCACGTCAGCCAGTGCCGAATACAAAGTCTGGCGGAAGTTCACCACCGCCAGCTGGTAGTCAGCCTCGCTGATGCTGTTGTTCAGCTTCATCTGCCGCCACTGCAAGAACGGCAAGGTGATGCCGGCACCCAGAGCGGCAAGGTAGTACGCACCACGAGCAACAATGCTAAAGGACTATGCCTATTAGAAATGGGTAAAGGGACAACTCAAGGCAGATCGTCCAAACCGGCGGCGGGAGCGTGATTTCACCTATTGTCTACCTGGCAAGGTAGGCAGTTTTTCATTCGAGGTATTCGCTCAGAGAATTATCAAATGGCATGCCCGCAGCTCGATGCATACGGATTTCGTAGCGTGAAAAACGGGAATTGCCATGCACCTGATCACAGGAGGAAAGCATGAAAGACAAGTACTCGATTGACTGGGTGCCGGACACCGCGCGCCACGGTCAGCCTTTTCAGCAATTCACACTGTGGCTGAGCGCTAATCTACAAATCACCGCCATTGTGGATGGTGCGCTGGCGGTAGTGTTTGGCGTGCATGGCGTTACCGCCTTGTTGGGCTTGCTGCTGGGCAATCTGTTGGGCGGGGCTGTGATGGCACTGCATGCCGTGCAAGGGCCACGGCTGGGTTTGCCGCAGATGATTACCAGCCGGGTGCAATTTGGCGTGAAAGGTGCGGCCCTGCCCTTACTACTAGCCATTCTCATGTATCTGGGCTTTGCCACTACAGGCACCGTATTGTCCGGCCAGGCCATCAACCGCATCCTTGGTACGGATGGTTCGCCTTTGGGCATGGTGGTATTTGGCCTGATTACCGGAGTGATCGCCATTGCCGGTTACAACGTGATCCACAAGCTGGGTCGCATCGCCAGTGCGGTGAGTATCTTCGGTTTCGGTTTTCTTGCCTGGCGCTTGCTGTCTACACATCCGCTGGACACTTTGCTTGTCGGCCCGACTGGTGATATCGGCCAGTTACTACTGGCAATGTCGCTGTCTGCTGGCTGGCAACTGACCTTTGCACCCTATGTGGCCGATTACTCGCGCTATCTGCCGGCGGATACGCCTACCGGCAAGGTCTTCTGGCCTGTGTTTCTCGGCACAACCATTGGCGCGCAGTGCGCGATGAGCTTTGGCGTGCTGGTAGTGGGCGCAGGTGGTTCATTCATCAAGAACCAAGTGGGTTTCATGGGCGAGCTAGCCGGACCGGTACTGGCCATGGTGATCTACTTTGCCATAGTGGCGGGCAAGCTGACGGTGAATTGCCTGAATGCCTACGGTGGGCTCATGTGTTCGCTCACCATCGTCAGCGGCATGAGCGGCGCAAGAAGTTTTTCGACTAAGGCACGCTCCCTGGTAATTGTCTTGTTCATTGCGCTGAGCGTCGTACTGGCAGTATTTGCCAGTCATGATTTTCTATCCAACTTCAAGAACTTCGTCTTGCTCTTGCTGGTGGCATTTGTGCCCTGGAGTGCGGTGAATCTAATTGATTACTACCTGATCTCCTGTGAAAAGGTGGACATCCCCGCACTGTATCTACCAGATGGTCGTTATGGCACTTACAACTTGCCGGCGCTCGTGAGTTACGGGGTAGGCATCCTATCGCAGGTGCCTTTCATCAACCAGGCCATGTACACCGGCTTTGCCGTCAAGCTTCTGGGCAATACAGATATTTCTTGGATTGTGGGTTTACTGGTGACGACGTTTGTCTATTACCCATGGGCCAAACGCACTACGCGCGTCCCGGCGCAGACGGTCTACTTGACAGTCTGACGCCCTGTTAAGTCTCTGGCGAGTCCAGCCTGAGGGATTTGAAGAATCGCATTTGATTCTCAAATTGGGTCGATTGGCGCGATACCTCTGCCCTCAATTGATCAATACCGTCTTATGCAACAATGCTATTCGCAGCATAGCAAACCAATAAGGCAAGTCAACGAAATTGATGAATCACTGCAAATCGGCAAATGAAATATCGGAGGTAATGCGTGAATTACTTAATTTATATTGGCTTCGTATTTACAGCAGGAATGTTGATTCCCATTCAGACCGCCATGAATGTCCAAATGACTAAAATTACTGGCAATGCACTTGTTACTGCACAAATAGTTTTCATGATCGCAGCAACTATTGGAATGTTGCTTCTTATTTGCATTCAGCGCCCTAGTCTGAGCTTAGACAATTTTCGCTCTGCACCCATAACTGCCTGGGGTGGCGGTTTTATCGCTGTCTTTTACATCAGCACCCTTGCATTTACGACTCCAAAACTAGGACTTGGTCAAAGCACTGCTCTGGTATTAACAGGACAAATCATTTCTGCTGCACTTCTAGACCATTTTGGCGCGTTCAGCACGCCGCCAATACTATTAAATACCAATCGAATTGTCGGCATCATTTTTTTGATTGCCGGAGTATTTATAATCAAATGGAAATAAAGATCAAATTACTCAAATTGAAATTCACACAACCGGAGAAAGCCAAATGAACTCACCCATTGCAATCGTAGGAATTAGCTGCCAACTGCCAGGAGCGAAGAATGCAGCAGATTTTTGGCAGAACATAAAAATGGGAAAGAGAATGATAACCAGACTTCAAGAAGCCGATAAACAGGGAATGCACATGGCTGTCGGCTTTCTGGAAGGATCCGACGAATTCGATTATGAACGATTCGCAATTACAAAAAAAGAAGCGACACTCATTGACCCGCAACACAGGAAGTTTGCCGAATGCGTGGCTGACGCATTGGAAACCGTGGAGCAGAAAAAATTTACCGATAGCTCATTCAACCGACATATAGGTATTTATGCCTCCATGCCGATGAACACGTATCTGCCAACTACTCGTGGACATATCGATACCAGCTTACATACGCTTGACGGTCTGCAATCAACACTCACCAACGACAAGGACTATATTGCGCTCAGATGCGCTTATATGCTGGACCTCCGGGGGCCGGCCATTAATGTGCAAGCATCCTGCGCCAGTACATTAATCGGTCTGCACCAAGCCTGTCTGGCATTGGAAAACGATGACTGTGACATGGCAGTAGTGGGTGGCGCAACAATAATGTGGCCCCAATTGCGGGCATACAAATGGATAGACGGCAGCATTTTTTCACGCTCCGGAGCTTGTTACCCATTCTCGACACTTGCAGACGGCACCGTGCACGGTAACGGAGCAGCCGTAGTTGTACTCAAAAAATTGAACAAGGCTATAAATGACAACAACAAAGTGTTTGGCATTATTAAGGCAACTGGACTGAATAGTGACGGAGCCAGAAAGTCTTCATTTACTGCCCCCAGCACTGAAGGGCAAAAAGAACTGATTGGACGCGTATTAAAAGACATCGACATTACGTCGATCGGGCTGCTGGAGGCTCATGCCACAGGAACCACCGTGGGAGACAAGGTTGAATTACAGGTACTTGAATCGATGTTTTCCGGTTTATCACCTGCAACTTCCTACTGTGCCCTAGGCGCGAGTAAACCCTACGTCGGACATCTTGAAGCCACGTCCGGAGTGGTCAGCCTCATCAAGGCCTGTTACTCGATGCTGGATGGCGTGCATACGCCAGACATCGTAGGCAACGACTGGCTGCAAACGAAAGAGAGCCCTTTTTACTTGCCGACCCGATTGACAGACTGGTATTCATCCAACTTGCAGCCACGTCGGGCCGGTGTGAGCTCATTTGGCATGGGTGGAACAAATGCATTTGTTCTACTTGAAGAGCCTTCGATAGCCATGCGTGCCAGCGTGGAGAATCATCAACCTCAGTCCACACAATCCCAGCCACACGAAAAACTGCTGTGGAGCGGCCTTAACAGTTTGGCAAAATACCAAGCTCACGAAAATCTTGGCGTGCATGTTACCGATGAAGTTGCATTGAAAGTCTATGAAATAGTAATTCAGGAAGAGAGCTATCCTTGGATCAACGACCACCAGTTGAACAATCAACCCCTAATACCTGCGACCTACTATATACACCTGTTTAGATCGATCGCTGCCAATCTCGATCTACCATCCGAATGGGCACTCTCATCCGTACGAGTTCAGAAAAAGCTGATCTTGACTGGACCTGTATCTCTAAGGCTTATTGCTAACAAACTCGACGACTCATGGTCTTTGCGTATAGAAAGCCGGAATACAGATGAATGGGAACCGAGTGTGCATGCCACTGCAATTATCATCAACAAAAAGAGCATTGATGAAAAAATCACACTAAACACCCTATTACAACTCAGTCAGGAACCCGTCGCGATTGAATACACCTCTGGCCAAATCATCAGCCATGGCATTGCATTTCAGAATCTCAGGCATGCAGTTCGAACCCCATATGGCGCACTCGGATTGATTTCAGATCTAACCGGAAATCTGAAGGATCGAAGCGATAGAGAGGTTTGCCTGCTTGATTCCTGCCTGCATGTTTTTCGCATTGACCATGCAGATCGGAATATTTTGGCTAATGATGGTTTTTTACTGACTTCAGCTGACTATATAGACATTAATGATATCGATTGGCGTGATGTACAAACGCTCTGGTGTCTTGGGTCTGCTAGAGCCCATTCAATTAGCGAAAATGAATTCGTCACCGATTATATATTTTTCTCAGAGATGAATGGTGAAGTGATCGGCGTAATCAAGGGCGTCACCGAGCGAAGGCTTTCTGGAAAATTCGTTCCCAACTCTTCATCATCTAATGATCATGTACAAGCTGAGCTACAAGCCGGAAACCCACACAACGTGACGCAGACATTGATAACCATTATTTCAGATCTCGTTGGCATAGAGAAAGCACAGATCATGGAGTCTGATACTTTGGGGTCGCTGGGTGTGGATTCGTTTGCAGCACTCGAGTTAAGTCTCACCCTGGAAGAAAAACTGGGGAAAAAAATCAACCCCGACGACATCGACCGGAGATTCTCTATACAGCAAATAGCTTTAAAGCTGGGGGGCAAATAATCGCACCATACAATGACGTCAATCAAAAGAACGAATTCGGTTTTGCAATTAATCCTTTCCAGAATAAGGAGAAGAAAAATTGGTCCACCTTGGTGTCGACAGGCAAATTAAACAACTAGCACAGTATCCACCGACCATAAGAGAGCAGCTCAAAATGCACGCTGTCCGCAGTGGCTCATGTATTGCATGGGAAGATCCGGAGCGCGATGAAAGTATCACATTCAGCCAGCAAAACGAGAGGGCCAAGCAGCTGATGGTCTGCCTGTCTAGCCTGCCAGCCAAAAGCGTAATCTGTCTGGTTCTGACAAGATCAAAAGATTTTCTTCCCTTATTAGCGGCGTGCATACAAAACAATCTGGTTCTGGCACCGATCGGAGAAGACACCCACAAGATCAAAGAAGCAATCAAATTACTAAAACCCAGACTCGTAATATCTACTAGTGACTTGGCTACCGCATGCATCGAACAGGCAAATATTGATAATTACATTGAGTTACCCTCAGAATATGAATTTAACCCAATTGTGTACGACGTCCGTGACACCCACATCGAGGCTATTCAAGAAAATAATGACTTATCAGAGGCCACCTGCCTTCTGATACAGACCTCAGGCACTACAGGAAAAGCCAAATATGTACAACTGAGCGAAAGATCACTAGTCTTTAATGCTGCAGCTATTCAAGCGCGATATCAATGCCAAACAAACGACAAAATTCATTGCACATTACCATGGTCACACATGAACGCAATAATGATGACTGGCTGCCTGGCATTACTTGCAGGTGCTACAGTCGTCTACAAAAATATCGTAAAAGAAGCAGATCCAATATCAGCTCTTCATGAAATTAATGCAAGCATCTCCAGCCTAACACCAACATTGCTGTCATTTATTTTAAGGAAAAAACAGAGTAAGCAAAATCTTAAATCGATGCGTTTTATCTTCTGCGGTGCAGCACCGCTAAGTTCCATTTTGTGGAAAGAGGCAGAGGATAGCCTCGGATGCAGAATATACCAAGGCTATGGTTTATCCGAAACAACTTGCTGGATCGCCTCCACCGTACCGCAGGAGATGCCCGATTATGAGGCCGTTGGAAAAATACTCCTGGGTGAAATCCACATTCCAAAGCGGGACGGCATATGTGTTATTACCCAAAATACTGAACTTAGCAATAGTAATAAAAATCAACTGGAGTTAGGTCCAATCTTTTATAAAGGTCCACTCCTGTTCAAGGGATACAGAGGCAAGACTCGAGAGTCGATCCAGGATGGTGCACATTTCGACACAGGTGATATTGGTTATATTGATGGAAACAACAATATTCGTATCATCGGAAGGCAGAAAGAAATAATTATTCGAGCTGGTATAAATATCATGCCGGAGGTTATAGATTCTCTGCTGCGAAGACACCCCGACATATACGCCTGCAAGACCGTAGGAATTCACGATGATCTGCTCGGCGAAAGAGTAGTCACAGCTTACATTTCTCGCAACTCTTGCCCACCTAATGAAATTGATCTCCGACGATTCATACGCAATGGACTTCAGGCTGACTACATGCCCAACTCATTTGTTCGGCTTAATTCATTCCCAATGAATGACGTAGGAAAAATTTCCATAATCGAATTACGAAAAAAAGCTGGTGGCGATTACGCGCGAGCCGCGCTCCAGGCCATAGACACGAACAGATTCAAACGGGCAAATTGTAGCAATCAAAATGAAATCATAGATCAATTTCAATCACGAATATTACGTGACTTGCCATTACACTTTTTGACATATTGGGGCGCAGGGCAACGCAATGAAATTAATGAAAACGACGTGCGTGCCATGCAAAAAATTAAGGAAATACTGGAAGTTACATGTTTACACCAACCCCTGAAAGCCGAAATCACATTTATTTTTACAGATATACATGCAAAATTGAACGGAAAATCAACCATCAGAGTTAACCAGTACTTTCGACAAATAGAAGAAATAGCTGCGCAGCATGGATTCAACTGCGTACGCGCATCTGACATCTGGAATAAAAATGGAATAAATCCTGACGACTTACTAAAAAGAAGCACAACTTTAAGTTTGGCAGAACTAACAAGTAAGCTTGGTTTAGGTTATATAGCTGTTGAAATGCTGAAGAAATCAGCCCAACGCCATGTCGAATCTGGAAACATCGAAGATGGATTACGCAATTACCTCCACACTTGCAGTATTGAAAAAAAACTATATGCTGATGAATTTAGTGACTCTGTATTTCTCACCTATAACGACCCGTGCTTAAGCACTATTTGCCCGGACCTTCCAAAGATGTACATTTATTCGTTCTCAAGAGGCATGACTGCCAAGCCATGGTTCAGTTAATAGTTTGATTATTTAGAAGATAGGATATTCTCCGTGAGCGACATTCAATCTCAAGCATTTGGTATTGAAAACAAGGGTATCAGTTTCATGACAGGAGCGACAGGCTTTCTGGGGAGACAATTTTTGCTTCGATATTTAAAGTCGGATTTCGGAGATATCTACGTTCTGGTAAGGGCCGCCAATGCATACGCAGGGAGAGAGCGCGTGATCCGATCGCTTGAGCTTGCAGCAGCTGACGTCGGCCTTGCACTCAACGTCAATGACTTAGCAAAAATCAGAATAGTTGTTGGCGATATGGTCGACAGCATTTGTGGAATTAACCAAAAAACACTGGAAATCATACGAGAAAATAGCATAAGTGACTTCTGGCACTATGCAGCAAGTCTAAAATACGAAGACAAAAATAAAGAAGAGATCATTTTAGCAAATCTTGGTGGCACAAAAAACGCACTACAGACTGCACTGGCAATACGTGCAAAACGCTTCTTCTATATTTCTACCGCTTATACCTCAGGCAAAAAAACGGGGCCTATCGAAGAATCCCTTCACTCCACGGACGGGCCTTTCAATAACTGGTACGAATTTTCGAAATGCCAGGCAGAACACGAGGTCTCAAATTTCTGTTCCGAACATGCAATTCAATATGCGCTATTGCGCCCATCAGTTGTGGTTGGCCCGACAACGACACACAAATGTGGAAACAACAATACCGGATTATATGGGCTGATCGAAGCTATTCATCTATCTGCCAATCTATTACGTAGAGCTACAGCGCCGATACGTTGCACTGGCACCCAGGATAGTCACATCAACTTCGCCCCAGTCGACTATGTTGTTAACGATGCCATAGCCATTCGTAATAAATACTTTAAGTCCGGAAAAATATTTCACCTGTCAAACTCGACCAATTTCAACTGCCAGGAATTATTTAATGTCATAACTTCCTGCTACACATTCTCGTTCTTACTCGGCGCGAACCCCACCGACCCTTCTGGCATTGAGCGATTCTTTGCTAGAAGGAGTAATTTCTATCTTCAATATACAAGTCATAGGAAAGAATTTCTCCGAGAAATCGCCCCGCAACCTGAACTCTCATCTGAAGACTTGTCAAGTTATGTCAAAAACTTTGTTGATGGACTTAATGAGCAGGCCGAATTTAATAGTGACTTCGAGATTGTCTCCTTAAAAAACCGTGATGGAATAGATCTACCCGCTTACGTGATGGGGAATGGGCCAAGTACCATCGTTTTAGTGAATGCGGTTGGCATGACACCAGAGATTATTTTGCCCTTTGCGAGAGTCTTGTCTAAGAGCCATCGCGTCATTACATGGAATATGCGCCTGCCTATGCATGCGACACAATCCGATTATCAGCACATCGCAACGTCAGCACATTTGAAAGACCTCTGCGATATCTGTTCGGCTCTAGACGTAAAGGAGGCAACTCTAGTCAGCTGGTGCACTGGGGTGATCATTTGTCTTCACGCATTAGCCAGCCAAGCAGACGTGTTTAAAGCTGGTGTCCTGTTGAATCCAGATACCTTAAATTCTGGAAAGATCAGTTCTTCAATGACAGCCTTTCAGACAAGCACACAGCGGGTTCTGCCCCGAATTGCTGAGAGCATGGATACAGCAGAGTTCTATTATGAACTGATGTTTTCGCCTACGAAATTGATAGAGTCGAATGAGGCAGCAAGTCTAATTTCAAATTTTGTCAACCTTACAGACAACATGACGTTAATGCGACTAATAAGTGCTCCCTTTTCAAATCCAAAAACTATTTTCAATTATGCCAATACGCTGATTGAATATACGAACATCACCGAACGCGCCCTTAAGTTGCTTTGCAATGATATCGAGCAACCCGTAATGATCTATACGAGCAAAAACGACAACATTGCTCACTTTTCCAATGCTCTCGAACTGGCAAAAATGATTCGAGGAGCCACCGGAAATGTAGTAGTCGATGAGTACGGAGATCACTTCTCTCATTATCACAAGCCCCAGTTGGCTTCTATGGTAGAAGAATTCAGCCGGGCAAGCTGCAAAAGAGGATACTGACAACTCAACACTCCCCACATGCTGGCTAAGGACGAAGCCTCCAGAGAGGGCAACGACCAGAGCAATCGCATCTTTAGGTGGTCATTGGCTGGAGCTTGTTCTGGCACGTTCCCGATTAGCGCAGTTGCGTGCCCCCACCCAGAGCCTGATACAGCGTTACCTGATTCACCAGCCGGTTGTAACGGTTTTCCAGCAGGCTTACCTCGGCGGTACGGCGCGTTTCTTGCGCATCCAGCCAGTCCTTCAGCGGAGCCGCACCCGCCTGATAACGCAGCTGGTACAGCTTTTCCGCCCGCGCGGCCAGCATAGCAGCCTGGGTCAGCCGTTCGCCCTGCTGCCGGTACTGCTGGCGGGCGGACAAGGCATTGTCCACGTCAGCCAATGCCGAATACAAAGTCTGGCGGAAGTTCACCACCGCCAGCTGGTAGTCAGCCTCGCTGATGCTGTTGTTCAGCTTCATCTGCCGCCACTGCAAGAACGGCAAGGTGATGCCTGCACCCAGCGTGGCCAGCGGGTTGCTCAGCACCTGCGCCAAGCGGGTACTGCTGCTGCCCAGACTGCCGGTCAGGGAAAAATCGGGATAGTACGAAGCACGGGTGGCGTCGCCTGTTGCCAGTGTTTCGCGCAGGCGCAATTCGGCAGCCCGCAGGTCGGGACGGCGCGCCAGCAGCGCCACCGGCAAACCGGAAGGCACGTCTGGCAGATCCGCCATTGGCAGGCTGGCGCGCAAGGCGATGTCACCCTTGGGTGGGCCATCCAGCAGTATCGCCAGTGCGTTTTGCGTCTCGGCCAGTTGCTGCTGGTAGTCGTGCAGGCTGGCTTGCTGGCTGGCCAGACTTTGCCGCACGGTCAGCACATCCAGCTCGGCCGCCGCACCGGCCTGCTGTTTGGCCAGCACCAGTCGCAAGGCTTGCTGCTGGTAGTCGATGCTGGCCTGCCCCAGCGCCAGCCGCTGGCGTAGCCAGGCCTGTTTCCAGTACAGCTTGATGGTGCTGCCGATCAGGCTCAGGCGGCTGCTGGCCATGTCCTGCACCGTGGCACGCGCCTCCCAGGCCTTGGCATCACTCTGGTGTGCCAGCCTGCCCCACAAGTCCAGTTCATAGCTGACCGACAAGCTGGCTGAGTGGCTCTGGCTGCTGACGGCATCGCCACCTACACGCCGGCTGGCCGTGCTGGACAGGCTGAAGGATGGCGTGGGTGCCAGGTCGGTATCGGCCAGGTCTGCCTGCAGCATGGCCTGCCGCACCTTGATGGCAGCGGCGGCCAGGTCGTTATTACGTGCCAGCACCTGTTTGATCAGCGCGTCCAGCTCGGCATCGCCAAACTGTTGCCACCACTCCCCTGCTGTCGCGGGACGGGTCGTTCCTTGCGTGCTGGTTTGCCATTGTGCGGGCAGTGCAAGCGCCGGTGTCTGATACGGCGTAGCGGTGATGCTGGCACAGCCGGCAAGCAGCAGGCAGGCCAGCAAGATGGGGTTTGATGCTTTCATTCTGTCATTCTGTTCTGAAGCAACGCTCATTCACGGGACAGCGCCACGACCGGGTCCAGCCGTGCGGCATTGCGGGCCGGCAGATAGCCGAACAACACGCCCACCAGGGTGGAGCAGGCAAAGGCCGCCACAATGGACGACAGCGAGTAAACCATATTGAAGCTGGCCAGGCGGGCCACCAGCACGCCAAGGCCCAGCGACAGCGCCACGCCCAGCGCGCCACCCAGCAGGCATACCAGCACGGCCTCGATCAAAAACTGCTGCATGATGTCGCGCTGGCGCGCACCCACGGCCATGCACACGCCGATTTCACGGGTCCGCTCGCTAACGGATACAAGCATGATGTTCATCACGCCAATACCGCCAACCACCAGCGAAATCACCGCGATCATCGAAACCAGCAGTGTCATGGTGGCGGTGGTGCTGGCAATGGTCTGGCGGATGCTGTCGGTATTCATCACGAAAAAGTCCTGCGTGCCGTGCCGACGGGTCATCAGCGCCACCAGGCTTTGCTCGGCGGCAGCGGTGGACACATTGTCACTTACCCGCACCGTGAGGGCTTTCAGGTAATCCTGACCCAGCATGCGGTACATCACCGTGCTGTAGGGCAGCCATAGATTGAGGTTTTCGTCGGTGCCGAAGGCGCTTTTCTGGGTTTGCGTCACGGCCACCACCCGGCAGGGCAGCTTGCCCAGCAGGACGACTTTGCCGATAGGGTCGTCGCCATCGGCAAACAGGGCCTTGCGGCTGTTTTCGTCTATCACCACCTGCTGCGCCTGCTGGCTGACCGCCACCGCGTCGAATGGTCGGCCTTGCGCCATGGACACGCCGCGCACGCGGAAATACTGCTCGCCCACGCCTTTCACCTGGGCGGTAACCGCCACATTGCGATAGCGCAGCGTCACGCTGTCGCTGACTTCCGGGGTGACACTGTCGACAAAGGGCTGCTCGGCCAGCACCGTGGCATCACGCGGGGTCAGCGTATGGATGGCGTCGGCCTTGCGGTCGCCAAAATGCTTGCCGGGATAGATATTGATGGTATTGGTACCCAGCGAGCTGATGTCGCTGAGAATGCGCTGGCTGGAACCGGTACCCAGCGCCACCACCGACACCACCGAGGCAATGCCGATGATGATGCCCAGCATGGTCAGCGCCGAGCGCAGCCGGTGTGCCATCAGCGCGCGCCAGGCCATGCCGAAGGCCTCGGCAAATTGCTCGCGCAGCAGCCGCCAGCTACTGGCTTGCGGCCGGGAAGCGTCCGCTTGTAGCGCCATGGGCGCGACGCTATCCGCACGGCGCGTGTTCGGCCACCAGCCTTGCCATCCCCGATCTCGATGATGCGGTCGGCATGCTGCGCCACCTTGCTGTCGTGCGTCACCAGAATGATGGTGTGGCCTTCGGCATGCAGTTCGCGCAGGATGGCCATCACCTGCTGGCCGCTGGCACTGTCCAGCGCACCGGTGGGTTCGTCGGCCAGAATCACCTTGCCGCCATTCATCAGCGCACGGGCAATGCTCACCCGCTGCTGCTGACCGCCGGACAACTGTCCCGGCTTGTGCCCGGCACGGTCAGCCAGGCCAAGGCGCGCCAGCAGGCTGGCAGCACGTGCACTGCGCTCGGCTGCCGGGCTGCCCGCATAGACGGCAGGCAATTCGACATTCTGCAGGGCATCCAGCTCGCCCAGCAGATGGTAGCGCTGGAAAATGAAGCCGAAATGTTCACGCCGCAGTGCCGCCAGTTGGTCCGGGGCCATGTCCGCCACGGGCTGACCGGCCACGCGGTAGCTGCCGCGCGACGGGGCATCCAGACAACCCAGAATATTCATCAGGGTGGATTTGCCGGAGCCGGAGGCGCCGATGATGGCCACCATCTCACCGGCCTGAATCTGCAGATTGATATTGTCCAGCACGGTGACCGTGTCTTCGCCCGAGACAAAGTCACGGCTGACGCCGGACAGTTCCAGCAAGGGGGTGTGCATGATTTACATCCCCATCGGCGGCGGGCCGTTGTGGCCGCTGCTACTGCTGCTGGCGGTGGCGCTGGCCTCACCCACAATCACCTGCTCGCCGGCACGCAGTCCGGACAACACCTGGGCATGCACATTATTGTTCAGGCCAATCTTCACCGCCCTCGGCTGCACACTGCCATCCGGCTGCAATACCCGCACCGCATAGCGGCCATCCTTGCCATGCACACCCAGCGCATTGGCCGGAATCGCCAGCACGGCGTGCGCCTGGCTGAGTACCACACTGACCTGTGCCGTCATGTTGATGCGCAGTTTATGGCCCGGATTGGGCACATCAAACAGGCCGTAATAATAAATGGCGGTCGAGGACGAACTGCTGGAGCTGCTGCTGGTGGAGGTGCTGCTGGTACTGGTACTGTCACTGGAATCGCTATACGACTGCGGTGCCGGGTCAATCGAACGCAAGCGCGCCTGATAGCGCCGGTCCGGCTCGCCCAGAATGGTGAAGTACACCGGCAGGCCGGGTTTCACCCGCACCACATCCCCTTCCGAGATTTCCGCCTTTACCGTCACCGTATCCAGCTGCGCCAGCTTGACCATCGTCGGCGTGGACTGACTGGCATTCACCGTCTGCCCTTCCTCCACCGGCAAGGCCACCACGACGCCGTCTATCGGGGCAAGAATGCGGGTGTAACCCAGATTCAGCTGGGCGGTTTTCAGGCTGATGCGCGCCTGCTGCAATTGCGCCTGCAACTGCTCGGCATCCGCGTTTGCACCATCCAGCGTGGCTTTGGCGCTGTCATAGCTTTCCTGTGAGGTAGCCTGTTGCCCCAACATCTGCTGCTGGCGGGCAAAGTCCTGACGCGCTTTCAGCAAGGCAGCTAGTTTGGACTTGAGCTGGGACTGATAGCTGCTGACCGAGGCCTGGGCATCTTCCAGCGAGTTTTCCTGGGTACGCGGGTCGATTTCCGCCAGCAAATCGCCTTTTTTCACACTCTGGCCCAAGGCCACCTTGAGTGATTTCACCTGGCCGGACACCTGGGCACCGACGCTGACTTCACGCAGCGCCTTGATGGTGCCGGTGGCCAGTACGGTATCTTCCAGATCCATAGTGCTGACCGTGGCGGTCAGATAGTGATTCACAGGCGGGCGGGGGTACAGCAGATAAGCGGCAACAGCCAGCAGCAAACCGGTGACAATCAGCAGGCTGCGTCGATGCAATGCAATGAAACGGGGCATGAAGGGACAAGAATACTTTCTGTTTTGATACCGAAGTATCCGGCTTTGCCCCCTGCCTCGCGGTTAATGCACTGTAAATTGGTGTTAATTACCGTAAAGACGGT
This sequence comes from Aquitalea pelogenes, assembly GCF_001515305.1. Lineage (GTDB taxonomy): Bacteria > Pseudomonadota > Gammaproteobacteria > Burkholderiales > Chromobacteriaceae > Aquitalea > Aquitalea pelogenes. The sequence goes on from NZ_LNQV01000007.1 coordinate 74,091, forward strand.
TCCGGCCAATAAATAGCCGGTTTCCTCCAGCATTTTTGGCAAAACCCGTACTACAGGGTAAAGTATGCCGCACTCATGCCAGCCGCTACCTGTTGCGCAACAGGCATGGCCTCCCCTTACCCCATTGCATACAGGCTTCACATGCAACCGGCTCCTCGCCTTCGACATTTGCTTTTGGCCCTGACCGCCCTCTGGATCAGCCTGTTCTGTTCACTGGTCATGGCCGCCCAGCCTGCCGCCCACAACTGGCTGGCTGCTCACCGCAACTGGCGGGTGGGCGTGGTGCTGCAAGCGCCTTATGCCCAGCTCAACCCGCGCAGCCATTTGCTGGAAGGGGCCGATGTCGAAGTGATGGTGCTGCTGGCCAGCAAGATGGATGTCAGCCTGAGCTGGCGTACCTTCAGCAACCAGCAGGCGCTGGACCGTGCAGTGGAAAATGGCGAAGTCGATATCTCCCCCGGCATGCTGCAAACGCCAGCCAGCCTGCATCACTGGCTGTTCTCCCAGCCCTACCTGCGGGTACCACACAAGATTGTCGGCTTCCCGGATGGTAGCGGCAATGCGGTAGACCTGGACCGGCTGTCGCTCAGCGAGCGGCTGGCGCTGGACGCCAATAGCGATGCACTGCGCTTTGTGCGACGCAATTACCCGGAACTGCCGCGGGTAGAGGTAGCCAGTGACCGTGCCGCGCTGCAAACCGTACAACAGCAATATGCCGAATACGCCATCGTGGATGAGGCACAGCTGGCCACCTTGCTGAAGGAACCGGAATTCTCCCGCCTGGCGGTGGTGGGCGACCTGGGCTACACCCACTTGCTGCGTATTGCGGTACGGCGCGACTGGCCCGAACTGCCGCCGGTGCTGGACCGTCAGCTGCAGGACATCCCCGGCATCCGCATGGAGCAGCTGTATGCGCGCTGGATGCTGCCCAGCTACCCGCGCCTGATCGACTCGCTGAGCTTCTGGCACCGCACCAGCCTGGCCTTGTTGCTGGCCGCCCTGCTGCTGGCCGGCCTGTTCGGCCACCAGCGTCGGCAACGGCGCTGGGCGGAAAAACGCCTGCTGGCCGCAAGAATGGAACTGGAAGCGCGGGATCTGGCCGAGGAATCGCTGCGCCTCACCCAGTTTTCCATCGACAACAGTACGGTGGGCATTCTGTGGGTGAACTGGGACGGGCGCATCCAGTACGCCAACCGCGCGGTGGAGAGCATGCTGGGCTATCCGACCGAGCAGCTGCTCAGCCTGTCCCTGCCGGAATTGCAACCCTCGCTGGACAACAGCAGCTGGCTGGACTTGTGGAACCAGCTGCGCGGCAGCAAGGCCTTGAGCAGTTTTGAAACCACCAGCCTGAAAGCCGACGGCCAGGTACTGCCGGTGGGCGTCACCCTGAGCTTTCTCAAGTTTGGCCGCACCGAATATCTGGTGGTTTATCTGAATGACATTACCGAGCGCCAGAAAGCCCGCGCCGCGCTGGAAGAAAGCGAAGCCCGCTTCAAGGGCATGGCCAGCAATGTGCCGGGCATGGTGTTTCGGCTGGAGCGCCCCGCTGCCGAGCACCCGGTGCGGCTGGCTTTTGTCAGTGACGCCAGCCAGGCCATGCTGGGTTACAGCCCGCTGGACCTGGTATGCATGCCGGAAGGCTGGCAGGACGTGGTGGCCAGCGAGGACCGCAGCAGCTACCAGCAAGCCTGGCAGGATGCCGCCGCACACAACCGCAACCTGGCCTGGCAGGGCCGCATGCAGCATCAGAACGGGCAATTGCGCTGGGTAGACATCAAGGCCACCGTGCGCTGCTTTGATGATGGCCACGTGGTATGGGACGGCATTGTCTGGGATATCTCGGCCAACAAGCACAACGAACTGCAACTGGCGGAATCGCGTGGCTTGCTGCGCAGCCTGTCGGCCCATCTGGAGTCGGTACGCGAAGAAGAAAAAGCCCGCATCGCCCGCGAAGTACACGACGAACTGGGCCAGATTCTTACCGTATTGCGGCTGGAAACCTCGATGTGCGAACTGAGCTTCGGCCAGCAGGACAGCAAGCTGGCAGAACGCCTGCAGGCAATGAAAAAGCTGATCGAGCAGACTTTCCAGATCGTGCGTGACGTCGCCACCGCCTTGCGCCCGCCGGTGCTGGATGCCGGTATCGGCTCGGCCATCGAATGGCAGGCGCGGCGTTTTGAAAAACGCAGCGGCATTCCCTGCCTGGTATCGGTGCCGGACAGCCCCATCGCCCTGAGCGATGCGCGCGCCATCGGCGTGTTCCGCATCCTGCAAGAAGCACTCACCAATGTATTGCGTCACGCCGAGGCCAGCACGGTCAGTGTGGGGCTGACCTGCCAGCAGGACATCATCACCTTGAGCATTGCCGACGACGGCAAGGGTTTCGACCCGCAAGCCCATCGCCAGCTGCGCTCCTTTGGCCTGGTAGGCATCCGCGAGCGGGTGCTGTTGCTGGGCGGCAAACTGGATATCGACAGTCAACCGGATCAGGGCTGCACCCTGACCATCCGCCTGCCGGTTGAAGAAGGAAGGGAAATCGCATGATTCGCGTCATCATTGCCGAAGATCATAAAATCGTCCGCGAAGGCATCAAGCAACTGATTTCGCTAGCCGAAGACATCAGCGTGGTGGGCGAAGCCACCAATGGCACCCAGTTGCTGGAACAACTGCGCCAGACCAGTGCCGATGTGTTGCTGCTGGACATCTCCATGCCCGGCACCAACGGGCTGGAAACCATTCCGCGCATCCGCGCACTGGACAATCCACCCGCCATCCTGATGCTGTCCATGCACGACGAAGTGCAGATTGCCGCCCGCGCCCTGAAGGCCGGTGCCGCTGGCTACAGCACCAAGGACAGCGACCCGGCACTGCTGCTGACCGCCATTCGCAAGGTGGCCAGCGGCGGCCGCTACATCGACCCGCAGCTGGCCGACCGCATGGTGTTTGAAGTCGGCCTGACCGACTCACGCCCGGCACACACCCAGCTGTCCGAACGTGAATACCAGGTGTTCGAGCGACTGGTGCACGGCACCAACGTCAACGAAATTGCCCAGCAGTTGAACATCAGCGCCAAGACTGTCAGCACCCACAAGGTGCGGCTGATGCAAAGCTGCAAGCCCATTCGGTGGCCGACATGGTGCGCTACGCCATCGACCACAAGCTGATCTGAGCCACTATCAGTAATTTGGTGGGCATGTACAGGCTGGCCTGCATTTCAGGCCAGCCTAACGCGGGATGCAGTCAAGCCATTGCTGGATAGCTGGCTCATAGCGTTGCCTGATCAGACTGCCGAAGTCATAGGCGGCATCCCAATCAACTCTGCTTGTCGGCTGGTGTGCCATTATGGCGTCACACAGAGCAACTGGCAGCAGTGGCAAGGTGCGGTCACGCTGACATTGCAGCAAGATTGGACGCAGCCTGCCCATCTCTCTCAGCATTGAACGGCTACCTTCATCAATCTGGAAGACAGGCAAATCGGCATAAGCGGGATACTGCGCAACACATAGATAGGTCGCCGCACCAAACCACATTCCTCCATCACTAACAGCACGGGCCAGGTCGCTGAGCATTCCCAACGACAACAATAGTAAGGCCAATTTTTTCATTCACACCCCTTCAAACTGAGTGGCAAAATTTTGAGCCCAAAACAAAAACCGCCACGCGGGCGGCTTTCATCACAAAACATTCCGTCATCATGTGATAACGGAATGCTGATTAGCACTGCTTAACAGCAGGGATCACTAGGCCCAATAACAAAATCACCACAAGGTGGCTGCGGACCGATAACAAAGCACGAAGCAAATGAAACGGAACTCAGCGCAGACAAGAGCATGGCAAGAAGAATGGTCTTTTTCATTACACAACCTCCAGAGTCATTAAAATTCAATTGCTTACGCTGCCATTTTTATCCAGACAAAATCAAGGCAACGGCTTTCATTTTGTTCTCACACTCTCGCAGAGTAACCCGTCAAATTGATCAGCCTCACCTACACCATTTTTTAAACAATTACACTTACAAGCCATGGCACATTGCGCTACCCTAGCCGGCTTTGTTCAACCACATACTGCCCTGCCGTTTCATGCGCATTCAGCAACTCCAGCAAACCCTGAGCGATCTTGGTGCTCGCCCCTGTCACATCGGCCGTATCAACCGCGCCTGGCTGCAAGGCCTGGCGCTGGATCACGGCACCCGCCACCAGCAAAGCGAGCATTATTTTCCGCTGGCGGTGCGGCAGGGCCTGCCCGCCATCAGTGCGCAGCTGGAAGCGCTGGCACGCATCCACACCCGGCATGAGGCGGCGGATGCCTCGCAACGGCTGCTGGTGGAACTGGCCGATGGCCAGATGGTGGAAAGCGTGCTGCTGCCACGTGACGGGCTGTGTGTTTCCAGCCAGGTTGGCTGTGCCGTGGGTTGCACCTTCTGCATGACCGGAAAATCCGGCTTGCTGCGCCAGCTGGGCAGCGCGGAAATTGTCGCCCAGGTGGTGCTGGCACGGCGCATCCGCCCGGTAAAAAAAGTGGTGTTCATGGGGATGGGCGAACCGGCCCACAATCTGGACAACGTGTTGGAAGCCATCGACTTTCTGGGGCGTGAAGGCAATATCGCCCACAAAAACCTGGTGTTCTCCACGGTGGGCGACCCACGGGTATTCGAGCGCCTGCCCGCCATGCAGGTAAAACCGGCGCTGGCACTGTCCTTGCACACCACGCGGGACGACTTGCGCGCCAGCCTGCTGCCGCGCGCACCGCGCATCAGTCCGGCGGAACTGGTGAATCTGGGCGAGCATTATGCCCGTACGGTGGGCTACCCCATCCAGTATCAGTGGACGCTGCTCAAGGGCATCAACGACAGCCTGCAGGAGATGGACGCCGCCATCGCCCTGCTCAAGGGCAAGTATGGCGTGCTGAACCTGATTCCGTACAACAGCATGGAAGGCGACAGCTTCCAGCGTCCGGATGACGCACATATCCGCCACATGAAGCACTATCTGCACGCCCATGGCGTGCTGACCAAGATTCGCGATTCTGCCGGACAGGACATCGACGGCGGCTGTGGCCAGCTGCGCGCCCGCGCAGCGGATGTCATCGATACCAGCCGCTTGCGCCGGCGTCAGGGCCAAACCGGCTGAGAGATTTCATTGGCACGATAATTATCCTTCTTGTTAGAATGGTTATTTGCCGGACAATATCCCGTCCGGTTAAACAGAACAGCAAGAAAGAACCAGCGTGCGGCTCCGTTTCGAACAATGGCGTGATTTTCTCGATATAGATGCAGACAGCGTCAACACGCTGCGTGAGTTTTCGGGCTTGATCCGCCCGCATATGGACGTGCTGATGGATGCGGTCTATGCCTACATCCGGGCCAATGCCGCAGCCAGTGCCACCTTCAGCGACGAAGCCGCCCTGCAACGCGCCCGCGCGCACCAGCAGCATCACTGGCTGGAGCATGTATTTGCCGGCAATTTCAACCAGGACTATCTGGAAGCCACGCTGGCCATCGGCCACACCCACCAGCGACTGGGAGTGGACCTGCGGTTTTATTCCGGTGCCTACGTGGTAGTGCTCAACCAGCTGGTGCAACTGCTGGACGGGCTGGTGCAGGATGCCGCCACCCGCAGCCGTTACCTGACTGCCATCAATCGCGCAATTTTCCTCGACATGGGCCTGGCCACCTATGCCTATTACGACACCCTGCTCAATGCGCTGGAAGACATGGCACAGGAAGTCACCCTCAGCCTGGCCCGCGCCGGCGAATACCGTGACAACGAAACCGGCAAGCACATCACCCGCATGAGCAAGATGTGCGAGCAGATGGCTCTGGCACTGGGCAAGGACGCCACCTGGGCGCATGCACTGCGCATGGCCAGCCCGCTGCATGATGTGGGCAAGATCGGCGTGCCGGACCGCATCCTGCTCAAACCCGGCCGCCTGGACGAGGAAGAATTCCAGATCATGCGCGAACACCCGCGCATTGGCGGCACCATCATTCCGGAGCATCCGGCACTGGTGATCCGCATGGCACGACGCATTGCCCTCACCCATCACGAAAAATGGGATGGCAGCGGCTACCCCGCCGGCCTGTGCGGCGAGGAAATTCCGCTGGAAGGCCGCATTGCCGCCATTTGCGACGTTTACGACGCCCTGGTGTCCTCCCGCCCCTACAAACCGGCCTGGACCCAACAGGCTGCGCTGGACTACCTGCAACAGGAAAGCGGCTATCACTTCGACCCGCAGCTGGTAGAAACCTTCTTACGCATCGTGCCGGAGGTCGATGCCATCCAGCGGCGCTACGCCGAGGAAACCGCCTGAGCACGGCTGGCCGCGAACTCATCAGGCCAGCCCAGTTCCTTGGTACGGCCCTCGTCTCTTGCCTGCATGGATAAAGTAAAATCCATTCAAAACCCACCATGCAAAACATCAGCAAGTCATTGTATTAAAACAATTAAACACAAAAACAAAGACCATGCACAGACGATAGCCTGTCGCCATCCACCCCATAGCATTTTCAAAATTCTGGTCAGCAGCCCCCATCCCTAGACTGAGCGTCCCTACAACTCTCAGGACTTTCGTGATGAAACCAACAACACATTGCCTGCTGCTTGGTATCAGCCTGGGCCTGCTGCTGGGCCAGCCTGCCACAGCCAGCACACTGACCCGTGACAATGGTGCGCCGGTAGGCGACAACCAGGACTCACAAACCGCCGGCCCCAACGGCCCGGTGCTGCTGCAAGACGTGCAACTGGTACAGAAGCTGCAGCGTTTCGACCGCGAACGCATTCCGGAGCGCGTAGTGCATGCACGTGGCGCGGCCGCCTATGGGGTGTTTGAAGCCAGCGCCGACATCAGTGCCCTGTCACGCGCCAAGGTGTTTGCCAAAGGCAGCAAGACCCCGGTGTTTGTCCGCTTTTCCACCGTGATTCACGGCCTGCACTCGCCGGAAACCCTGCGCGACCCGCGCGGCTTTGCCACCAAGTTCTATACCAGCGAAGGTAACTGGGATCTGGTAGGCAACAATCTGCCGGTGTTCTTTATCCGCGATGCGATGAAGTTTCCCGACATGGTGCATTCGCTGAAACCGGCCCCGGACACCAATCTGCAAGACCCGAACCGTTTTTTCGACTTCTTCTCGCACCAGCCGGAAGCCACCCACATGCTGACCCGGTTGTACTCGGACTACGGCATCCCCAAGGGTTACCAGTTCATGGATGGCAATAGCGTGCACGCCTGGAAGCTGGTGAACAATGCAGGCAAATACGCGTACGTCAAATTCCACTGGGCCAGCCGTCAGGGCCAGCACAACCTCACCATGCAGGAAGCTGCAGCCATCCAGGCGCATGACTTCAACCATGCCAGCCGCAGCCTGCTGGAGGCGATCAAGCGCAAGCAATACCCGCAGTGGGACTTGTTCATCCAGGTGATGCAGCCGGAGGACATGGCAAAGCTGGACTTCAACCCGCTGGATGCCACCAAGATCTGGCCGGGCATTCCGGAACAGAAAATCGGCACCATGACGCTGAACCGCCTGCCGGAAAACGTGTTCCAGGAAACCGAGCAAAGCGCCTTTGCCCCGTCCAACCTGGTGCCCGGCATCGAGCCGTCGGAAGACCGCCTGCTGCAAGGCCGCATCTTTGCCTATGCCGACACCCAGCTGCACCGGGTGGGGACCAACGGCCTGCAACTGCCGGTCAACCGTCCGCAAGTGAAGGTGGACAACAATAATCAGGACGGCGCCATGAACGAGGTTCAGCGCAGTGGTAATGTCAATTACGAACCCAGCCGTTTCAGCCCGCTGAAGCAGGACCCGTCAGCACGCAGCAGCCAGTTGCCGCTTGGTGGCAGCACCCAGCAGGCGGGTATTGGCAAAACGCAGAACTTCCGCCAGGCCGGTGAGTTCTATCGCAGCCTGAGCAAGCAGGACCAGGCCCGGCTGATTGCCAATCTGGCCGCCGACCTGGGCCAGGTACGTAACGAGACCATCCGTAACACCATGCTGTCCTACTTCTACAAGGCTGACAGCGGCTATGGCCAGGCCATCAGCAAGGCGCTGAATGCCAATGTGGCCGAAGTAGCCAGACTGGCCAAAGCCTTGCAGGACTGAAGCGCGCAAGCACAAGCAACTGGCAGCCGACGCATGACATCGCTATAGTCGCTGCATGATTCTGCTGCGTACCCCGCTGCTGGAGCTGGCCCGCATCACTGCCAGCGCCAGCGGCTTTCCCCGCCACACCCATGACGAATACGTCATCAGCGCCAATCTCGGAGGGCAGGAGCAGGTATGGCTGGAAGGCGAAAGCTTTGTCGTCAGCCCGGACATGCTCACCATCTACCCGCCGCAAGCGGTGCAATCCAGCCACAGCCTGAGCGATGCAGGCTGGGACTGCCTGTCGCTGTATGTCGACCCGGCAGCCTTCGGCCAGCTGTTCGACTGCCCGCCACCCGATTTGCCCAGCCATCTGCAACAGCCGGTGTTTGCCAGGCAGCTCAAGCATATTGCCCGGCTGGAAGCCAGCTTGCGCGAGGAGGCCGTCGTGCAGTTGCTGCAAACCCTGCTGGATGGTCGCGCCGCTGCGACCCATCGGCCGGACAGCAGCGGCAGCCAGCTGGTACAGCATGTACGCCAGCGCTTGCTGGATGACCTGTCGGTGGGGACGCACCTGCAACAGCTGGCCGATGCAGCCGGAGTGACATCGGCCCACCTGGTACGCCGCTTCCAGCAGGCCACCGGCTTGCCACCGCTGGCCTGGCAGATGCAACAGCGCATGGCACTGGCGCGACGCCTGCTGCGCGCCGGAAGGCCCATCATCGACGTGGCGCTGGCCACCGGCTTTGCCGATCAGGCGCATTTCAGCAAGGCGTTCAGCCGTTTTTGCGGCATGTCGCCCGGCCGCTACCGCCAGATCAATTTTTGACAAGACGTCACGCAAACGGCCCCGTATCATCGGGGCTGTTTTTTTATTTCGTACGGATTTGTCGTCATGCTGGCCATTGCCACCAAGGGTTTTTTGCTTTCCATCTCGCTGTGTCTGGACATTGGCATCGTCAATGCCGCGCTGATCAACACCGGCCTGCGCAAGGGGCTGCGCCCGGCCTTGCTGATGGGGCTGGGTTCCTGTTTTGGTGACTTGTTTTATGCCTTGTTGTCCTTGCTGGGCATGTCGCTGCTGTTCAGCTTCACCCCGGTGCGCTGGGTGATGTGGCTGGGAGGCGGCGCAGTATTGTTGTGGCTGGCCTGGAAAATGACGCGTGCCGCCTGGCGCGAATTCCACCAGCCCAGCAGCCATGCTGCAAGCCAGGCCGAAGACGGCACACCGCGCAGCAGCCAGGCCGAGTTCTGGCGCGGCCTGTTGATGGCACTGGCCTCACCCTCCTCCTTGCTGTGGTTTGCCGCCGTTGGTGGCAGCATCATCGCCCAGTCCACCGACGGCAGCTCGTTGTCGGCCAGCGTATTCCTCAGCGGCTTTTTCCTGGGCGGCGTGGTGTGGTCGTCTTTTCTGGCCTGGCTGGCCAGTCATGGCCAGAAGCTGGTTGGCCACCGCCTGCTGCTGTACTGCAATGCCGCGTCGGCCGCGCTGTTTGCCTATCTGGCGCTGGGCGTCATCGTCAACGGCTACCAGACCTTGCTATAACAAAGGCATTGTCACCATAGAAAGCCCCGGCCATGTTGCGACTGCTACGCTTGATGCTCCTTCCCCTGCTACTGCTGAGCGCCTCCGCACTGGCTGTCGGCCCAGGCCCGGTTGTGGGTGTGGTGCTGATGCACGGCAAGGGTGGCAACCCGGACAAGCATGTAACCGTGCTGGCCAATGCACTGCGGCAACAAGGCGTGCTGGTGGCGAATCTGGAAATGCCATGGTCGGGCCGGCGTGAATACGATGCTGATGTCGCCAGCGCGGTGGTGCAGGTGAATGCTGCACTGGAAACGCTGCGCCAACAGGGTGCGCGCAAGCTGGTGGTAGCCGGCCACAGCCAGGGTGGGCTGTTTGCACTGTATCTGGCCGGGCGTTTGCCTGTGGATGGCGTGATTGCCATTGCTCCGGGCGGAAACGTGGGTGCCGGCTTGCTGCACGACCGGCTGGCCGACACGGTGACCAGCGCCCGCAGCCTGCAGGCGTCAGGCCACGGCGAGGAAAAAACCCGGCTGGCCGACTTTGAGGGCAGCAAGGGGCTGTACCCTGTCATGACCACTCCGCGCATCTATCTGGACTGGTTCGACCCGGATGGAGCCATGAACCAGAGCAAGGCCGTGCAGCAGGTGCAGGCCGGCGTGCCGGTACTGTATATCTCGCCGGACGGCGACTACCCGGCCTTGCAGCGTGTGCGCCAGAGCATGTTCAATGCCCTGCCGGCCAACCCGGCCAGCCAGTTGCTGATTCCACCCGGCAGCCATCTGGAAGCGCCAGGTGCTGCCATCCCCGGCATCCTCGCCTGGCTGGGACGCATCGCTGGCACTGACTGAGGTTCAGCCACCGCTGAGCGACAGCGCGGACAGCCCGACACCACCGGCACGCGCCACGCGGATCTGCACCGCAATCCTCTCCTTCATGCCTTCCACGTGACTGATCACGCCTATCATCTTGCCGCTGGCATTGAGGCTGTCCAGTGCATCCAGCGCAATTTCCAGCGTTTCGGCATCCAGCGTGCCAAAGCCCTCATCCAGGAACAGCGAGTCGATGGAGGTTTTGTGGCTGACCAGATCGGACAAAGCCAGCGCCAATGCCAGGCTGACCAGAAAGCTTTCTCCACCTGACAGGGTACGGGTATCGCGGCTGACATCGGCCTGCCAGCTGTCGACGATTTCCAGTTCCAGTTCACCCTCGGCCTTGCGCCGCAGCTGATAGCGCCCATGCAGGCGCGCCAGCTGACGATTGGCCAGATACACCAGGTGGTCCAGCGTCAGGCCCTGGGCAAAGCGGCGGAACTTGTCGCCCTTGGCCGAGCCGATCAGCCCGTCCAGCCGCTGCCACAACTCGCTGTCCTGCTGCTGCCGGTCGATTTGTGCCAGCAAGTGCTGCAGACCGGCCCGGCGGGCTGCATCTCCATCCAGCAAGGCCTGCCAGGCCCCGGCCTGCCCGCTCAGTTGCTCGCTCGGCATCCAGCGCAGCCAGTTGTGCTTCCAGCTCGGCCGCCGTCAGTGGGCTGAGCGGCGTGGCCGCCAATACCTGCAACTGCGACTGCGCCGCTTGCAGCAAGGCCTCGGCCTGCTGCACCGCCTTGTCCAGTTGTTGTTGCAGGCTTTGCAGCACAGTGCGTTGTTCTGCGCTCAGGCAGGCCGCAACAAAATCCGCCTCGCTGGCAAAGCGGCTAAGTTGCAAAGCCTGCTGCCATTGGCTGGCATCCTGTTGCAGCTGAAGCTGCTGTTCGGCCATATCCTGCTGCAATTGCTGGCACTGCCCCTGGCGCTGCGCCAGTGCGGCTGCCAGCGCAGTACGCTGTTGCAGGCAGTGTTCCAGCGCCGCTGCCGGGTCGGCTTGCTGTGCAGGCAAAGTCATGTCGGGCAATGCCAGCTGCTGCCACCACTGTTGCCAGTGCTGCTGCTGGGTCAGGGCCTGGCTGTGCTGCTCTTCCAGCCGGGCCAGTTGCTGCTCCAGCTGCTGCATGTCGCTCTGCTGCTGTTGCCAGTGCTGCCATTGCTGCTGACGCGCATCCAGCCAGGCATCGACATCCTCCGGCATGGCATGGCCAGCGTCGGCCAGGGCTTGTTGCAACTGCTGCTGCAAGGCAAGGTACTGACGCTGCAGATCAGCCAGCGCAGATTCCGCCTGCTGGCATTGCTGCTGCATGGCTTGTCTGGCCTGTTGCAACAAGGCGAGCTCGGCCTGGGCTGCCTGGGATTGCTGCTGGCGCTGCTGACTGTCTTGCACCGCCTGTTGCCAGCACAGGGCGGCGGCTTCGGCTTGCTGCATGGCTTGTTCGGCCTGTTGCAGCTGCTGCATCGCCTGCGCCACACCGGCTTGCAGACGGACTGGCTGTTGCCAGTCATCCGCAAGCAAGGCCAGCGGAGCTGCCAGCGCCTGCCACTGCTGCAAAGCCTGCTGCTGCCGTTCTTGCTGCGCTTGCCATTGCTGCTGCAAGCTGGCCAGCTGTTGCTGCGCAGTGCTCAGCCGCAAACTGGCCTGTTGACCTTCCGCCTGTACGCTTTCCTGCTTGGCCTGGATTTCTGCCACGCCCTGACGGGCCGTCGACGCATCAGCCGCCTGATAACTTTCCACCAGCGGGTGGTGTTCCGACCCGCACAGGGGACAGGGCTGGCCGGGCTGCAACTGGGCGCGCTGCGCCTCCAGCCCCTGGATGCGCAACTCCATTTCCAGCAGGCGCTGGCGGTCAAGCAGCTGTTCCTGTAGCTGGCGGTATTGCGCACGCAGTGCAGTCAAGGTCTGTTCATATTCAGGCAACAGTGCCTGCCTGCTGGCCATGTCCTGCTGCAGGGTGGCCAGCACCTGCTCTCCTTGCTGCAACTGCCCGGCCAATTGCTCGGCCTGTTGCCAGCCTTGTACCGTTTGCCCGGCCTGTTGCCAGTGCTGGCGCAGTGTTGGCAAGTCTGCCGGCTGGGCCGCCGCTGCTGCCGCTTCTGCCTCCATGGCAGCCTGCACACTGGCGTCGGCCTGCGTGCAAAGCTGTTGCTGTTGGTCAATTTTCTGCTGCTGGCTGACCATGGCCGCTTGCAAATGGCCGTGTTCTTGCCCGGCCTGCACCACGCGCTGTTGCAACTGGCTTAGCTGGCCAAACTGGCTGCGCCACAAGGGCAGCTGACTGCCCAGGCTGGCCAGTTGCGGAGTCGACTGTTGCCGGGCCTGCCATTGCTGCCAGCGCAAGCGGCCTTGTTGCAGCTTCTGCTGCAAGCTGTCGACCAGTGCGCCGGCATGACACAAACCATCCCAGTTCAGTTGCTGCCATTGCTGCTGCCCCTGTTGCAGCGCTTCTTCCTGTGTATTCAGGCTGCTGCGGATCTGCTCCAGCCGCTGCTGTCTGCTCTGCCATTGCTGGTATAGCGGCAGGATCTGGCTGGCGGCCTCGCCATCTGCCAATTGCTGGCGCTGCCCGGCTGCGGCCTGCTGTGCCCCGCGGGCGGTATCCAGCTGCTGACTGGCGCTCTGCGCCTGTTCTTCCAGCTTGGCCAGCTGACGACGCCAGTCCAGTGCCTGCACCAGCTTTTGTTGCTGCACCGCCAGTTGCTGCTGCTGTTGCTGTGCGTTTGCCAGCTGTTGCTGCATGCTGTTGCGCTCGGTTTCATCCAGCAGATCGACCGCACCAGCCTGGGTCTGCAATTGTTGCAGAGCCTGACGGCTGTCCCTTGCCTGTTCGAATACGCGGCGCGACAGCTCGCCGTACAGCTCGGTACCGGTCAGTTCCTCCAGCAATTCGGCCCGCTCATTCGGGCTGGCATTGAGAAAGGCGGCAAAACCACCCTGTGCCAGCAGCATGGATTTGGTGAAACGGGCGAAATCCAGCCCGGTAATGGCGGCAATCCGTTTGAGCTTTTCGTTGCTGTGGGTAGTGATGATGGTGCCATCGGCCTCGGCCAGCTCCACCCGTGCTGCCTGCAAGGCGCCATCCGCCTTGTCGCGGGCACGGCGCTGGCTCCAGAACGCACGATAGGCCTTGCCCTTGACCTCGAACTCCACCTCGGCCAGGCAATCGGCGGTATGGCGGGTCATGATGTCGTTGCTGCTGGCCGATATGGTCTTCAGTCGCGGGGTTTCGTGGTACAGCGCCAGGCAGATGGCATCCAGCAAGGTGGATTTGCCCGCACCGGTGGGGCCGGTAATGGCAAACAACCCGTTATCCCGGAATGGCGGGCGGGTGAAGTCGATTTTCCACTCGCCTTGCAGCGAGTTGAGGTTTTTCAGCCGCAGGGTAAGGATTTTCATGCCTGTTCCTCCTGCAGCTGCTGCAATACTTGCTGATAACGCTGGCGCAATGCCTCGGCCAGTGGCGCTTCCAGCTCTTCCAGCTGCAAGCGGCGTTCAAACACTTCCTGCGGGCTCAGTTCGTCCAGCGTGCTGCGTTCGGATTGCATGCTGACGGCTTGCTGGCTGCGGGCACGGCGCAGGCGAAGCAGCTCGGCAGGCTGTCCGTCCAGTATGGCCTGGATACGGCCTTGCAGGTCAGAGAGGTAATCATCGCCCTCCACCGTGATTTCCAGCCACAGGTGCTGGTCGGCAGCCAGCCCGGCCAGGGCTTGCGGTATGGCCTGCTGCAACTGCGCCAGCGTGCCGCGCAGGCTGGCCAGCGGCTGGAAGCATGGCACCGGCAACACAGTGATGTTGAGTTCTGCCCTCGCACCGGTTTCGATCAGCAGCATTTGCTTGTCCTGACCCAGTTCATCAAAACTCAATGGCAAGGGCGAGCCGCTGTAACGGATATGTGCATGGCCACCTACCCGTTGCGGGCGGTGGATATGCCCCAGCGCGATGTAGTCGAACGGCGGGAAGGCATTGGTGGGGAAGGCATCCAGCGCACCGACGTAAATGTCCCGCACCGATTCGCTGCTGCTGGCCCCCACGGTAGTCAGATGGCCGCTGGCGAGAATGGGCAGTTGCAGCCCCAGCGCTTCGCAGTGCGCACGGGCCAGCTGGTAGAGGGACTGATAATGCGCGGCAATCGCTTGTTGCAAGCCCAGCTGTTTTTCCTCGGCACTCTGGCCAGCCTGGCTTTGCAATACATCACGGGCGCGGATGAAGGGCACCGCGCACAGCAGAGCCGCAGGGTTGCCTGCGGCATCGTGCAGGGTAATCAGCTGGCGCGACAGGTCTTCCTGTACTGCCGGAATGACGGTGCAACCCAGATAGGCCAGCAAGGGACGGCTTTCCTCCAGCGTGGCCACCGAGTCATGATTGCCGCCCAGCAGGATCAGCCGGCAGTGCGCATCATGCAGGCGCACCACCAGCTGGTTGTAGAGTTCCCGTGCATAACTGGGCGGCGCGCCGGTATCGAAAATGTCGCCCGCCAGCAGTACTGCATCCACCGCCTGTTGCTGTACTTGCTGCAACAGCCAGTCGATCAGTGCCTGATGTTCGGCCTGACGGCTGCGGCCCATGAAATGCTGGCCCAGATGCCAGTCCGAAGTGTGAAGAATGCGCATGCCATCGCTCTTGCCGGAAAACAGCGCATTCTAGCAAGAGCCGCCGCAACACGCGCGGCTCTTGTCCTGCCCGCTCAGTTGGCCGGAGCCTGATCCGGTGCATTTTCCTCAGCGGGAGCAGCAGCCGGTGCCGTTACCTGCGGCGCTGCGGCAGCCGGATTTCCACCCAGCAAGCCTGCCATGGACGGCAGCGGGTGACCATTGAGCACCGCGCCATCCCGGTTGAAGCTGAAGTCGGCACTCAGGCGCTGCCCGTTATCACTCAGCCATCCCTGCTGCACCGCGCTTGAGATGCTGGCGTCCATCATCTGGGCGGTCCGGGCGGTGTCGGCACTGCCGGCGGCTTGCCCAGCCAGTTCGTTAAGCAGGCCGCGATCCAGCTGCATGGCTGCCCTGCCGCTCAGGCGGTCGCGCAGCAGTGGCAGAATGCTTTGCGCGGTCTGCACCCCGGTCGGCATGCCATTGCCATCAAAGCGCAGTTCCAGACTGCCATGCAGTCCGCCCTTGTCGGTCTGGAAGCCAAACTGGTCGATCCGGAAGGCAGGCGAACTAGCCAGCAGGCTGCTGGCACTGTCCAGCAGTGCCTGTGCGCTGGCCTGCTGCATGGCCAGCGCATCCGCATTACCGGGGTTGGCATAGAGCTGATTGGCCTTGCCCTGCCAGTCGGCATAAGCCTGTTTGTTGATGTTGACATAAGAGAAGTCCATCCGGGCATCCTTGATGGCAAAGGCATGGTTGATCGGCCCCAGCTGCCCTTTTTCCGCCCGGCTGTGATACAGCATGTCCACCAGACTGCCCTTGTCCTGCATGGCGGCATCCAGCGACAAGCCATTCAGCCGCAGCACCGAGTTGTTGTCGACCAGCAGCTCCATGGACTCCAGCTTTTGCCGCGCATCCATCTGCCAGCTGTCCTTGACCGATGCCATGGCGGCCTGATGTCCATCCGCCTGCAAATTGCCCAGCACCAGCTGTACCACGCCACCGGCACCAGTGGGTACGGCCACGCGCAAGGTGGCGCCAGCCATGTTCACCCTGTACTGCATGGGTTTGCCGTCTTCAGTCTGGATGGTGGCCAGCAGTTTGCGCAGATCCAGTGCATTGCCATCCGGGCTGGCCCAATGCAGCTCATCCGCTTTGAGCGTGGTGTCGGTGCGACCGAAGAAGGTTTTGATGCTCCACGCCTCGACGGCCAGAGGATTACCACTATTATTGCCGCTGGCATCCAGCGGGGTGATGGTGTAGTCAGTACGTGCCCAGCGTTGCAGGGGAATGGCAAACTGGTTCACCTTGTAATCCACGGCAAACCGCAGCGTCTGGCCAGCCAGCGGCAGGCTGTAGCTCACACGGGCACTGGAGCCGAACCAGCCACGGTCGTAATGATCCACCTTCACTGTCCATGGCATCAGTTTGTTTTGCTGCAGGCTGTCGATATCATTGCGGATCTTGTCTTCGGTGCGTACACCCACGATGCCGGGCAGCACCAGCACCCAGCCCAGCACCAGTCCTGTAGCAGCCAAAGCCGCCAGTTTTGTCGTTTTCATCTGCTCCCCTTCATGCTTTACCCAGTCAGCTACACATGCCAAACATGCATAAAGAATAGTAAATAATTTAAAAATGAGGCGCACAAACAAAGAATTCATGATGAAAGACAATAATCAGCGACAACAGCATGGCTGGGGGCAGGCACAGGCTGCAAACCAGCAACCACTTCCAACCGGAAATAAACGCATGAAGCCTGCACACCGCGCGATATGTCTTGGCCTGCTTGTCCTGAGCCTCAACGCAGCCGCCGACACTACCCTCCAAAGCCCGACTGCAACCATGACGACCGAAGTTGCATTCGCTCCCGATCCGGCGGCATTGCAACTGGTACTCAAGGGCATTGCGCAAGCCCGGCGCTCCATCCACCTGGCTGCATACGTATTCACCAGCAAACCGGTGGCCACCGCGTTGCTGGAAGCAAAACGACGCGGCGTGGAAGTTGCGGTGGTGGCCGACATGCAGGAAAACCAGCGCCAGTACAGCGCAACGCGCTATCTGGCCAATCAGCAGCTTCCAGTAAGACTAAACGGGAAATACGCGATTTTGCATGACAAGTTCATGATTATTGACCAGCAGCATGTGCAGACCGGCAGCTTCAACTACACTGCCTCGGCCGCCAGCAAGAATGCTGAAAACGTGCTGATCATCTGGAATGCACCGGCATTGGCTGCGCGCTACGAATCACAATGGCAGCGCCTGTGGCAGGAGGGAGAACCCCTGGCCGCTGCCGACCCCGCTCCGCGCTAAGCGGCAGTCAGTGCTGCCAGCAACTGAGTGGAATGACAGACCTGGCAGTATTCACCATGCAGATTGGCCAAAGACATGGCATGCACTTCATCGGCTGTACGCCAGTTGCCGGCCCAATCGTTTCGGCCAAATGTAAAACAGGCATCTTCCGGCAGATACACGCGATAGCCCAGATTACCCGCCATGCGCACGGTGGCTTCCACCGAGTTACTGGTGGCCACCCCGACAACAATCAGGGTATTGCAAGCCATCTTCTGCAAACGCGCATGCAGGTCGGTACCGATAAAGGCCGAGTTGGTTTGTTTGGCCAGCACCCACTCCTCTGGCAGCGGAATGACTTCGGGCTTGAAAGCATGACCGGCCTGACCTGGCCGATAGGTGGAGCTATCCTCTTGCGAGTCGTGCCGCACATGGCACAGCGGGCGCTGCTGTTGGCGCCATGCCGACAACAATGCGCCGGCAACAGTTTCTGCCTGCGGGTTGTTACGCGGCCCCCAGCTGGGGTCATCCACCGCACATTGCAGATCGACCAGCAGTAACAGGCTGTTGTCAGGAATAAGAAATGGCTGCATGCAATACTCCACCGGAATTGATTGCCCAGCTTAACAGCTCCAGCACCTGGGAAAGCCGCATGCATGACAAATACACGGCCGCAGCCCATGAAAAAACCCACCGGACTGTAAGTCGGGTGGGTTTTTCAGCAGCCGAAGCACCGGGCTTCAGCCATCACACAGGCAAAGCCCGTGAATTACTGCGGCTGTACGTTGGTAGCAGCCGGGCCTTTTTGGCCAGCAGCTTTAACGTAGCTTACTTTCTGACCGTCTTGCAGCGACTTGAAGCCGTCTACCTTGATTTCGGAGAAATGTACGAACAGGTCGTCGCCGCCTGCATCCGGAGTGATAAAGCCAAAGCCTTTGGCGTCATTGAAAAATTTAACGGTGCCGGTTTCCATGATATATCCCTGACATAAAAAACATTAAAAACAGAGCAAATGCTCAAACAACAAGAACTTCAAGGGATAGATATTTGAACAATTAGGCACTCTGGAAGGAGGGACACCACTGTAACGAAATAGGCACAACGCTTGAAATCCTGCAGGACCGTTATACGCACCTCACAGCCATCGGTCAAACACTATCTGACAAATCAGCAAAATAAATTACGGTACGGTAAATATCCATTCATTCCATTTGGCTGTTTCAGAAGGACTGCAGCATGCTGGCTGCCGCTTTTTACCAATGTCATCCCGACAATAAAACCCACTCGGCCATCGCTGTCACATCACCTGGCTCACGCCCGCCCGCGGCGGCAGGCAGTAGCCTGACTAGGCCATGCAAAAATTTTTACCGGGGGCTTGACGCTGAAAATGAGCCTCGCTATCATGCCGATCTCTTTTGGAGGGGTTACCCCAGCGGTCAACGGGTCCGGACTGTAAATCCGGCGGCTCAGCCTTCGAAGGTTCGAATCCTTCTCCCTCCACCAGTATTCCCAAAAGGCCCGACATTGCGTTCGGGCCTTTTGCATGCCGTCTGCAGCGGCACCATCCAGCGGGAGACACAGCCATGGCCAACAAGAACAGCAAAGCAGGCAAACCCAACACTGCCCAGGGTGTACGTCTGGCCGAACAAAAGCGCTTCCAGCGTACTGAAGAAGCCTGCCGCCGCATCATGGACCAGCTGTTTGCCATGCAGCGCGCCAACCGTTTTACCGAAGGCGAGCTGGCTGAAAAATACGCTGTGATGGCCGGCATCCACTATCGCAAAGTCCGCAATGGCAAGGTGCTGGGTCCGGCCGACTTCAATGCCGCGGTGGAAGTGTGCACCGCTGCCCGGCGCTGCCTGCAGCAACTGGATGCCAGCCTGCAGTTTGACCAGTTGCCGGACAGTGCCGGCCTGCAGCAAATATTGCCGCTGATTGATGGCGTGCTGGCCGATTACCAGCAACTGAAAGCAGGACGTCAGCCCTGAGTCTCAGGGCAGCTGCCGCTTGAGCAAGGCAGTCAGCTCCCCCCGCGCAGCCAGTGCCTGCAAACCCTTGTCCAGCTGCTGACGCAGTAATTCCGCCCCCGGCATGCGGCGCGAAATCATGAATGAAGCTTCCACCGCCGGCCTGCCCGGCAGCGGGCGCAGCACCAGCGGCGGCAGTTGATCCGGCTGCAACACGCCCAGCCGCAACAAACCCTGCCAAACCTCCCGGTACTCGACAAAACCACGGCAATGCCCGGCGCGCAATTTGCGCAGCAGGTCCGGATAATTGGCCGAGCCCCGGTCCACTTCCTCCGCACGCAAGCCGAAGGCCTGATAATTGAAACCGTTCAGACCACACCATGGCAGCCGGTCGCTACCTGCCAGCATGGGCTGCATGGTCAGGCTCACCGGATGCAATTGCAGATAAGGGCGGGTGAACAGGAACTGACTCTCCCGCGCAGGCGCACGGCTCGCAGCCATCACGATCTGCACCTGACTACCCTGCTCGGCCAGCGCCAGGCAACGGGCAAACGGCATCAGCCGGATTTGCAGGCCGGCCTCCGGCCCCAGGATGGTGCGCAGCACATCCGGAGAAAAGCCCTGCACATCCGCAGCGGATGCAAGCTGGTAAGACGACGGCGGCCATTGGTTATCTCCACCACAAGCCACCACTGCCGCCTCTGCTGGCAGCACGAACATCAGGCATGGCCAGACGCTGCTGATGCACTGCATTACGGTTGTGAATGCACGTTTCATCCTGGAGCTCACACCTCTTCAAGCGGACAGACTAGCAAGATACCATTAACACAACTGTCATTTCGATACGGAAAAGCATGAGAGACCCTCAGGATCTGTACCAGCTGCTGGATACAGAAGCCATCCACTACCAGCGTTTTGATCACCCTGCCGTCTTTACCTGTGCAGAAGCCAGCACACTGGCACCGATACCCGGCAGTCTGGCCAGCAAGAACCTGTTTCTCAAGGCTGGAAAAACCGGGCGTTACCTGCTGCTGTGCCTGCCGGCCAGTGCAAGGCTGGACCTCAAAGCCCTGGGTGAATTGCTGGCCATCAAGAACCTTGGGTTTGCCTCGGCCGAGCGGCTGCTGACCACACTGGGACTGACACCGGGTGCCGTCAGCCTGCTGGCTGTCGTCAACGACAGCGCCGGGCTGGTTGACGTCATTATTGATAAGGCCGTAGCCCAGCATGACACGGTACTTTGCCACCCGCTGGTCAATACCAGCACGCTGGCCATCAACACTGGCGATTTGCTGCGTTTTCTCGATAGCAGCCACCACCCGGCCCGTGTGATGCCGCTGCCCTGCCTGCCGGCCTAGTCCGCACAGAAGGGGTATCAAGCAATGAAAAAGGCTGCCTGCACCACCGACAGAAGGTCGGCAGCACAGGCAGCCCGCCTGAGTCGCATACGGCTCAGTGCATTGCTTACACACCGGCCTCGTGCGCTTGTACATCGGCATGGTAGCTGGAGCGCACCATGGCACCGACTGCCGCGTGAGCAAAGCCCATTTCATAGGCTTTTTCTTCGAACATCTTGAAGGTGTCGGGGTGAACGTAGCGCAATACCGGCAAGTGACCGTCGGACGGTTGCAGGTACTGGCCGATGGTCAGCATGTCCACATTGTGGGCACGCAGGTCGCGCATCACTTCGAGGATTTCCTCGTCGGTCTCACCCAGACCCACCATCAGGCCGGACTTGGTGCGCACTTCCGGATTCTTGGCCTTGTAATCCTTGAGCAACTGCAAGGAATGCGCGTAGTCGGCGCCGGGACGGGCCTGCTTGTACAGACGCGGCACGGTTTCCAGATTGTGGTTCATCACATCCGGCGGGGTGGTGGTGAGAATGTCCACCGCGATATCCAGCCGGCCACGGAAGTCCGGCACCAGGGTTTCGATCTGGGTGCCTGGCGATGCGGCACGTACCGCGCTGATGCAGTCGGCAAAGTGCTGGGCACCGCCGTCACGCAGGTCATCGCGGTCTACCGAAGTCACCACCACATACTTCAGGCGCATGGCGGCCACGCTCTCGGCCAGGTGCTTGGGCTCGTTTTCGTCCAGCGGGTTCGGGCGGCCATGACCCACGTCGCAGAAGGGGCAGCGACGGGTGCAGATATCACCCATGATCATGAAGGTGGCCGTGCCCTTGCTGAAACACTCGCCGATATTCGGGCAGGTGGCTTCTTCGCACACGGTATGCAGCTTCTGGTCGCGCAGAATCTGCTTGATTTCATGAAAACGCTGACCGGTGGGCAGCTTGGCGCGAATCCACTCCGGCTTTTTCAGCTTTTCATCCAGCGGCACGATCTTGATGGGAATGCGTGCGGTTTTGGCGGCGCCTTTATGCTTGACCCCTGCCTCGTTATCCAACTTCATGCTGTCTCCTTCACCACGGTCAGGTGTTTTTCCAACTGGGGCAGCAGCAGATCGGCCACTTGCGCCAGGGTTTTATCCACCCCCAAATCCTTCATTTGCGTCACCCTCAGGCCTTCGTAGCCACAGGGATTGATCCAGCCAAACGGCGTCAGGTCCATGTCCACATTCAGTGACAGGCCGTGATAGACCGCACCGTTCTTGATACGCAAGCCCAGCGAGGCAATCTTGGCCCCGTCCACATACACACCCGGCGCATTGACGTCACCATTGGCGGTAATGCCCTGCCCGGCCAGCATGTCAATCACCGACTGCTCGATGCGGCGCACCAGTTCGCGCACGCCAATATGCATGCGCTTGAAATCAATCAGCAGATACACCACCAGCTGGCCGGGGCCATGATAGGTAACCTGACCGCCACGGTCGGTCTTCACCACCGGGATGTCGGTCAGGCGCAGCAGGTGTTCCGGCTTGCCAGCCAGCCCTTGCGTGTATACCGGATGGTGCTCCACCACCCACAGTTCATCCGGCGTTTCGGCCGTGCGGGTATCGGTAAAGGCCTGCATGGCCCGCCAGGTGGGTTCATAGTCCACCAGGCCCAAATGCTTGATCAGACGCTGCACGCGCTTGGCTCCACGTTGGTTTAAAGCACCATCTTGACCATGGGATGGCCAGTGAGCGACAGGTAGATATTATCCAGCTGCTGGCGCGAGGTGGCATTCACGGTAATGGTGAGCGCGTAGAAACGCCCACCCGAGCTTTCCCGCAGGGTGACATCGTGCTCGGCCAGGTCGGGCGCGTGCACACGCACCACTTCGGTCATGGTGACGACAAATTCGTCGTGACGCTCGCCCATCACTTTCAGGGGGAAGCGACAGGGAAATTCAATGATTTCCTGCTTTTCAGTGCTGTTTTCAGCCATGTTCAACTCGATTCTGCAAAGGCAAAAGGCCCGCATCACCCGATGCAGGCCATTGCCGGCCCCCGCCTGGCGGGGCGTCAATCAAAAGCCGGTTTACTTCCAGCCCAGCATCAGCTTGATGCTGTCCCACAGGCGGCTGAAGAAACCACCCTCTTCCACGGCCTGCAAGGCAACGACCGGGCGCTCCAGCAGCGGCTTGCCATCCAGGCTCACCACCAGCTTGCCAACAGTCTGACCGGCCTTGATCGGGGCGATCAGCGGCTGCATTGTGGACATGTCCGCCTTCAGCTGGGCCGACTGGCCCTTGGCCACCGTGGCGAATACATCCTGGGCAAAGCCCACCGGTACCGATTTGGCTGCGCCCTTGTAGACCGGCACTTCGGAAACAGGCTTGGATGCGCTGTAAAGTTTGGGCGTTTCGAAAAACTGCAAGCCGTAATTCAGCAGTTTGGCACTTTCGTTGGCGCGCGCCTCCGGGCTGGCCGTGCCCACCACCACCGAAATCACCCGACGGCCATCACGATGGCTGGAGGTAATCATATTGTAGCCGGCGGTATCGGTGTAACCGGTTTTCATGCCGTCGACGTTGGGGTCACGGTACAGCAGCAGGTTGCGGTTGGGCTGGGTAATCTTGTTATAGGTGAAGGACTTGATGGAGTACGTGGGGTAGAACTCCGGGAAGTCACGAATCAGCGCGGCGGACAGGATGGCCAGATCATGCACGGTGGTGTAGTGATCGGCATGCGGCAGGCCGGTGGCATTGCGGAACTGGGTGTTCTTCATGCCCAGTTTCTGCGCCTGCTGGGTCATCAGCTGGGCGAACACGTCCTCGCTGCCGGCAATGGCTTCGGCCAGGGTGACGCAGGCGTCGTTACCAGACTGCACGATCATGCCCTTGATCAGGTCATCCACCTTCACCGGCACTTTCGGGTCGAGGAACATGCGCGAGCCGTCGGTTTTCCAGCCACGGTTGGACACGGTCAGCATCTGGTCCAGCGACAGGCGCTTTTCCTTCACCGCCTTGAAGGTGAGATAGGCGGTCATCAGTTTGGTCAGCGAGGCCGGTTCCACGCGGGCATCCGGGTCCTGTGCGGCCAGCACCTGACCGCTATTGAAATCGACAAGATAAAACGCCTTGCCGGCAATCTCGGGCACAGGCGGAACAAAGGCAGCGGTCGCGGAGGCAGCAACAGGCATGGCCAGGCTGGCGGCCAGCAAAATTCGGGTGATGGTGGTTTTCATTGAGATCGACAACGGGTGAGGGGTACAAACAATAGCCGGTGATTATACACGTCCAGACTGCAACGTTGACCGTAAATGCCCGGTTTTGGCGCAATTGGCCGTCAATAACAGCCTGCTTGCGGCAATGCAGCATGAAAATGGCGACACGGCTTCCCGGCGGCTTGGAGTTCCTGCTACTCTGACAGTTCAATAAAAAAGCACGACAAGGACATCGGCATCACCATGCAAGACAAGCAAGACTACCTGGAGCGCATCCTCACCTCCCGCGTCTATGACGTCGCAGTGGAAACCCCGCTGGAAACCGCCAACAACCTGAGCCGCCGTACCGGCAACACCATTTTGCTGAAGCGCGAAGACCTGCAACCGGTGTTCTCGTTCAAGCTGCGTGGCGCCTACAACAAGATGGCCAAGCTGACGCCGGATCAGCTGGCCAACGGTGTGATTACCGCCAGTGCCGGCAACCACGCGCAGGGCGTGCGCTGTCGGCCAAAAAGATTGGCTGTGAAGCCATCATCGTGATGCCGGTAACCACTCCACAGGTGAAGATTGACGGCGTTACCAGCCGTGGCGGCAAGGTGGTCTTGCATGGCGAATCGTTCAGCGATGCCTATCAGCACGCCATGAAGCTGGTGGCCGAAACCGGCAAAACCTACATCCCGCCGTTTGACGACCCGGACGTGATTGCCGGCCAGGGCACCATCGGCATGGAAATCCTGCGTCAACACCCCGGCCATATCGATGCCGTGTTCGTCGCCATTGGTGGCGGCGGCCTGGCTGCCGGCGTGGCCAGCTTCATCAAGCGCCTGAAACCGGAAATCAAGATCATCGGCGTGCAGCCGGTGGATTCGGACGCGATGAAGCAGTCCATCGAAAAAGGCGAGCGCGTAGAACTAAAAGACGTGGGCCTGTTTGCCGATGGCGTGGCAGTGAAGCTGGTGGGCGAGGAAACCTTCCGCATCTGCCGCGAGCTGCTGGACGAAATCATGCTGGTGGATTCGGACGCCATGTGCGCCGCCATCAAGGACATCTTCGAAGACACCCGTTCCATCGTGGAACCGGCCGGTGCACTGGCCGTGGCCGCCGCCAAGGCCTATATCGAGCGCGAAGGCTGTACCGGCCAGACGCTGGTGGCTATCAATTGCGGCGCCAACATGAACTTCGACCGCCTGCGTCACGTGTCGGAACGTTCCGAACTGGGCGAGCGCCGCGAAGCGATCATCGCGGTCACCATCCCGGAAAAACCGGGCAGCTTCAAGCAGTTCTGTTCGGTCATCGGCAACCGTAACATCACCGAATTCAACTACCGCTTTGCCGACCCCGGCACCGCCCATGTGTTTGTCGGGGTGCAGATCAGCGGCAAGCAGGATTCGGAACGCATCATTGCCGAACTGAAAGCCAATGGCCTGGAAGGGCTGGACCTGACCGACAACGAGCTGGCCAAGCTGCACATCCGCCATCTGGTGGGCGGCCATGCCCCGCAGCTGAAGGACGAGCGCGTGCTGCGCTTTGAATTCCCGGAACGTCCGGGCGCGCTGATGCGTTTCCTGGAAGGCATGCAGACCAACTGGAACATCAGCCTGTTCCACTACCGCAACCACGGTGCCGATTATGGCCGCGTACTGGTAGGCATTCAGGTGCCATCCAGCGATAATGCCGAGTTCCAGCGCTTCCTGGATGGTCTGGCCTACCCCTATGTGGAAGAAACCGACAACCCGGCCTACAAGCTGTTCCTGGGCAAGACCATCCGCTAACCCTGCCTGCCGGCGCACAATGCCGGCAGCAGACTCTTGCTACAGGCATTGCACATGATTCAAGCCGTATTGTTCGATCTGGACGGCACCCTGGCCGACACCGCACGCGACCTGGGCGCCGCCCTCAACCGTCTGCTGGCCGAGGAAGGCCTGCCGCCGCAGCCCTACTCCGCCATCCGCCCGATTGCCAGCCATGGCGCACGTGGACTGGTGAGCCTGGGCTTTGGCATTGATCGCGAACATCCGCGTTTCGAAGAATACCGCCTGCGTTTTCTCGACCACTACGAGCACAGCTTTGCCGACGAAACCGTATTGTTCGACGGCATCAACAGCATGCTGGACGGCATTGCGGCCAAGGGCTGACCTGGGGCATCATCACCAACAAGCCGATGCGCTTTACCGACCGGCTGGTGCCTGCCCTGCCCTTTGCCAGCCGCCCCGCGGTCACCGTCAGCGGCGATACCGTAGGCGTGCCCAAGCCGGACCCGGCACCCATGCTGCATGCGGCCAGCCAGATCGGCATTGCCCCGGAGCACTGCCTGTATGTGGGCGATGCCGAGCGCGACATCCAGGCCGGCCGTGTGGTGGGCATGAAAACCGTACTGGCCAGCTGGGGCTATATCTCGGCGCAGGACCAGCCGGAGCAATGGGGTGCCGACATCAGCATCAACCATCCGCTGGAATTGCTGCAGCACCTGTAAGCCAGAAGCAAGCACCACAACCCGCATGTCACCTCCGGCCAATGCGGGTTTTCTTTTGCATGATTAAACACCAATAAGAAACAATTTCTTGAACAAACTGGTATTTTTCACATTATGGGTAATCAATACACTGCATCCATCCGCTGACTGACAGCGCAAACCCGACAAGGATGCAAACCATGAAACGCCTCGCCCTCACCCTGCTGGCCCTGAGCTTCAGCACCGCCGCCCTGGCCGCCCACCACAGCAACTACCCCAGCAGCGCCGATGTCAGCGCCTGGCAAGCCGAACAAGCCGCCATCCGCGCCGCCGACGCACAATTACCGGCAGCGCGCCAGGCCGAAATCGCCCGTGACAATGCCGCCTGGCAGGCCGCGCTGCTGCAGAAAAACCAGCACAACGCCGGAATCAATCACTAAACGACAAGTACTGACAGACAAGGCCGCCCGTCATGACCCGCTACCAACTGCATATCGCCGCACAGCACACCAGCCTGACTCAGGCGGCACAGCCGGCCCACAGCATGCCGACAGGCTGGCAGTCGGCACTGCCCGTTGACAGTCACACCCTGCTGCCCACGGCTGCCGGGCTGGAGATGGCCATCATGCAGGTGGAAGACGCCATCAGTGCCAGCTGGCCACAGCGTCTGGCACTGGACACGGTGTACAGCAGCGATGCGGAACTGCGGCAACTGGCCACCCTGTGCGGCTTGCCAGACACGGCGAGCTGCCGGCTTGAACGCCAGATGGTGGAAAGCCTGTTCTCGCGTCTGGCCAATGCGGTGGAGGGCGGCCTGGCCAGCGGGCTGCCAAGCACACAGGCAGCCATGGGCAGCCTGCTGATCTTGCGCGAGCTGCTGCACCATCTGGACATTGCCAGCATCACCCTGCTGGAGCCCGATGCCTGACAAGGACTGCAGGCAAAGAAAAACCGCCGTCAGATCACTCTGGCGGCGGCTTCTTGTCCATCCGGCTGCATCAGCAGCGTGATGGCCGGATCAGAAAGGGTAAACCACTTCTGCCGGCTTGAACTCGCAAGGCTTGTCGGATGGAGCAGCGTCGTGCATCTCGGCCTTGCTGTCGGAAATCTTCTTCCAGGAACCACCCAGGCTGCAGGCAAAATCCTGGCCCAGTTCCAGTTCACCAAACGTCGATGGCAGTACCGGCTCTTCACAGTGCGGGCACAGATTACCGGCCGGCCCAGTCAGTTGGGCCCGGCTGGATACCTCGTCACACCAGCAACATTTGATTTGATCTTCAGTCATCTTTACTTCCCGTTACCTTGGCTTGTCATGTCGGAATGACGCGAATGGAGCGGGATTATACCCGTCTTGAGGCAAACCGACGAATGCCATGTACGGCATCAGGCGGCGTGACTGGCCTCGCGGGCTGAAAACAGGCTAACAGCGGGCCGTGCGTAATGGAAACCCTGCAACAGCGCAGCACCTGACTGCACTACTAGCTGGTGCTGCGCTTCGGTCTCCACTCCTTCGCACACCACCTGGGCACCCAGTGCCGCAATCATGCTGATCAGCCCCGGCAAAACGGTACGCGCCCGCGGGTTCACCATGGACTGTGTCAACAGGCTGCGATCGAGCTTGACCAGATCCGGCGTCAATTGCCACAACCGGTCAAAATTGGAATGACCGGCACCAAAATCGTCGATGGCAATGCGGAATCCCTTGCGTTTGTAGCTGTTGATGGCGGCATCCAGCAAGGCGAGGTCTTCTATTTCCGATTCGACAATCTCCAGCACCACCTGCTCCGGCATCAGGCCGCAATAGCTCAACAGGGTTTCGAAGGTGGTGCCATGCTTGCCGCTGGCAATGCTGAGCAAATGCCGCCCGTGTACATTCAGGAACAGCAATTCACCGGCTGCGGCCTGGCTGGAAAAATTCAGCGCATGCACCACCCGGCTCAGCCGGTCCAGATACACCAGTTCCTCGGCACCGCGGGCGCGGGCAAAAAAACGGTCGATGGCCATGGGCTGGCCCTCATGGTCGGTCACCCGCAACAGGGCCTCATGAGCAAACGGCTGGCCGGAGTGCGCATGCATGATGGGCTGGAATGCACTGTACAAGCGTAATCCACCATACATGGCGAAAGCGCCATGGTCGGAAAAACTGAGCGTGGGCCGGTGCTGGGCAACCCCCGCTGGCCATTGATTGAAATAGCTCAGCAAACGGTTCAACTGCATGCATGTCCTATCTTGATTTCACTGCCTGATGGCCAGATCACCACCTGCGGGCCTGGCACCGTGTTTCAGGCAGCTTTCAGCCGGTGCAGGATGCTTTCGTCATCGGCACTGGCAACATAAGTGGCAAAACCATGGCGCGCATAACTTTGCTGCAGGGCCTGCAAACGGTCGGGCTGCTGCGCATAGTCAGCAGGCAGGACAAAGCCGATTTGCAGCTCCGGCATGGCCAGCTGATCGACAATCTGGCGAAACACCCGTCCGTGGTCCTGGCTCACCCGTTCCAGCAAGGCCACGGAAACGGGCAATAACAGGATTTTGTCCTGATGCTGGCCGTGCAGGTAATTGAGCAGATGCAGGCAACGGATGAAGCGGTCCAGCACGACCGGCGTTTCGCTCACCCCGGTCAGGCGGGACAGCACCTCACCGCCAATCGGCTCGCCACCCGGGGCAACGGCATGCAGGCTGGCCAGCACACCAAGCGGCTCACCGGTAGCATCGCTGACCGGTGCAAAGCGGCTGGCGAGCCTTACCTTGAGAAACTCCCCCACCACTTCTCCATCAGCGGTATTCCATAACGGAAATTCCATGAAGTAAGCGGGATGGATGGTGTGCAAAAAACGTGTGAGCAATGGATTCATGAGCGGCCTGACCGGCGGCAGGCATTAATACGTATTGGTGTATGACAGCATCTGGCGCAGACACGGCCTCCCTGCACTCTAGCCGCTACCGCCGCAGAAGAAAAATCATCAATCTTCAATTCGACATGCATTTATCTGCTATCGACTGCACAAATCCGTCGCAAGACCATGTCGAAACACAAATCGACATGCCGGTATTGATATGACGCAAACTCTGCAAAAGTCATGCTGGACGCAATTTTCCCTGGCCGGGATACTGCCTGCGTTAATCCTCCTCCATCCTATGGAACTTGTGCCCACCCCTTGCCGGGTGGGCAATTTTTATTCCACGGATGCTTTTGCCTTCCTCCCCGGTTGCACAGGCTGTAAGGCTCCGGTACAAATCAGTCAGATTTGCTGCTGCATCTGGCAGGGCTGTCCTATTCAGGCCGCCGGCAGAATACCGCCCCTTGCCATGCTCACTCTTTTTTCTGCTTCCGCTGCGACGGGCCATTACCGCCATTTCATCCAGACAAAACATGTGCAGCCTGCCCGGCCCTCTTGTTTCCGGGCATCGGCAGCCACCACCGGCAAGGCAACACGATGATCAGTGAAGAAATCACCCTGCGCAAACTGCAGACCCTGGCCGCCTTTGTCGCCACCGGCAGCCTGCCGCGCACCGCCGAACGCATGCAGATGAGTACGGTGAGCGTGCACCGTGCCCTGCATTCGCTGGAAGACGCCATGCGCTGTGCGCTGTTCCGCCACGAGGGTCGCAGGCTGATTGCCCTGCCCGCCGCGCTGGCACTGGCCGAAGCAGCCGAGGACGCCGAGCGGACACTGGAAAACGGCATCCGCAAGGCGCGGGAAAAAGCCGGTTTTGGCGCGGCACAGCTGAAAATCGGCGCCATGTATTCGCTGACGGTGGAGCTGATTCCTCGGCTGGTGATGGGGGTGAAGCTGCGCCGCCCGGAACTGGCCATCGAATTGCAACTGGGTTCCAACGCCCAGCTGCTGGACAAACTGCATACCCAGACCGTGGACGCCCTGCTGATGTCGCTGCCGGACGAGGGCAGCCTGCCGGGCCTGCTGGCCGTACCGTTGTTTGAAGATCAGCTGTATCTGGCCTCCTCGCTGACCAGCCCTGCGCCGGCCAGCCCCACAGCCGACCTGGCTGATTACCGTCATGAAAAATTCGTCGCCCTCAGCGACGGCTTTGCCACCAGCCGCGACTTCCAGCGCCTGTTCAGCAGCGCCGGTTATCAGCCGGATGTGGTGATGCGGGTGGATGACATTTTCTCATTGATGAACCTGGTGGCGGCCGGGGTGGGCCTCAGCCTGTTGCCCGGCCGGGTCAGCTCGCTGTTTGCCGGGCGCATCCGCTTTACCCCTCTGGCCCAAGAGTGGCACAGCACGCAGCGTATCGGCCTGCTGCTGCAGGAATGCCGCGAGCGCGACCCCAATCTGCTGGCCTTGCTGGCCGAAGCCCGCATGCTGGGACAGCAGATGTCTGCTCATGGCCTTGCCGGCCAACCATTAGCTTCAGGCTAATAATCACACAGTCAGCTTGATTGATGGCCAGCGTGCCAGCGCCTACCTTGCAGACATTCTCATCTGCGATATGGAGCAAGCATGCTGGCAGACTCAACTCCCTCCCCGGTCTGGAATCGCCGCCGAGCTGAAAAGCGCCGTCGTATCGAGCTGGCCGGCTATCTGGCCGATGGCCGCATTCTGCCCACCAGTCAGCTGACCGCCGCGCTGGAAATCCTGATCGCCCCCGGCGACCGCGTGGTACTGGAAGGCAATAACCAGAAACAGGCCGACTTCCTGTCACGCAGCCTGGCCCGGGCCAATCCGGCCCGCCTGCATGATCTGCACATGATCATCCCCAGCGTGGGCCGGCCCGAGCATCTGGACATTTTCGAAAGCGGCATTGCCCGCAAACTGGATTTCTCCTTCTCCGGCCCGCAAAGCCTGCGCATCGGCCAGCTATTGCAGGATGGCTGTCTGGAGATCGGTGCCATCCACACCTATGTCGAGCTGTATGCCCGGCTGTTTGTCGATCTCACCCCGAATGTCGCGCTGGTGGCCGCCTATCAGGCCGACCGCCACGGCAATCTCTACACCGGCCCCAGTACCGAGGACACCCCGGCGCTGGTGGAGGCTACCGCTTTTCGTGACGGTATTGTCATCGCCCAGGTGAATGAGATTGTCGACGACCCGTCCGGACTCACCCGTGTGGACATACCGGCCGACTGGGTGGATTTCGTGGTACTGGCCGACCGCCCCTTCTTTATCGAACCGCTGTTCACCCGCGACCCACGCCTGATCAAGCCGGTGCACATCCTGATGGCGATGATGGCAATCCGCGGCATTTATGAGCGGCATCAGGTGCAATCGCTCAACCACGGCCTGGGCTTCAATACCGCTGCCATCGAATTGCTGCTGCCCACCTATGGCGAGCAACTGGGGCTGAAAGGCAAAATCTGCCGCCACTGGACGCTGAACCCGCACCCGACGCTGATTCCGGCCATTGAAAGCGGCTGGGTGGAAAGCGTGCACTGTTTTGGCGGCGAACTGGGCATGGAAGCCTATGTGGCGGCCCGCCCCGACGTGTTCTTCACCGGGCGGGACGGCTCGCTGCGCTCCAACCGCGCCTTCTGCCAGATGGCAGGGCAATACGCGGTGGACATGTTCATCGGCTCCACCCTGCAAATGGATGGCGACGGCCACTCCTCCACCGTTACCCATGGCCGGCTGTCCGGCTTTGGCGGTGCCCCCAATATGGGGCACGACCCGCATGGCCGGCGGCATGCCAGCCCGGCCTGGCTGGACCTGATCCAGACCGACAGCCTGCTGGCGCGTGGCCGCAAGCTGGTGGTGCAGATGGTGGAAACCTTCCAGGGCAATGGCCAGCCCACCATCGTGGAAAGCCTGGACGCGGTGGAAGTGGCACGCAGCAGCGGCATGCCGCTGGCTCCGGTGATGATTTACGGCGACGACGTCAGCCACGTGCTGACCGAAGAAGGCATTGCCTACCTGTACAAGGCCGAGTCACTGGAACAGCGCCGGCAGATGATAGCCGCCGTGGCCGGCATCACCCCCATCGGCCTGCGCCACGACCCGGCCATCACCGCCAACCTGCGAAAGGCCGGGCTGGTGGCCCTGCCGGAAGACCTGGGCATCCGGCGCAGCGATGCCAGCCGCTCACTGCTGGCAGCCAAGAGCATGGCCGAACTGGTGAGCTGGTCGGACGGGCTGTACCAGCCGCCGGCCCGCTTCAGGAGCTGGTAATGCTGCCCGCTCTCGCTCCCGACCAGGCCGGACAACTGGCCAGCCAGCTGGCGCTACTCGCCTGCCAGTGCCTGCTGGACGAAGCACATCTGGCCCCCAAACCCGGACTGGTGGATAGCCGTGGCAGCGGCGCACACCAGGACCTGACACTGGAACTGATGTGTCGCTCGGCCCGCGCCTTGCAACCGGCCTTCTTTGCCATGGCCAGCGCGGCCTGGCAGCAGCAGCCATCGACAACCCTGCGCGAACAGCTGGGCAGCCTGGGCCGGGGCGGAGAACACGCCATGCTGCAGGCCAGTGGCGGCGTCAACACCCATCGCGGTGCCATCTGGGCCATCGGCCTGCTGGTGGCCGCCGCCGCCATGGATATCAGCCAGCTACAAGCCGCTGCTGTCTGCCAGCGTGCCGCCGCACTGGCAAAACTGCCCGACCGCCTGCTACCGGCACAGCCACGCAAGGGGGAACTGGCCTGCCGCCGCTATGGCGTGGGTGGTGCCCGCGGTGAAGCACAGCAGGGCTTTCCGCATATCACCCGGCTGGCGCTGCCCACTCTGCAAGCCAGCCGTGCACGCGGTGATGGCGAGAACCATGCCCGGCTCAATGCCTTGCTGGCCATCATGAGCCGGCTGGACGACACCTGCCTGCTGTCACGCGGCGGCATGCCGGGCTTGACCCTGGTGCAAAGCGGCGCACAGGCGGTGCTGGATGCAGGCGGGGTAGCCACGCTGCCGGGCCGCCGCCATTTTAATCAACTGGAAAAGGACATGCTGGCGCAGCGCCTGTCACCGGGCGGTGCTGCCGACCTGCTGGCCGCCACCCTGCTGCTGGACCGGCTGCCGGACATGCCAGCCATCTGACAAGCAGGAATCGAAGGAGGAATCATGGAAAAACTGCATCTGGAATACCCGGCCGGGGCCCCGGCCACACAGCGCGTGCTGGTGGGCGTGGTGGCCTCCGGCGATCTGGAGGTGCTGATCACGCCGGCTGCCGCAGGGCGCTGCCACATCGTGATACACAGCTCTGCCGATGGCAGCGCCAACCGCTGGCGCGCCCAGCTCGATCGCCTGTTTGCCGACGGCAAGGCTGCCGCCATGCAGATGGAAATCAATGATTTTGCTGCCACGCCGGGCGTGATCAGCCTGCGGCTGGCCCAGGCACTGGAGGAACTGTCCGCATGAGTCATCAACAAGATATCGCCCGTCTGCTGCAAGGCCACAGTTTTATCGAGCTGAGTGCCCGCGAACGCGCCCACAGCCTGCTGGACCCAGGCAGCAGCCGCGAGCTGGCCGGCCCCTTCGACCGGCAGTACTCACCCTGGCTCGCTGCCCAGGGCATCGTGGCGCAGGCCGATGACGGCGTGGTGATCTGCAAGGGCCTGCTGGATGGCCAGCCCGCTGTGATTGCCGCCATCGAAGGCGGGTTCAGGGCGGTAGCCTGGGCGAAGTGGGCGGCGCCAAGCTGGCCTGCGCGCTGGAACTGGCGGCAGCCGATAACCGCCAGGGCATCCCCACCCGCGCCGTCATCCTGTTTGAAACCGGCGGCGTGCGTCTGCAGGAAGCCAACCTGGGCCTGGCCGCCATTGCCGAAATCCATGCCGCCATTGCCGACCTCAGCCGCTATCAGCCGGTGGTCGGCATCATTGCCGGCACCGTGGGTTGCTTTGGCGGCATGTCGATTGCCGCCGGCATGTGCAGTTACCTGATTGTCACCCGCGAAGCCAGGCTGGGGCTGAACGGCCCGCAGGTGATCGAACAGGAAGCCGGTGTGGCGGAATACGACTCGCGCAACCGGCCTTTCATCTGGAGCCTGACCGGCGGCGAACAGCGCCATGCCTGCGGACTGGCCGACGCCCTGCTGGAAGACGACAGCACGCTGATCCGCCAGCAACTGCTGCACTTCATTGCCAGCGGCCTGCCCGCCACGCCGCGCCATCGGCGCAGCCAGCATTACCTGCAGCGGCTGCAGGCCATGGACAGCAGCGTCCAGGCCGATGCCGCCACGGCCCGTCAACTTTTCCAGTCAGGAGCAAAACCATGAGCCAGTCCACCATCAGCCAGCGCGGCCGCGACTGGTTCCATGCCCTGTGCGGGCAGATCCCCCTGCTACAGGGCTTGCCGCCATCCCTGCTGGTGGCGGATGGCGAACTTGCCGGGCAGCCCGCACGCTATGTGGCCGTGGTGGCCGACCCGCACAACCCGTTTGAACGCGCCCGCCACGGTGAAGTCGGCCTGCTGGAAGGCTGGGCGCTGGCCGCCACCATCGACGCCGTGGTGGATGCCGACCAGCAGCAAGAGCACAAGCGCGCCATCGTCGCCATTATCGATGTCCCCAGCCAGGCTTATGGCCGACGCGAGGAAGCCTACGGCATCCATCAGGCGCTGGCCGCTGCCGCCGCTGCCTATGCCCGCGCCCGGCTGGCCGGTCATCCGGTGATCGGCCTGATCGTCGGCAAGGCCATGTCCGGGGCGTTTCTGGCGCATGGCTATCAGGCCAACCGCCTGCTGGCACTGGACGATGCCGGAGTGATGGTGCACGCCATGGGCAAACAGGCCGCCGCCCGCATCACCCTGCGCACGGTGGAAGAACTGGAAAAGCTGGCCGCCAGCATCGCTCCCATGGCCTATGACATCGCCAGCTACGCCAGCCTGGGCCTGTTGTGGCGCTTGCTGAAAGCCGGGCAGCCAGACCAGCCCACCCCGGCCGATGTACAGCTGGTGCGTACCGCGCTGACCGAGGCCTTGCACGACATCCTGACCGACCCGCAACCCGACCTGCGCCAGCGCCTGCACGGCGAACACCGCCAGGCCACACGCCAGGTACGCGCGCTATTGCAACAACAATGGACACAGAACGGAGGGTAAACGGTAACAATCACGGTGCATGGGCATGACTGCAGTAACAGGTGAAAACAACAGGACAATACAAAGGAGAGACACACCATGATCATCTACGGAACTGCCTTGCTGGCAGCCTGCCACTTGCTGGGCCTGTTTCTGGGCGACCTGCTGGGCAGCCTGATCGGCGTCAAGTCGAATGTCGGCGGCGTGGGCATTGCCATGCTGTTGCTGATTTTCGCCCGGCTCTACCTGCACAAGCGCGGCTGGTTGCCAGCGGAAACCGAACAGGGCGTCGCCTTCTGGGGTGCCATGTACATTCCGGTGGTGGTGGCGATGGCGGCCACCCAGAACGTGGTCGCGCCTTGCGTGGCGGCCCGGTTGCCGTGCTGGGCGCACTGGGTGCGGTGCTGGTATGTGGCACTGTCATCGCCCTGCTCAATCGCGGCAGCAGCCAGCACGCATGGCAGCCGGAAGCAGAAACCCCGCAAGACCCACTGGCCTGACACAGGAGCAACATCATGCAAATGCTGGAAAAAGTATTGGCACATAACGGGCTGGTAACGGCCTTCCTGCTGGTGGGCATCATCACCTGGCTGTCCGCCCGGCTGTCACGCCGCTTGACGCTGGGCCGGGTGCACGGCTCGGCCATCGCCATCCTGATCGGCCTGGGGCTGGCCTATTACGGCGGCGTACTCACCGGCAAGCAAAGCGGGCTGGCGGACATTTCGCTGTTTTCCGGCATCGGGCTGATGGGCGGTGCCATGCTGCGCGACTTCGCCATCGTGGCCACCGCTTTTGAAGTACAGGTGACCGAAGCGCGCAAGGCGGGGTTGATCGGTGCCTGCTCGCTACTGCTGGGGACGGTGCTGCCCTTTGTCGTCGGGGCCAGCATTGCCCATGCCTTTGGCTATCGTGACGTGGTCAGCATGACCACCATCGGTGCCGGTGCCATTACCTATATTGTCGGCCCGGTCACCGGGGCGGCACTGGGTGCCAGCTCGGACGTGATGGCGCTCAGCATTGCCACCGGGCTGCTCAAGGCCATCATGGTGATGGTGGGCACCCCGTTTGCCGCAGGTTTCCTCGGCCTGAACAATCCGCGCTCGGCCATGGTGTTCGGCGGGCTGGCCGGTACGGTCAGCGGCGTATCGGCAGGCCTTGCAGCAACCGACCGCAGGCTGGTGCCCTATGGCGCGCTGGTGGCCACCTTCCATACCGGCCTTGGCTGCCTGCTGGGGCCATCGGCACTCTTTCTCGCCACCAAGGCCATCATGGCCTGACAGCAACCTCCTCTTTACTTCAGCCGAAGTAAAGATTTGTCGCGGCAGCGCTGGTCGCTGCCGTCTTTTTTCAGGAGTGAGCAATGACAGGTGCTTGTTTGCCACACGATTTACTGTGGCTAGACAGCGCTGCGGCGCTGGTGGCAGAGAGCGAGCTGCCGGACTGGTTGCTACAGCACTGGCTCCCCGGCCTGCCGGTGGTGGTGCGCCGCGCCAGTGCCAGGCCCGGCCTGATTGCAATTGGAATACGCGGCCCGCTGCGCACCCAGCGTTGCGCGCTGTGGGCCGACAGCCAGCATGTTTGCCGTCGGCTAAGCCCGGAGCAGTTGGCGGCACAGCAATATTGGCGGCAACATCCGCGCCTTGCTGCCCTGCCCGCCCTGCAGGCCCTGCAGCAGTCACACGCTGCCCTGCAAGCCAGCGGCCTTGCCTGGGGCATTACCGGCAGTGCCGGTTTCGAACTGGCCACTGGCCAACCCGTCCTCAGTAACAGTAGCGATCTGGACCTGCTGCTGCGCTGCCCGCAGCCACCGGACGACTCTCAATTGCAAACCCTGGCTGCGGCGCTGGCGGACTTGCCTTGTCGAGTGGATATCCAGCTGCAAACCCCAGCGGGAGGGATGGCGCTGGCCGAATACCTGCGTGGTGGCCGGGTATTGCTCAAAACCGGTAGCGGGCCACTGCTGCTGGATCAGCCACCATCAGCATGGACTGCCAGCAGGCAAAGTCAGGTGGAGCAATACACATGAGCGTGTTATTCGTGTTTCCCGGCCAGGGCAGCCAAAGCCCCGGCATGCTGCACCAGCTACCGCAACATGCCGCCTGCCAGGCGGTACTGGCCGAGGCTGAAGCCGTACTGGGCCGCTCGCCACTGCTGCTGGATTCCGCCACAGCGCTGCAATCCACGGTGGCGGTGCAGCTATGCCTGCTGATTGCCGGGGTGGCGTCCGCCCGCCTGCTGCAAGCGGAAGGCATCCAGCCGCAAATGGTGGCTGGCTTGTCCATTGGTGCCTTCCCGGCTGCCGTCATCGCTGGCGTACTGGATTTCCACCATGCGGTGCAACTGGTTCAATTGCGCGGCCAGCTGATGGAACAGGCCTATCCGCACGGCTATGGCATGTGCGCGATTACCGGGCTGGCATTGCCGCAGCTGCAAACGCTGCTGAACCAAGCACAGGTTGAGGGAAAACAGGTGTATCTGGCCAATATCAATGCCGAGCAGCAACTGGTGGTGGCGGGCGCAGATACCGCGCTGCAAGCCATTGCGCAGGCCGCCTTGCAGGCGGGTGCCGCCCGCTGCCGGCGACTAGCCATCAGCGTGCCCTCGCACTGCCACCTGCTGGAGCAAGCCGCGCAAACCCTCGCGCAGGCAATGCGTGACACGCCGCTACATGCCCCGGCTTGCCAATACCTGAGCGCCAATGCCGCACGGGTATTGCGCCAGACGGAGCAGATCCGCGACGACCTGGCTAATAATATGGCCCGCCTGGTTTATTGGCATGACAGCGCCAGGCTGGCCTGGGAGCGCGGCGCACGGCTGGCGGTGGAAATGCTGCCCGGCACCACACTCAGCCGCCTGCTCAAACCGGTGTTCGCCCAGGGCGTGGTGATGACCGTGGCACAGGACAGGCTGGACAGCCTGCAATACACCGCCCGGCGCATGCAACAGGACAATCAGTACTGATTTGTGTAGTTACAGCCCGGCCAGCACCTCATCCAGCGCGCCCAGCAGCATGTCGGTATGGTTGCGGCCAAACGGCAGCTGCGGCCGCACTTTCAGGATATTGCCAGCCGGGCCGGTGGCGCTGATCAGGATGCGCCGCTCACGCAGCGCATTGACGATGCGCGTGGTCTGCGCACTTGCCGGGGTCTTGCTGTCCCGGTCACTCACCATTTCCACACCGATAAAGAAGCCGGTACCGCGCACATCGCCAATCAGCGCGTGCTTGCCTGCCAGCGCCTCGAAACCGGCCTTGAGGTAGGCACCGGTGTCGCGGGCATTCTGTTGCAAGCCTTCGCGCTCAATCACATCCAGCACTGCCATGCCGGCAGCCACCGATACCGGATTACCGCCAAAGGTGTTGAAGTAACGTACCTGAGCGCCAAAGCAGTCGATGATGTCGGCGCGCGCCATCAGCCCGGCCAGCGGGTGGCCATTACCCATCGGCTTGCCCATGGTGATGATGTCCGGCACCACGCCATGGCGCTGAAAACCCCAGAAATGGCTGCCACTGCGGGCGAAACCGGCCTGCACCTCGTCGGCGATGAACAGGCCGCCAGCAGCGTGGATGGCATCCACCGCGCCTTGCAAAAATCCGGCTGGCTCGGCAAACACGCCATCACTGGTAAACAGCGTGTCCACCAGCAGTGCTGCCGGGCGGATGCCATGGCGTTGCAAGTCGGCAATGGCGGCCTGCACATCACGGGTAAAGCGTGCTGCCACCTCCTGCGCATTGCCGCGATAGGCATCCGGCGGCGGCACGGTACGCACCTTAGGCCCCAGCGGCACGCCATCACCAAACGCTGGCGAACAGGCGGCAATACTGCTGGTGACGCCGTGATAGGCATGCGCGGTGACAATCACCCCCTGCCCGCCGGTGAAGCTGCCCGCCAGCCGCAGGGCCAAATCGTTGGCCTCGCTGCCGGTGCAGGTAAACATGGCCTGATAGCCGGGCATGGCCAGTGTGGAGAGCAGGCGCTCGGCGTAATCGACAATGCCGTCGTTCAGGTAGCGGGTATGGGTATTGAGCACGGCGGCCTGGCGGGCAATGGCGTCCACCACATGCGGGTGGCAATGGCCCACCGAAGCCACATTGTTATACACGTCCAGATAGGGCTGGCCGTCCGGGTCGTACAACCACACGCCTTCGGCGCGCACCACATGCAAAGGCTGCTGGTAGAACAGGCGGTAAGCCTGGCCCAGCGCCTGCTGGCGACGACGGATCAGCGCCTGCTCGCGCGCTGGCAGACCGCCTGCCGTGGCCGGGTCGAAGGCGTTTACCATGCGTTGATCGGGCGGGTTCATGCTTGTCCTTTCGTGCGGCACAGCCGGTAGAGGTAATCGCTGGCAAAGTCGCGTCCCAGCAGCCACAACCTTTGCATGCCGTCCCAGCTGAGCGCGTGGTTGCGCAGGATGTAAGTGCGGTTTTCCGGATAGCGGGCTGCACGCCAGCCGGTGATGGTGACGGTCATGCACAGGCGGGTGAGGATGAGCTCGTACAGCAGGTCGATTTCCGCATCCAGCAGGGGGCAGACGGCATGGTAGCCCGCCACCAGCTCGCCCGCGCTATCCAGCGGGTTGTCATGCTCCGATAGCTGGTAGGAACAGGCGACCGCCAGTTCGTTGATCAGCGGTGCTTGCACCATGTCGCCAAAATCGATCAACCCGACCGTGGTGATGTGATCCTGCGGGTCCACCAGCACATTGTAGGGGTTCAGGTCGTTATGAATCACCTGATGGCGCAAGCCGTCCAGCCGTGGCTGCACCTGCTGCATGAAGTGGGCCAGCCAGTCGCTCAGCACTGCCTTTTGCGGGCTGTCCGGGGTTTCGGCCAGCAGCGCTTGCAGCCGCTCGGCATGCTGGATGTCCCACAGCAGCGGATGGTGCGCCGCCGGATGCTCATAGTCGCGCAAGGCATTATCCAGCCGCCCCAGCGTTTGCCCCAGGTGGGCGCGCTGGGCGGGCGAACGGCTGACCTGATGCAAAGGCTGACCGGACAGATAGCTCAGCAGGCGCAACACGCGCTGGCTGCCATCAGCCATGCTCACCGCAGCATAAGGCTGGCCATCCAGCCTGGGTATCAGCTGCGGAATGGGCAGGCCTGGGTCCGCAGCCCGTGCATGCAGCAGCGCCCGGCTTTGAAAGTCGGTGACAGCACGGTTTTCCGCCGGATGAGTGAGCTTGAGGACAAACTCGCGGCCATCCTCCGCCCGGATATGGAAATTGGCATCGCGCTCGCTATTGAGCGGGCTGGCAACCCCACGCAAGCCATAGTGCTGCCACAGCAGTGCGACAGCTTCCTTGCAGTCAACCGGCGCGGCGGCAGTGGAAAACAGCTGGTCGATCACGCCCTCGGACACGGCTTCAGACATGCTGCCCCCCGTTGATGTGGATTTCCGAACCATTGATATAGGAAGAGTGGCCGGAGCAGAGAAAGTAAATGGCTTCGGCCACTTCATGCGGCGTACCCAGACGGTGCATCGGCACATCGCGCTCCACAATGCGGGCGGTGTCCGGCGACAGGATGGCCGTGTCGATTTCACCCGGCGCAATGGCATTGGCGCGGATGCCGTACGGACCGAACTCGTGCGCCAGCTCGCGCGTCAGCGCCGCCAGCCCGGCCTTGGAAGCGGCATAAGCCACCCCGGCGAACGGGTGCACGCGCGACCCGGCAATGGAAGTGACATTGACAATGGAGCCCTGCCCCTTTTTCAGTTCGTCAAACAACCCGCGAGCCAGCAAGGCAGTGGACACCAGATTGACATTCAGCACCCGGCTCCAGACGTCGATATCGCTGGCCAGAATGCCCAGCCGCTCGCCCTGCGGGCCCTTGGGCGAAATGCCGGCATTGTTTACCAGTGCGTGCAGTTCGCCATTTGGCAACCGGCTTTTCACCTCGGCAATCAAGTCATCCAGGCATGAGAGGTCGGACAAGTCAGCCTGTACATGGCTCTGCCGCGCTGACGGCCACAGGCAGGCTTCGGAAAAAGGCTGGCGCGACACGGTGAAAATCTGCCAGTCATGCTCCTGGAACAGCTTGACCGTGGCATGGCCAATGCCACGACTGGCACCGGTCAACAGCATGTAACGGATGGGTCCGGACATGGAATCTCCTGCTGGTAAGGGCTGATGCACAGCCAGACTGCGCACGATAGGAACAGCGTGTCGGCACCGGAGAGCGGCGACAAGTCCGACATCACGCTCACAAATTATGATGCATCATATTTGCTGTATTTCATTCTGACAAGCAGCAGTGGTAACATGACGCATCCATCACCACCACCCACCGGCCCGCCACGCATGGACTATCAACTGGACACACTGGAGCACGACAATCTGGGCAGCACGGTCTACCAACTGCTGTGCAAGGCGCTGATCCAGGGCCGGCTGCAACCCGGTGCCCGACTGAAAATACGTGAGCTGGCCGAGCAACTGGGTACCAGCGTCACCCCGGTGCGTGATGCCATCCTGCGTCTGGTGCAGGAGCAGGCGCTGACCATGCAGTCCCCGCGTGACATTCGTGTGCCCTACATGACGGTGGAGCGCTATCTGGAAATCCGCGCCATCCGTATCCGGCTGGAGGGGCTGGCAGCGGAAACCGCTGCGCAGAAGGCAGACGCCAGTGCCATTGCCCGGCTGGAAGACATTGTCAGCCGCAACGCACTGGCCATGACGGCACAGGACACGATGCTGGGCTGCGAGCTGAACCAGCAGTTTCACTTTGCCCTGGTGGACATCGCCGGGCTGCCCTTCCTGCAAGGCATCCTGTACCGCATCTGGTTGCAGATGGGGCCGCTGATTGCCGCCGTATATCAACAAGGCGGCAGCGACATGATTGACTACCACTACCCGGTACTGGCGGCCATCCGCACTGGCGATGGCCCTGCCGCCGCCGCTGCCATAGGTGATGACATCCTGCACGGCGGGCACAGCATCCTGCTGCATTTGCAGGCCCGCGCGCAGCAATGAGCGCGGTTTTCCGAACGCGGTTGCGCGGAAACCCGTCCGCCCCCAGCGATGGCTGTTTAATTTTCCTTTATTATCAATATCTTGATTTTGCACGCAGCAGGCACGGCTTTTGCAAGCAGCAGCCCCATCTGAATGCCGGAAAGCCGCTGCCATGCCTGTCAAACTCTTGCTTACCCTGAGCTTTTCTTCCCTGCTGGCCCGTCATCTGGGCAGCACCCCGTTGCCGGACCTCACCAACGCACTACCCCTGCCCGGCGTGCTGCTGCTGATGACGCTGGGCAATGCCCTTGCCTACCTGCTGGTGCGGCTGTTGTTCATCAAGCTGTCCGCGCAACACTGAGTCTTGCCATCCCGCTTCACCGTCCCTGGCCCTTGAACGCAACAAGGCCCGGCAATGCCGGGCCTTGTCGCTGCCAGCCAGACTGGCGACGCCAGCCTGAACTGCAGTTGCCATCACACCATGAAGTAAATCAGCGCCGCTTCACCAAACACCCCGATCACCGTGCCTACCAGTACAGAATGCGAGGCATGTAGCGCATAGGTCTGGTTGCGTACGGCAAACATCGAGGCTGCAATGGCGGTGGGTACCGCCCCGACAATCAGCGCCTGCCTGGCAAACTCGGCATCCACGCCAAACAGGAAGATGCCCAGCAACATCAGGGCCGGTTGCAGGAAGTTCTTCATCGCCACATTGCCCACCACATGGCCGTTGAAGCTGGGTTTTTCACCGCAGAACATCAGACCCAGCGCCAACAGCGACACCCCTCCGGCCGCCTTGGCCAGCATGTCCACGCTTTCCTGTACCGCAGCGGGCAGGTGCAGGTGGTTGAAGCTGAGGATCACCCCCAGGATAGGCAGCCAGACAATCTGGTTGGACAGCGTCTTGACCAGGCTTTGCTTGAGCATGGCCACCATGCCGTCATCGTCCCCCGCATCCGCCATTTCACCGCAGCGGCACAGCACGATGGTAAGCGGCAGGATGACAAAGCTGGTGATCAGGTTGCCAATCAGCACGGCAATGAAACCCTGCGGCCCGCACACCTGCTGCAGGATGGGCGCGCCAAAATAGGCCATGTCCGGAAAAGTACATACCAGGGCCTGGATGGCGCTGGTTTTCAGCCCCTGCCGGTAGTAATAACGCCCGGCCAGCAAGGCCAGTACATAGGTGCCGACAAAGCCGAAAGTCATGCACAGGATGAAAGGCAGGTTCTGGATGCGCTCCGGCGGCGTCTTCAACGCGCCGATAAACAATGAACAGGGCAAGGCATAACGCATTACCAGCGTTGCCATCACCCCCACATCCGCCTGGCGGAAATAGCCGCGCTGGCCGCCAAACCAGCCCAGCAGCATCAATAGCACCACCGGTAGCAGTGCTGTACTCATGGTTCCCCACATGGTCTTGC
Source organism: Aquitalea pelogenes (assembly GCF_001515305.1). Lineage (GTDB taxonomy): Bacteria > Pseudomonadota > Gammaproteobacteria > Burkholderiales > Chromobacteriaceae > Aquitalea > Aquitalea pelogenes. The sequence goes on from NZ_LNQV01000007.1 coordinate 117,749, forward strand.
TCCTTGATTTCTGTAGTGTGTCTCCCACCCACCGCAGAGCAAGCCCCGTGCCACGCAACAGTCGCCGCATGTCATTGATTTGAATGAATAATGCCATTGGCAAAACACTGAAAGTACGGCCAGCCGCGAATCCACTGTTTTAAAAGTACGGAAATCCGCACTTTGCCTTTCTGCCAGCCAAATCCCGCAAATCACTACCACGCGTAAGGTTTTCCGTAAACCGCAGTCCGGCAGAAGCACGGTTTTCCGTTGATCTTGCTCCACACGGCAACAATCGACTCATGGTTTTTTCTTTCTATTCAACACCTTGAAGCATTTTCACTGCGTGGCACGCTCCTTGCAGTAGCGCAAGCAACGGCCCGACCAGAGGCAGCAGCACATGCCGCCACTGGCCGCAACCCAAGCTTGAGGACAATCCCATGAGTGAAACCATCCGCATCAGCATTGATGGCAAGGTGGTGGATGCCACACCCGGCAACTCCATCCTGCACACCCGCCTGGAAGGCGATTCGCCACTCACCGCCAATATCGGCTGCATGGGCCAGGGCGTGTGCGGCTCTTGCCGCTGCCTGGTCCGCAAGGCCGGTGAGCGCTCCGCCGAAACCCGTCTGGCCTGTGAAACCACGGTAGAGGACGGCATGCAGGTCAGCTTTATCGACTACTACCTGCCCGACCACGTCCACCACTACCGCCCGCATGATTTGCGTGATGGCTGGCAGGCCCTGCCCCAGCTGCAGCAAACCTTTCCGGAGCTCGTCCACTGCCGCCATTGCAGCGGCTGCGACCGCGCCTGCCCACGGCATATACCGGTTCAGCAAGGTATGGCACTGGCGGCCAGCGGCCAGTTGCAAGCCGCCGCTGCGCTGTTTGACGCCTGCATCATGTGCAATCTGTGTACGCTGGCCTGCCCGGAAAACATCCGGCCCAATCATGTCGGCCTTTACCTGCGCCGTGCCCAGGCCATCCAGAACCTGCGCCCGGGCGATCTGCTTCGCCGCCTGGAACAACAAGCCCGTGGCGAGCTGGCCATCAACACCCGCAGCGACACCCCCAGGAGCGAAGCATGAACAACGCGATTCCCTATGCCCAAGCCCTGGCCAATCTGACCGCCCATGCCCAGCCACCGCTGCGCCCGGCCGACCTGTCGCGCAGCGCGTTGCTGGCCCAATACCACCCGGACAGCGACAGCAATGCCAGCACCTTGCTGCAAATCGGCCCCAGCCGCGGCCAACCCTGCCACCCGCAACTGGCCGCCTTGCTGCAAAGCAATGCGCTGATCGACGGCTTTGACCTGGCCGGTGCCGAACAGCGCAGCACCGATGTACTGGTGATTGGCGGCGGCGGTGCCGGTGCGGCCGCCGCGCTGACCGCCGCCCGCAGCGGCGCGCAAGTGATGCTGGCCAGCAAGCTGCGACTGGGCGACAGCAATACCGTCATGGCCGAAGGCGGCATCCAGGCCGCACTGGCGGCCAGCGACAGCCCGCAACAACACTTTGACGACGCCATGCGTGGCGGCCACAAATGTGCCAATCCGCAATTGCTGGCACAAATGGCCAGCGATGCACCCGGCGTCATCCGCTGGCTGATTGAGCTGGGCATGCATTTTGATCTGGAAGACCCGCTCAGCGACGGTGGCAAGTTGCGTTATAAGCAAGCCGGTGGCTGCAGTCAGCCGCGCATCCTGTGCTACCGCGATTACACCGGGCTGGAGATGATGCGCGTGCTGCGCGAAACCGTGGAACTGGACCCGGCCATCACCCTGCTCAACCGCTGCCCGGTGGTGGAACTGCTGTCACACGAGGACGGCAGCTGCGCCGGGGCCGTGCTGTACGACCTGGAATACCAGCGCTTCATGGTGGTATCCGCCCGGCAAACCATTCTGGCCACCGGTGGTTGCGGCCGGCTGCACCTGCAAGGCTTTCCCACCTCCAACCACTACGGCGCCACCGCCGACGGGCTGGTTTTGGCCTACCGGCTGGGTGCCGGCTTGCGTGACATGGATGCCTTCCAGTACCACCCCACCGGCGTGGCCTGGCCGGCACGACTGCGTGGCGGGCTGATTTCCGAAGCTACCCGCTCCGGCGGGGCCTTGCTGGTCAACGGTCTGGGTGAGCGTTTTGTCGAAGAACTGGCCCCGCGCGATGTGGTAAGCGCCGCCATCCTGCGCGAATGCGCCGCCGGGCGCGGCATCGAACGCAATGGCCAGATCGGCGTGTTTCTGGACACCCGCACACTGGGGCCGGAACTGGCACAGCGCCTGCCTGCCTTGCAGCACCTGGCCGACAAATGCGGCATAGACCCGCCGCGAGCCCATGCTGATCTACCCCACCCTGCCACTA
>NZ_LNQV01000070.1 GCF_001515305.1 Aquitalea pelogenes
CACGCCCCCAGCCCCACCACCCAGTAGGCCCAGTCGCCCCACATCAGGCGGGCGGCATCGGCAAACGGGGCTTGAGAATTGGCCAGCATGGCCGGTGACATCACCCCCATCAGCGACACCGTGGACAGGATGTACAGCACGGTGGCCAGCAAGGTGCCGATGACAGTGGCACGCGGAATGGTCTTGCTGGGGTTGACCACATCACCGGCAGGAACCGAGGCGGACTCCAGTCCCAGAAACGCCCACAGGGTGAGCGCCATGGTGGCGGAAACCGAACTCAACAAGGGCTTGCCGTGCGGGTTGAACACCAGGTTTTCCGGGTGCATGTAGAAGAAGCCGATAAAGGTGACGGCTGCCAGTGGCACCAGTTTGAGTACGGTAGTCACCACCGCCACCAGGCCGGAACTGCGCGCACCGCGGCTGTTGATCCAGGTAACGGTCCAGATCAAGCCGATGGAAAAGGCAGCTGCCAGCAGGTTGTCATGCCCCAGTTGCGGGAAAAACACCTGCATATAGCTGGTGGCGGCCACCGCCAGGGCGGCGTTGCCAGCCCACAGGGCTATCCAGTAACCCCAGGCAATCCAGAAACCGGCAAAGTCGCCAAAGCCGGCATGGATATAAGCGTAGGGGCCACCCTCTTTGGGAATCATGGCGGAAAGCCGGGCAAACACCAGCGCCAGACAAATGGCACCGGCCGAGGTAATTGCCCAGCCGATCAGGGACATCCCCCCGTAGGGGGCTAGCGAAGCGGGAAGCAGGAATACACCGGAACCGATCATATTGCCCACTACCAGGGCGGTACACATCCACACGCCAAGGGCCGCTTTTTTTACTTTGGTCTCGCTCATGGTCTTGTCTCCATCGAGGCCGAAAATCGAAGCTGTTAAAGAACGTGTTCTGTATGAGCTTCACAATATTAGTATTTAATTATTTTGTAAATATGTTATTTACGCATATGTAATTCCATGTCGCGGTTTTGAACATGCACACGCCATTGTTGGTCGCAGTGCGGCAGCCGACCCCATCAGCAAGGTCATCTCTATGGTTTAGGTGCTTTGCCGGCAAATCACCATGTCTTGAATCAGATAAAAGACTGATAAACAGCAACGCGCGTTAGCAGGTTGGCAAGCGCAGAAAAGACAATGTCCGGCACAGGCCGGGCATGGGGCAGGAAAAAAAGCGGGAATTCAGAGCGGACAGGGACCGGCAGGCACGCTGGCCAAACTCCAGTTGGCCAGCGCCCATTGCCACAGCTCAGCGGCAGTCTGACATTCTGGCGGCGGCAACTGACCCAGGCGGCACAGTGCCAGACGCAGTTCCTGCGCGACCTGGGCCGGATTGATGGCAGGTGCCAGGGTTTGCTTGGAGAGCTTTTCCCCGGCGGCATTCACCAGCAAGGGCAGATGACAGTAGTCCGGCGCAGGCAGGCCCAGGCAGCGCTGCACATGGATTTGTCGCGGGGTGGACACCAGCAGGTCGGCACCGCGGACGATATCGGTCATGCCCTGTTCGGCATCATCCACCACCACGGCCAGTTGATAGGCCCAGAAGCCATCTGCCCGCAGCAGCACGAAGTCGCCGATGTCCGCAGCCAGGTTTTGCTGGTACAGGCCTTGCAGCCGGTCGACAAAGCTGACTGGCGCATCATCCACCCGCAAGCGCCAGGCATGGTGTTCACGCTGCTTGCGGCAGCCGTCACGACACCAGCCCGGATAGACATGGCCATCCACGCCACGGCTGGCGACGCTGGTGATTTCCTTGCGCGAGCAGCTGCAGGGATAAACATGGCCGCTGTCCACCAGTTGCTGCAAAGCCGCCTGATACAGGTGGTGGCGCTGGCTCTGGTACACCACTTCGCCGTCCCATTCAAAACCGAAAGCTTCCAGCGTGCGCAGGATATGGTCGGCAGCGCCGGGCATTTCACGCGGCGGGTCCAGGTCTTCCATGCGGACCCACCACTCGCCGCCACGGCTGCGCGCTTCCAGATAGCTGCCAACGGCTGTCATCAGGGAGCCGGCATGTAACAAGCCGGTGGGACTGGGGGCAAAGCGACCTCGATAGGGATAGGGAATGTCTGGCATGGCAACAGTTCTGGCAATCAACATCACATTGGGGGAGCAGCACGGTGATTTTTGGTGAATAATATCCGAGTGAAATACTCAGATATTACCCTTGTCCGTTCTGTCCCTGCCCGGCTTGCTTGCCGCCACCGCAAAGCGTGTGACAGCAGTTGGCCCGGCCAATTCAGGAGGAAAGCAAAGTGGCCTACGTTGTAACCGATGCCTGCGTCAAATGCAAATACACGGATTGCGTGGATGTCTGCCCGGTGGATTGCTTTCATGAAGGCCCCAATTTTCTCGCCATTGATCCGGACGAGTGCATTGACTGCACGCTGTGCGTGGCCGAATGCCCGGTGTCTGCCATTTATGCCGAAGATGATGTGCCAGCCGGGCAGCAGGTGTATATCCAGCTGAATGCCGAGCTGTCAAAACGCTGGCCCAGCATCACCGCCAGCAAAGCACCACTGCCCGACCACGCCGACTGGGCGGAAGTGACAGACAAGCTGCCACACCTGCAACGGGACTGAGGCTAGATGAAGAGGTCGATATCGCCACCGGGCTGACTGGTGCTCTGCCGGTCCAGCCGCTGGCGGTAGGCGGCTTCCTTGGAAGCCAGGGTGCGGCTGTTCTTGAGCTTGCGCACCATCACCTTGCCATCACCGGGAAAGAAAAACACCTTGCGGGCAAAGCTGCCCAGCAAATCCTCGGCCAGCAGGGGAATGCCTTCGCTCTTGAGATAGGCACGGATGAATTCACTGTTCTGCTCGCCGACATTCACCACCGACATGCCATCCAGCACATTGCCGGCACCAAACACCTTGGCTTCCAGCCGCTGGCGCTGGGCACCCAGTTTCTGCATGTCGGTAATCAGCAATTCCATGGCATTGACCCCGAAGCGGGCCGGTACGCTGGTCTGGCTATGCCAGTCGCTGCCTTGCGGCAACAGGAAATGATTCATGCCATGCACGCCGGCCGTGCGGTCCATCAGGCAAACGGCTACACAGGAACCGAGCAAGGTGGTCAGCATCAAGGGCTGGCGGGTGGCAAAATATTCGCCCGGCAGAATCTTGATGGCATCAATCTGAAACTGCCGATCGAAATAGCGCCGTGTAGAGGGCTGCTCGGAATGGCTCATGCTCCCGCCCTCTCATGGGGAAGACGCAGCACATCCAGCACTTTGTCACCCAGTTGCGCCAGCGGGTGGACATGCATCACCCCGCCCTGTGCCACTGCCTCGCGCGGCATGCCATACACCACACAGCTGGCCTCATCCTGCGCAAAGGTAATGGCGCCACCCTGGCGCAGCTGCAACATGCCGTGCGCGCCATCCTTGCCCATGCCGGTGAGGATGACAGCGACGGTCTGCGGGGCGGCCAGATTGGCGACCGACTCGAACAGCACATCCACGGCCGGGCGATGACGGTTGACCGGCGGGCTTTGGTCCAGGCAGATGACAAAGCCCTGCGTTCCCTTGCCAAGCCGCATGTGCGAATGGCCGGGTGCAATATAGGCGGTACCACGCAGCAGCGGTTCACCGTCTTCCGCCTCTTTCACATGCATGGCGCACAGCTTGTCCAGACGGCGGGCAAAGGACAAGGTGAAGCCTTCGGGCATGTGCTGCACGATCATCACCGGCGGACAATTGGCAGGCAGCTTGTCGAGAAACTCCTTGATGGCATCGGTGCCCCCTGTGGAGGCCCCTACCGCAATGATGGCATTCTGCCGCAGCAGCGCAGGCGACAGCCGGCTGGCCGGCGGTGCTGCCGGAGTGGCAAACAGGCCGGGCGACGCAAACGGGCAGCCGCCACCATGCGGATCTTGTCGCGGATATCATCGGCATAATCCTGCATGGTATTGCTGACATCCACCGTGGGTTTGGGCAGGAAGTCCACCGCGCCCAGCTCCAGCGCACTGAGGGTGGTTTCCGAACCGCTCTGGGTCAGGGACGAAATCATCAACACCGGCGTCGGACGCAAACGCATCAAACGGCGCAGGAACTCCAGCCCGTCCATGCGCGGCATTTCCACATCCAGCGTGATCATGTCCGGGTTGGTTTCACGGATGCGCTCGCGCGCGACGATGGGGTCGGACGCGGTGGCCACCACCTCCATGTCCGGCGCTTCATTGATGATGCTGGTGAGCAGGCTGCGGATGAGGGCCGAATCATCTACCACGACCACTCTGATCTTGCGCTGGGCGGTGGCTGTCATGTTCATTCCCTTGCGTCCTGCCCAAGCAAGCGATAAGCCGTCCGGCCACAGGACTGGAAGGCATCGGTCAGATGCATGATGTTTTCCGAATGTCCCAGAAACAGCAAACCGTCAGGCTGCAAGCAGCGCGCAAAGCGTTGCAGGATGGCAGCCTGGGTTGGCTTGTCAAAATAAATCAGCACATTGCGGCAAAAAATCACGTCAAAGCGCCCCATGTCCGGCCACGGCTCTGCAACCAGGTTGAACTGATAAAACGACAGGTGCTCGCGTAGCTCCTTGCGAATGCGTACCTTGCCGGCATTGCGGCCCACGCCGCGCAAAAAATAACGCTTGAGCAGAGCGGGATCCAGCGTACGGGTACGCTCGGCATCATACACACCATCTGCCGCATGACTGAGCACCCGGGTGTCGATATCCGACGCCACCACCTCAAGCCGCTGCCGGTTGAGCTGCGGCAGCGACAGCAAGGTCATCGCGATGGAGTAGGCCTCCTCGCCGGTGGAAACTGCCGAACTCCATACGCGGTACAAACGGTCCTGGCCAGCGCGCTCCATCGCATGCAGGCGCAACAGGTCGAAATGATGCGGTTCACGGAAAAAGGCGGTCAGATTGGTGGTGAGCGCATTGACGAAATGCTGCCACTCCTCGGTCTCCGCACTGCCATCCAGCAAGTCCAGATAATCGCTGAACTGGCGGAAACCCAGCTGGCGCACACGCTTTGCCAGCCGGGAATACGCCATATGGCTTTTGCTGTCATTCAGCGAAATTCCCACGCGCTGATAGAGCATTTGCCGCAGCCGGCGGAAATCCGCTGCCGTGAACTTGATATCGCGTTCAGCGCTCATCAGGCCTTGTCGCACCCATCAGAATTCTTCCCACTCATCATCATGCGCAGACGGGCCGGGCAAGGTCTTGATGCGCTCGGCATGTACGGGGGCACGTGCCGCTACCGGCTTGACCTGCTGTCCCGCTTGCTGTGTCAGTCGCGCCGGGCTAACCGATGCTCGCCCCTGCCCGCTTCTGGGGGCTGCCAGTCGCGGCGCACTGCTGCCATCCAGCCTGAAGATGGAAACGGCATCCATCAGGTGCCGGGCCTGATCCTCCAGCGATTCCGCTGCGGCAGCGGCCTGTTCCACCAGTGCAGCGTTCTTCTGGGTGTTTTCGTCCATCTGCGTGACCGCCAGATTGACCTGTTCGATACCGGAGCTTTGTTCGACAGAAGCAGCCGAGATATCACTCATGATGTCGGCCACACGACGGATGGCACTGACAATTTCGTCCATGGTGCGGCCTGCTTCATCCACCAGCCGGCTGCCGGACTCCACCTTGTCCACCGAATCGCCAATCAGCAGCTTGATTTCCTTGGCCGCTGCCGCCGAACGCTGGGCCAGGCTGCGCACTTCACTGGCCACCACGGCAAAACCACGGCCTTGCTCGCCAGCGCGGGCGGCTTCCACCGCCGCATTGAGCGCCAGGATATTGGTCTGGAAGGCAATGCCGTCAATCACGCTGATGATGTCGACAATCTTCTTGGCGCTGTCGTTGATCTCGTTCATGGTGGACACCACATTGCCCACCACCTGACCACCGCGTGCGGCAATGTCGGAGGCACCGGTCGCCAGGGTATTGGCCTTCTTGGCGTTTTCCGCATTCTGCCGGACGGTACTGGTGATTTCCTCCATGCTGGAGGCGGTTTCCTCCAGGCTGGCTGCCTGCTGTTCGGTACGGCCGGACAGATTGCTGTTACCCGCCGAGATTTCCTGGGCTGCGGTATTGATGGCCTCGGTGGATTCCTGGATATTGCCCACGATGCTGCGCAGTCGCTCTACCGTGGTATTGGTATCGCTCTTGAGCTGACCCAGCATGCCGTCGTAATCATTATGGATGGTGCGGGTCAGGTCGCCCTGCGCCAGGCCGCCCAGCACGGTTGCAATATCATCCAGCGCGCGGCTGGTGACATCCAGCAGTTGGTTGACGCCTTCCGACAGCATGCGGAAGAAGCCGGTCTTGTCCTCCAGTACCAGTCGGGAACCATAGTCGCCTCGTGCCGCGGCATGGACGATGGCTTCCACTTCTTTCTCGATCATCACCTCGCCGGTACGATCCTTCCACTCCACCACACTGCCCAGGCGTTCACCATCGGCACCGAACACCGGGTTGGCGGTCAGCGAGAAATGACGCCCGCCCACTGCGATGTCCGCCTTGTAGGTAGCGCGAAGATTGGCCAGCAGGTCGCGCTGGTGGGCCGGATTGCGGTGGAACATGTCCATGCTGCCACCCAGCACATGACGCGCGCTGAAGTTGGGCAAAGCCTTGCGCAGGTCGGCTTCGGCATTGGTCAGCATGTCCATCACGCTGTGATTGAGATAGATGATGTTGCGGTCGTTGTCGGCAATCATCACATTGGTGGTGACATTATCCAGTGCACTGCGGATACGGGCGTTTTCGGCGGCAACCGCACGTTCGGCCTCGATGCGCTGCTGTTCGGCAGCCTGGTGGGCCAGTTCGGCAGTACGGTCAATCCACTCCACACCGTAGCCCAGTCGCTTGCCACCAGCACCATTGATGGGGGTGAGAATCAGGTTGAAGGTGCGGCCACCGATATGGATGGTGCCATTGTGCGAACCGCGCAACTGCTGCATCAGGCCGCGCTGGTGACCGGGATTGCGGTGGAACTGGTCGATATTGCTGCCCAGCAGGTTACGGGCAGAGAACTGCGGCAGGTCATGACGGATATCGCTTTCCGCCAGGGCAAACATATTGACCACCGACTGATTGGCATACACCACATTGAATTCGGCATCGGCAATCATCATATTGGTGGCGGCGTGATCCAGCGCATTGCGCACCCGGATATTTTCCACTGCCTTGTCGGCTGCCTGACGGATATAGGCAAACAGGCTGTTGCTGTCCCCTGCCGCCACTTTCAGTTCGGTGGTGACTTCGCCGGCTGCCAGCTCTTGCATCAGCTGTACTGCATCAGCCGGTTCTCCGCCAATCTGGCGCAGCAAGGAGCGGCTGATCAGCCAACCGGCAATGATGCCGATCAGCACGGCAGCTGCCAGCAGGATATTGAGCAATGTCCCGGCACTATTGGCGCGGGCCAGCGTCCCTTCGGCAACTTGCTTGGACAGGCCTTCCTCGAACTCGACATAGTTGCCAATAGACTTGAGGTACTCAACCTGGGTGGGACGCAGGGTTTGCAGCAGGTAATTCCTGGCTTCTTCCTCCTGCCCGGCCTTCAGTTGCTGCAAGAATTGTTGCAACTGCTGGCGGTAGCCGGCTTCCTGGGTCTTGACCTTGTCAAACAATGCCTGGCCTGCCGCAGGTACGCCGCCGGATAACTTGCCCATCTCGGTGGTGATGCGGCCCAGTGCGTCTTCAACCTGCTTGCGTTGGTCCAGCAGCACGTTAGGGTCGCGCGCCAGCAGCAGCGTGCGCGTGGCGCGAGCGGTGAGATTGACATCATCAATCACCTTGTTGGCCTCGGCCGCGCGCGGCACATGGACATTGGCAATTTCGTCAATATCATCACGCAGACTGTGAATCTGGCTGATGGCCACCGCCATGGCGGCAATGATGACGGCAACCAGCAGGCCAAAACCCAGTAGCAAGCGGTGCGTTACTTTCAGATTATTCATGTTTCACCTCTCCCTTACAGCCTGTCGGCTTCAGCCTTGGTCCGTCACATCAACCAGCGCCATTTCATCGCTGCTCATCAGGCGCTCGATATCCACAATGATCACCATGCGCTCCCCCTTGGTACCCAGTCCTTCGATATATCTGGTTTCCACCACCGAGCCGAATTCGGGCGGCTCACGCAGCTCGTCGGCCTCCAGCTGGATGACATCCGACACGCCATCCACCACCACACCCACCGTGCGCTGGAAAATGTTGAGGATGATCACCACGGTAAATGCGTCGTAAACCGGCTCGCCCAGGCCAAACTTGATGCGCATGTCCACGATGGGAACAATGCTGCCCCGCAGATTGACCACGCCCTTGATGAAGGGGGGCGCATTGGCAATGCGGGTGACCGGGTCGTAACCACGGATTTCCTGCACTTTGAGAATATCAATGCCGTATTCTTCCTGCCCCAGGGTAAACACCAGCAGCTCGCGCACTGCCTTGCTTTGTCCGTGGCGGTATTCCAGCTGTTCGCTCATGGAAACTTGCCTTTTTCTATGCCGGATCGCTCGCCATGGGCCGTGCGGCTTGCCGCTGCCTGTGGCGTGCGATGATGGAAATATCAAGAATCAGGGCTACCCTGCCATCTCCCATGATGGTGGCACCGGCAACACCTTCTACCTTGCGGTAATTGCTTTCCAGGTTCTTCACTACGAATTGCTGCTGGCCGATCAGCTCATCCACTTGCAAGGCCAGTTGCTGGCCGCCGGCTTCCACAATCACCAGAATGGCACGGGTCGGATCGGTGGTGACATGGCTGCTGTCGCCTGGGAAGAAGGCCGCCAGTGAGACGATGGGCAGATACTGTCCGCGCACATTCACCACCTGCCCCTTGCCGGCAACCGTTTTGAGATCTGCGGCCTGCGGCTGCAGGGACTCCAGCACAAAGCTGAGTGGAATGACATAAATATCGTCACCACTGCGTACCGACATGCCGTCCATGATGGCCAGCGTCAGTGGCAGGCGAATACTGATGGTGGTGCCAAAATCCGCCAGGGAGTCGATGTCGATACGCCCGCCCATGCTCTGGATATTGCGCTTCACCACATCCATGCCGACACCACGACCGGACACATCGGTCACTTCGGCAGCAGTGGAAAAGCCGGCTTCGAAGATCAAGCCCCATACTTCGCTGTCGCTCAGTGCATCGCTGACCGCCATGCCGCGCTCACGTGCCTTGGACAGGATGCGCGCCCGGTTCAGCCCGGCTCCGTCGTCCGTCACTTCGATGACAATGCTGCCACCTTGATGAAATGCCCGCAGGGTCAGGCGGCCAGTGGCCGACTTGCCCTTGGCCACTCGCACTTCGGGCGACTCGACCCCATGGTCCAGGCTGTTGCGCACCAAGTGGGTCAAGGGATCGGCCAGCTTTTCGATGAAGCCTTTGTCCAGTTCGGTATTCTCCCCAACCATTTTCAGCTCGATCTGCTTGCCCAGCTTGCTGGCCAGGTCACGCACCACACGGGGAAAACGGTTGAAGACAAAAGATATAGGCGTCATGCGGATGGACATGACGGCTTCCTGCAGCTCGCGGGCATTACGCTGTAAAGCCAGGATCCCGCCCAGCAGACGTTCATGCTGGACCGGGTCCAGATTCTCTCCGGACTGGCTGAGCATGGATTGGGTGATGACCAGCTCACCTACCAGGTTCAACAACAGGTCCACCTTGTCGGTATTCACCCGGATGGAGTTTTCCGCCGCGGGCTGCACACGCTCGGCACGGGGCGCAGCCACAGGAGCCACCGGTTGCGGTGGTACAGCCTGGGCAGGAGATGCCGCAGGCATGGGCGCAAACAGGCCGAAGCCCTCTTCTTCGTGCACCATGACAGGCGCAGGTTCTGCGGCAGCAAGCGGAACAAACAAGCCGAAGCCATCGTCCTCAAGTGCGACGGACGGCGTCGCGTTGGCATCTGGCAAGGGTTCGAACAGGCCAAAGCCATCGTCCACATCGCCATGGACAGCACCATCAGGAAGAGAAGGCGCGAACAGGCCAAAACCATCCTCTTCAAAGGCGACATCACCGCCCGGGGCTGCAGCTGGCTCGCCTACGCTGGCGGAGAGGAACAGGCCGAAATCCCCTTCGTCTTGCTGACCATGGTCCACCGTGATGCGGAAATGGTCTGGCGCGATGGAAAAGGCCAGCGACTCGGACACTTCATCGGCGTGAAGGGCACTGGTCAAGACCAGCACCCAGGGCTGAGCCGGGTCATCAGACCCTGGCTGGACAAGACTCATCTCTCCCAGCAAGGCCATGGATTGCAACAAGGCGTCGTAGTCCGTATCCGGCAGATGATCCAGCTCGATGTACATCGTGCTGCTTGCTGGCGGATGACTGGCAGGCACGGTGGGAACAATCGCTGCGGCAGGCGCGGACACTGCCGCGTCCTTATTCACCAGCGCGGTCAGTTGCTGCTCGACTGCCCGCACGGAAGAAGGGTCTACAGGCGGTGCACCACGATGCGCAGCCAGCATGGCCGCCAGCACGTCCTTGGCTTGCAGGCACACATCCACCATGGCGGTGCTCAGTTGCATGGTGCCCTTGCGCACCTTGTCCAGCAGGTTTTCCAGGACATGGGTGAGTGCGGCCAGATCGCCAAAACCAAAGGTGGCAGCGCCCCCCTTGATGGAGTGCGCGGCACGAAAGATGGCATTGAGGTCCTCGCTGTCCGGTGCAGCTACATCCACCGCCAGCAATACCCCCTCCATGGTAGCGAGGTGTTCGTCGGTCTCATCAAAAAACACCTGATGAAACTGCGACATATCAATAGACACGATGCATCCCCCTGCTGGGCCATGCAAAAATGCAAGCCACCCTGATTGCCATGGCCGACACCGGCCGGCAGCGCTGTATTAACCGACGAGGCGCTTCACGACATCCAGCAATTTCTGCGGATCAAACGGTTTCACCAGCCAGCCGGTGGCACCCGCAGCACGGCCAAGTGATTTCATCTGGTCGCTGGACTCGGTGGTCAGCATCAGGATGGGCGTACTGCCGTAAGCCGGCAGCTTGCGCAGTGCCCGTATCAGATTGAGCCCATCCATGCCCGGCATGTTCTGGTCGGTCAGGATCAGGTCAAAGGTATCTGCCTGCGCCCGCGCCAGGCCGCCATTGCCATCCGTCGCCTCTACCACTTCGTAGCCCGCACTCTTCAGGGTAAAGGTCACCATCTGGCGAATGGATGCCGAGTCGTCAACTGTCAGTACTTTTTTTGGCATGTTGTTCCCACTTTTCTTTTGTTCACGCTCAAAACAGATCTATGCTGCCGCTTTCCATACGGCCTTGTGCCACCGGGTTGCTGGACAAGGCCTGACGCAGTTCCGTCAGCCTTGCCGCCACCGTCAATGCCCACTCTTCTTGTTCTTGTGCCGGACGGCTGTTCAATTCCATCATTTCTTCAATGCCATACAGGCGTTTGCCGACATGGGCAATCAACTGGGACACCATGTCCTGGAACTGCAGGGAACGCACTGCATCCCCCACATGGTCGGACAGCAAGCCCACACCATGCCGCAAACGGCCAACAGATTCCGCCATCAGGGCATCCATGTCGTTGATGCGGGAAGAAGTCTCATCCAGCCGTTGCTTGGCCTGCAAGGTAAACATCATGTCCTGTGAGGCCAGCTGATTGATCAGCCCTTCGGCATGCGTCACCGAGCCATTGACCCGGTTGATCAGGTCGCGGATCTGCTCGCTGAAAGAGCTGGTCCGTCCGGACAAATGGCGTACTTCGTCTGCCACAACGGCGAAACCCCGTCCCAACTCCCCGGCACGCGCCGCCTCAATCGATGCATTGAGCGCCAGCATATTGGTCTGGTTGGTGATGGAGTGGATTTCATCCAGCAGCCGGATGACATCCTGCATCTCCTTGCCCATGGACTCCATCTGCTCGACCAGCAACATCGCCAGACGGCTGTTGTCCACCGTCTTTTCCACGAAGCCGGACATGGCTGCGGCGATTTCGGTGACAAAACCGGTGAAGGAAAGCGCATGCGCATCCATGCCCAGGTCGCCCTTGGCCAATGACTCTGCCAGTTCCAGCTGGGCTGCAGCTTCACGCGACAAACCCGAAAAACTGTTAGCCAGGGTGACGACAGCGTCCTCAATCAGCGCCTGCACCCGCGCAACCTCACCTTTGGACTGGGAAATCTGCTCATGGATGAAATCCACGCAGTCAGGTACAGGGGCTGCCTGCAATGGCTGACTGGATGCAGCTGGATTTTCCTGATCAGACACCCCGTCCTCCTTTGGCAACCACCAACACACCAACGCTGCCACTTGCACCAAACCCAACAAAACGGACAGGAAGCCATCCAGCCGCCCCCCTATGCCCGCAGCAAGCGCAAGCACGATGGCAAAGATACTGAATCCACTACCTGCCAACCGTCGCTGCCGATCCGAAAGCACCATGTCTCCCCCGGCTTTCAACAAATTGCCAATGTACTAACTTCTTCATCAGCCAATCTGTTGATTAAATCAAGGGGCGAATCGTGTAAAACAGGTAAATACGTATATATCCGGATAGGCTTGAATTATTTTAATTTCTGCTTATCAAAGAATTTATCAAGCCTGACCTCAAGCGGTGATGCACCCCGGAGTGCAAGTCAATGCTTACTTGATTGTAAACATCTTGTTAAAGCAGGCAATTTCCAGCACTTGCAGCACCGTGTCGCGACAGTTCACCAGTGACATGGATTTTTTCTGACTGGTTGCCCTCTCCTTCAGCAACAGCAACATGCCCAGCGCCGAACTGTCCAGAAACGGCACCTGGTCAAAATCAACCTGAATTTCCTGGATGGCCGGGTTTTCCAGCAATTCCTGACTGGCCAGGCGAAAATCCTTGTGCAGATTGAAATCAAACTGGCCTACCAGCATCAGCGTACCGATCTGGCCATCAACTTTTACCACTGGTTTCATATGCATTTTCCCCTGATCAACTTAGTCATGCGCTATTTCCCCACCAAGACAGGGAAGACTCAATTCAAAAAAAGCACCGCCTTGCTGGCGATCCCCACCCGTCACGCTACCGGATAGTTCATCGGCCACCTTCTTGACAATCGACAAGCCCAGGCCGGTTCCACCAGGACGGGTGGTGAAGAAGGGTTCAAACAGCCTGGCAGGATCCGCCCCGCCCAAACCGATGCCGTCATCCTCAACCCGAAAATGTACCTGATTACCCTGCAAGCCCACCAGCAAGCCTATCCGCCCGCCTTCCGGAGAGAAATGCATGGCGTTCTCCAGCAGGTTCACCAGGGCACCTTGCAAGGCCTTGCGATCTGCCATTACCGTTATGGCAGACGGTAGCTGTTTGTGGCAATCCCAAATCATGCCACGCTCATGACATTGTGGAATCAACACTGCCGCCACATCTTCCACCAGCACGTCCACATCCAGCACTTCCAGTGCACTGGTTTGCCCACGGACAAAGCCCAGCATGTTCTGGATCAAACCCTCCAGTGCCTTCATCCGCGCCAGGCTCTTGTCAACAAAGCGCGCCCGGTCTTCCGGGCGCAGCCCTTCTTGCTTGAGATTGGCAGTGTAGAGCATGGCCGTGGCCAAAGGAGTGCGCAGTTGGTGGGCCAGTGAAGCTGCCATGCCACCCATTGCTGCCAGCTTTTGCTGGTGGGCCAGCTCCACGGTCAAATGATGCAGGCGGCTGACATCATGCAATAGCACGATGCGTCCGCCAGAAGCTGGCAAGTCCTGATACTGCAAGGCCAGACGCCGTTCTCCTCCTTGATAGGGAAGAATATACGTTCCGTCCAGTTCGGCATGCTCCCACCGGCCAAGCACCGTGGCCCAACCCTGGCCGACATGCTCACCATCCAGCAAGGACTGTGCGGCCGGATTCTGCGCAACCACCACACCATCTGGCGACAGCTCAACCACGCCGGCCGGCAGGGCTTCAAGCAACATGCCCAGGCGCTCGGCCAACTCGGCATTTTCGTCACGCTGCTTTCGCAATTGATTGTTAGCCTCATCCAGCTGGGCATTGAGTACATTTACCTGTACTTCCAGCTGACGATAAGCATCAATCAATTGACTGGAGACCGTATTGAACTGCTCGAAAGCCGCCTCCAGCATCTCCTGGTCTTTCAAATTTGATGCTGTCTTGGCCATGTTTCGCGTCGTATTTGTAAAAAGGACTTAAACAGTATGATAATGACTAAGTCTGAGCCAAGCCAACTTAAAGTCTGATCTTAACCAAGACAGTTTTCAAAGAAAGCTGGGAAAATGCATAACTGGCGTATACAACGGGAGTAATACGCCATAACAACGAACCGAGGCTGCGGAGGTTTCTGTGTCAGAGCTTCTTAAAAAAATCGATGCCAGAACAAAACTGGCAGGGACCAACAAGCTGGAAATCCTGCTGTTCTCCCTGGGTCACGACCAGCGTACCGGGAGGAAGGAAGTC
>NZ_LNQV01000071.1 GCF_001515305.1 Aquitalea pelogenes
GAAGGCGCGCAAGCGCGCGGCGAGGCCAGCCAGCGGCGGATGGCCACGCCACTGCCCGCCCACAGCGCAATGCAGGGCAGGCCCACAGCAAAGGTGATGAGGGCAAACAACAGGCCGGCAGCCAGCGGGTCCATATGCTTGGGCAAGAACACCACAGCGATATTGAAACCCATCAGCCACACCTTGGGGTTGAGCCAGTTGAACAGCAAGCCACCAGAAAAGCCCATCGGCGCTGTCGCGCCATCAGCCTTGTCCACCGCACCTGCCCGCGCCATGCCCCAGGACAGCCACAACAGGTAACTGCAACCGGCCAGTGCCAGATACAGCTGCACGCTGCTGATCAGCCCTGCCACCTGCCCCAGGAATACCGTCATCAGGCCGATCTGCACGGCCAGTCCCAGTGCCATGCCCAGCAAGGCCGGCAGCGTGCGGCTGAAACCGTAATTGACGCCGGACGAGGCCAGCACCAGGTTGTTGGGGCCGGGGGTGATGGACATCACCAGCAGATAGGTGACCAGGGCAACAAGATTCATGACAACTCCAGGGCAGTGCTGGCGGTGGACAGGCTTGCCGTAATCCGGCTTGTGGCCCGACAGGCAAACCCTGCCACCGCACCATGTTTTTGATGCTGTCATGGTACGTAAAGCGACTGGACAATAACAGATTCAGAAAAATACAATTGAAACCATAACAGTTATACAATCTCCAAACTGTTATGGTCCACTTTGCCAAAAACTGTGCCGGACAGCCGTCCGCCGCCCAAGGAATGCACCATGAATCAGGAGCCGCTCTACCAGCAGCTGGTCAATGAATGGATCACGCTGATCCAGAACGGCGTAATGCAGGCTGGCGAACGGCTGCCTTCTGTCCGCAAGGCCTGTGACATCCACAAGGTCAGCCCGTCCACCATCCTGCTGGCCTACCGCACGCTGGAAGACCGCGGCTTCATCGAAGCGCGGCCGCAATCCGGCTTTTATGTCAAAGCCGCTGCCAGCCTGCCCTTGCCACGCATGCGCCGCCAGAGCGAAGCCGCCCCCACCGGCGAAGTGGTGGACCATATCGAAGCGGTAATGCGAGTACAGACGTCAGCTGATTTCATCGACCTGTCCCTGGCTAGCCCGCGCGGCAGCGACTTCTACCCTACCAACCGCTTCAAGCACATCATGGGGCGCTTGCTGCGCCAGCAACCGGAGCTGACCACCGACTACCCCTTCCCGCCCGGCTCGGCCCGCTTGCGCCGCCAGATTGCCCAGCGCGCCGTCAGCTGGGGCTGTGTGCTGGCACCGGACGATATCGTCATCACCAATGGCTGCTCCGAAGCGCTGCAACTAGCCTTGCGCGCCGTGTGCAAGCCGGGTGATACGGTGGGGCTGGAATCACCCACCTATTTTTACTTGCTGCCCTTGCTCAAAAGCCTGGGCCTGTCGGTGATCGAGATTCCCACTCACCCCAATAGCGGGCTGTCGCTGGATGCACTGGAATTGCTGCTGTCGGAAAAGCGGCTGCAAGCCATCGTGGCCATGCCCACCGTGCACAATCCGCTGGGCAGCACCATGCCGCCGGAAGCCAAGCGCCGACTGGCGCAACTGGTCAACGACTACCGCATCCCGCTGATCGAGGATGCACCACACGCCGACCTGCACTACGGCAGCCAGACACCGGATGCGGTAAAGGCCTTCGACCGCGATGGCTGGGTGCTGCTGTGTTCGAGCTATAGCAAGACACTGGCACCGGGCTTTCGCATTGGCTGGATTGCCGCCGGGCGCTTTGCCCGCGAAGTATTGCAACTGAAATGCGCCAGCTCGCTGGGGCAGCCACGGCTGCTGGAAGAAACCCTGGCCGAATATCTGGAAAGCGGCGGTTACGACCATCACCTGCGGCTGATCCGCCGCCATTTCATGAGCCAGATGGAACGACTGCGTGGCACGGTGGCCAGCCGCTTTCCCCAAGGTACCCGCGCCACCCTGCCCTCCGGCGGCTGCCTGCTGTGGGTGGAACTGCCCGCCGGGGTGGATACGCTGGAGCTGTTTCACGCCGCGCTGGCCGAACGCATTACCGTGGTGCCCGGGGTGATGTATTCGGCACGTGGCCGCTACCGCAACTGCCTGCGGCTGTCCTGCTGCTATCCGTGGAACGAAGCCTACGAGCGGGCGCTGGTGCGAGTGGGCGAGCTGGCTTCCGACATGGGGGCCAACCTGGGAGAAAACGGCCTGGTGACACTGGGGGAGTGAACCCTCGGCATGTCTGATCCTGATCAGAGCCTGTTGCCCACCGCATGGCTAAGCTGCCCGGCCCGGTGTCGGACAATTGTCGCTGCGGGATGAATCGACTATGCTCGGAACACCCCGGACGTCAGGACAGCCCGGCCGACACCCCCGAAACACCCCATAGCAGCGAGTGATGACCCCATGTGCCAGCTATTAGGCATGAATTGCAACACCCCCACCGACATCCTGTTTTCCTTTGAAGGCTTCCACCGCCGTGGCGGCCTCACCGACCACCATGCCGATGGCTGGGGCATTGCCTTTTTTGAAGGCAAGGGTTGCCGCATCTTTCTGGACGACAAGCCCTCGGTGGAATCCGCCGTCGCCCATCTGGTACGCAATTACCCGATCAAGTCGCAAAACGTCATCGCCCACATCCGCAAGGCCACCCAGGGCGAGGTGAATCTGGCCAATACCCACCCCTTCATGCGCGAGATGTGGGGTCAGTACTGGATTTTCGCCCACAATGGCGACCTGAAAACCTTCCAGCCCGAAGCCGGCTGTCACTTCAACCCGGTGGGCACCACCGACTCGGAACGCGCCTTTTGCTACCTGCTGGAGCAATTGCGCAGCAAGTGGTGCAGCGCGCCGCAGCTGGATGAGCTGTTTGCCGAAATCGACCGGCTGGCGGCCGAAATCCGCCAGCATGGCGTGTTCAACTTCATGCTGAGCAATGGCGAAGTACTGTTTGCCCACTGCGCCACCAATCTGCACTACATCATCCGCCAGGCGCCTTTCAACAAGGCCCATCTGGTGGACGACGATGTCACCGTGGATTTTTCCACCGTCACCACGCCGTACGACCGCGTGGCCGTGGTAGCCACCCAGCCGTTGACCGACAACGAAAGCTGGACCCAGCTACTGCCCGGCCAGCTATTGCTGTTTCGTGACGGCGCACCGCTGCTGACCAGCGGCAACTGAAGACAAGGGTTTATCGCAATACTCGGCCGTTTCCAGTGGAAACGGCTTTTTCGTTTGCGGCCCGTCCTTTCCGCGTTATGCTGTTTGAAAGGCCACTTCTGCAAGATGGATAACAATAGCGCCACCGGAGAGACATCATGAGCCGTTTTGACTTCAGCCATCCGCCCTTCGACACCCTGACGCCCAGCGAACAGCAAACGCTGGAAAAACACGCCGACATCCAGTTTTTTGCCGAGGAAGAATGCCTGCTTGGCCCCAGCGACAAGGTGGATGCCCTGTACGTGGTGCTCAAGGGCAGCGTGCGTGAAATGGCAGGCGACGAAGTCATCACCCTCTACCGCGAACGCGATACCTTCGACGCCCGCGCCATGGTGGCCGGGCAGACGCCACACCGCTTTGTGGTGCATGAAGAAGCCCTGCTCTACACCCTGCCACGCGACGTGGTGCTGGCATTGACCGAACAGAACCCGCGTTTTGGTGCGTACTTTTATGCCAGCGTGTCGGAAAAATTCGGCAGCATGGCGCAGCGCGCGGGCAACCGCGAACTGCAAACCCTGCTCACCGCCACAGTGCGGGACGTCGGCAGCCGCACCCCGGTATTCGTGGACGGCAGCACCAGCGTGCGCGAAGCGGCGCGGGTGATGAAGGACAAGAAGGTCAAATCGGTACTGGTACGCCATGACGGCAAGCTGGGTATTTTCACCACCACCGATTTTCGCGACATCGTGCTCAACGAAGTCCCCGGCAGCACGCCACTGGCCACGCTGTGCCGCTTCGAACTGCTGACCGTCGATGTGGGTGACTTTCTGTTCAACGCCCTGCTGATCATGACCCGGCGCAATATCCGCCGCCTGGTGGTCACCGACAATGGCCAGGCCATCGGCATTTTGTCGCAGGTGGACATCCTGTCCTACTTCTCCAACCACTCGCACCTGATTGCCCAGCGGCTGGAGCGCGCCGACACCCTGGACGAGCTGGCGGAAATCGCCGGGCAGATCACCCGTCTGGTGCAAATCCTGTTCAGCCACGGTGTGAAAGCGCCGCAACTGGGACGGCTGGTGCAAACGCTCAATGCCCGGCTGTTCTCCCGCACCTGGCAGCTATTGGCCCCGGCAGAAGTGCAGGACAACAGCTGTCTGCTGGTAATGGGTTCGGAAGGACGTGGCGAGCAGATTCTCAAGACCGATCAGGACAATGCGCTGATCCTGCGCAACGGCTTCAACCACCCGGAGCTGCCCGCCATCTGCGAAGCCTTTTCTGCCGCACTGGCCCGTTTTGGCTACCCGCCCTGCCAGGGCCAGATCATGGTCAACAATGCCGCCTGGCGGCTGACCGAAAGCCAGCTGCAACAGCAGATTCACCAATGGGTGTACCAGCCGGATGGTGCCGCGCTGATGAACCTGGCCATTTACGTGGATGCCGAAGCCGTCGCCGGCGATGCCAGCCTGCTGGAACGCAGCCATGCCTATTTGCTGCAACAATTGCGCGACGATGCCAGCTTTTTCTCCCGCTTTGCCCGCGCCATCGAACAGTTCGACACCCCTTTGGGCTTGTTCTCTCACTTGTTGACCAAGGAGCGTAACGGCAAGGCCATGCTGGACCTGAAAAAAGGCGGCATTTTCCCGCTGGTGCATGGCGTGCGTTCACTCTCACTGGAACACGGAATCAGCCAGTGCAACACCTTCGACCGGCTGCACGCACTGGCCGAAGCCGGTCATCTGGACAAGGAGCTGGCCATTGAAATTGCCGAATCGCTGTCCTTCCTGCTTACGCTCAAACTGAGCCAGGGTTTGCAGCAGCTGTCGCTGGGCAAACTGCCGGGCAACCAGATTGAACCGGACCAACTCTCCACACTGGAACGCGACCTGCTGAAAGATGCACTGGCGGTGGTGAAGAAATTCCGCACCCAGCTGCGTCATCACTTCCGCCTGGGGAGCTTCTGATGCTGGGCAATCTCAAACGCCAGTGGCAGCGCCGCATGCTGAAAGACCCGCGCTATGCCAGCCTGTTTGTCGACGACACGCAGGAAGTAGTGAGCGTGGACTGCGAAACCACCAGCCTGAAAGTGCAGGAAGCCGAGCTGTTGTCGATTGGCGCGGTGAAGCTGCGCGGCAACCGCATCCTGTCCAGCCAGTCTTTTTATGTGCTGGTCAAACCCACGCGCAAGCTGGAAAGCCGCAATATCAGCATTCACGGGCTGCGGCCCATGGATGTGTCGGAAGGTCTGGATGCTGACGACGCGGTGCGGCAATTGCTGGACTTCATCGGCGGGCGGCCACTGGTGGGCTATTACCTGGAATACGATGTGGCCGTGCTCAACAAGTATGTGCGCGGCATCACCGGCATCAGCCTGCCCAACCGGCAGATCGAAGTCTCCGGCCGCTATTACGACTACAAGTTCAAGCAAAACCCCGGTGCCTACATCGACCTGCGGCTGGCCGAGCTGATTGCCGACCTGCAAGTACCGGCCCTGCCGCGTCACGACGCGCTGAACGACGCCATTACCGCCGGCATGCTGTACCTGGCCTTGAAACAGCGCGGTTTTGGCTGACAAGCCCCTTATGCCGTGAAATGCAAAAAACCCGGCCGAAGCCGGGTTTGTCTTGCATGCCTGCTGTAAGCGCAGGCTCAGTAGCCCATTTCCTCGTGCTGGGTTTCCACCTGCGTGCCAGCGCCCAGTGACATCATCAGCAAGGCGATGCGCTCATGCACGATCACAGTATGGCTATTACCGGAAAACTGCATGAAACGACGCAAATCTTCCCGCACCTTACGCGAACCGGTGACATCAATGATGATATCCACCTGATCGCCCTGTTCAGCAATCTCGATGAAGTTGCTGGTCACCGGAACACCGCGCTCGCGCGCCAGCGCGATACCGGGCAGACGCAGATCCAGATCAGCCACACCCACCATCTCAACAAACGGCGCATCCAGCAATTGCCGCAACAAAGGAGTGCCAGTGACACCTGCGCCAATCATGCCGATTCGGTATTTTTCCATTTCACCCTCGAAGCCAGGCAGCTGATTATGCCCTTAGAATAAGAGCGCATACTCTAGCAGCTGACTTCGAACCCGGATTTGAGACAAATCAAACAGCTGGCACACGGCAGGAAAACCCTTGGCATCCCAAACCGACATGCACACGGCCAGCAGACTCAGTGCAGGCTCTGCCGTGACAGAAAACGCAGATAGCCCACGCCTTCCAGCCAGAATCCACCATCAGCCAGCGGCGTGGCGTCTTCCAGCTCACCCAGCGTCAGGACTAGGTCCTGGCCATCGACATGCGCTTCCAGCACGATGTCGTCTTCGTCGGCAAATTCTTCCGATGCGCCGTGTTGATCGGGTTTGATGAACTGGTTGTTGACCTGAATGTAATCAGACTCATTGAGCAAGCGCAGGATGTTCATGGCAGCCTCCGTGTAATGCAGTTGAGAGACAAGGTCACAGCCGACAGTCACCTGCAGTGATGCAACCGTTTGCCGCCACAGCACTGTCAGGCCGATGCAGCATCAGTACGCACCCTTCATCACAGCCAGCCACGTTCGGCGAACGACACCGCCTGGCTGCCCGTTACCACAAAATGATCAAGCAAACGGCAGTCCACCAGGGCAAGGGTTTGCGTGAGGCTGCCGGTCAGCGCACGGTCTGCCGCCGAAGGTTCTGCCACCCCGGACGGGTGGTTGTGCGCCACAATTACCGCAGCCGCATTGTGCTGCAGACAGCGACGCGCCACTTCACGCGGGTAGACCCTGGTTTCAGTCAAGGTACCGCTAGCCACCTCCTCCACTGTAATCACCCGGTGCTGCGCAGTGAGGAACAGCACCACAAACACTTCGATATCACGCCTGCCTATCACCCAGCGCAGATAGTCCTTGACTGCATCCGGGCTGCTCAGCGCATCACTAAGGTTCATTTCTTCGGCCAGTGCGCGGCGCGCCAGTTCCTTGCTGGCCATCAACTGGGCATATTTTGCCGCTCCCAGTCCGGGACAGCGCTCAAACGCTGCCAGATCACAATTGAGCAGCGCGGCTAGGGAGCCAAACTCGGCCAGCAAATGCCTGGCCATGTCCACCGCCGTCATTCCCTTGATGCCGGTGCGCAGGAAGATGGCCAGCAACTCGGCATCGGATAGCGCAGCAGCGCCACGGGCCAGCAGTTTTTCGCGCGGCCGTTCTGCCAGCGGCCAATCATTAATGGACATCAATCATCTTCCTTACTTTGGCTATAGCCTGTTTGCACGCAGTGAGCAAACATCATATCCATGTCGCGGTACTTCTCTGTGCTGGCCAAGGACCAGTTGCAAAGCGCTGCGCGACCTTGGCCGATTTCCGTTAAAATGCGCTCTTTATTGCACACTCCTTCAAGACAGCCATGACAGCCCGACGCATCCTGCTAGGTGTGAGCGGCGGCATTGCCGCCTACAAAGCAGCCGAACTCACCCGCCTGCTGGTCAAGGCCGGTCATACGGTGGAAGTGGTGATGACCGAGTCCGCCACCCGCTTTGTCACCCCGGTCACTTTTCAGGCCCTGTCCGGCCACGCGGTTTACACCGACCTGTGGGATCCGCGACCGGACAATGCGATGGCGCATATCGAACTGTCGCGCCGGGCGGATGCCTTCCTGATTGCCCCGGCCAGCACCAACCTGCTGTTCAAGCTGGCCCACGGCGTGAGTGATGACCTGATTTCCACCCTGGCCGCCGCCCGCACCTGTCCGCTGATCGTCGCTCCGGCAATGAACCGCCAGATGTGGCAAAACCCGCCCACCCAGCGCAATGTCGCCCAGCTGAAGGCAGACGGGGTGTCGGTTTGGGGACCGGACAGCGGTGAACAAGCCTGCGGCGAAGTGGGCGAAGGACGCATGCTGGAGCCGGAAGCACTTGCCGAAATGCTGGAAGGCTTTTTTGTAGCCAAAACCCTGGCCGGCAAAAAAGTGGTGCTGACCGCCGGCCCCACGTATGAAGCCATCGACACCGTGCGTGGCATCACCAATATCAGCTCCGGTAAAATGGGCTATGCACTGGCACGCGCCTGCCGCGACGCCGGTGCCGACGTAACGCTGATTTCCGGCCCCACCGGCATGCCCGCACCACAGGGCATGACCCGCATCAATGTGGACAGCGCACGGCAAATGCACGATAGCGTGATGCAGACTGTCGGCGCCGCGGACATTTTCATCAGTGTGGCTGCGGTGGCTGACTACCGGGTGAAAAACCGCTCGGAACACAAGATCAAGAAAGGCGCAGGCCTGCCAGTGATCGAACTGGAAGAAAACCCGGACATCCTGGCCACGGTAGCCAGCCTGCCCGCCGCACCGTTCTGTGTCGGCTTTGCCGCCGAAAGCCAGAACCTGCTGGAATTTGCCGAAAGCAAACGCAAGAAAAAGCGGCTGCCGCTGCTGGTGGCCAATCTGGCGCAACACGCCATGGGTGCGGACAGCAACCAGGTTGTGCTGCTGGACGATGCCGGAGCCCATGCGCTGCCGGACATGCCCAAGCCCGCCGTGGCCCGGGCCATTGTCGAGCATCTGACCCGTCTGCTGCCCCGTTAAGTCGCAACCACAATCCGACCTTGCCCCAAGGCAGGCCCGCGCGGCCTGCCTGCCCATTTGATTCGCAGGAATACCATCATGAAACCTGTTGTAGACGTCAAAGTGCTGGACCCGCGCCTGCACGACAACCTGCCCGATTACGCCACACCCGGTTCTGCCGGCCTGGACCTCAGGGCTGCCATTGACAAGGACTTGCTGATTGCACCGGGTGAAACCCAACTGGTGCCCACCGGCATGGCCATTCACATTGCCGACCCCAAACTGGCCGCCATGATCCTGCCGCGCTCCGGCCTGGGCCACAAGCATGGCATCGTGCTGGGCAATCTGGTCGGCCTGATCGACTCCGACTACCAGGGCCAGCTCTTCGTTTCGGTATGGAACCGGGGCCACACCGCCTTCCACCTGACTCCGCTGGAACGCATTGCCCAGATGATCATCGTGCCGGTGGTTCAGGTGCAGTTCAATCTGGTGGATGACTTCGACCAGTCCGAACGTGGCGAAGGCGGCTTTGGCAGTACCGGCCGCAGTTGATGGATCAA
Source organism: Aquitalea pelogenes (assembly GCF_001515305.1). GTDB lineage: Bacteria > Pseudomonadota > Gammaproteobacteria > Burkholderiales > Chromobacteriaceae > Aquitalea > Aquitalea pelogenes. Next base: position 9,278 of record NZ_LNQV01000071.1, read on the forward strand.
GGCCGGTCAGACTCTGACCGGCCTTCTTCATGGCATAAACCGCTTGGGATATCTATACTGGGACAGCATTTGTCATGAATGAACCCCAGCGCAGCAGACATTGCCTCACAGGACATGCGTAGCACTCGTACACCGAACATGCCATCCGCCCAACCCTTGCCGGACATCCTCGACAGCCTGGTGGCGCTGACCGCCCAGCGGGAACGCCGTACGCTGGAAATCAGCCTGCTCACCACCTTGCGCGAGCTGCTGAAGGACTGCACGGTAGCGTTGTACAACTGCCGCTGGATTGACGGCCATCCCTGGTGGCGCATCCAGCTGGACAGCCTGGACGAGCTACCCCAGCAAAACCAGCCATGGACCCTGCCCGGCAGCAAAATGCTGCGCATCCTGTTGCAACAGGATGAACGCCAGGACGTCTACTCCACCGATACCGGCCTGTGCCTGCCGCTGTATCAGGCCAATCAGGTGGTGGCGGTACTGATGATCACACCGCATGAAGGGGTGCAGGTGGATCACACCCTGCTGCTGGCGCTGGCACGCATCCATGAAAACTTTCTCAACCTGCTGCACGCCTCGGACAGTGACACCCTCACCGGGCTTTTCAACCGCCGCAAGTTTGACAACCAGCTGTTTGCCAGGGTTGCCCAGCAGCAGGCCGGCACGCCACGGTTGCCGTATCTGGCCTTGCTGGACATCGACCATTTCAAGCAAGTGAACGATACCTACGGCCACATCATTGGTGACGAAGTATTGCTGATGCTGGCGCAACGCATGCAGCAGTTCTTTGGCGAAGATGACGGCCTGTTCCGCTATGGCGGCGAAGAATTCGCCATCCTGTTCAGCGCGGTCAGTGATGAAAAGGCACAGGCCATTCTGGAAGGTTTTTGCACCCGCATTGCCACTCAGCCCTTTCCGCAAGTCGGCCAGGTCACAGTCAGCATCGGCTTTACCAGACTGGGCAGCTGCATGGTGCCAGCCCAGTTGATAGAACGTGCCGACAAGGCGCTGTACCACTCCAAATCCCATGGCCGCAATCAGGCAAACCAGTTTGAAGCCCTGCAACAACAGGGTATGGTGAGCGAAGCCGAAGTCGCCAGCGGCGACATCGACCTGTTCTGACACCAATACAGCCTTAGCGCAGCGAAAATGCCTCGTGGTGAAAGCGCGGCGGTACGGCACGTGCGGCCAGTTGCTGCTGCAAGCTGCGCCCCAGGCCTTCCGGACCACAAAACCAGACATCACTGGCCGCGGGCAAGGCATCAGCCTGCAAGCGTTGTCCTTTGTCACTTTCCAGTACATGCAGACGGATACCCAGCTGGCGGCATGCCGTGCGTATTTCTTCCAGCGCCGCAGCTTCTGCCGCATGGCGCACACAGTAGTAGAAATCGACCGGCACCGTCAGTGGCCGCCAGGCGGCCTGCAACCAGGCCAGAAACGGCGTCACGCCCACACCACCGGCCACCCACACTTGCGGGCCTTCCAGTGGCCGTCCATCCACCGCACCGGTAAAGCCGCCATACGGCCCTTCCACCTCGACAGCCATCCCCACTTGCAAGCGACCGGCCAGGCTGGATGTGTAGTCGCCCAGTGCCTTGATGACAAAACGCAGCTCGCCATGACCTGGCCAGGCCGACGCAATGGTGAAGGGGTGAGTCCCTTCTTTTGCATCCAGTCGCAGCAAGGCAAACTGCCCGGCCTGATGCCCAGGCCAGCGCGGCAGCAGGCAGCTCACCTCCAGCATATTGCCCGGCAGGGGGCGCAGCGCAGTGATGCTGCCTGCATGACGTTGCAGACTGCCGGTTTTACCCTGTAACGAAGCCAGGCCGGCAAATACACCAGCCAGCATGGCAATGGCCAGGCCCCAACCCAGCGGCGTCCACCAGAAGGCCTGCGGAGTAAGGATGACGCTGTGAAACACCCCCATCAGGTAGACCGGGGCAAACAGCCGGTGCAATTTGCGCCAGAAGCCATACGGCACCATGCGCAGCAAGGCAATGATCACCAGGCCCAGAATCACCCAGGCTGCCCATTCCCCCACCTGTTTGGCCAGACCGGTCCAGGAAAACACATGCGGATGAAACGGCTTGTGGCGCGGAGCAAGCCAGCCCAGCTGCATCAACCAGCGCGGCGACAAGTCCAGCAACCAGTGGCCTGCCAGCATCAGGCCGGCAGCAATCCCCAGCCGACGGTGCAGGCGATACAGCTTGTCCAGACCACCCCACAGCTTTTCCAGCCACAAGGGGCGGATGCCCAGCAGCATGCCCAGCGACATCAGCATGATCAGCTCCACGCCGCTCAGCAGCATCAGCTCATGCCGCCAGGCAAAATAATTGTCCGGCCAGGGAATATAAAGCGCGTGACACAGCACGAAAGCCAGTGCCGTCAGCAACATGGCCGACGCCAGCGGATAGTCTGTCCAGCGGAATGATTTCACGATATCGCCCCGAAAATAAGATTCAGGACATTTAACTAAGCAGGCATGTCGCAGTGTTGTCGCCCGCAGCCGGAAATGTTGCTGATTGATAATCGGGCCAGCTGTCTTAACAAATGTTCGCAAATCAGCGCAAAACCGGCCCCCTACCATGCAGCGCTATTGACATCCACCCCGGCGGCCCCATTTAATTCCCACTTTTAGCGCGCCGTATACTTTGCAGCGTCTCACTTACTCTCCCCGAACAGGAAAATCTCATGGCCATTACCGTAAACGGCGTCGAAATCACTGAAGCCATGGTGCAAGCAGAACAGGAAAACCACACAGATGCGCCCAACCCGCGCGATGCCACCATCCAGGAACTGGTGCTGCGTGAACTGCTGCTGCAAAAAGCCAAGGCCGAAGGCCTGGACGCTGCCAACCCGAATGCCGCCATTGGCGCCCTGCTGGAAAAGGAAATCCAGGTAGAGCCGGTGGACGAAGCCACCTGCCGCGCCTTCTACGACGAATACCCGGAACGCTTTGCCAGCGGCGAATCCGCCGTGGCCAGCCACATCCTGTTCCCGCTGGGTGGCGGTGACGAACTGGGCAATATGCTGGCCAAATCCAAGGCTGAAGGCGTGCTGGCCGAAGTACAAGCCAACCCGTCCCGCTTTGCCGACCTGGCCCGTGAGCACTCCACCTGCCCGTCCGGCCAGCAAGGCGGCAGCCTGGGCCAGTTCGGTCGTGGCCAGATGGTGCCGGAATTCGAACAAGCGGTATTCAGCACCGAAGCCGGCCAGATCACCCCGAATCTGGTACAAACCCAGTTTGGCTACCACATCATCCAGGTGAACGAGCGCAATCAGGGCGGCCAGATCAGCTTTGACGACATCAAGCAGCGTCTGCAGCAATACCTGACCCAGATGGCCGGCAACAAAGCCATGCACGAATACCTGGCTGGCCTGGTACAAGCCGCCAAGATCGAAGGCTACAGCATGCCTGCCCTGTAAGGCAGCGGCCTCGCATTTAGCTGCATGCAGACAAAGCCGGGCTTGCCCGGCTTTGTTTTACCAGGCAATTAAACAAAAACAGAAAACTGTTTCAAACAAAACGGAAAGCGTTAACAGCGCTCCGGTAACAGAAGGACACGGCCATGCACTTGTTCTGGTTCTTGATTGTCGGCGTTGTCGCCGGCTGGCTGGCAGGTTTGCTGATCAAGGGAGAAGGCTTCGGACTGCTGGGCGACATGCTGATCGGCATCATCGGCGCCTATATCGGTGGCTATCTGTTTGGTGTGCTGGGCCTGAGCGTCCACGGCATGCTGGGCCACATCATCATGGCCACCGCCGGAGCCAGTGCACTGCTGCTGGTAGTACGCCTGCTCAAGCGGATATAAAGCCACAAGCGGGCCGGCTGGCTGCCAGCCCGCCATGCAGCATCAGGCACGCGGCGGCTGGTTCAGCCCGGCCTGCACCGCCGGACGGTCAACAAAGGCCTCCAGCACACGCTGTACTTCGACAAAATCGGCATAGCCCACCAGCTCGCCCGCACCATAAAACTGCACCAGATTGCGTACCCAGGGCAGGATGGCCATGTCGGCAATGGTGTATTCATCACCCATGATCCAGCGTCGCCCTTTCAGGCGGGCATCCAGCACACCCAGCAAGCGGCGCGATTCCGCCACATAACGGTCACGCGGACGCTTGTCCTCGATATCCTTGCCGGCAAATTTGTGGAAGAAACCCAGCTGGCCAAACATCGGCCCCACCCCGCCCATCTGGAACATCAGCCACTGGATGGTTTCATAACGCAGCGCCGCGTCAGCAGGCAGGAACTTGCCGGTCTTCTCCGCCAGATACAGCAGGATGGCGCCGGATTCGAACAAGGCCAGCGGCTTGCCATCCGGCCCGTTGGGGTCGAGGATGGCCGGAATCTTGTTGTTCGGATTGAGTGACAGGAACGCCGGACTGAACTGGTCGTTGGTTTCAAAGCTGACCAGATGCGCCTCATACGGCAGGCCGCACTCCTCCAGCATGATGGACACCTTCACACCATTGGGCGTGGGCAGCGAATACAGTTGCAGACGGTCCGGATGTTGCGCCGGCCATTTGCCGGTAATGGCGAAAGAGGACAAATCAGTCATGAGTGCGCCTTGCTAAGGGTCAGCCGGGCTGACCGGAGGATTGCGAAAGTAAACCAGCGTTGTTGCATAGTATGGGCAAAGCCGGGTGCAACAAGAACAATCGGCAGAACGCAGTGTTTTGCTGGCTGATCAAACACCCATCAACTGCGCCAGCACCCAGGAGGCCGCCCGGCCGGGCTGGCGCGCTTGCGACCACACCAGATCCACCTGCACCGCCTTGGGCCAGCCGGCCACTTTCAGCTCGGTCAGTTCATCCCCGCCAAAGTTGATGGCCAGCCAGCTGGGCAGCTCGGACCAGCCAAAACCCAGTCGCGTCATTTCCAGCAGCAGCAGGTAGCTGGGGGCAGACCAGCAACGCGCACTGAGCGTGGCGCTGGGTGGGCCGTAGTAGGTGTTGAGCCGCAGCTCGCGCTCGGCGGCCAGTTGCTCGCGGCTGACGCTGGCGAGGCCGGCCAGCG
>NZ_LNQV01000072.1 GCF_001515305.1 Aquitalea pelogenes
CTGCTGAGCATACAGGCTGCTCTGGCTGGCATCCGGGCATGGGGTAGCAGCCGATATCCGCCGGATAGCGCGCCAGCCCGGAGACAAAACCCAGCTGGGCACGGCCACTTTCCACCAGGTCTATCACGTCCTCTTTTTCGGCTACCAGCGTTTCCAGCTCCAGTGCCGGGAATTGCTGCTCGAACAGCCGCAGCATCTGTTCCAGAGATTCGGACTGAAAGGTATCGGACAGCACGATGGTGAGCCGCGGCTCCAGCCCGCCTGCCAACAGCCCGGCCACCCGGCTCAGCGCATCGCCCGCCTCCAGCAACTGGCGGGCATGGCTGAGCAATTGCTGCCCGGCCGGGGTGAGCACCGGCTGTCTGCCACTGCGCTCGAACAGGCTGACGCCCAGGTCGATTTCCAGGTTGGCAATCGCCTCGCTGATGGTGGACTGACTCTTGCCCAGACGGCGCGCGGCAGCAGAAAACGAGCCCAGCTCGGCCGCGGCGCTGAAGGCGGCAATGGCATCTAGCGACCATGACATATCGGTTTCTCCGATGGATTTTATTTTTTAACTATCCGACAAACCAATCAGAATGTCACCCGAACCCACCTGACACCACTACGGGAAAGGACCGCACCATGTCTGCCAGCAACAACAAGCACATCGGTGAACGCATTCTGCATGCCGTGTTGTATGAAGTCTGCGCCATGGTGATGCTGGTGCCACTGGCCGCCCTGCTGACCGGCAGCGGCATGGGCCAGATGGGCGCGCTGGCGCTGATGATGTCCTGCGTGGCCATGTTGTTCAACATGCTGTTCAACGCCCTGTTCGAGCGAGCGGAACGACGTTGGGGCCTGCAGCGGACGGTGTGGGTACGCAGTGCCCATGCTGTGCTGTTTGAAGGCGGACTGGTGGTGATGCTGGTGCCGCTGGCCGCGTGGTGGCTGCAGGTTTCGCTATGGCAGGCCCTGCTGCTGGACCTGGGCTTTTTCGCCTTCTTCCTGCCTTACACCTATGTATTCAACCTGGCTTATGACCGGCTACGTCAGCGTGTCATGCAAGGCAGGCAAACTGTGGCAACACAAAGCAAATAACCAAGGGAGACCGACATGAACAAGGCCTGGATTTTCCTGAGCATTGCCATTCTGGCTGAAGTGGTGGCCACCTCATCGATGAAACTGACCGAAGGCTTTACCCGGCTTGGGCCTTCGCTGCTGACGGCCGCCGGTTATATGTTGTCGCTGTACATGCTGTCGCTGACCTTGCGCCATGTGCCGGTGGGGGTGGTGTACGCCATCTGGTCCGGCGTGGGCATCGTGCTGGTCTCTGTGGTGGCCTGGCAGCTGTACGGCCAGAAGCTGGACCTGCCCGCCATCATCGGCATGGCCATGATTATTGGCGGCGTGCTGGTGCTGAACCTGTTTTCTCGCTCTGCCGTTCATTAATAAACGCTGAGCACAAAGCTGCTGCGGCATTGCGCAGCAGCAGCCGGTCCGCTCAGGCTGGCGTAGCGGGCGACGCACCCTGCGGCATACCCACCATGCCACCACACACCTGATTACGCCCGCCATGCTTGGCCTGATACAGGAAGTTGTCCGCCTGTTTGAGCAGGCTGCCCAGATCGCCCTCCTCCATCGCAGCCATGCCGATACTGACGGTAAAGCGCAAATCCCCTTGCGGGGTGGTGATGGCCAGATTGCCCAGTGCGCGACGCAGCTTGTCCAGCTGCGCCAGCATCACCGCGGGGTCAACCTGCTGGGTGAGGATGACAAACTCCTCGCCGCCGAAGCGGGCAATGATGTCATCCGGAAAAAAGGACTCCAGCAAGCGCGCCGTCTGGCAGATCACCCGGTCGCCCATATCGTGTCCATAACTGTCGTTGATGCGCTTGAACAGGTCGATGTCCAGCACCGCCACGCCGATATTGTGGCGCAGCCCGCTGGCCTGTTCGAAAAAGTGTCGCCGGTTGGACAGGCCGGACAGGTGATCCTTGTTGGCGGACTGTTGCAGTGCCTGCAGGTTTTCCACGAACTCCACATTGCGCGTGACGCGACAGAAAAACTCTTCGTAATTGAAAGGCTTTTGCAGGTAGTCATCCGCCCCTGCCTTGATGAAACGGGCCGTCATGGTGGGGTCCTGACTGCCGGAAATGCCGATGATGGCCAGCCGGGTATGGTCCAGGAAACGGCGCACCGTGCTGGTCATGCGCACACCATCCATGCCCGGCATGTCGTGGTCGGTCAGAATCAGCCGGATATCGCTCTCGCGCCGCAACAGCGCCAGTGCCTGCTCGGCATCAGGGGCCTCGATCACCTGATACAGATGGCGCTCCAGCTGCATGCGCAAAAACTGGCGTACCGCCTGTGAATCGTCCACCACCAGCACCTTGATACCCGGGTTGACACGAATGCGCCGCAGCATCTTCATCACGTATTCAAAGGCGGACGGGCTTTCCTTGGGGATGTAATCCACCACCGGCATACACAGCACCCGCTCGCGCGTTTGCATGTCGTTGTGCGCGGTCAGCACCACGGTGGGAATGCGGTTTTCCAGCAGCAAGGGCAATACCTCGCCATTGGGGGCATCGGGCAGGCAGTAATCGGCCACCGCCGCCATGAAGCGCGGGTCCTCGGCCAGTGCCTGCCGCACCTCGGCCAGGCTGGTCACCGGCACGGCAGTGAAGCCCTGCTTGTTGACCAGACGGCACAACGGGCGGATCAGCATCAGGCTGTCCTCGATCACTAGAATCCGGGGTGCAACGCTAGTCATGGCGAATTGCTGTCCATCAAGAAAGTTGGCTTCATTATTGACGAAGCTGAACTTTATGTCAGTAACGGTTGGATTAAACCGACAAGCAGGCGTCAGCGTGCACTGGCTCGGAGAACACCGCAAAAAAGGGTATAATCGACCCATTTTTTCAGCATAAGACGCACCATTCACCACCATGGAACTTGCCAAGAGCTTTGAACCGGGCGATATCGAACGCCGCTGGTACCAACACTGGGAACAGGCCGGCTACTTCAAGCCGAGCATGGACACCACCAAGCCGTCCTTCGCCATCCAGCTGCCGCCGCCCAACGTTACCGGCACCCTGCACATGGGCCACGCCTTCAACCAGACCATCATGGATGGCCTGACGCGCTACTACCGCATGAAGGGTGACAACACGGTATGGATTCCCGGCACCGACCATGCCGGCATTGCCACCCAGATCGTGGTGGAACGCCAGCTGGCCGAACAAGGCATCAACCGCCACGACATGGGCCGCGAAGCGTTCACCGCCAAGGTGTGGGAATGGAAGGAAAAATCCGGCGGCACCATCACCAGCCAGATGCGCCGCGTAGGCTGCTCGGTGGACTGGAGCCGTGAATACTTCACCATGGACGACGTACGCGCCGAAGTGGTGACCGAAGTCTTCGTGCGCCTGTACGAACAAGGCCTGATCTACCGCGGCAAGCGCCTGTCCAACTGGGATGCCAAGCTGGGTACCGCCATCTCCGACCTCGAAGTGATTTCCGAGGAAGAAGACGGCCACATGTGGCACATCAAATACCCGGTAGTCGGTAGCGACGAATTTGTCACAGTTGCCACCACCCGCCCGGAAACCCTGCTGGGCGACGTGGCCGTGGCCATCAACCCGGAAGACGAACGCTATCAGCACCTGCTGGGCAAACAGCTGCAACTGCCGCTGACCGGCCGCACCATCCCGGTGATTGCCGACAGCTATGTGGACAAGGAATTCGGCACCGGCTTCGTCAAGATCACCCCGGCGCACGACTTCAACGACTACGAAGTGGGCAAGCGCCACAACACCCCGCTCATCAATGTGATGAGCCTGCAAGCCACCATCCTGCCCAAGGCGCAGATCTTCGGCTTTGACGGCAGCGCCCAGGGCAGCATCGAGCTGCCGGCAGCCTACGCCGGCCTGACCACCCAGGAAGCCCGCAAGGCCATGCTGGCCGACCTGCAAGCCCAGGGCCTGCTGCTGGACACCAAGCCGCACAAGCTGATGGTGCCGCGCGGCGACCGTACCGGCACCGTCATCGAACCCTTGCTGACCGACCAGTGGTTCGTGGCCATGAGCAAGGTGGGCGAAGGCGACGCTACCGGCCAGTCCATCGCCCAGAAGGCCATTGAAGCCGTGGAATCCGGCGAAGTGCGCTTCATCCCGGAAAACTGGGTCAATACCTACAACCAGTGGATGAAGAACATCCAGGACTGGTGTATCTCCCGTCAGCTGTGGTGGGGCCACCAGATTCCGGCCTGGTATGACGAAGACGGCAATATCGTGGTTGCCCGCAGTGAAGCCGAAGCCCAGGCCAAGGCACCGGGCAAGACCCTGCGCCGCGAACAGGACGTGCTGGATACCTGGTTCTCCTCCGCGCTGGTGCCCTTCTCCACCCTGGGCTGGCCGGAAGAAACGCCGGAACTGAACGCCTTTGTCACCTCCAATGTGCTGGTGACCGGTTATGAAATCATCTTCTTCTGGGTAGCCCGGATGATCATGATGACCAAGCACTTCACCGGCAAGGTGCCGTTCCGCGACGTGTACATCCACGGCATGGTGCGCGACCACGAAGGCAAGAAGATGTCCAAGTCCGAGGGCAATGTGATTGACCCGGTGGACCTGATTGACGGCATCGCGCTGGAACCGCTGGTGGAAAAACGCACCACCGGCCTGCGCCGCCCGGAAAAAGCCCCGGCCATTGCCAAGGCCACCGAAAAGCTGTTCCCGGAAGGCATTCCGGCCTATGGTACCGACGCCCTGCGTTTCACCATGGCCAGCTACGCCACCCTGGGCCGCAGCGTCAACTTCGACTTCAAGCGGGCAGAAGGCTACCGCAACTTCTGCAACAAGCTGTGGAACGCCACCCGCTTCGTGATGATGAACGTGGAAGGCAAGGACTGCGGTCAGGACGAAAGCCTGCCGCTGGAATTCAGCTTTGTTGACCAGTGGATCATCGGCCGTCTGCAACAGGCCGAAGCCGATGTCACCAATGCGCTGGAAACCTACCGCTTCGACCTGGCCGCCCAGGTGATTTACGAATTCATCTGGAACGAGTACTGCGACTGGTACGTGGAACTGGCCAAGGTACAGCTGCAAAACGGCAACGAAGCCCAGCAACGCGCCACCCGCCGCACCATCGTGCGCGTGCTGGAAGTGGCCCTGCGCCTGACCCACCCGCTGATGCCCTTCATCACCGAAGAGCTGTGGCAAACCGTCGCCCCGCTGGCCAATGCCAAGAAGACCGACTCCATCATGCTTGCGCAATGGCCGGTAGCCGTGCCGGAGAAAATCAATGCCGCGGCCAACGCGCGCATGGATGCTTTCAAGGACATGGTCAACGCCGTGCGCAACCTGCGTGGCGAAATGGGCATCGGCCCGGCTGTGAAGGCCCCGCTGTTCATTGAAACCAGCGATGCCTCGGTAGCGGATTTCATCCCTTACCTGAAGCTGCTGGCCCGCCTGACCGAGGGCAGCATTGTTGCCACTCTGCCGGCGGACGACGCCCCGGTGGCCATTTCCGGCAACGCCCGCCTGATGCTGAAGGTGGAAGTGGACAAGGCCGCCGAAACCGCCCGCCTCACCAAGGAACTGGGCAAGCTGGACGCGGAACTGGCCAAGCTGACCGCCAAGCTGGAAAAACCGGGCTATGTGGACAAGGCTCCGGCGCATCTGGTGGAGCGTGACAAGGCGCAACTGGCCGAGCTGAACGACAAGATGGACAAGGTGAAAGGTCAGCTGGCCAAGCTGGCCTGACCATCTGCTTTCAGCCAGAACCCCTGCTATGGTGATGTAGCAGGGGTTTTTTCATGCAATCAGAACAAGACTGGAGTCATACATGAGATGGGGTGTGAACGTTTCCTCGCCATTACCATTCTTGCTGCTCTCCAAGGCCACGCTGGCGCTGACCATTCTACTGCCGGACATCCCGCCGTTTTCCTACGAGGATACCGAAACAGGCAAACCGGCTGGCATTCTGCTCAACCAGGAAAAGAGAATCTTCCATTCCGCCCGGATTCCCGCCGACTTCAAGATCGTCCCCATTCCGCGCGCCATGTCGACGGTATTGCACAGCAAGGAATATTGCATGGGTGCACGCAGACAAAGCGATAAATATCTTTATCAATACGTTTGGTCCAAACCGATTGCAAAAATGAAATATCGATTTACGGCTTGAGTTACGCACACCAAAAGCTGGATAAACTGGAGGATATCCGTGAGCAAAGCCTTGCCGTCAGCAACGGAACGGTCGTGCAGGAAATCCTGGAGGAAAAGCATATCCGCCACACAGCAGTGAATGGATCATCCACCATGGTCAGCATGCTCAAGGAAGGGCGTGTTCAATTGATTGCCATCTCCAGAGCCGATTACATTGCCGCCATCAAGGCCAATAAAATCAGCAACACCGAACTTTACCGCTACTTTGATATTGGCGATCCCTATTTGAGAATCGCCTGCAATCGCAATATTGAATTCAGCACCATGCGCAGAATCAATCAGGCAATCAGTCAAATGCAACAAGCCGGCAGCTTGAAAAGCCTGGACGCCTTTGATCACCGATAAAACCGGCGTCCTTCATCCCCCCGGCCAGCACATTCCAGCACCCCCTCACCGCAAGCACACCCAGCACGGCTCAAGCTGCCGTCATCGCCCCGCTTCATGGCCAAGCCAGGGTAACCCGACGGCAACAATCGCCATCCAAAGCCAGCGTAAAGAGTACCGACGGCTGACATGCACTTGTCAGCACAAATTGAAACACTATTCCCGCCAATTACAAAATCAAACAGATTAGGCCGATTCCCTGCATTCTGCTGCAATATTTCCTATGCTGAATGGACAACATCATCAGGAGCCACGCAGCAAGACAATGATTAACCGTATCGTTTCATCCGGATCAATGTTTTACCTGCATCAGCACAGGACAATTACAGCAACAAATTTCATTCATCCAATAAAAAAAGCGTAATAAGAAAATCAACAAATAATCCAATCCCGCCATCTTCTGCAGGCCATCCATTCATCACGGTAATTAGCGAGAATGCCATGTTCCAGATCGTAGCCAAAGCCATGCGGCGGATGAGTTACCCAAGCCGGTTTGCCATCATCGCGGCGGTATTTGCCATTGCGCTGTCCTATCTGACTTATGGGCTGTATCGCAGCAATCAGGACAATGCCGACTTCTCCAGCAAGGAACTGATAGGCACGCAATACCTGAAACCAGCCATGGCCCTGCTGGCGCAAATCCAGCAGCAACGGGTATTGGCAGAAAAAGGACAGGCCCGCGCGGCCAATCTGGAACAGGCCTGGGGCGCGGTGAATGCCGTGCAAACCGGAATTGGCCCGCAACTGGGCGTGGAAACCAGCTGGAACAGCCTGAATGCCGCCTGGCAGACCGCCAGGACCAGCCCCTCCACCGACAATCTGGACAAGCTGACCGACGCGCTGAATGACCATATCGGCAAGGTGAGCGACCAATCCAACCTCACCCTGGACCCGGACATCGACACCTACTATCTGATGGACACCGTCACGGTGAAATGGCCCAACTGGCTGATACGCGCCACCCGCGCCAATGCCCTGCTGGAGCGCTCGGCCAGCCAGCCGCTTGGTGCCAAGGATCACGACACCGCCGTGGAGCTGCGCATCCTGCTGGATGATGCACTGTCCGGCATGCAGGACGACCTTGCCAAAGCCATCGCCTACAACCCCGGCCTGAAAGAAACGCTCGCCGGCAAGCAGGCACAGCATGTTGCCCAGGCCAAAACCAACGGCCTGCAGCTGGACAAGGCCATCAGCGGTAGCGCAGCAACTGCGGGCGGCCTGCAAGAGGGCACCATACAAAGCGCACTGGCACTGCAGCAAGTGACCCTGGATCAGCTTGAATCCCTGCTGCATGTACGGCTGGGACACATCCTGCTCCAGCGCAACATCTACATGGCCTGCGCCCTGTTCACCCTGCTGCTGTCGGCCTATCTGTTTGTCACGCTTTACATGTCCATCACCATGCAACTGGGTGGCGACCCCTTCTACGTGCAAAAAGTGGTGCAGCAGATTGCCAGCGGCAGACTGGATACCGAAATCAAATTGCGTGACGAAGCAACAGACAGCCTGCTGGCCGAGATACGCACCATGCGCAACAACTTGCACGAAACCGTCAGCAGCCTGATTGCCACCTCGCATCAGCTGGATGAAACAGCCAGCGAAGTTGCCAGCAGTGCCCGCCATGTCGCGCGCGGCAGCGAACAGCAACATGACGCCGCCTCGGACATGGCCGCCGCAGTGGAACAACTGAGCACCAGCCTGTCAGTGAGTGCCGACCGTTCGGCACAGGCAGACCAGCTGACCCGCCATGCAGTCAGCCAGTCGTTCACCGGGGTGGAAGTGATAGGCGATGCAGGCCACAGCATGAGCAGCATTGTGGCCTCCATCAATGAAGTGGCCGGCACCATCGACAAGCTCACCCGCCAGTCCGAGTCCATCGTCACCATTGTGGATGTGATTCACGAAGTGGCCGACCAGACCAATCTGCTGGCCCTGAATGCCGCCATTGAAGCCGCCCGCGCCGGCGAGGCCGGACGCGGCTTTGCCGTAGTCGCCGACGAAGTACGCAAACTGGCGGAACGCACCGCCCACTCCACCACCGAAATCACCACCATCGTGCAGGAAATTCAGGGCACCACCCAGCATGTGGCAGGGCACATGAGCAGCAGCCGTGGCACGGTGGAGCAAGGCCAAAGCAAGGCTGACCAGGCGCATCAGGTGATGGATGCCATCCGGGAGCAGATCAACCAGGCATGCGTGGCGGTGGCCGATATCCGCACCCGCCTGAGCGAGCAGAGCCAGACCAGCCAGGATATTGCGCGGAATGTGGAGCAAGTGGCGCGGATGTCGGAGGAAAACAGCCGGGTAGTGCAAAGCTCCAGCGAAACCGTAAACCGCCTGAAAACCCTGTCATCGCAGTTGACGCAGCTGGCGGGGAAGTTTTCGGTGTAGCGGGTTGGCGCAATGACAAGCCAGGCATGGCTTGCCTTGTCTAAACGGGAAAGCCCACCGGATGGTGGGCTTTTTTGTGGCAGCTATCGCCAACTGGCATGAAAGAAAGGCGGACAAGGTGCAGCAAGACCAAACGGATAGCTGCATGCACGTACTGGAAAATAGTCCTTGGAGTGCCATGGTTGATCGCTTAACATTTCAGCAGCTTTCTACCTGAAAGAATGCCCATGCGCCCCTCCCTTGTGCTGGAAATGCAGCGCGCAGCTGTCCGCGCTACGGTAGCCCGATTCCCCACCACCAATCCACGCGTATTCGGCTCGGTACTGCACGGCACCGACCACGAAGGCAGCGATATCGACCTGCTGGTAGATGCCTTGCCCGGTGCAACGCTGATCGATCTTGGCGGCCTGCAAGTCGAGCTGGAGACGCTGCTGGGTTTGCATGTCGACCTGCTGACCCCTGATGACCTGCCATTGAAATTCCGTGCCGAGGTGCTGGCAGAGGCACAGCCGGTATGAGTAGAAGGGGGAATGCGTTTTTGTTTGGAGTACCACTACTTCAAAATCAAACTCTAAGTTGTCTGGGGCACGATGCAAATGACCAAATCTGCATTGAAAGGACAATCACCAATTAACAAAGAGCAATGGTGTAGCCAGTTGCCACGCCCATCTTATGACATAACATTAAAATTTCAGTAAAATATGCCTAAGTTCTAATACATACCTAGATATCAAGCCTCTTCATTGGATTGAAATTTTTTCTGAACAGTTAAAAAACTACCACTCGTCAGGGCATACGATGAGAAATTAAAAATCCCTAAGAACTAGTCACATCAGCTCAATACAACAAAACACCATCAAAATGGAGTCAACATGTTTAATTGGTTAAAACAATCAAAATCTTCGATTGAAATTGCAGGTGGAATCATTGTCATTATTGGGGCAATATATGGCGGAACACAATATTTCAACCAATTACTTTCAGAGCAAGTCAGGCAAAGAAGCATAATAATGGACTTATCCGTAAGCAATGCAAACGGCAACTATGACGAAACTATATCCATATGGAAATCAATTAGCTCAAACATCAACAAGGAATATTTCAACACACCTGCAAAGCTTATGCTCTACGACATACTATTGTACGCAGTAGCCAATTCGCAGTACGCATATGAAAATAAAAATATACTATCTGACTTTCCATCAAGATACGATGTATCCATTCCAGAAACACCAATCCGGATACAAACATCAGGATGGATTGATTTGCTATCAGATGACTGCGAAGCAGCTAAAATTAAATTCTCAAAAGCTATACGACTATCCAAAATAAAAAATATAGAAACTATTGCAAGAGATGCGCAAAGAGGCAATTTTTACTGTGCATTAATGAATGGAAATCAAACTGATTTTGAAAATTATGAAGAACAGTTAAAAAGCAAATATTACTATAACCTCGATGGCCTTGCAGATGAGGTTTTTCAAACAAAAGGAACTAGTTTTTACGTTCAACTTGACAAACTATCAGATGGAGCATTTTCCAAAAATACAGATTCTTTCATAAACGGAGTTAAAAACAATCAAACAGTAACTCTGACAGAGCGAAACAGAAAATCAACCACAAGCAAATAGCTCACAAAGCGCAAGCAATATTTTTAAATTAACAGCAATAACTAATTTTGGAAAAACAATGATCTATCAAACCAATGATGTATTTGGCGTCAGAAGCAAATTAATTCTCTCATACATAGAGCGACAACATGTAGATCAGTCATTCAAAGAGGCGATTATAGAAGGAAATGAAGTTATTGTTTACGGCTCATCCAAACAAGGAAAAACATCCTTAATACTAAATAATATTTCAGAAGGAAATTATGTCAAAGTAGAATGTTCCCCACAAACAAACCCATCTGACATTTACAAATCTGTTCTAAGACAATTAAACATCCGCTTTACTGAAAGCGAAACAACAGAACTCCGCGAAGAACACGGGGGAAAAGTTTCAGCTGGATTTAAGGTAAAAATCCCATTCATGGGTGACACAAACGCGAGTGCCGAAATACAAGATAAAAATCAAAACGCAAAGATAATAAAAGAGATTCTTGTTGAATATAATTTAGAGCTAGCGCAAGATGTTTCAGAAATTCTCGGAAAAACTTTAAATGGAAGATACATTGTCATTGAAAACTTCCACTACTTAACACTAGAGGTTCAAGAAATCCTTTCATATGATCTTAGAGTATTCCAAGATCACGGAATTATTTTTATAATTCTTGGAATATGGAGAGAAGCCAATAGACTCGTTCAATTCAATGGAGATCTTTTAGATAGAATTACAGAAATACCTGTCGAGCCATGGCATTTAGAAGACTTCTTCAAAGTAATTGAAAAAGGAGAAAAGCTACTCAACGTAGATTTTTCAAAAATCAAAGACAAACTAATTAAATCTTCTTTTGATAGCATAGGAGTTGTTCAAGAAGTCTGCAAGCATTGCTGCTTAAGTGCTGGCATTGAATCAACAACCACCGGAGAGCCAACCGTAATTACTGAACAACACCTAGAACTTGCCATTCAAAAGAAAGCAAAAGAGTATGGAGTAAGGCACGTCAGAAACTTTGAATCATTTATTGACATCACAAGGAAAACAAGCAGCCAAAGTGGGAAATTATCATTAGCATTTCCATACTATTTAATAAAACTATTATTAACTATTGACTTAGATAGCATAGAGCAAGGACTCTTAAGATCAACCTTATTAGAAAAAATCAGAGAAATGCACCATCGAGCCGATGATGTACGATCTGGCGATCTTGGTGCATTCTTACACAATATAACGCAACATCAAATAAACAAAAAAATTCAACCTCCATTTGTTGACTATGATCGAGCAGGAAAAATACTTAAAGTAATTGACTCTTCGTTATATTTTTTCTTAAGACACTGCAACAGACAAGAAATTCTTTCAGACCTGCAAAATCCGTTCGACAACAATCAAGGTGATTTTCAATTTGATTTCGAATAATTTCTCGAGGTTACCTACAACGCGTCGAATTCATACCCCCTGCAATGCAGCCCAAAGCGCAGCTATACTCGGACCGTGCTATATTCGCCGTACTCAAATATTCAGCCGCTTAAAACCCTGCACTGCCCGTCTGCGTCGGCTCGCGCTGACGGAACTGGGCTAGCTCCGACAGATGTTCTTGATCAGATAGATAACCACCGCACCAACGCGCCCACCGGCCCCGTCAAGCATGCCGACGGGTGGCCGGGGCGAGGTTTTAAGCGCCTGCCCTGTCTGAGCGATTTGACGTTAGCAAATCGCGAGTTCAGGCGCGCCTCGCCCCGGGCGGGACCTGTCGGGCAGCCGAAGGCCATGCTTGTGGGGTGGCCTTTGGGGTTGGAAGGGGCCTTTGGCCAAGCAAAGGTCCCTTCCCCGCCGCCGCGCGGACGCGGCAACACAAAACATCATCCGCGCCAGCGGACTCAACTGCCTTACCTGCACCACTTGCCAGTGTTTTGACTGCCCTCTAATCTTGCCGCTTCCGGCCCTGCTGATTAGCCTCTTTGGATTGCGCACAAAAGCGCAACGGGTTTGGCGACCCTCAGTATCCGGACTAAAAGCCGCCTCCGTGCGGCTTCTTTTCTCGCGTTCGTTTTCTGGTTTTATGGCGGACCGAGTGGGGAGACCGTAAAGTCTGCCGGTACCGGATACCGGTTCGCCAACCCTGCTTTGGTCTGCCACCCTCGTTTGGCGACGAAGGTGGTTGTCGTATCACCTTATCCGGAGAGCAATCCATGTCCGCTAACACCAAAACCACCCTGCCCCCACCACCCCTCACCCTCCACTACCTCGGCAAACCCATCCGCCTCACCCTCCACCACACCCCACCCCTGCTCGCCATCGCCGACCTCGCCGCCGCCATCGGCCCACGCTGCACCGAACAACTCCGCCAGCAACTGCAAACACACGCACACCAGCCCGACG
>NZ_LNQV01000073.1 GCF_001515305.1 Aquitalea pelogenes
CTGGCCGCTGGTGAGGGTGCCGGTCTTGTCGATGACCAGTGCGTTGACATCGGCCAGCTCTTCCAGAAAGGCTGCGCCACGAATCAGCACGCCATGGCGCGCTGCCACCGCCACCCCGGCCACGGCAGTGGAGGGAGCGGCCAATACCAGCGCGCAGGGGCAGGCCGCCACCAGCACGGCCAGCATGGCCTGGCTGTCGTGGCTGACAAACCAGCACAGTGCGGCAATGGCCAGCACCAGGCCCATATAGGACGCCGCATGACTCTCCACCAGCCGGGTGACTGGCGGTTTGGCTTGTTCGGCCTGTTGCATCAGCGCGCTGATGCGTCCCAGTGCCGATTGTTCGCCCACCTGGCTGACTTCCAGTTGCAGCAGGCCTTGCAGATTGACCGCACCGGCATACACCTGGCTGCCGGGTACGACATCCTGTGGCAGGGCCTCGCCGGTGATGGCCGAGGTGTCCAGGCTGGATTGCCCGCTTACCACCATGCCGTCGGCCGGAATGCGCTCGCCCGGTCGTACTTCCACCCGGTCGCCGCTACGCAGCTGGCTGTTGTCGACTTCTTCCAGACTGCCGTCGGGCCGATAGCGGCGGCTGCGGCTGCTGGTAAGGCTGGCCAGCGCGCGGATGGCTTCTTGTGAACCCAGCAGGCTGCGTTCTTCCAGCACATGGCCCAGCACCATCAGGATGGGTAGCAGGGCGGCGCTGAGGGTGTCGCCACTGGCCCAGGCACCCAGCATGGCCAGTGCCACCAGCAGGTCGGTCATGCCGTGCAGGTCCGGGTGTTGCAGGCTGTGCCAGGCGGCACGCAGCAGCGGTACGGCCATCAGCAGCGCGGCGGCGCTGGTCAGCCATTGGGCGATGATCTGCCCGTCGGGAATCAGGAAATGCCAGATACCAGCCAGCAGCAACAGGCCGATGGCCAGCAAGGCCAGTTGCAACTGACGGGCGCTGCGCTGTTGTTCGGCGGCATCCAGCAAGCCGTGATGGGGATGGGGACAGCACTGGCTCACGGTCGGACTCCCGGCACAATCACCCGGCCACTGCTGTCCGGGTCCATGGTGGTGACCTGGCCTGCCTTGGCCAGTACCTGCTGGATCTTGTCCTGATACAGCTGGCGCAGCAGGGCAGGCCCGTCCGGCTGTTGCATGCGCGGTGCCAGCGCCAGGATTTCGCTGGTTTCATTGCGGGCCTGGGCCAGCCGTTCGTCGGCACGGGCGTGGGCGCTGTTCAGGATGGTGCTGACGGCGGCGCTGGCTTGCTGTTGTTGCCGGGCGGCTGCGGTCTGGGCTTGCGCCAGTTGCCGCTCGACGGTCTGGTCGGCGGTCAGTACCGCGTCAAAGGCAGCCTGGGCGGCATGCGGCAGGCTGGAGGTGAGGTCGATACGGGCGACTTGCAGGCCAAGCGGCACACCACGCTGGCGCAGTTGCTGCAGCCGCTGGTTGACCGCTTGCACCAGTTCGCCACGCAGCCGCTCGCGCAGTTCGGCCTGCTGGCTGGAGGGCTGGTTGCTGCGGGTCACCAGAATGCTGTCCAGATCGCGGCCTGCACTCAGCTGCAAGGCGGCGGCGCTCACCAGCCGGTCCAGCGCGGGCAGGGCCTGTTCACCTTGCCGGGCGTAGGCGGCGGCATCATCAATGCGGTAATACACGGTGGCATTCAGCTGCACCACGCCCAGATCGCCGGTCAGCAGATACCCGGAGCCGGCCAGTTCGTCACCCATCTGTTGCAATGATGTCCCGGCACCATCCAGCGCCAGCGCATGGGCATTGCGGCTGAGCCCTTCTACCTGCCGTTGTTGCAGTCTTTCGGTGGCGGGCAGCCAGATGATGCTGTCGATGGGGCTGGGCCAGGCCAGCAGCAGCCCGGCGCGCTGTACCCGGTCGATGGCGCCAAAGTGCAGCACCACCGCCTGGCTGTCGGCCGGCACCGGCCTGACATGCGCAGTCAACCAGCCAAGGCCGGCCAGCAGGGTGATGGCCAGCAGCAGGCGGTAACCCAGACGCAGCGACTGGGCCAGTGCGCTGGCAGGCAGAGAGGTGGCCGCCATCATTTGCCCTTTGCGCCCTTGCCTGCGGCCAGCCCCGGTGGGCCATCCACCAGCGCGCGGAACGGAGCGGCATCAGTACGCAATATCAGGTGGGTGCCGGAACCCACCACGCCGTTGAGGGTGTCCAGCGAGCGCAGGGTCTTGTACAGCTCCGGTGCTTTTTGCCAGGCATCGGCATAAATCCGCGCAGCCTGCACGCGCGAACCGGCTTCGATTTCAGCGGCAGCCACACTGGCATCGGCTTGCTGGATACGGGCATCGCGTGCGGCATTGGCACGGATGGCGGCGGCCTGTTCATTGCCGCTGGCAGTGCGTTCGGCGGCGATGGTGTCACGTTCGGCCCGCATCCGCGCCACGGTGGCATCCAGCGTGACAGCGGGCAGGGTCAGGCGCTCCAGCCCGACATCCACCACCTGTACGCCATAACTTTCCAGCAGCTGCGGTGTCAGTTGCTGCGCAGTTGTTGTTCCAGCTGACTGATGCGCAACTGGCTGCGGTCGGTATTCACCAGATTGCCCAGGGCAAAGCGGCTGCTACCGGTTTCCATGGCGGAGCCGGCAAAGGTGGCAATCTGGCGCGCCGCTTCGTCCGGCTGGTTTTGTACTGCGCGCAAAAAGCGGGTGATATGGCTGCTGTCGGCCGGAACCTGCCAGGCGACATAGCTTTGCATGATCACCCGCAGGCCGTCGCGCGTGCCTACATCTTGCAGGCCGCTGGAGGTGGTGCGCAGGCGCAGGTCCACCGGGACCACGGTTTCCAGTGGCGGCGGCAGACGCCAGGCCAGGCCCGGCTGCAGCAATACCCGTACCGGTGCACCAAAGCGGGTGATGACCAGAGCTTCGCCCGAATGCACTTGCAACATGCAGGCGGACAGCCCGGCCAGCAGCAATACGCCAAGCGCGGCGGCGGTTTTCCAGTGTCGCCAGCCGCTGCTCGGGCTGTCGCTCGCGTGAGGGTGGTGGTGAAACAGCGCCAAATCAGGCTCCTCAGGGATGCGTTCCCGCGATGGCGGGTGGCGGTTCGGTGGCAATCGGCGCGCCATGCAGGTCGATGGCGGGCAGGCCGGGGTTGTTGGCGGCCGGGCGCAGGTCAATGGTGGGCAGGGCGCTGGCCGGAATGCGATGGTCGATGATGATGGGCTGGGCCTGATGCAGGCCTTGCTTCAGTGCGTGCAGATAGCGCTCCAGCAGGAAGGACTGCCCGCCAACACCGGCGGCCTGACGGTCGGCCTGAAAGACAATGGCATCCACCTTGCTGCGTGCCACCCGCTCGGCGGAGCTGGCGCTGGCATCCTGTGCCGCCTGTACGGCAGCCTGAATGGCAGCGCTGTGGCTGCGCACGGCCTGGGCGCGTTCCGCGGCCACACGAGCCTGCGCCAGAATGGCCGCAGCCTGCACGCCGTGATAGGCATTGGCCGCAGCCGCAGGCGGGTGAATGGCCTGAATCACCACGGCCAGCAGTTCCAGCCCGCTACCCGAGCGGTTCAGCGCCTGCTGGATTTGCTGTTGCAGCTGGCGCGAGGTATCGGCCAGGGCATCGCCCAGCAGCTTGTCCAGCTGCTGCCCGGCAAAGTAATGCAGCATGGCGCGGTCCGCCACCGCATGCAGCAGGGCGGTGGGATCAGCCTGCTGGTAGAGTGCCAGGGCGTCGGCATCGCGCAGTCCCTGACGGTAGACCAGGCGCACATCCAGGCCCACCAGCTGAGTGCTCTGGCGTTCGCCTTGCTGGCTGGCAATCAGCTGGGTGGTTTCGGCAGCATGGTTGCCGTCCCACAAATGGTTGTTGCTGGCCGGGGCGCTCGTGCTGTCCGGGCTTTGCCAGCGCCCCTGGCTATCCTGTTGCAGGCCGCTGGCCAGCTGATGCACCACGCCATACTCCACCCGGCGCACCTTGCCAAACGGCCATGGCAAACCCAGATGCCAACCTGCCTGCCACACCGCTACCGGCTGGCCGAAGCGTTCGTACACGCCACGTTGATCACTATTGATGGTGCTGACGCTGCTCAGCAGCCAGCCCCCCGCGAGCAGGGCCAGTGCGAAAGGCCGCATGGCACGGCCCAGGTATTGCAAGGCCCAGCTCTGGCGCAGTTCCAGTCCCAGTCCCTGTTGCAGACGGCTACGCCAGTTGCGCACACCATCCTGCCCCAGCAGGCTGGCAAGCAGGCTGTTGAACGGCAGGGTGGGAGGCTGTTGGCGCTGGTAAGGCTGAAAGATTTGCCACAGCGCACGCAAGCCCAGCTCGATAGCCAGTACTGCCATCAACAGTGCACCGGCCTGTAACAGTCGCAGCAGCCAGTCCAGCCCCAGCAGCAGGCCGGTAGCGGCCAGCGCGGGCAGCAGCATGGACAGCAATACGGCACGCAAGATGGCTTGCAGCTGTGCTGCTTCCGGCCATTGTTCTTTATCCTGCAAGGCCAGGCTGCGCTCCAGCAGCAGTGTGGCAAAACTCAAAGCCAGTCCGCACAGCAGGGCGGCTAACAGGCTATCCGGGTTGGGGGTGCTTTCTGGCGTGGCTTGCAATACCAGCAGGCTGATCAGCAGGGTCAGCAGGCTGGTGCCGGCTTGTTGCAGTACCGCCCAGCCAGTGCGGCGGCCAATCACCCGTCGCAGGCGTGGCCACAGCAGCCAGCGACGCAGGCTGTATTTGCCCGTTGTGCGGTGGGTACGCGCTGTCGTGTCGGTGGGGCGGAGTTTGCCGGGTAAAAACTGCGGGAAAAGGGGCAGCGCAGTCATGGCCTGCCGCTTGCGGCGCCAGCCGGCCAGATTGCTACTGCCATACAGTGTGCCAGTCAGCAGCCACAGGCTGGCAGACAGCGACAGGCACAGCAGGCGCGCTGTCCAGCCAGACAGCAGCAGTCCGGCCAGCAGGCAGGCGGTGGCCAGCAGCAGGGCCGGCAGGGCGCAGCGCCGGTAGAGCAATTCCTGCCGGGCGGCGGCATCAGCTAGGGCAGAGGGGGATGTCTTCATGGTCCTGAGACGGCGTCGGGCAGCGCCAGCGCAGCTGGCCGGCAATGCTACACTACCTGCATCGCCGGATTGGCACGGGAGCAGGCAAAGCATGGATCATACACCTTACCTTGGCATGGCGTGTTGCGGCCTGATGGCAGCTGCACAGGCGGGCATGCCGGCGGCAGAGCCCCCAGCCAGTGTCCCTGCCATGCAGCAGCAGGCTCCCGCCAGCAGCAGCTATCAATGCCTGAACCCGGCGCAGCAACTGCATGCCATGCTGGCGCGCTACGCCCTCAAGTGTGGCGATGCGGCCTGCCCGCTGTGCAATCCACCTGCTGCGCCGTGAGGGCTCAGGCCAGCAGCAGCTTTTCCAGGGTGCGCTGGTAAATTTCGGCCAGCGGTTCCAGATGGGCCACTTCCACACATTCGTTCAGCTTGTGGATGGTGGCGTTGACCGGGCCAAACTCCACCAACTCGCGCGCAATGCGCTTGATGAAGCGGCCATCGGAAGTGCCGCCGGTGGTGGACAGCTCGGCGCTATGGCCGGTGACCTGATAGATGGCCTCGCCCAGTGCGTCGGTCAGAGCGCCCGGTGCGGTGATGAAGGGCATGCCGGACAGCGACCAGTGCAATTCGTAACCCAGGCCGTGCTTGTCCAGAATGGCATGCACCCGGTCTTTCAGCGATTCCACCGAGCTTTCCGGGCTGAAGCGGAAGTTGAAGCGGATTTCACACAGGCCGGGAATGATGTTGACCGCACCGGTACCGGCGTGGATGTTGGACACCTGCCAGCTGGTGGGCGGGAAGAAATCATTGCCACGGTCCCATTCGGTGACGGCCAGCTCGGCCAGTGCCGGTGCCATCAGGTGGACCGGGTTCTTGGCCAGGTGCGGGTAGGCAATATGACCCTGGATGCCGTGAATCACCAGGCGGCCGGACAGTGAACCGCGGCGGCCGTTCTTGATGGTGTCGCCCAGCTTCTGGTCGGAAGTCGGTTCGCCGACAATGCAGTAGTCAATCAGCTCGCCACGCGCTTCCAGCGTATCCACCACCTTGACCGAGCCATCCACTGCCACGCCTTCTTCGTCCGAGGTCAGCAGCAGGGCGATGCTGCCGGGGTGATCCGGATGGTCTGCTACAAAGGCTTCAATGGCGGTAATGAAGGCCGCCAGCGAGGCTTTCATGTCGGCCGCGCCACGGCCGTACAGCAGGCCGTTGCGCTGACGCGGTTCAAACGGCGGGCTGTCCCATTGCTCTACCGGGCCGCTGGGCACCACGTCGGTGTGGCCGGCAAAGCACAACAGCGGACCGCTGTTGCCACGCCGCGCCCACAGATTGTCCACTTCGCCAAAGCGCATCGGTTCGATGACAAAGCCCAGTGCATGCAGGCGTTCGGCCAGCAGTTGCTGGCAGCCGGCATCGTACGGGGTGACGGAATCGCGGCGGATCAGCTCGCAGGTGAGGTCCAGGGTTTTGCTCATGCGGCAAACTCCTCGGCCCATTGTGTTTCGTTGAAACCCACGCTGACCTTGCCCGGGCGTTCCAGCACCGGACGCTTGATGATGGAGGGCTGCGCCTGCAGCACGGGAATGGCACCTTCAGCCGTGGCGGCCTGGGCTTTCAGTTCGTCGGACAGGCCGCGCCAGGTGGTGCCCTGGCGGTTGATCAGCTTGTCCAGGCCCACAGCGGCGATCCAGGCTTGCAGCTGGGCTTCGGTCACGCCCTGCTTCTTGAAATCGTGAAAGGCAAAGTCGATGTGATGATCGGTCAGCCACTGGCGGGCTTTCTTGACCGTATTGCAATTGGGAATGCCGTAGAGGGTAATCATGTTGTGTGCTTGTTTATAAATCCAGGGTGAATCCGTCAAAGCTGGTGGAGGCTTTGTCTGGGTCTTGCTTGTCCTGCTGCGGGGCTACAGCCTTTTGGGCTTCTGCCTGCTTGCTTTGGGCGTGGTTGATCAGCCAGTACAGGTTGGTGGGCGAGTCGGCATTTTTCAAGGCATCGTCCAGCAGGATGCGGTCTTGCTGGTACAGGCGGAACAGCGACTGCTCGAAGGTTTGTGCGCCTTCGCTCATGCTGTTTTCGATGGCTTCCTTGATCTGGTCGATTTCACCATTGCGAATCAGCTCGGCGATATGCGGGGTATTGATCAGGATTTCCAGTGCCGGAATCTGCTTGCCATCCTTGGTGGGGACCAGGCGCTGCGAAATCACCGCGCGCAAGGAAACGGACAAGTCCATCAACAGCGCGTTGCGGCTATCGGTGGGGAACAGGCTGATCACCCGGTTGAGCATGTGATAACTGTTGTTGGCATGCAGCGTGGACAGGCACAAGTGGCCGGACTGGGCGTAGTTGATGGCATGCGTCATGGTTTCGGCATCGCGGATTTCGCCAATCATCAACACGTCTGGCGCTTCACGCATGGCGTTCTTCAGCGCGTTTTCGTAAGAGAAGGTATCCACGCCGATTTCGCGCTGGTTGACGATGGATTTCTGGTGGCGGTAGACAAACTCGATCGGGTCTTCCACCGTCAGGATATGGCCGGACTGCGTCTGGTTGCGGTGTTCCAGCAGGGATGCCACGGTGGAACTCTTGCCACTGCCGGTGGCCCCCACCACGATGATCAGCCCGCGCTTTTGCTGCACCAGCGTCTGCAGGGTATCGGGCAGGTTCAGCTCTGCCAGCGACGGAATGCGCGGCCGGATGAAGCGCACCACCATGGCTACCGTGCCGCGCTGCCTGAAAATGTTCACCCGGTAATTGCCCAATCCTTCCACCAGCCGGCCGAAGTTCATTTCCAGCTCGCGCTCGAAGGTGGCGATCTCGCCATCATTCATCAGGCTGTAAGCCAGCTGGCGAACAATATCAGCCGACAGCGGCTTGTCGTTGATGGGCAGGGTGACGCCATCAATCTTGATCTGCGGCGGCGCTTCTGCCGTGAAAAAAATGTCACTGGCTTGTTTGTCGGCCATCAGCTTGAAAAATGGCAGCATCAGCATGGTCGGGTTTTCCAATCCGGTATTCAGTATGGCGGCTGCACAAAGTGCATGGTCTTTTTATAGCGCTATTGTGCCTGCTCCGGGCCACAAGCGACAGCCAATAACAAAAAAGCCCGCATCAGCGGGCTTCTGTCGGGTGGCTCAGGCCTGTTTGCCGACTTCCTGGTCGCGCAGGGCGCGGCGCAGGATCTTGCCGACATTGGTCTTGGGCAGCTCCTGGCGGAACTCCACGCTGCGCGGCACCTTGTAGGCGGTCAGGTTCTCGCGGCAGTGCTGGATCACGGCTTTTTCCGTCAGGCTGTCATCCTTGCGCACCACGAACACCTTCACCGCCTCGCCGGACTTGTCATCCGGCACGCCGATGCAGGCCACTTCCAGCACGGCGGGGTGGCTGGCCACCACGTCTTCCACTTCATTGGGATAAACATTGAAGCCGGATACCAGAATCATGTCCTTCTTGCGATCCACCAGCTTGACGTAGCCTTCCGGGGTGACCACAGCCATGTCGCCGGTAGCCAGGAAACCGCGCGAGTCAATCACCTTTGCGGTTTCGTCCGGGCGGTTCCAGTAGCCCTTCATCACCTGCGGGCCCTTGATGCACAACTCGCCCTGTTCGCCTTGCGGCACGGCCTGGCCATCGGCACCGCGGATTTCAATGTCGGTGGACGGAATCGGCAGGCCGATGGTGCCGTTGTAGGCCTGGATATCCAGCGGGTTGATGCAGGCAGCCGGGCTGGTTTCGGTCAGGCCGTAGGCTTCGGCCAGGGTGACGCCGGTCAGTTGCTTCCATTTGTCGGCCACGGCCTTTTGCACCGCCATGCCGCCACCCAGCACCAGACGCCAGCTGGAAAAGTCCACCGACTGGAAGTCAGGGTGATTGAGCAGGGCATTGAACAGGGTGTTGACCCCGGTCATTGCCGTGACGCGGTATTTCTTGATTTCCTTGATGAAGCCCGGAATGTCGCGCGGGTTGGTGATCAGCACGTTCAGTGCGCCCAGCTCGGTAAAGATCATCAGGTTCGCGGTGAGCGAAAAGATGTGATAGAGCGGCAGGGCGGTAATGATGATTTCCTCGCCCTCGCGTGCCACTGGTTTCACCCAGGCACCGGCCTGCAGCATATTGGCAATGATGTTGCGGTGAACCAGCATCGCTCCTTTGGAGATGCCGGTGGTGCCGCCGGTGTATTGCAGGAAGGCAATGTCCTCGTGGCCGATGCTGACCGGGACAAAACGCTGCGCTGCGCCGGCTGCCAGTGCGTCGTTGAAGCGGGTATGGCCCGGCAGCTTCCAGGCCGGCACCATCTTCTTGATGTTGCGCACCACGAAATTCACCAGCAAACGCTTGGGGAAGCCCAGCATGTCACCGATGGAAGTCACGATGACATTCTTCACCTTGGTGCGCTTGATCACGTCTTCCAGCACACTGGCAAAGTTTTCCAGGATGACGATGGTTTCCGCACCCGAATCGTTCAGCTGGTGTTCCAGCTCGCGCGGGGTGTACAGCGGATTGACGTTCACCACCGTGCCGCCGGCGCGCAAGGTGCCGAATACCGCCACTGGATATTGCAGCAGATTGGGCATCATGACGGCAACGCGATCCCCCTTTTTCAGCTGCAAGGTGTTTTGCAGATACGATGCAAACTGCTCGGTCAGTGTTTGCAGCTGTCCATAGCTGAGGATCTTGTCCATATTGGCCATGGCAGGGCGGTCACGGAACTTGTGAACGCTGCGATCAAACACTTCGACAATCGACTGGAACTGATTGATGTCGATCTCGTGTGCTACCCCTGGCTGGTAATTCTTTAGCCAAACCTTTTCCATAAGTAGGGTTTCTCCATCGTGCTGATACGAGAGTGCCGCGCCGGCATCGCTGCTGTGGCGAGCATCTTCTATATAATTGTTTCTGAATTTTCGAATGGGTATTGCGCCCATTCCTATGTACCCGAACTTCGTCAGGTTGCAGCTAATTTACAGTATGTGAAAAATGCACGCAAAGCACAGGCCGATGCATGTCGGGGTGGCGGGTAGGGCCTTGACAGGCTTCGGTTTTCTTTTTTGCAGGAATGGGTTACAATCGCGATGTTTAGGGATGGGCGTTTCGCCCATTTTTTATTTGTGGAAAGAAGCAATGGATGTACGTTTGCTGCTGGAAAACACCCTGCCAGGTCTAGGCTACGAGCTGGTCGATTTTGAAATGACCCAGGGTGGTGGTTATCGCGTGTTTATGGACAAGCCAGGTGGCGTCACGGTGGAAGACTGTGTGCTGGTCAGCAATCACCTGACCCGTCTGTTCATGGTTGAAAACGTCAATTACGAACGGCTCGAGGTTTCCTCCCCGGGGCTGGATCGTCCTCTGAAGAAAGAGGCGGACTTCGTGCGCTTTGCCGGACAGCTTGCCAAGATCAAGACGCGCATGCCGGTCGAGCAGCAAAAGAAGTTTGCCGGTCGTCTTGTCGGGGTTGAAGATGGCGCGGTCAAGCTGGAAGTGGATGGCGGCCGCATCGTGGCAATTGCCCTGACCAATATCGACAAAGCCAGGCTCGAGCCTGAGTTTTGAGCGCGGATAGGTCCTGTTGCCGCGCATAAGGACAAAAATTCGGAGGAATGCATGAGTCGCGAGATTTTGTTGCTGGTTGATGCCCTGGCAAGCGAGAAGAATGTCAGCAAGGATGTGGTTTTTTCCGCCCTTGAAATGGCACTTGCTTCGGCAACCAAAAAGAAGTTTACCGATGACGAAATGGATGTGCGTGTCGAAATCGACCGTCACACCGGGCAATACCAGACTTTCCGTCGCTGGACGGTGGTGCAGAACGAGCTGATCGAAAACGAGAGCCGCGAAATCACCATTACCGACGCGCGTGATGATGATCCGCGCATCGAAGTGGGTGCAGTGATCGAACAACCGATGGAAGCCGTCGAGTTTGGCCGTATCGGTGCCCAGACTGCCAAGCAGGTCATCCTGCAACGCATCCGCGACGCCGAGCGTGAACAGCTGCTGAACGAATTCCTGCAGCGTCGCGAACACCTGATCACCGGCACCATCAAGCGCATCGAACGTGGCAATGCCATTATCGAATGCGGCAAGCTGGAAGCCGTACTGCCGCGCGATCAGATGATTCCGAAGGAAAACCTGCGCGTGGGCGACCGCGTGAAAGCCTTCCTGCTGCGCATCGACCGCATGGGTCGTGGCCCGCAGCTGGTGCTGTCGCGTACCTCCAGCCAGTTCCTGATCAAGCTGTTCGAGCTGGAAGTACCGGAAATCGAAGAAGGCCTGCTGGAAATCAAGGAAGCTGTCCGCGATGCCGGCCTGCGCGCCAAGATTGCCGTCAAGGCCAATGATGCCCGTATCGACCCGCAAGGCACCTGCATCGGCATGCGCGGTTCCCGCGTCCAGGCCGTGACCCAGGAGCTGGCAGGCGAACGCATCGACATCGTGCTGTGGGCACCGGAACCGGCACAGTTCGTGATCAACGCGCTGTCCCCGGCGGAAGTGAACCGCATCATGATCGACGAAGACAACCACAGCATGGACGTGGTGGTCGAGGAAGACCAGCTGGCACTGGCCATCGGCCGCAGCGGTCAGAATGTCAAGCTGGCAGCCGAACTGACCGGCTGGTACCTGAACATCATGACCGTGACCGAAGCCGAGGAAAAACACCAGGCCGAAGACGCGCAGTTGCGTGATCTGTTTGTCACACACCTGGGTGTAGACGAAGCCACCGCCACCGTACTGGTGCAAGAAGGTTTTGCCACCCTGGAAGAAGTAGCGTATGTGCCGATTTCCGAAATGCTGGAAATCGACGGTTTTGACGAGGAGTTGGTGAATGAGCTGCGCAGCCGTGCACGTGACGCCATCCTCACTCAGGCCATTGCGTCCGAAGAGAAAGTCGAAGGTGTATCCGAAGACCTGAAAGATATCGAGGGTCTGGATGCCGAGCTGGTTCGCAAGTTGGCCGAGAACGGCGTGTCCACGCGTGATGATCTGGCCGACCTGGCCGTTGACGATCTGGTGGACATGACCGGCATTGAAGCTGAAGCTGCACGTGCAATCATCATGAAAGCGCGCGAACACTGGTTCAACCAGTAAGGCTTCTTCGGGAAGTATTTACGGAATTTGGGAAGACGCATGGTATTGACGAATGTAAAACAGTTTGCCGGTGAGCTGAACCTCACGCCTGAACGATTGCTGGAACAGCTTCGTGCAGCGGGTGTGGCCAAGCGCGCGCCGGATGATACGCTCTCCGAGCAGGATAAATCCCAGCTTCTTGACTACCTGAAGCGTTCGCATGGCGCGCGTGATGAGTCGCGTATCACGCTGACTCGCAAGTCCACCAGTGAAATCAAGACTGCGGACGGTAGTACGGTAAAAGTTGAAACACGCAAGAAGCGTGTAGTGGTGCGTCCGGAAGAAAGCCCGGCTGCTGCCGCTGCTGTTGTTGCACCCGAGCCGGCTGTTGCTGCACCGGCCCCGGCTGCCAAGCCTGTTGAAGTGGTTGCTGCCCCTGCTCCGGCGGCAGAAGCCAAGCCGGTTGTTGAAGTGAAACCGGAAACCAAGCCGGAACCGCAAGTAAAGGTTGAACCCAAGGTGGAATCCAAGCCCGCCGCACCGGCTGCCCCGGTTGCGGAAGTCCCGGCCAAGGAAGCTGCACCTGCTGCCAAGCCGGCACCGGCTGCGGCACGTACCGTAGCCTCCATCCTGTCGCCGGAAGAAGTAGCCGCGCGTGAAGCTGAAGAAAAGCGCCAGGCTGCTTTCCGTGCCCGCCAGCAAGAGCTGATGCGCGAAAAGATCGAACGCGAAGAACGTCGTCAGGCTGCGCGTCTGGCTGCACAGCAACCGGCACCGGCTCCCAAGCCGGTAGAAGCACCGAAGCCGGAAGTGCGCAGCGAAGAGCGCCGTGACGAACGTGGTCCGCGTCCGGCTGGCGACAACCGTGGT
>NZ_LNQV01000074.1 GCF_001515305.1 Aquitalea pelogenes
GGTTTATTGGATGAAACGCTTGCCTGGCGCGGCTGATCCCGTTTCATCCCATTTAGTCCCGCTGATCTCTCCCTGTGCAATTAACCTCAGCACACCACAGCCCCAGCCAGCGATGGGCGAGAAACAGCAGGCGCTTCATGCAGGTTCTTCCATGAAAACAGCGTGCGCTGCGAACAGCACACGCCGGATGGCTCAAGACAGGCCGGGGTCAGTAGTCGAATTTCAGCTGCGCATAGGTGGTGCGCTGCGGCATGGGGTGGTAGGCAAAGCTCTTGTAGTTGTTGAGATTGTCCACACCCAGCGCCACGGTGAACTGGCGGTCCAGCTTGTAGCTGATACGCGTGTCCATGATGAGATAGGCACTGTTGGCACCGTATACGCCGCCATTGATCACCGTGTTGCCCACATCCGAACTCTGGAAGCTGCTGTAGCGCGCGGCCAGCGAGTACGACAGCTTGTCGTTCTGGCGGTAGCTCAGCACCGCCGTGGCGCGCCAGCGCGGAATGCCGGGGAAGGGGTTGCCCACCGAGGCCGGGTTATTGCTGTTGGCGCGGATTTCCGATTTGGCATAAGTGATGTTGCCGCTGAAATCCAGCCCGCGCAGACCGATGTCGGCTTGCTCGAAGGCCACTTCCAGCCCGTTGGTGAGTACCCGGTCAATGTTCTGGATATTGGTGACATTGGGGGTGACGGTGGTGTTGGTCTGCGACAGCAGGGCATCGCTCACTTGCTCGCGGAAGGCGGTCAGGCGCAGGGTGCCGCCTTGCAGCTGGCGCGTGGCGGTGACTTCGCCGGTATCGGCCCGCTCGGCTTTCAGGTTGGGGTTGTTGTTGACGATGGTATTGCTGCTGGGCACCGAACCCTGGAACAGCTCGGCCACGGTCGGGGTGCGGTAGCCACGGCCATAGGCGGTGCGCAGCGACCATTTGTCGTTCAGGTCGAACACCACCGCGGCCTTGGGCGAGAAGAACTGCTGGCTGCGTGCCGGGTCGTGGTAGGTGTTCTGGCCGCTGGTGGTGGCCCCACCAAAGGCAGACCACCACTCGTAACGGCCGCCGGCAATCAGCTGCACGCCGGGTTGCAGCCGCCAGGTATCCTGGGCAAACAGGGCGTGAATCTGGGTATTGCCGACAAAGGCGGCGGTCTGGCTGCCCTGCGTGCCGGACTGCCAGTCGCTGGTGGCATAGCTGTGGCTGTTCAGCGCGTAATGGTCGTAGTGGTAGCCAAAGCGCAGCTGGTGTGCGCTGGCCAGGCTGCCGCCGGGACGCCAGTCGCCTTTCAGGTCCACCGTCTGCCAGCCGGTGCCGGACAGGTCGGTAATGGTGCCGGCACCAGTCAGCCCGGCAGTGGCGCTGCGCTGCCTGTCCTTGCTGAAATCATAAATGCTGATATTGCCCTGCCAGTCCCAGCTGCCGTCGGTGCTGGTCTTGAAGGACAGGGCGTTGAGCAGGTGTTCCTGCTGCTTTTTGCTGGGCTGGAAGGCATTGGCCAGATTGTATTTCTGACCGTCGATGCTGACGATGCCGGTGTAAACCGGATTACCGGCAGCATCGCGCAGATAGCTGTTGACCGACACGGTGGAATTGTTTTGCCAGTAGCCCAGCGTGTAGTTCAGCTTCAGCGTCGGGGTAAGGTCGTAGGACAGCTTGAAATTGGCATTGTCCTGAATCGAATGCTCGGCACCGGTGGCACCGACAATCAGCCGTTTTGCACCGGTGGTGTCCGCGTCGCTCACTGCACCGCTCACCGTGGTGGCCGCGCTGGCACCGGTGTACTTGTTGGGGTTGGCTGCAAAGCTGGCCGGGTGGCCCAGGCTATCCAGATGCCCGGCTTCAATCATCCAGGCCAGCCGGTCCGCGCGGCTGCCCAGCATGGCGGCATTCTTGCTGCCGGTGAAATGCTGGCTGGTCTTGTACTGGCTGAAGCTTTCGTCAAACAGGGTGCTGCTGGCATGGGCTTCGAATTTGTCCGGCATGCGTGTGCTCAGCACGATGACGCTGCCAATGGCGTTGCCCGGATATTCGGCCGAGAACGGGCCGTAGATGGCATTGACCTGGCTGATTTCTTCGGGGCTGACCAGGTTCCAGCGCGGCGGGTAGGCATAGCTGTTGCCCAGCAGGTTGGACAGCAGGATATCGTCGGCATACAGCAGGGCGCGGGCGCTGCTGGTCTGGCCGGAGGTGCGGGTGGCGATGATGCTGTTCTGGTCGCCAATGTAACGGCGTCGCACCTGGACATCCGGCAGGTATTTCACCGTGTCTTCGGTGCTGGTGACATTGGTGGTCTGGGCAATCTTGTCGGCACGCATGCTGCTGGTGGTGGCGGGCAGATTGTCCGGCAGGCTGCTGTCAGCCTGCGATTGCACGGTCACTTCGGCCAATTGCTTGTCGGTATTGTCGGCATGGGCCAGGCTGATCTGCCCCAGTGCCAGAGTGACGGCCAGTACCAGCCGGTTACAGGAAAACGCTGCGCAGTGTCTCATCAGGAAAGCTCGCTCTTGTTTTGATGACGTCAGATTTTGTTAAGCGGCGTGGATGATGCCCTGCCTGACCGGGGCCGGGAATGTGGCATTTTGTCGCAGTGGGGAACTTTGCCGACTGCGGCAATTGGTCGCACGGGGGCAGGGCGAAATCCTGCTAAGGTTGCTCCCGCACTGGCAGGCGCATCGGCCTGCCTGCCAGCAAGGGGGGGAGCGCAAGTGCAGGCGATGTGGCAGGAAAGGGGACTTGGTAACCGACAGGAATGGCAGCACAGCCGGGTGGTGTGTGTGCTGGCGGTGTTGCTGCTGCATGCTGCTTTTGCCAACTGGCTGCTGGGCTTGCCGCAAAACCGGCCGGCGCAGGCGCTGCCGGCACGGATGGTGGTGCAGATGCGTACTGCACAACCCGTCTTGTCACAGACGGTGGCCAGACCATTACCCACCAGAGTGCAGTCGCCAGTCCATTCGCCCCGGCATGCCACACAGGCCAAACCTAGGGCTACGCAGCCGGTTTCCGCTGCGCCCATGGCTTCTGCTCATCCGGCCGCTGCCACCGTGCTGTCCGGTACGGCGGCAGCCACCACCACCAGTTCGGTCAGCCCGGCTGTGGCAGCGCCTCAGGCTACGGCAGAGGCGCATTCTCCAGTCACAACCGAGGCGGGTTTTACCGCCGACTACCTGCACAACCCGGCACCGGTCTACCCGCCATCCTCGCGGCGTAACGGTGAAGAGGGCAGGGTGTTGCTGCGGGTGCGTGTTTCGGCCGCCGGGCAGGCAGAGGCAGTGGACGTCCAGCATGGCAGCGGTTTTTCCCGGCTGGATGATGCGGCCAGGGAGGCGGTGGCCAACTGGCGCTTTACCCCGGCACGGCGTGGTGCGCAGGCCATTGCCTCCACCGTCATTGTTCCCATTACTTTTCGCCTTGGCCACTAAGCGCCGGGGCTGACTTATTGCAAGGAAACATCATGGATACACAACTGGGTCTGGCGCATTTCTGGCAGCAGGGGGATGCGGTATCCCACGTGCTGGCCATCTTGCTGGTATTGATGTCGATTGCCAGCTGGAGCCTGCTGTTGATCAAGCTGCTGGAGCAGTGGCGCTTGCGCCAGGCCCTGCGTCATGCGCTGCCAGCTTTCTGGCAGGCAAGCAGCAAGCAGGCTGCCCGGCAGGCACTGGCAGCACGGGACGGCAGCCAGTTGCTCAGCGGTATTGCACAGCAGGCCGACGAGGCTGCACAGGCCTACGCGGGCAAGTCCGGCCTGGGCCTGGGTGGCGAGCTGGATGCGGGCGAATATCTGGGCCGCACCCTGCAACAGGCCTTGTTGCAAGCGCAGGCCCGGCTGGAGCAGGGCCTCACCGTGCTGGCGTCCATTGGTGCCACCGCGCCTTTCATCGGCCTGTTTGGTACGGTATGGGGGATTTATCACGCCCTGATCAATCTGTCCGGCCATGGCCAGATGAATATCGATCAGGTGGCCGGCCCGGTGGGCGAGGCGCTGATCATGACCGCCATCGGCCTGTTTGTCGCCATCCCGGCGGTACTGGCCTACAACGCCTGCACCCGCAGCAACCGCCTGATGCTGGCTGCACTGGAAGGCTTTGCCCATGGCCTGCATGCCTATCTGGTGGCCGGGGTACGCCAGCTACCGCCGCAAGCCATGCCCGGCGGGGCATTGCAGCCGCAGTCCGCCGGTAAGGGGGCTTGAGCAATGGCATTCCACGGCTTTTCGTCTTCAGGCCAGCACGGCCAGCCCATGGCCGAAATCAACACCACTCCGCTGGTGGATGTGATGCTGGTGTTGCTGGTGGTGTTCATGATTACCGCGCCATTGTTTCATCAGGCAGTGGGCATTGACCTGCCAAGAACGGTGGCCACACAGGAGAAACCACCAGAGAAAGTGTTGCACCTGAGCTTGGCGCGCGACGGCAGCGTGACGCTGGACGGCAAGGCCATCAGCGTGGCTGCCCTCAGCCCACAGCTGCAAGCTGCCAGTGCCGGGAATCCGGAACTGCAACTGCAGGCGGATCAGGCCACGCCGTATCAGGCGGTCGCGGCGGTGATGGCACTGGCCCAGCAGGCCGGGGTCAACCGCATTGCCTTTGTCACCCAGCCGCAGGCGCATTGAAGCGCCTGGGCCAATGCCCGCCACCCAGCGCAGGGGGCGCGACAGTTGACACCCGCTTGCCTACCTGCCAACCTGCCGCCTTTGTTTCCACGCTTATTTTGCTGCCATGAAAATCACCAAAAATTCCGCCGTTACGCTACGCATGAAAGTGACCGACGCCCAGGGTCAGGTTTACGACGATGGCAAGCATCCGGTTTCCTATCTGCATGGCGATTACGACAATCTGTTTGCCAAGCTGGAAGAAGCACTGGAAGGTCAGGAAGCCGGTTTCCAGACCGCACTGGAACTGGCATGCGAAGACGCCTTTGGCGAGCGTGACGAAGCGCTGGTCACCACAATGCCGAAGGCTGAATTCCCGCCCGGCATCAAGGTGGGTGGCCAGATCCAGCGCATGGGCCCGGACGGCCAGCCGCGCTATTACTTTGTCACCAAGATCAAAGGCCCTACCGTGCTGCTGGATGGCAACCATCCGCTGTGCGGCAAGGCGCTGCGCTTTGCCATTACCGTGCTGAGCGTGCGCGAGGCGACTGCCGAAGAAATCGCCCACCAGCATGTACATGGCGAACATGGCCATCAGCATTGATTGACGGAAGTTTTCCCGCCAGCCTGACGGCTTGATATCAAGCTGTCACATGAAAAAAGCCCTGAATGTTCAGGGCTTTTTTTGTCTGCTTTATGATGGCGGGCCTTTGATCGGCAGACACAACGGGCATCAAAGTGCGCGCATGTATTTGAAGCGGATATCAATGAATTTGCGCCGCCAGTCAAACAGCTCTTCCAGCGACATATCGTAGGGCTTGATGACACAGCCTTCCTGGTGGGCCCGTACCGGGGCGCGCCACAAATTGCCCATGTCGATGTCTTCAATGAACAGCTTGTCACGCACGCACTGGTCAAACACCGGTGTGCCGGGGAAGGGAATCAGCGTGCCAACCCAGTTGCGATCCAGTTGCAGCTCATCAATCATGTCCATGGTTTCCTGCAGCGTTTCATTGGTGTCTTCAGGAAAACCCATGATCCAGTTACCGGCCAGACTGACGCGATGTTTTTTCAAGTCTTCAACGACTTTATAAATCGTGTCGCGCTTCAAGCCTTTTTTGATGACGGTATTGCGGATGTATTCTGAGCCGTGCTCGGGTGCCAGCAGGGCGGAGGTCATGCCTGCCGCCACCATGGCATCAATCACCTCGGTTTTCAGGCTGTTCATGCCCAGGCCACCGGCAGTGGTGAACTGGATATCCAGGCCACGGCGCAGGATTTCATTGCAGATGCCCAGAATATGCTTGTTGTCCACCGTCAGGTTGTCATCCATGAAGGTGAAGAAGCGCTGGTTCTTTTCATTGACCAGATACTCCAGCTCATCAACAAAGCGCTGCGGAGTACGACGACGGAGTTTTCTGCCTTGCACGATATACATGTCGCAGAATGTGCATTTGAACGGGCAGCCACGCTCGGAGATGACAGGAACGACATTCTTGATATCGTGCCCTTTGAAGTTGGAATAGCCGCTCAAATCCATCTCGAATTCGGTGAAATCAACCATGTCCCATGCCTGCATGGGGAGGTCTTCATAGTTGATCCACTCGCGTTCTTGATTGACATGCACCTTGCCATCCTGGTCGCGGAAGGCGAAAGACTTAATTTCCTTCAGATTACCCAGCTCACCCGCGGCCATTCTGTTGGCAATGGCGAGCATTTGCGGCTCACCCTCACCCAGTGCGATGTAGTCGAAATCCGGGCAGTTTTTCAGGATTTCATGCGGGTAGGTGGTGGCATGAATTCCCCCGGTAATGATTTTCAGGTCCGGGTTGGTCTGCTTTACCGTACGCGCATAATCCATGGCGGTTTGCATGAAACCGGAAAACAGAAACGAGATGCCTACCAGGTCGGGGTTT
Organism: Aquitalea pelogenes; assembly: GCF_001515305.1. Taxonomy (GTDB): domain Bacteria; phylum Pseudomonadota; class Gammaproteobacteria; order Burkholderiales; family Chromobacteriaceae; genus Aquitalea; species Aquitalea pelogenes. The sequence continues at coordinate 6,501 of NZ_LNQV01000074.1, forward strand.
TCCTGTTTGATGGTCTGGATGATACGGTCATGGCAGTAACGGGTGGGTTCTGCCTGTTGGTGGGTTCTTTTACTGTTCAGGTCCAGCAGGATGGGCTGATGACCTTCATTGCGCAATACCGCAGCCAGGCTGAGTAATGCGGCAGAGGGAAGAAAATCGTTACGCTTGATGGTCGGGTCATCAAGGTAGGGACAGATTAATAAAACCTTCATGATATTCTCCCCATCCGGATCGGGATGTTAATTTCTTTTGTTGTTCAACTATTTTTACTCCAATTTTCAATCCTACCTGTTTTGCCATGGCTAAGCCATATTGACAAAATGGTATTTGTCATAAGCTATTAATATTTATTGACAATAGCTATTTTGTATTTCACCAGTATGTCAAAAACCAGACCCTCCACGCTGCGTAGGGTCTGGTTTTTCAGTCTGCCTGCCTGATCAGTGCAGGTTCTGCTGGAAGAAGCGGGTGATCCGCTCGAAGGGGATTTTGTCCATGCGGTCATACAAATCCACATGGTTGGTATTTTTCAGGATCAGCAGCTCCTTTGGTTCGGCAGCCGCCTGATAAATATCCTCGCTGAAATAGCGGGAGTGGGCATTGTCACCGGCAATCAGCAAGATCGGGCGCGGGGAGATTTCCTTGATATAGCTGAGTAGCGGCATGTTCATGAAGGAAAGCGCACTGGTGGCGGTAAAGGCGCCGCTGGAGTTCACCGAATTCTTGTGAAAGCCGCGGGCAGTGCGGTAGTAGTCGAAAAACTCCTTCACGACCGGGTGCGGGTTGTCCGGCAGGGTTTCCGGCAGCAAACGCGCGGGCATCACCACCTTGCCGTCTGCGGCGATGTAGATGCCGTGGCTGCCTGTTGTCGGGTAGCCATTTTGTGCATCCTGCCAGCGTTGCTGACTGAGCATGTCGAGAATCTTGCTGCGGTCCGCCGCCGACAGGGTGTCGCCCAGCCCCCTGGCCATTACCCGCGACATGTCATACATGGAGGTGGTGACCACGGCCTTGATGCGCTTGTCCACGGCGGCAGCATTCAGGCTCATGCCGCCAAAGCCGCAGATGCCGATCAGGCCGATTTTTTCGCGGTCCACCTCGGGCAGCAGTCCCAGATAATCCACCGCCGCGCTGAAGTCTTCGGTATTGATTTCCGGGGACGACACATTGCGCGGTTCTCCACCGCTCTCACCGGTGTAGGACGGGTCGAACGCCAGGGTCACAAAACCGTGCTCTGCCATGGTTTGTGCATACAGGCCGGATGATTGTTCTTTCACGGCACCAAACGGGCCGCTGACGGCAAGGGCGGCCAGTTTCTGCTGGCCCCGGTTTTTCGGCAGGTAGAGGTCGGCGGCCAGGGTAATGCCGTAGCGATTGCGGAAACTCACCTTGCGGTGATCGACCTTGCTGCTTTGCGGGAAGGTTTTGTCCCATTCCTGGGTCAGATGAAGCATGTTTTCTCCAGAGGATGTGCTGCTTGCTGCCTGTGCAGGCAGGGCGCTGATGAACAAGGCCGTGCAGGCAAGCAGGGCGGATTGCAAGAAGGCTTTGCGCGTGAGTTGCATGGTGTGACTCCTGAGTGAAGGCATGGCGTGCAAGAGGGCAGGTTTTCCTGCCACGTGTTGCTGAGTATTGTTCAGGAGGTGTGGCGCAGGGCGGTACATGAATCCTCGGCATTTCTTGCCCAATCCTCTGGCGGCGGGTGCCGGATGCCGGTGTGCAGTCTGTATGGACTGCAAGCCGGTTGTGCCTTGGCTGCAGCAAATACCCATGAAAAAGCCCTGAATGTTCAGGGCTGCAGATGATTGAAAAATAAGCGGAGTGATGGCGAATCAGCGTGGAATCCGAACGGCGTCTTCGTTGAAATCGCCTTTGGCGGCACCGCTGTGGCAGGCCTGGCAATTGGCGGCACTGCCAACGGCTTTGCGCTTCCAGATTGCGGGGCTGATTTCATCATGCTTGCGCACAAACCAGCCGGTGCTGGTGATGCGCGGTGGCTCACCCTTGCTGTTGCTGTAGTCCGGGCCATTGCTGGCGGCTGCCGTGCTCAGATAGCTGCGGATGATTTTTTCGTCCTCGGCAGTGAGCGTGGCATTGACACCATAGTGGTTTTGCAAATTATCCATCTGCTTTTTCCAGGCCGATGCCGGCAGCAAACCGGGCGGGTAGGCCATATGGCAGCTGCCGCACTCGGTTTTCCATACGGCAGGTGCTTGTGCCAGGTTGCGGCCCAGTTGTTTCGGTCGTTTACCTTCGTGGTGTTCCCCCTCATCGGCCATGCTCAGGCCGGCTCCCAGAGCAATGCACGCCACTACAGCGGCTAATAAAAGTTTGTTCATGACCGGCTCCTTATTTCACGCTGCTCAAATAGGTCAGGAAGTCGCCTTTTTCCAGCGCTGTGCATTCACGTTTGAATACATCATCGCAATTGCGGCGGAACCATTTTTCCACTTTCTTGTTATCGCTAAAGCGGCTGGGTGTCACAGAAGTAGCCATTGGCTCAATGCTGCGAAATGCCGGTGTTTTACCGGGTTGGCGTGGGTCGGCAGAATGACAGCTGGCGCAACTGATATTTTTGCCATTTTGCACGGTCTCCCGATAATAAAGCGCCTTGCCGCGCTCGGCCGAAAATCCGTTGAATCCGGGATTGGCTTGTTTGGCTTGTGCGGCATATTCACTCAAGATGGCCGGTGCTGCATGGCTATATGTACTGGCCAGGGCCATGGCCAGGATAATGACGTTGCGCATGATGCTCTCCTGATATCCGGGAGCTTTTACCTTAAAAGCCAAAGCTTAATACAGGATTAATTCATGGCTGAATCATTGATAATGAAACTGATTATTATTTGTTGTCTGCTGAATTAATTCAGGGTTAAGTTTCCGGCGGCACAGTAAATACCGTATGGCGGATTGCAAGGAGAACATCATGCGGAATTTACAGCGCTTTCATGTTTATCACTGGTTGCTGGCCGGTTTATTTGTCCTGGCTTATCTGAGTGGAGACGACGCAGGCCTGGGTCATGCCTGGCTGGGTTATGGCTTGCTGCTACTGCTGTTGTTCCGGCTGGCCACCGTGCTGACCGGCAGCCGAGGTTTTCCCCGCTTGCGCCCTGCTGCAGGTGCAGCTACCGGGGGCTGGTCCGCAGCCATCTGGGGCAAGGGGCTGATCAGGACCATGCTGCTGGCCTTTGTGCTTTTATTGGTGACGGGGGTGTTGATGGTGGACAACGCCGCCGTGGTGGATGCCGGTTTGCAACGGGTTCTGCCTGCGGCGATGGCTACCTCCATCAGCCAGTTGCTGGCCGGTTGGCCGCAATGGGATGCCGCGCAGTGGCATGAGCAGATTGCCAGCCTGAGCCTGGTGCTGATTGCCCTGCATATCGGCTGCTTGTTGTGTTTCCGGCTACCCATGGTGCGCTGGATGCTGGGGCTGGCCAGCCAGGGCAAGGCGGCACCGGACCAGGCTGCAGGTCACGCATTACCGCAGCCCGTACCATACCGCCTGACGGTAAGCCGCTTGCAGCCGGAAACACCGGATACGCTCAGCATCGAACTGGCTTTGCCTGCTGCCTTGCAGCCATTGTTTTGTTTTCAGCCAGGGCAGTTTGTGAGCATAGGTGTGGAGGTGGATGGTGCGTGCTTGTGGCGCTGTTATTCCATTACCAGCCAGCCGGGAGAATCGACACTGTCCATTACCGTCAAGCGGGTGCCGGGTGGCAAGGTTTCCGGCTATCTGCACGATGCCATGCAGGTGGGCATGACGCTGTTGGTGCTGCCGCCTGCGGGTAGCTTCCGTCCGCGCAGCCCGGATGCGGATTTACTGCTGCTGGCCGGTGGCAGTGGCATCACTCCGCTTTATGCCATCCTGCGCCATGCCTTGCAGCAGGGCAGTGGCCGGGTGCGGCTGGTCTACGTCAGCCAGCAGTCGGACAGCCTCATCTTTGGCCCGGCCCTGGCCGCCTTGAAAGCACGCTATCCCGACCGGCTGTCGCTGACCCTGCACCTTTCCGCAAGCCAGGGACGCCTGCAGGCCGCCGGGCTGACCGCCTTGCTGGCCGACGGCTGCCATGGCGAGGTTTTACTGTGCGGGCCGGAAGGCCTGCTGCAACTGGCTCAAGACTGCCTGCTGCAACTGGGTGTGCCTGCATCCGCCATCCAGCAAGAGCGTTTTGGCCCGGCCGCTGCGCCGCTTGCTGACGGTGGCAGTGCTGTTTCGGCGCAGATTACCCTGCACGGAAAACAGCATGCCATACTGCTGACACGGGGCAGCACGCTGCTGAATGCGCTGGAAGGGCAGGGAGTGCAGCCGCCCAGCCACTGTCGCGCCGGTGTATGCGGCACTTGCCGCTGCAAGGTCAGCAATGGCCGGGTAAGCATGCAGAACAATCAGGTACTGACCGCCGAAGAGGTGGCATCCGGCTGGGCCTTGGCCTGTCAGGCCGAGCCCCTGGACAGTACGCTGCATGTATCGTTCGACGAGCCAGTGCCTGCTGCGCGTGCGCCAACCGCTGTCATCAGGAGTGTTGCGTGGGGAAAAAACAAAGTCTGATTCATGCCGGCTTGCTGCTGCCGCCGGTATTTGCCTTGCTGCTGTGGAGTGTGCAGCAAGTCCGGGACATTGATTTGCCGGTGACCGGGCTGTTGCTGCTGTCTGCCGTACCTGCCTTGTTGATGTTGTTGTACGAGGCCATGCGCGCCTTGCGTCACAGGACGCTGGGGGTGGATCTGCTGGCCTTGCTGGCCATTGGCGGTGCCATGTGGCTGGACCAGGCGCTGACTGCGGCCATCATCGCTGCGATGGCAGCTACCGGGCGCTGGCTGGATGACTACGCGGCTGGCCATGCCGAACGGGAAATGAGCAGCCTGCTGGCCAAGGCACCGCGCCATGCCAACCGTCTGGAAGGCGGGCAGCAGCAACGCGTGCCGCTGGATGCAGTACAGCCGGGGGACTGCCTGTTGGTGAAGGCGGGTGAAGTCATCCCGGTGGATGGCCGGCTGGACGATGCGCTGGCAGTACTGGATGAATCCACGCTCACCGGCGAGGCGGTCCCGGTTACCGTGCATGCTGCTGCCTTGCTGCGTAGTGGCAGCCTCAATGCGGGTGATGCCTTTCGCATGACTGCTACCGCCACCGCGGCATCCAGTACCTTCAGCGGCATTGTCCGCATGGTGGAGCAGGTGGGTCGTGCCAAGGCTCCGGTGATGCGGCTGGCAGACCGCTATGCCTTCTGGTTCATTCCGCTTGCCCTGTTGCTGGCGGGTGGGGCCTGGCTGGCCAGTGGCGATGTATTGCGTGCCCTGGCCGTGCTGGTGGTGGCGACACCTTGTCCCTTGCTGCTGGCGGTGCCGGTGGCGATGATTTCCGGCATTTCGCAGTGTGCTGGTCGTGGTGTGCTGGTGAAAAGCAGTGAAGTGCTGGAGGCGCTGGCGCGCGCCACGCTGCTGTTTTTCGACAAGACCGGCACGCTGACCGGTGGCAAGGCCAGGCTGGTGGCCATTCATGTGCCGGATGGCGCAGCAACCGACGATGTATTGCGGCTGGCCGCCGCACTGGACCAGATGTCCAACCATGTAATGGCCACCGCAGTGGTGCAGGCGGCGCATGAACGCGGCCTGGGCAAGCTGCCGTTGCCGACGGCGGTGAACGAGGTGGCCGGTGCCGGGCTGAGCGGCGAGCTGGAAGGCCGGCGCGTGGTGCTGGGCAGCCTGGCTTATGTCAGCAGCCAGCTGCCGTCCTTGTCGCCCTGGGCGCAGTCCTTGCAGGCAAGGCTGGATATGGAAGGGGCCAGCGTGGTGTATGTTGCCCGCGATGGCGTATTGCTGGGTGCGCTGGAACTGGCCGACCGCTTGCGGCTGGAAACCCCGCGTGCGCTGCGCATGCTCAAGCGCTTCGGTGTCAGCCATATCGCCATGCTGTCCGGTGACCGGCAGGATGTGGCCGAGGCAATTGGCCACGGCATTGGCGTGGACGAAGTGTTTGCCGGTTTGCAACCGCAAGACAAGCTGGCTCACATCCATCAGGCCAGAGCGCGCGGTGTCACGCTGATGGTGGGGGATGGCGTCAACGACGCTCCCGCCTTGCGTGCGGCCGATGTCGGCGTGGCGATGGGCGCGCAAGGGGCTGCAGCCGCCGCGGAAAGTGCAGGGGTGGTGCTACTCAACGACCGGCTGGACC
>NZ_LNQV01000075.1 GCF_001515305.1 Aquitalea pelogenes
CACTGAAGGAGTCGATCTGTTCGAACAGGGGCAGGTCTGCTTGCAGATCGGTCTTGCCTTCGGCACGCAGGTAATCGCTCTCGCCAAACAGGTTGAAAGCAGTGAGCGAGATGGCGTCCACATCGTTCAGGCCGGAAATCAGCGCCACCACATACACGCCCTTGCTGCCGAACTCGGCATTCAGCCAGGCCGCGCAAAACATCACCAGCGCAAACATGGCACCAAAGCCCAGCGCCAGCTTCATTTCCGAGGGGTTGCTCAGTTGCAGCTCCGGCTGCGGCTGGCCGTTATTGTGCTGGCGCAGCTGCCACAGGGCGGCGCTCAGCCCGCACAGCAGGCCGGGTAACAGCACCCATGCCGCCGCGGGCAACACACTGGTTTGCACCACCGCAGCCAGCACCATCAGCCGCACGAACAGCACCAGATTGGCCAGCAGGATGACGGCTGTGCCCAGGTTCAGCGACAGCGGATTGGCGCGTGCCTCGCGGGCGTAGATCAGGCTGGTGGCGGTGGAGGAAACCAGCCCGCCCAGAATGCCCAGCAAGGGGCCGCCCACGCGCTGGCCCAGTAACTTCACCGCCAGATAGCCGGACAGGCTGATGCCCACGATCAGCGTCACCATCAGCCACACCTGATGCGGGTTCACCGCTTGGTAGGGGCCGAAGGTGCGGTTGGGCAGCAAGGGCAGGACGATGAAGGACAGCGCGGCAAACTGCAGCAGCGACAGCAGGTCGCGCCGCTCCAGCTTGTGGGTGAGGCCGGACAGCTCGGGCTTGAGGTAGAGCAAGGCGGTGGCGACAATGCCCACTGCCACGGCGACACCGCCATAGCCGTGCCAGATCAGTGCGCCCAGGCAGTAGATGACCAGCAAGGACGCCACGGTGGTGGTACGCGGTTCGGTCTTGTCGCTGTCGGCGCAGCGTTCCGGCAGAAAGCCGAAGGAGGCCACCGCCAGCAGGCCGATGGCTTGCAGCAGCACGCCATGCGTGGGGGCATCCAGCATGGCGGCCAGGGTGCCGAAAATGGCGGTGAGCGGAAAGGTGCGGATGCCTGCCAGGGTGTGGTGCTTGCGTTCGCGTTCCACCCCCATCAGCAGGCCGATGGCCAGACTGGTGACAAACAGCGGCAGCGCCTCGAAAGGGCTGCCTTTGAGGTTGAGCCAGGTTGCCAGGTCAAAACTACCCATGACTCCTCCTTGTCCTGTCTGGCGCGGCCAGGCAAAAACCTGCTGCAGCGTTGCGCCTCCTTGCCGTACTACTTGTACTGTCGGCGTCGGCGCGCCTTGCCCCAGGGCGCTATGCTATTTTGCTTGGCCGCTCTTGTTATTGTCAGGGCAACCAGTTACGGATGCTTGCTTCAATCCCGGCAGCGTTCAGGCCGCAATCGGCCAGCAATACCGCGGGGTCGCCATGTTCAACATAGTCGTCCGGCAGGCCCAGCAGCAAGGCAGGCTTGACGATGCCCATGGCCTGCATGGCTTCCAGACAACCGGAGCCGGCACCGCCCATCACCACATTTTCTTCCACGGTGACAATGTAGTCATGCTGTTCGGCCAGCTGGCGGATCAGGCCGGTATCCAGCGGTTTGACAAAACGCATGTCGGCGACTGATGCATCCAGCGCCTCGGCCGCGGCCAGCGCCGGGGTCACCATGCTGCCAAAAGCCAGAATCGCCACCTTGCCTTTGCCACTGCGGCGCAGCACGCCCTTGCCTAGCGGCAGGGCAGTCATTTCCTGCTGGATTTCCACGCCGGGGCCGACGCCACGCGGGTAGCGCACGGCGGTGGGGCTGTCCATGCAGAAGGCGGTGTACAGCAGTTGACGGCATTCGTTTTCGTCGGACGGAGCCAGTACTGTCATGTTGGGAATGCAGCGCAGGAAGGAAATGTCGAAGGCACCCGCATGGGTGGGGCCGTCGGCACCCACCAGACCGGCGCGGTCGATGGCAAACAGTACCGGCAGGTTTTGCAGTGCCACGTCGTGAATCAGCTGGTCGTAACCGCGCTGCAGGAAGGTGGAGTAAATCGCCACTACCGGCTTGGCGCCATCACAGGCGAGACCAGCAGCAAAGGTGACGGCGTGCTGCTCGGCAATCGCCACGTCGAAGTAGCGGTCCGGGTGTTCCTTCTCGAAACGCACCAGGCCGGAACCCTCGCGCATGGCCGGGGTGATGCCCACCAGACGCTTGTCCAGCTTGGCCATGTCGCAAATCCAGTCGCCAAACACCTGGGTGTACTGCGGCTTGCCACCACTCTTGCCACCGGCCAGGCCATTGGCCGGGTCGAACTTGGTGACGCCGTGGTATTTCACCGGGTCGTTCTCGGCCAGTTTGTAGCCGTGGCCCTTCTTGGTGACGATATGCAGGAACTGCGGCCCTTTCAGGCTGCGGATGTTCTTCAGCGTATCCACCAGCACGTCCAGATCGTGCCCGTCGATGGGGCCGATATAGTTGAAGCCGAATTCCTCAAACAGCGTACCCGGCGTGAAGAAGCCCTTCACGTGCTCTTCCACCTTGCTGGCAATTTCCTTCAAGGGCGGGGCCATGCCCAGCACCTTGCTGGAGCCCTCGCGCATGGCGGCGTAGAAGCGGCCGGACATCAGCTTGGCCAGATAATTGTTCAGCGCGCCGACATTGGGCGAAATCGACATGTCGTTGTCGTTGAGGATCACCAGCAAATCGGTATCCATCGCCCCGGCGTTGTTCAGCGCCTCGAAAGCCTGACCGGCAGTCATGGCACCATCACCGATGATGGCCACGCACTTGCGGTCCAGCCCTTGCAGCTTGGCGGCGGCCGCCATGCCCAGCGCCGCACCGATGGAGGTGGACGAATGGCCCACGCCAAAGGTGTCGTAAGGCGATTCTTCGCGCTTGGGGAAGCCCGCCAGCCCGCCTTTCTGGCGCATGCTGCCCATGCGCTCACGGCGTCCGGTGAGGATTTTGTGCGGATAAGTCTGGTGGCCCACGTCCCACACCAGACGGTCGTCCGGGGTGTTGAACACGTAGTGCAGGGCGATGGTCAGCTCGATGCTGCCCAGGTTGGAGGCAAAATGGCCACCGGTCTTGCTGACCGTATCGACCAGGAATTCGCGCAGTTCCGTTGCCAGTTGCGGCAGTTGCTGGCGGCCCAGCGCACGCAGGTCGGAGGGCTGATGAATGGTGTCGAGCAGCGGAGTCATTGTTGTTCTTCTGCGGTTAAAACGAGCGGGCCACGATGTAGTCGGCCAGTTGTTTCAGTCGGTCGGCAGCCGGGCCAAAGTCTTCCAGCGCGGCAAAGGCCTGCTCGCGCAATTCGCGGGCAAATTGCTTGGCCTCGGCCAGGCCCATCAGGCTGACATAAGTGGGCTTGTCATTGGCGGCATCCTTGCCGGCGGTCTTGCCCAGCGTGGCGGTGTCGGCTTCGCAATCCAGCACGTCATCCACCACCTGAAAGGCCAGACCAATGCGCTTGGCAAAGATATCCAGCTGTTCGGTCTGCTTGGCCGACAGGGGCTGGCCTGCCATTGCACCCAGCAGCACGGCGGCGCGAATCAGCGCACCGGTCTTCAGCATATGCATGAATTCCAGCTCGGGCAGGTTCAGCGTCTGGCCCACGCTGCCAGGTCAATCGCCTGGCCACCGGCCATGCCGCCATGGCCGGAAGCACGTGCCAGTGTGTGGCACATGGCCAGCTGGCTGGCCGGGCTTACGCCTTCCATCGGGGTGGCAATCAGCTCGAATGCCAGGGTTTGCAACGCATCGCCCACCAACAGGGCGGTAGCTTCGTCGAACTCCACATGACAGGTGGGCTTGCCACGGCGCAGCACATCGTCGTCCATGCAGGGCAGGTCGTCATGTACCAGCGAATAGGCGTGGATCATCTCCACCGCCGCCGCCACGCGTGCCAGGTTTTCTGCGCTGGCACCGCTCAGCTCACCTGCGGCAAAGGCCAGCAGCGGGCGCACCCGCTTGCCGCCTTCCAGCGTGGCATAGCGCATGGCCTGATGCAGGCGCTGCGGCAAGGTGTCGGCCGAGGGCAGAAAGCGGGCGAGGGCGGTTTCCATGGTTTGCTGGATCTGCGTCATCCAGCCGATGAAGGATTCATTGGCCATTACTGAGGTCCAGCGGTTTGAGTTCGTCGTTTTCCAGAATTTTCAATTGCTGCTCGGCGTCGGACAATTTGCCCTGGCAGAACTTGATCAGCTCCACGCCTTGCTTGTAGGACGCAAGTGCAGTCTCCAGCGGCACATCGCCGCCTTCCATCGCCTGGATGATGTCCTCCAGCTGGGCCAGCGCGGTTTCAAAGCTGGCCGGGGCTTTGGCGGATTTCGCCATGGCGTTTTCCTTGTCGCAAAATCGGTAGTCGGCCATTTTATTCCATTTCCACGGCAACACGATATTTTTGTCTGCGCGGCAAGGGGCAGGAAACTACTTCAACAATGCCCGCCGTATGGTGTAGGGTTCCGCCTGTTTGCCTGATTTTGACGAGGTTGTGACGTGTCCCACCCCCCCTGCATTCTGATTACCGGCTGCTCCAGCGGCATTGGTTACCACACGGCAAAACTGTTCGCCCAGCGTGGCTGGCGCGTGTTTGCCAGCTGCCGCAGTGCCGAGGACGTAGCCCGGCTGCAGGCCGAAGGGCTGGAAAGCCTGCAACTGGATGTCACCGACAGCGCCTCCATCCACAGCGCCCTGCAAACCGTGCTGGCGCAGACCGGCGGGCGGCTGGATGCCCTGTTCAACAATGCAGGTTTCGGTCAGCCCGGCGCGGTGGAAGACATCCACCGCCAGGCCATGCGCGAGCAGTTCGAAACCAATCTGTTCGGCCCGTGGGAACTCACCAACGCCGTGCTGCCCGTCATGCGCGCCCAAGGCCATGGCCGCATCATCTATAACAGCTCCATCCTGGGTTTTGCCGCCATGCGCTGGCGCGGTGCCTACAACGCCAGCAAGTTCGCCATGGAAGGCATGTGCGACACCCTGCGGCAGGAGCTGCACGGTACCGGCATTTTTGTCTCGCTGGTGGAGCCGGGGCCGATTGAAAGCCGCTTCCGCCCCAATGCCCTGCAACGCTTCTTGCAGAATGTGGATGTGGCTGGCAGCGTGCACCGCGAGGAATACGAAGCCCAACTGGTGCGCCTGAAAAAAGAAGGCCACGCCGCGCCGTTCACCCTGCCCGCCACCGCGGTGGGCGAGGCGGTATGGCAGGCGGTCAACGCCAGCCGCCCCAGGGCGCGCTATCGCGTTACCAAGCCCACCAAGGTGTTCTGGGTGCTACGCCGGGTGCTGTCTACCCGCGCTTTTGACTGGGCGCTGCGCAAGGCGGTGTAGAGCCGTGGAATGAATGAGGAGGCTGAGGTCATGACGACGTCAGCCTCCTCCCCTACAATCAGCCTTCCCCTGATTGATACCCTACTACTGCCATGATCGTTGCTTGCGGCCTGTTATTGGCCGGTTACTCAATATTCAGTTGCCTGCTGCTTGCCATCATGCACTTTCGCCCCGGCAGTTATCCAGACCAGCCTCATTCACGCCAGATGGGCATTGCTTTCCTGTTGACACTGGCCGTGCTGCAGGGGGTGCATGCTGCCTTGTTGCTTGGCTATCCCGATGCCTTGGCATCCGGGCTTTATCGGGCCTGTTTGTTTGCCGCCGCGCCCTGTTTCTATTTCTACAGCCATCCCTTACTACACCCGTCATTGAGCAAGGGCAGCCTGTGGCGCAAATGGCCGCACCTGTTGCCTGTGTTGCTAGGCACCATGCTGCCATTTGCACTGGCCTTTCCCCTGGCTTTTGCCTTGGGCATGGCGTATCTGCTGTGGTTTGCCCGTTCTATTTATCGACTTCGCGCAGAGCGCGAACGTTTCCAGCGCGAACTGCTGCTGGTAGGGGGGGTAGTGCTGATTGCAGCTCTGGTTGCCCTGGGCGGTTTGCTGCCCACGCGCATTCATACCCTGCAATTTTTTGCGCTCTATTCCTGTGCCATCGGTATGGCCTTGTGGTTGACGCAATTGACCTTGGGCTTACGCCCGGCCATGCAGGAAGACATTGTTGCCGCTGCCAATGAAGCCTATCGCACTAGTACCCTTGGCAATGTGGACTGCGCGCAGGTAGAAGCCAGGCTGGAACAACTGATGCGTGAGGAGCGTCTGTACCAAAATGCAGAGCTTAGTTTGCCGATGTTGGCCCAACAGCTGGATTTGGGCGCACACCAGTTGTCAGAGCTGCTCAATACCCACCTGGCCAAAGGTTTTTCACGTTATCTGCGCGAACAGCGAGTGGCTGCTGCCTGCACCATGCTGCTGGCAGAGCCATCGGCATCGGTACTGTCGGTTGGCCTGAGTGTTGGCTTTGCCTCGCAATCAAACTTTTATGAAGCATTTCGTGAAATACAAGGCATGACGCCGGGCAACTATCGAAAGCTTATGAGGATGAAAAAACAGGAGTGAAGTGCTTCGGTTTTATCATTTCGTAGCAAATAGATGCTCCTGTTTGTGCCGTGCGGAAGTTTTATTCGGTGGCGAAAATCATGATGAGGGCTCCTGAACACAGCTGAGGAGCCCAAGATGGCCGACATTCTTCCCCTGCTTTTGAAGTGCGTGTTAAGCCTCGCCATCAGTGCAATTGTCATCCGCATCCTGCAACGTCATCTGGCTGCCTTGCTACAGCGCCTGTGCCAGGACGCCACTGCTGCTGCATTCTGGCGCGACTATACCTGGCTGACACTGGCCATGGTGCCGTTGGTACTTCTCATCATCAGCGATTGGCTATTCTGGGATGCCGACGTTGTCGACAACCTGCGTGTCAGTCTGCTGTCTATCCTTGGTGGTTTGTTATTTGGCTTGATAAAAATTAAGCGCCATATCGACCGCTTCATTTCCATTCCCGCGAATGACTCCAGTACAGCGTCCAAGCAGGGGCCTGCGGAATGAAGATTCTACTTACCGGAGGGGATGGCTTCATCGGCCGCCACGTTCATCTACGCTTGCAAGCCGCAGGACACTGCACACGCTTGCTCTCCAGACGCCATGGCTGTGACTTTGTCAGCATGACCGAACCCAGGCACTGGCTACCTTGGGTCAAGGGGCTGGATGCCGTCATCAATTGCGCGGGTATTTTCACCGCCACGCGCCAGCAAACCTTTGACCGGGTGCATACCGACGCCCCCGTCGCCCTGTTCCAGGCCTGCGCCGAAGCGGGTATTGCACGGGTTGTGCAACTATCCGCCCTGGGGGCGGATGCCCATGCCCCAATCCCATTTCTGCGCAGCAAGGGCAGGGCAGATGCCTTTTTGCAAATGCTTCCACTCAACTGGATGGTATTACGCCCCTCCTTGGTTGTTGGCAAGGGAGGGACCAGCAGTCATTTAATGCAGCAACTGGCACGGTTGCCGTTGATTCCGATACCGGGCGATGGCAAGCAAGTCATCCAACCCGTCCATATCGAAGATGTTGCTCTTGCCTTGCTGCATGCGCTAGAGCAAGAACCCGCATGTCGTGTTGTCGCTGCCGTCGGGCCGCGTCGATATACCTTGCTTGACTGGATTACTGCGCTGCGCCAACAGCAGGGCCTGGGGGCAGCACGCATCTGTCATCTGCCACTATCCGTGGCACGCCTGATTTGTCAGATAGGCCAGGGATGGCACCCGCTGCTTCAGACCGATGCGTTGGACATGCTCCAGTCCGGTAGCTACAGCGAGCTGCAACCCTTTGTCCAGCTACTGCACGGCATGCCACGGTCACCGCTGCAAGCCATTGCCACACCAGCAGGAGAATCAATATGAGCTATTCAGCCATCAAGACCTTACACATCCTCAGCATGGTTCTGTTGTTTGGAACCGGGTTTGGCAGCGCATTTTACAAATGGATGGCCGACCGTTCTGGCCGCTTGGAGGCCATGGTACTTACCAACCGTCATGTGGTGTTAGCCGACTGGTTGTTTACCACGCCCACTGTTTTGTTCCAGCCCGTCAGTGGCCTATGGATGCTATCCCAGCTGGGCTTGCCACTTTCCACCAGCTGGGTTGCCCTCTCACTGGCTCTCTATGTATTGGCTGGTTGTTGTTGGTTGCCTGTGGTGTGGTTACAAATACGCATGCGTGACATATCGGCGCAATCCCTGCGTCTTGGCCACCCTTTGCCGCAGGTTTATTGGCAGTATGCCCGCTGGTGGTTTTGCTTGGGTGTGCCGGCATTCCTCGCCATGGTGATGGTTGTTGCCTTGATGGTGGGCAAGCATGTGTTGGGGGTCGATTAATGAAAAGCCCCATCCAAACAGTATTAGGACCGGCCTGGGAGCAGCTACCACATGCACTGCGCATCCATCATGCAGCAGCTGCATGCATTGACACCGGCTTTATGGATATCGACTACCCAGCATGGATGCAAACAATATTGAACCTGCTTCATCTGTTTGGTGTTCTCATTAATCAAGCAGGCACAGGGCTGCCCACGGAAGTGCGTAAGCACATGCAGCAAGACCGACAATCCTGGCAGCGCTGTGTCACTTTGTCTGACGGCGTGGTTAAACGCTTCAACAGTGAATGGCAGCCGCTTGCCAGCGGTGAGATAGAAGAACGGGTCAACCGTTTTCTCGCCTTGCGCATGCGTCCCTCAGTACATGCCAATCGCTTGCACTATGCCGGCACGTGCTACGTTTTACGGTTGGGCAGGCTAAAGCTCCACCTGCCCGAGTGGCTGCTGCTTGGGCATACCACGATTGTTGAAACCGCATTGGGCCCAGATTGCTTTGCCATGGATTTCCGGCTGGTACACCCCTGGTTTGGCCAGCTTTATCGCTATGCCGGTATTTTCCATACTGCAATAGAAGCCTCCGATCGGGATCGTGCGCTTACCGGCTCTGCTGGGCGCTGCTGACGAATCCGAACTTGCATCCGCCGGGTAAAATAACCGGGTGAGCCTGCGCCACCCTGCCAAACCCTATACCGCAAACCGTCAGGCGTGTAAGCAATACTTCAAGTCCTTCTCACATTGATGGGCATAGGCAAGAGGAAGGAGAAAAGCATGCTGCCAACAGCCCAGGCCAATGGCACTAGCCACAACCGGGCATAAATACAAGATAGGGAGCCTTCCGAACCGGCGGTGCATCTGCAGCAGCACCGCCGACTTATTTTGCCGCTCCGTCCACCTGACTGGCCGCTATCTCCCCGCATGACAGCTGTCCACCCGCGCTTTTGACTGGGCGCTGCGCAAGGCGGTGTAACTCTGTGCAAGGGCCGCTGGCAGGAGCGGCCTGACGGCACTACGGGTACCTGGTGAATATCGCCCAGAGATGAGGCATGCATGGCAGGTGGTATTTACGCTTGCCGCCATGTTTTGCCAGTACTACGGCTTTAATTGGCAATAAAGCATATGCTTTTTGAATAATGCATGGCTTGCGATGCTACGACTAAAGTTGAATTGCTTTAGCTATAAATATTTTAAAAGCTGCGTAAATGGCACCTTAATTCCGGCCATTATCTTCAATAACAAATTTCCCCCTGAAAATTCTTTACTGTAATGAAACCATGGTTATACTCGTACCCATGCTTGCAGTATTGCTTTATCGATTGACTAGTAAAAGCAGCCATCGGGGGTAGTGAATGTTTAATAAAAAACTGCATGAAAAAATTGACCAGCAAGCAGCCATGCTGGATCAGCAAAAAGCGATACTGGATGCCATCCATGCCTCTACCGCCAGCGTCACATTCGATTTGAATGCCAATGTGGTGGAGTCCAACGCCTTGTTTCAACAGGTAATGGGTTATAGCGCATCCAGCTTGCCAGGCATGAACCATCGCGCCTTCTGTGAACCCGGCTATGCCGGGTCGCCAGCTTACCAGGCATTCTGGCAATCGCTGCGCGAAGGCAAGCCCTTCATCGGCCGGGTCAAGCGCCTGCGCAGCAATGGCGACGAGGTGTGGCTTGAGGCCACCTATAACCCGATCAAGGACGCCAGCGGCAAAATCACCGGCTTTATCAAGTTTGCCACCGACATCACCCAGCGCGTGCAAGAGGCCTCGCGCAACCGGGCGGTGCTCGATGCGGTGAACCGGGTGATGGCCAGTATCGAATTCACCCTGGATGGCACCATCACCAAGGTCAATCAGAACTTCCTCAAGGTCATGGGCTATCAGGAGTCGGAATTGATCGGCCAGCCCCACCGCCGACTGTGTACACCAGAGTTTGCCAATAGCCGGGAATACGCCCAGCTGTGGGATCAACTGCGCAGCGGCCACTTTTTCTCCGGCCAGATCAAACGCATTGCCAGGGATGGCAGCGAGCGCTGGCTGGAAGCCAGCTACAACCCGGTGTTTGATGAAAGCGGCAAGGTGGTATCCGTCATCAAGTTTGCCACCGACATCACCACCAATGTGCAGACCCAGAAACAGGAACGCGACAGCGCCTTGTTTGCCTTCAACACCTCGCAGCAAACCCGTCACTGGGCAGAAGAAGGCGTCAACAACATCAGCGACAGCGTCAGCAATATCGAAAACATGGCCAACGAAATTGCCACTGCCGCCCAAAGCGTGCAGTCACTGGGCAAGCACTCCCAGCAAATCGGCACCATCGTGCAAACCATCAAGGACATTGCCGACCAAACCAATCTGCTGGCCCTGAATGCCGCCATCGAAGCCGCTCGCGCCGGTGAAACCGGCCGTGGCTTTGCCGTGGTGGCGGACGAAGTGCGCAAGCTGGCCGAGCGCACCTCGTTGTCCACTGCAGAAATCTCCAGCATGGTTACCGCCATCCAGAACCAGACCGGTACTGCGGTGAACAATATGGACCAGATCAAGACCCTGGTGGAAGGCAGTGTCGATCAGGTCAACAAGGTGGGCGATGTCATCAACCAGATCCGCCAGGGCGCGGACTCGGTGGTCACCGCCATCCAGCAGATGGCGCTGGACAAGGGCGTACAGGCAGGCTGATTCCGCTTTCCTCCACTAGCTGCAACACGCCGCAGTCACCATCACCACGCTGATGGGCTGCGGCGTTTCAGTTTGTCTCTCCTCTGCGCGCCATCTCACGCCACGCCTGCTTGTTCATGCGCTGCGCCAGCTGCGCATGGCAGGCCGCCACCAGTTTCAGCAAATCCCCGTTCGGCATGCCCAGGCCCTTGGGCTGTGCAATTTCATCAGCCAGCGCCTGCAAGGGCGTGGCGCTGCATTCCAGTGCGATGAGCCGGCCATGGCTATGGCGGCGTGGGTGGTCCGGGGTGTAATCCAGCGTCAGCAGCCAGTGGGTGTGCTGCCAGTTTTCTTCCTGTTGCAGCACGGTTTGCAGTACGGCATGGCTGATTTGCTGACCGGCTTCGGCGGCCATGGCCAGTGCCTGTTCCCAGCGCGGGGCATGGGGTGGCAGCTGGTGCAGGGCGGGGAGCAGTTCGCGGCTTAGCCAGCGGCGTAGTTGGCGGGCGGCGGGTTT
>NZ_LNQV01000076.1 GCF_001515305.1 Aquitalea pelogenes
GGCGTGCCTTGCTCGACAAAGGCCAGCAAGGCCTTGCCTTCTTCATCCACCGCCAGCACCGGCACCCAGTGCGCATATAGTGCGCCGGTGGCGTAGAACTTGCGGCCATTGAGCACATACTCGTCGCCATCGCGGCGGATGGTGGTCTGGATGTCCAGCACCGTCTTGCCACCGGCTTCGGAAAAGGCATTGCCATAGCGCTGGCCGCGCAGCACCAGGTCAAAGAAGTAACGCTGCTGCTCCGGGCTGCCTTCCAGCCGGATGTCTTCCACCAGGCAATAGTGATTTTGCGGAATCTGTCCCAGCGACGGGTCTGCCGCCGAAATGATGGCAATCACCTCGGCCAGCGTGACGGCGGACACCTCGGCACCACCAAAGGCACGCGGCACGGTGATGCCCCACAGGCCGCTGCGCGAGAACAATTCCACCTCGTCAAACGGCAGCTTGCGTTGCTGGTCGCGCAGCGCAGCCTGCTCGGCCAGTTGCGGAGCCAGTGCGCGTGCCACTTGCAGGGCTTCGGCATCATTACGGATCACCGGCACGCTATCCGGCGTGCTGACAAGAGGAGAGGATTCCAGTACGGCGCTACTCATGGTGCTTTCCTTGTCGGCCGCCAGTCAGAAACAGGCAGCGGGATGGCGAAATGTTCTGCCATCTCTTTGCAAACAGCATGCCAGCCATTTATCTGTTTAATTTCAACAGCTTGAAAATATCTCACCCACAAGAATGCTGAATCGCCAGCAGCAGCATTGCTGCACGGCTGCTGCCAACCCAGCAAGCACAAACCCTCAGCACAAACAAAAACACCCGCCATGGCGGGTGCAGGAGGCAGAACGGCAAGGCCGGATCAGGCCGGCTCTCCGACTGGTGCAGCGCTTGTCAGCGCTGCCATTTCGGTTCGTTCGCGATAGGCAATCAGGTCGGCAATGGTGATGATGGGCAGGCCGTGCTGGCGGGCAAAGTTCAGTAGTTCGGGGCGGCGTGCCATGCTGCCATCGTCGTTGACGATTTCACACAGCACGCCGGCCGGGGCCAGCCCGGCCAGCCGCGACAGGTCAAGCGCCGCCTCGGTGTGCCCGGGGCGCGCCAGCACCCCGCCCGGTGCGTAGCGCAAGGGGAAGATATGCCCCGGCCGGGCAAAGTCGCTGGCCGGAATGCGGCTGTCCGCCAATGCCCGCAACGTGGCGGCGCGGTCGGCGGCGCTGATGCCGGTACTGGTGCCGTGCAGGTAGTCCACGGTCACGGTGAAGGCGGTGCGCTGCGATTCATTATTGCTGCTTACCATCAGCGGCAGTTGCAGCTGGTCCAGTCGCTCGCCGGTCAGTGCCACACACACCACGCCACTGCTGTAACGCACCAGAAAGGCCATCTGCTGCGCGGTGATTTTTTCGGCGGCGATGATCAGGTCGCCTTCGTTTTCACGGTCGGTATCGTCCACCACCACGGCAAAGCCACCGGCGGCAATGGCGGCAATGGCTTGTTCCACACTGTCAAAATCGTCTTCAACTGCTTGCAGGTTCTGGGTCATCTTGGGTCTCAGGAATAAAACGAGGGGGTCGGGTACTGGCCATTCAGTGCCCAGTCACCCAGCTCTTGCAGCTTGTAGTCCAGCGGGTCGTGCAGGCTGTGCACGCGCAAATTGCGCCAGAAGCGGTCCAGCCGCAGGGCGGCGCTGGTGGCGCGCGCGCCGGTCACGTCGAAAATGCGGCTGGTCAGGTCCAGCCCGCTGCGGCTGGCATGCACCTTGGCGGCGGCAATCTGCAAGGCCAGCTGACCACGGCCTGCCTCATCCAGCGCATCGCCCTGCTGCCAGGCCTCATCCAGCTGGTGGGCTGCGTGGTCGGCCAGCAAACGCGCACCTTCCAGTGCGGCCTGGAATTCACCGTAATGCAGCAGGGTATAAGGGTCCTTGTTGGCCGACTCCGCCAGCGAGGCGGGCCACAGGCGGCGCTGCTCCAGCGTGTAGCGCCGGGCTTCGGCCACCGCCCCTTCGGCAATGCCCAGATAGATATTGGTCAGGATCAGCTGGGCAATCAGCGGACGCAGGCAGGCGCGGGGCGTGGACAGCGGACCGGGTTGCAGCAGCAATTCATCCGCCCTTACCCGTACCTGCTCGAAACGGGCAGAGCCGCTATCGGTCTGGCGCTGGCCGATATTGTCCCAGTCCTGATGAATGTGCACGCCTTCCCGAGCGGTGGGGATGACGGCAATCAGCAAACCACCCTGCCCGGCGCGCAGGGCCGAGGCCAGCAGCATGTCCGAATCGGTGGCGCCGGAGCAGAAGCTCTTGTCACCATGAAAGCGGTAACCGTCGCCATCCGGCGTGGCCAGCGTGCGGGTATCCAGCGGATTGAGCGCATTGCCCCAGAACCAGCGCTCGCGCACGGTCTGCTCGAACCAGGGCTGCCATTGGTCGGGCCGACCGAACAACTGGGCGGTGGCCAGCAGCAAGTGCTGGAAGGCAAACACATGGGCCACCGAGCTATCCACCCGTGCCAGTTCACGCACAATCTGCAAGGTAGATGCCCAGCTTTCGCCAAGGCCGCCAAATTCGCGCGGAATGATCAGGCCCAGCAGGCCGCTGTCGCGCAGCGCATCGCGTTCGGCCTTGGGGGTGCCGCCTTGCTGGTCACGCGCAATGGCTGTGCGGGCAAAACGGCTGGCCAGTTCGCGGGCAATGGCCAGCGGGCTGTCGGGCGCAATGGATGAATCAGCCATGCTGCCTCCTGCTCTGGCGATACGGCTGGCCGCCTGATGAAACATTTTTGCTGCTGAATAAATGAATAAGCATGAATTTACCTGCGGCTGAAATTAAACCGGGTGCGGTTTTGCCAGATAGGCATTAGCAGATTGCATGCCAGGTAATTCAGCCTCATTCATGCTGAATCCGGCCAGTTATTGCTGCTGCAGCAGCAATTCATTCATCCGCACTGCTGCGTGTACAGCAGCCAATAAACACGGTGCTGCACCAGCAGCAGCATTCAAAAAACGGATATTGGCTGCCATCCCCGGCTAATTCGAATTCTGCATATATTCCTGATAAATCCTTGGTTTACAGCAGCTGATTGGCACGGTTAAAACTGTTGCCAATGTGTCAGATAGCACACCGTATAAAAGGATGAACGCTTGAACCTGCCCCACCACCTGCTGGCACCCTCGCCCACCGCCAGCACTCCCGCCTCGGCCTGCTGCTGGCGCAGCAGCTGGCTGCCCAGTTTGCGGCTACCGCAGCAGAGCGCGACCACGCCGGCGGCACGCCCAAGGCAGAACGCGACGCCATTCGCGCCAGCGGGCTGCTGGGCCTTTCC
This sequence comes from Aquitalea pelogenes, assembly GCF_001515305.1. Lineage (GTDB taxonomy): Bacteria > Pseudomonadota > Gammaproteobacteria > Burkholderiales > Chromobacteriaceae > Aquitalea > Aquitalea pelogenes. The sequence goes on from NZ_LNQV01000076.1 coordinate 3,309, forward strand.
ATTGCCAGCGAGCTGGGTGGCCTGGGTGCCAACTGGCAGCAAACCCTGCTGGTGGTGCGCGAATTTGCCAAGGCGGACAGCTCGGTGGCCCATGTGTTTGCCTTTCATCACCTGATGCTGGCTACGGTGGAGCTGTTCGGCCAGCCGGAACAATGGCAACCCTGGCATGAAATCACCACCCGGCAAAACTGGTTCTGGGGCAATGCCCTCAACCCGCTGGACGAGCGCACGGTCAGCCGCCGCTTTGACGGCTGGCATGAGTTTTCCGGGCAGAAAAGCTTTTGCTCCGGCGCGCTGGATTCGCAAATGCTGGTGGTTTCCGCCCGTCAGCAGCACAGCGGGCAATTGGTGGTGGCCGCCATTCCCACCGGCCGCAGTGGCATCAGCGTGCAGCAGGACTGGAACAATATCGGCCAGCGCCAGACCGACAGCGGCAGCGTGAATTTCGAGAAAGTACGCATTGAAAACAATGAAGTGCTGGACAATCCAGGCCCGCTCACCACGCCACGCTCCTGCTTGCGGCCACTGCTGGCGCAGCTGATCCTCACCAATATCTACCTGGGGATTGCCGAAGGCGCATTCGAGGAAGCCCGGCACTACACCTTGCACGAGGCACGCCCCTGGCGGGCGGCACAGGTGGACCACACCCACGAAGACCCATACATCCTTGGTCATTACGGCGAGTTCTGGGTGGGGCTGGAGAGCGTGCGCGCCCTTACCGACCGTGCCGGCAACAGCATGGTGGCCGCGCTGGCACGCGGCGAGGCACTGACACAGGACGAGCGTGGCGAAGTGGCCATGCACATTGCCGCGGCCAAGGTGGCCGCCACCCGGATGGGCCTGAACCTGGCCTGTCAAATGTTCGAGGTCACCGGCGCGCGCGCCACCCATGCCGGACTGCGTCTGGACCGGCACTGGCGTAACTTGCGCACCCACACCTTGCACGATCCGGTTGATTACAAATTAAAGGAGTTAGGGGAATGGGCTTTGATTCGCAACTATCCGACACCGACGTTTTATTCCTGAAACCCGCATCGGCCCGCAGGGCCGAGCCAGCACAAGGCCCGGCCATGCCCCTGATCACCCTGCCTAACCGGCAAAGCCTTACCACCTCCATCCGCGCCACGGCACAAGTGTTCGAGGACCCGCTGTCCACTGCCCTGCTTTCCCGGATACAGCTGATTGCCCCCAGCGACGCCAATGTGCTGATCATCGGCGAAACCGGCACCGGCAAGGAGCTGATTGCCCGTCATGTGCACGCGCTGAGCCAGCGGGCCGACCAGCCCTTCGTGGCCGTCAATTGCGGCGCGTTTTCCGAATCACTGGTGGAAAGCGAACTGTTCGGCCATGAAAAAGGCGCATTCACCGGCGCGTTTGCCGCCAAGCCCGGCTGGTTCGAAGCGGCCAATGGCGGCACGGTGTTTCTGGATGAAATCGGTGACTTGCCGCTGAACATACAGGTGAAGCTGCTGCGCATCCTGCAGGAACGCGAGGTGGTGCGGCTGGGTTCGCGCAAGCCCATTCCCATCAATGTCCGGGTGATTGCCGCCACCAATGTGCGGCTGGAAGAAGCCGTGGCTGCCGGCCATTTCCGCGAGGACCTGTTCTATCGCCTGCGGGTGGCTCACCTGGCCCTGCCTGCCCTGCGCGACCGCCCCGGCGACATCCTGCCGCTGGCCCGGCATTTTGTGGACGAATACCGCCAGCGCCTGGGCTATGGCGATGTCGCCCTGCATGCCGATGCCGAGCGCAAGCTGCTGCAACACCCGTGGCCGGGCAATATCCGCGAACTGGAAAACGTCATCCACCATGCCTTGCTGATCTGCAAACAGAATGTGGTGCGCGGCGAAGACTTGCAGCTGTCCTCGCTCCAGCTCAACCGCCGCAACGAACGCCACAGCACACCGTCAAACCCGGCCCACAACAGCCAGGACGCGGACGAAGGACACCAGCAATTGCAGCAGGCCTTGCAGGCCCTGTTTGAAACCAATGGCAGCAATCTGTACGAAGACATCGAAAGCACCATCATCCGCGCCGCCTATAACTATTGCCATCGCAACCAGGTGCAGGCCGCCCGCTTGCTGGGCATCAGCCGCAACATCATCCGCGCGCGGCTGATCCGCCTGGGGGAAATCAGCGCGCTGCGCTAGAAACAATCGGTGCGGGCAACACTCAGGCCCAGGCCGCACCGCCATGCAGGTGCAGCACTTCACCGTTCATGCTGCGGTTGTGCATCAGGAACAGTGCTGCTTCGGCAAATTCGGCTGCCTGCCCCAGCCGCCCCAGCGGCAAGCCGGCCGCCAGTGCCTGCAGCCGTGCTGCATCATCTCCCAGCGCGGCTGCAAGCAAGGGGGTTTCCATGGGGCCCGGGCTGATGACATTGATGCGGCGCGGGGCCAGTTCGCGCACCAGACTGTGCGCCAGGGTTTCCACCGCGGCGGCAGCCACCGCCGCCATCGCCTTGCCCGGCTGCGGACGCTGCACCACCATGCCGGAAGTCAGGGTGATGGACCCCAGCTCTGCCATGCGCGGCAAGGCTGCACGCAAGCAATGCACACTGCCCCAGAAGCGGCTGTCCAGATTACGCTGCAAATCGGCCATAGCCGACTCCGCCAGCCGTCCCGGGCTCAGCACGGCTGCAGTCACCAACAGGTGGTCCAGTTGCGGCAGGCGGGCAAAGAACTGTTCAATCGACGCCGCATCCAGCACATCCACCGGCCAACCGGTGGCAGACTTTCCCAGCTGTGCCAGCGCCTGTCGCAAGCGCTCGGGCTGACGCCCGCCTATCACCACCTGTGCCCCGGCTTGCACGGCAGCCTGTGCGGCAGCCAGCCCCAGCCCGGAACTGCCGCCCACCACCACCACGGTTTGTCCCAGCAATGATTTGTCCTGCATCACCCTGCTCCTGCTTTCAGTGAAAAAACTGATGCTAAAGCCGGAGGAGCAGGGTTTATCCCGGCCTTTTCCTGTCTGCAAATTGACTATGTCTGTAAATATCCCCGGCAAATGGCAGACATGGCGTCAGACACATCCCGGCCAAGCCAGGGTTAGCAACGTAAAAAAGGCATTGCCGCAGCAATGCCTTTTTTGCTTTGGTCTGGATAAGCACCTATTTTTGCCAGGCCAGGCTGTAGAGCTTGTCGTTATTGGCATAGGACTTGCGAATCTGCGCCTTCACCGCCGGGGAGTTCTGGTAGATCTGCACAAACTTCAACAGCCGCGGGTCACGAGCATTGTCTTCGCGGGCGACAAAGCGCAGCGCGTATTGCTCGTCATCCTTGCCAGAGAAGATCAGCGCGCTGCCGGGGTCAAACGCATGGGCCGCCACGATGAAATGCGGATAGCCCTGTGCCAGATCCACATCATTCACCACCCGCACCAGCTGCGGGCCTTCCACTTCCACAAACTCCAGCTTGCGCGGATTGCTGACAATATCACTCAGCTTGCCGCGTGCACCCACGCCGTCACGCAGCTTGATCAGGCCGGCTTTTTGCAGCAACAGCAGGCCACGGCCCTGATTGATGGGGTCGCTGGCAATGGCCACCTTGGCACCGGTTTTCAACTCGCCAAACTGTTTGATGCGGCTGGAGTACAGGCCGATATTGGCCAGGATACCCACCCCTACCGGACGAAAGTGAAAGCCCTGAGTCTTGATGACATTGTCGAGAAAGGCCTGATGCTGGAAGTAATTGGCGTCCAGATCCTTGCTGGCCAAGGCCACATTGGGCGTGGTCCAGTCGGAAAACTCCACCACGTCCACATCCAGCCCCTGCTTTTTTGCCTCCTGCGCCGCCACCTGTACCGAGTCGGCATAGGCACCCGGCGTAACACCTATCTTCAATGCCGCCGCCAGTGCGCCTTGTGACAGCAGCAGGCCGATCAGCGCCAGTGCGCCCAGTTTTTTCTGGTAATACTTCATGATTTTCCCTTGAGTGTGTGATGTTGCTTTGATTTCTTGTCGTGCTAGCGTGGCCGGTAGCCTGCCGCCACATGGCGTTCGGGCAAGCGGTCACCCTCGGCAAACAGCTTGTGGCGCAGGCTGCCTTCGGCATAGGCCGTCTTGTAACTGCCGCGGTTTTGCAGCTCCGGAATCACCAGGTCGATAAAGTCTTCGTAGCTTTCCGGCGTCACGGTGCGGGAAAGGTTGAAACCGTCCACCCCCACCTCGTTGACCCAGCTTTCCAGCTCGTCGGCCACGCTGGCGGCATCGCCCACCAGCGTCGGGTAACGACTGCCCAGTCGGAAGCGCTCCAGCAGCTTGCGCCGGGTCAGCTGGTTGGCAGCGGCGGTTTTGGCCGCGGACTGGATGGCATTGCTGCCACCGTATTCAATCGGGTCGTCCAGGCCATAACGGCTGAAGTCCACCCCGATGCTGCTGGCGAAATGGGCAAGGCCTGCTTCCGGGCTGGCGTACTGCCAGTAGTCGTCAAACTTTTCCTGTGCCTCGGCCTGGGTTTGTCCCACCACGGCAGCGATGCCGATAAAGATTTTCACGTCATCGCTACGGCGGCCGGCGGCCACGCCTGACGGCGGATGTCCTGCACCAGCTGGCGGGTCTTGTCCTTGTCCTGCGCGGCAATGAAGATGCCCTCAGCGTGACGGGCGGCAAACAGCTGGCCACGATCCGAGCTGCCGGCCTGAAACAGCACCGGCGTGCGCTGGCGTGAAGGCTCGCACAGGTGATAGCCATCCAGCTGGTAGAACGGCCCCTGATGGCTGATGCGGTGAATGCGGCTGGCATCGGCAAACACCCGCGCCGCCTTGTCGCGCCGCACAGCCTCGTCTTCCCAGCTGCCTTCCCACAGCTTGTACAGCAGTTCCAGATAATCATCGGCACGGTCATAACGCTGGTCGTGTTCGTCCTGGGTGAGCAGGCCCATGGCGCGCGCACCGCTGTCCAGATAGCCGGTGACGATATTCCAGCCCGCGCGGCCACCGGTGAGGTGGTCCAGCGTGGACATGCGCCGGGCAAACAGATACGGCGGTTCGTAACTGAGATTGGAGGTGACGCCAAAACCCAGATGCTGGGTCACCGCCGCCATGGCAGGCACCAGCAATAGCGGGTCGTTGACCGGCAGCTGGATGGCTTCGCGCGCGGTCAGGTCTATCGACTGCTGGTACACATCGTAAACACCGATGATGTCGGCGATGAACAGGCCGTCGAACAGGCCGCGCTCCAGTGTCTTGGCCAGTTCGGTCCAGTAAGACAGCGTGTTGTAGTCCACCGAGTTGTCACGCGGGTGGGTCCACAGGCCGTGGTTGATGTGGCCGACGCAGTTCATGTTGAAGGCGTTGAGCAGAATCTGTTTTTTCGCCATGTCACAGTGCTCCGTGCCGCGGCGGCAGCACATCGTTCAGCACGTAATTGCCGATGGCGTGGAATTTCCAGCGCAGCGGGTCGTGCAGCGTATGTACCCGGGCATTGCGCCAGTAGCGGTCCAGATTGCGCGCTTCCAGCGTGGCGCTGGTGCCGGCCAGTTCGAACAGCTGGCTGCCGGCCTGCAAGGACACTTCGGTGGTCAGCACCTTGGCTTCCGCCACCGCCACCGAGGCTTCGGCCACACTACGGGCATCGGGGAAGGCCTGTGCCTGCAGCGCGTCCAGCACCCGTCCGGCGCGGCGAAGCAAGGCATCGGCGGCCCGCAAGCGCACCCGCAGATTGCCCACCCGCTCCAGCAAGAGCGGGTCGCGGCTGGCCTTGTCCACGCCGGAATCTATCCAGGGACGGGCATGCTCGCGCACATAGTGCAGGGCTTCCTGGTAGGCACCACGCGCTTGGCCCAGGTCGATGGCGCAGTGCAGGATCTGGGCAAACGGGCCGATGGGAGTGGGCCGGTCAAACGAGGCCTTGAACGGGACAATCCACTCCGGCTCCACCCATACCTGGCTGAAGCTGACCGAGCCACTGCCGGTGACGCGCTGGCCAAAGCCGTCCCAGTCGTCGGTAATCTCCACCCCGGCACTGTCACGCGGGATGAAAGCCAGATAGCTGTCCTGGTTGTCATCCACCACCAGCGTGGGAATCCACTGCGCATACAGCGCGCCGGTGCAATAAAATTTCTGACCACTGACGCGATAGCCCTTGCCCTCCGGCGTCAGCCGGGTGCGGCGCTGGTAGTCCTTGTGGCCGATTTCGGCCAGCGCATTGCCAAAACGCACGCCTGCGAGCGCCAGGCCGTAGAAAAAGCGCTTTTGTTCTGCGCTGCCACCCACGCGCAGCACTTCCAGCGCGTAGAAATGGTTTTGCGGAATCTGCGCCAGCGAGCCGTCCGCCGCGCTGATGGTGGCAATCACCTCGGCCAGCGTGACGGCGGACACGCCGGCACCACCATATTTGCGCGGCACGGTAATGCCCCACAGCCCGCTCTGGCTATAGCCTTCCAGCTCGGCCCAGGGCAGGATGCGCTCACTGTCGCGCCGGGCGGCGTCGCGGGCAAATTCGCCAGCCCAGTGGCGGGCCACTTGCAAGGCTTCTTCATCGCTGTCGATACGGTGGGCCGCCTGCGGCTTGGCCTGCTGGGCCTGCACCGGGCGCACTGCAGCCAGTTCACTCATGCTGCTCTCCTTTCAATTCCATTGATGACGTGCCGGAAACACGCCGTTCAGGCTGTAATTGCCAATGGCGTGGTACTTCCAGCGCACCGGGTCGTGCAGGGTGTGCACGCGGGCATTGCGCCAGTGACGGTCCAGTTGGTGGCGCGCACGGGTGGCGGCCGAACCGGCCAGCTCGAACAGCTTTTCACTGGCTTGCAGGGCAATTTCGGTGGTCAGCACCTTGGCTTCCGCCACGGCAATGGACGCCTCGGCGCTGATGGCATCCGTCACCTCGCCCGTGCGCAGGCGGTCCAGTGTGCGTGCGGCATCGTCCAGTACTTCCTGTGCGGCATGCAGGTCGATCTGCAAGCGCGCCACCGCCTGAATCACATACGGGTCGTCGCTGGCACGGCTGACGCCGGAATCCGTCCAGGGCCGGGCATGCTCGCGCACAAACAGAATGGCGTCGCGCAGTGCCGCTTCGGCAATACCGGCGTCAATACTGGCCTGGATCAGTTGCGAAATGGGCCCGGTGAGATTGGGACGGTCCGCCAGCTGCCATACCGGCAGCAGCTGCGCCTCCTCCACCCGCACTCGCTCAAAACGTACGGTGCCGCTGGCCGTGGTGCGTTGGCCGAACGAGGACCAGTCATCCACCACTTCCACGCCCGGCGCATGCCGTGGCACCAGCACCTGTACGGTCAGGCCGGATTCATCGCGCGCGCGGGTGGGAATCCAGTCGGCAAACAAGGCCCCGGTGGAATAAAAGCGCTGGCCGCTCAGGTAAAGCCCGTCCGCCTCGCGGCTCAAACGGGTAGTGAGCTGCTGCATGGGCTGTTTGCCCTTTTCCGGCCCGGCATTGCCGAGGCGACGCCCGGACAGCACTTCGCTGTAGATGAAGCGCAGCTGGGCCGGCGTGGCCAGCAGGGGGAACAGCTCCAGCACGGCAAAGTGGTTTTGCGGAATCTGCCCCAGCGAGGGGTCGGCCGCGCACAGGATGCGGAACACGCGCGACAGCGTCAGCAGGCTGACGCCGGCACCGCCAAATGCGCGCGGTACGGTAATGCCGCCCAGGCCACTGGCGGAATAACGCGCCAGCTCGGCCCAGGGCAGGCGGCGCTCACGGTCACGCACACCGGCTTCCACGGCAAACTCGGCCGCCAGCTGGCGTGCCACTTCCAGGGCTTCGGCATCGCTGCGGATCAACGCAGCTTCCTGCAGGATTGCTTGTTGAGTCATGAATGGTTTCCGGCTTATTGACGATGATTGAGACGACGCGCCAGCACGTCACCGGCGGTCTGCACCACGCTGACCAGTACCACCAGGCCGGATCAACGCAGCTTCCTGCAGGATTGCTTGTTGAGTCATGAATGGTTTCCGGCTTATTGACGATGATTGAGACGACGCGCCAGCACGTCACCGGCGG
>NZ_LNQV01000077.1 GCF_001515305.1 Aquitalea pelogenes
GCCCGGGGCCCTTTCCCGGGCTAGCAGTGTCTGACTTCACGCAGCCTTCCATCCTCATTCCCAATCCCCCCGCCCTTGCCCAGCACGGAAGCCTCGCTTTCTTTCCAGAAAGCGAGAGGGGTTTGTCAGCAAGCTGACGCGGATGCATCGGCCTGCTTTCGTATGCTGCAAGGCCCCGCAGGGCCGTACCTTACTTGGCTTCGAACATGGCGCGAGCGGTTTTCAGCATCTGGTTGCTGAAGCCCCACTCGTTGTCGTACCAGGCCAGTACCTTCACCATATTGCCGCCAGTCACCTTGGTCAGGGTGGCGTCAAAGGTGGAGGCTTCGGTGCTGTGGTTGAAGTCGGAGGAAACCAGCGGCAGGGTGTTGAAGCCCAGCACGCCCTTCATCGGGCCTTCGGCAGCAGCCTGCAGGATTTCGTTGACTTCGTCCTTGGTGGTGTCACGGCCGGACTTGAAGGTCAGGTCAACCAGCGAAACATTGATGGTGGGAACGCGTACGGCGAAGCCATCGAGCTTGCCCTTCAGTTCCGGCAGCACCAGACCCACGGCCTTGGCAGCACCGGTCTTGGTGGGGATCATGTTTTCGGTGGCGGAACGGGCGCGGCGCAGGTCCTTGTGACGCACGTCGGTCAGCACCTGGTCGTTGGTAAAGGCGTGGATGGTGGTCATCAGGCCCTTGGTCACGCCAATGGTGTCGTTCAGTGCCTTGGCCACCGGTGCCAGGCAGTTGGTGGTGCAGGATGCGTTGGACACCACGGTCATGGCGCTGGTCAGTACGTTGTGGTTCACGCCGTACACGATGGTGGCGTCAACGTCGTCACCGCCCGGCGCGGAGATCAGCACCTTCTTGGCACCGGCATCCAGGTGAACCTGGCACTTTTCCTTGCTGGTGAAGGCACCGGTACATTCCAGTACCAGGTCTACATTCAGGGCTTTCCACGGCAGTTCGGCCGGATTGCGGGTGGAGAAGAACGGAATCTTCTCGCCGTTGATCAGCAGGTTTTCTTCATCGTGGGCGATGTCTGCCGGAAAACGACCGTGCACGGTGTCGAACTTGGTCAGGTGGGCGTTGGTGGCCAGATCGCCAGTAGCGTTGACGGCAACAACCTTGAAATCGTTGTGCAGGTTGTATTCGTAAATGGCGCGCAGAACCTGACGGCCAATACGGCCGTAGCCGTTGATCGCGATGCGAATGGTCATACTATTACTCTCCCGGAAAGTCTGGTGCCTCCCCGCGTGAGCGGGTCAGAATGGAGACACCACAAAAATAAGGCCACCCCTGCTTTGTTTTTGGATGGGGTGGCCTGTGCTTTATTTACTGGATGATGTTCTTGGTCTTGGCGACGACATTGTCGACGGTGAAGCCGAATTCCTTGAACAGTACGCCTGCCGGTGCGGATTCGCCGAAATGGTCGATACCGACCACGTCGCCTTCCAGACCGACATACTTGCGCCAGAAGTCCGGCACGCCGGCTTCAATGGCCAGGCGCGGCAGGCCGGCCGGCAGCACGCTTTGCTGCCAGGCCTTGTCCTGCTGGTCGAACACATTGGTGCAGGGCATGGACACCACGCGCACGGCAATGCCTTCGGCTGCCAGTGCTTCCTGTGCCTTCAGCGCCAGTTCGATTTCCGAACCGGTGGCAATCAGCACGGCGCGGGCATCGGCTGCATCGCGCAGCACGTAGCCGCCACGGGCGATGTCCTTCACCTGCTGCGCATCACGCTGCACGAAAGGCAGGTTCTGGCGGCTGAGGATCAGGCTGCTGGGCGTGGTTTTCTGTTCGATGGCATGTGCCCAGGCCACCGCAGCTTCGGTGGTGTCACACGGACGCCAGGTGTGGTGATTCGGGATCATGCGCAGCGTGGCCACTTGTTCCACCGGCTGGTGGGTGGGGCCGTCTTCGCCCAGGCCGATGGAATCGTGAGTGAACACGAACACCGGGTTGATCTTCATCAGCGAGGCCATGCGCAGTGCATTGCGGGCGTATTCGCTGAACATCAGGAAGGTGCCGCCGTAGGGGCGCAGGCCACCGTGCAGCGTCATGCCGTTCATGATGGCGGCCATGCCGAACTCGCGTACGCCATAGCTGATGTAGTTGCCGTTACCGGCAGCGTCGATCCACTTGGAGCCAGACCAGTTGGTCAGGTTGGAGCCGGTCAGGTCGGCCGAACCGCCTACAAACTCAGGCAGGCTGGGCGAGAAGGCTTCCAGTGCAATCTGGCTGGCCTTGCGGGTGGCCACGGTCTGGGCTGCGTCGACAATCTTGGCGATGGCGGCATCGCGCGCTTCGGCCCAGGCAGCCGGCAGTTCGCCCTGCATGCGGCGTTCGAATTCGGCAGCCAGTTCCGGGTAGGCAGCGCGGTAGGCATCAAACTGCTTGTTCCATTCGATCTCGGCCAGTGCACCCTTGTCGCGGGCGCTCCAGGCGGCGTAGATCTCGGCCGGAATTTCAAACGGCGCATGCGGCCAGTTCAGCGCTTCGCGCGCGGCGGCAATTTCAGCCGCGCCCAGCGGAGCACCGTGTACATCGTGGGTGCCTTGCTTGTTGGGCGAACCAAAACCGATGGTGGTCTTGCAGCAGATCAGCGTCGGACGGTCGCCCTTCTTGGCGGTCTCGATGGCGGTGGCGATTTCCACCGGATCGTGACCGTTGACGTTCTTGATCACCTGCCAGCCGTAGGCTTCGAAGCGGGCCGGGGTGTTGTCGGTGAACCAGCCTTCAACGTGGCCGTCGATGGAAATGCCGTTGTCGTCCCAGAAGGCGATCAGCTTGGAGAGGCCCCAGGTGCCGGCCAGCGAGCAGGCTTCGTGGCTGATGCCTTCCATCAGGCAACCGTCACCCAGGAATACCCAGGTGTTGTGGTCAACGACGGTGTGGCCGTCACGGTTGAACTGGGCGGCCAGCATTTTTTCGGCCAGCGCCATGCCCACCGCATTGGTGATGCCCTGGCCTAGCGGGCCAGTGGTGGTTTCCACGCCCGGTGCATAACCGTATTCCGGGTGGCCCGGGGTTTTGGAATGCAGCTGACGGAAGTTTTTGAGGTCGTCGATGGACAGATCGTAGCCGGTGAGGTGCAGCAGGCTGTAGATGAGCATGGAGCCGTGCCCGTTGGAGAGCACGAAGCGGTCACGGTTGGACCAGGAAGGGTTGGCAGGATTGTGCTTCAGGTGATCGCGCCACAGCACTTCAGCGATATCAGCCATGCCCATCGGGGCGCCGGGGTGACCAGATTTTGCCTTTTCCACTGCGTCCATGGAGAGGAAACGAATGGCGTTGGCTAGCTCGGTTCGGGTGACCATTTCAGGAAAACCTCAAAAACAATAAAGGGGGCGGGACAGATGCGGTACGACAGTCAGCCCGCAACCCGTGCATGGCACCGGCATGGATTAACCGCCGCTAAATCATGGGATTATCCCTGATTTTGCCGCATTGCGGCAACCGTCACGGCGCAGCTTGTGCGCTGTTTTCGTGCAATTTCAATGCATTGTTGACAGCATTGCTGCGCGCAGCGCCACGCGTCCGGCCCGGGGCTGGCGGGCAGATGGGCTTGACCAGCCTGCTGCTCTGGTGGACAGTCGGCGCAGGTTTTCGGGTTTTTGCCATCAAACAGCCGGACAGGAGCACGCATGCAGACTGAATTTCCCGCACGCATCAATGCACGCCAGGTGGGCTATGCACGGGGCTGGCGCTGGATTGTGGAGGCGTTTTATCTGGTGCGGCAGCAGCCACTCACCTGGATGCTGCTGGCCGGTGGCTATCTGCTCATCCACTTTGCCGTGGCGGCCATCCCCTTGCTGGGGGCGCCGCTCACTTTCTTTCTGGCCCCGATCTTTGCCGGCGGCTTCGTGCTGGCCGCACAGCAGGCCGAACAAGGCCGCGAACTGAAGCTGCGCGCCCTGTTTGCCGGGTTCGGCCGCGCACCGCGCGCCTTGCTCAATGTCGGCATGCTGTATCTGGCCTTGTTGTTGCTGGCCATGATGCTGCTCAGTGCCGCCATGCCGCTATTGGGCCTGCAACTGATTGCCTCGCAGAATGCGCAGGAGCTGCCCAGGCTGGAAGGCCCGGTCGGGCTGTTCATGCTGCTCAGCGCCACGCTGATGTTCCTGCTCAGCCTGTGCTACTGGTTTGCGCCCGCTCTGGTGGTACTCAATGGCCTGGGTCCGTGGCAGGCGCTGCGGGACAGCTTTCGCGGTGGTATTGCCAACTGGCAGGCGGTGCTGCTGTCTGCCTTCATGCTGGCCGTGTTGTTGTTTCTGGCCGTGTTGCCGCTGGGGCTGGGCTTGCTGCTGTGGTTTCCGGTGCTGTATGTCACCGCCTACACCGGCTGGAAAGACCTGTTCGCACCGCAGGCGGCTTGAACAGGCCGGGCCAGGTTCAGTGACTGAGCGCGCTGCGCCGCATGTCCACATGCAGGATGCCGCCATCGTCATAAGGCTGTGACACCGCGACAAAGCCGAAACGCTCGTACAGCCCCTGGGCGGCGGTCTGGGCCGACAGCATGATGGGGGTGGCAGGCCACAATTGCAGGCAGTGCGCCACCGCTTCCGCCAGCAATTGCTGGCCCAGGCCCTTGCCGCGTGCTGCTGGTTCCAGTACCACCCGACCGATGGCGCTGGCATCCGGATACTTCTCGCCCGGTGCAATCAGGCGTGCGTAAGCCAGCAATTTGCCGTGACCATCGCGGCCCAGCAGGTGGTGACAGTGCAGGTCCACGCCATCCACATCGCCATAAATGGATTGTTGTTCCAGTACGAATACCCGGTCGCGCAACTGCAGCATTTCATACAGTGCAAGCGGGGAAAAGCCGTCAAACGGGTGGCATTGCCACTGCAACAGGCTGGCCATAGTAGAATTGCCCTCGAAAATGAATGGCGCAGCGCGCCTGTCCTGCCGATATGGTGTCGGAAACCGTGGATGGCGTCGCTGCAAATGAACACGTGTAAACCTATCACACAAGCAAGCTCTGCCCATGAACAGTAATGATCTCTTTGACGATGCGCTGCCCACCACCGGCATGCAGCCGCCCGTGACACCGCCCGCCCCGCCGGCAGATGCGCAGTCGGGCGACTGGATTCCGCTGGACCAGTATGCCGAGCGTGCCTATCTGGAATACGCCATGAGCGTGGTCAAGGGCCGCGCGCTGCCGGAAGTGGCCGACGGCCAGAAACCGGTGCAGCGACGCATTCTGTATGCCATGCGCGACATGGGCCTGGTGCATGGGGCCAAGCCGGTCAAGTCGGCCCGTGTGGTGGGTGAAATCCTGGGTAAATACCACCCGCACGGCGACAGCTCGGCTTACGAGGCGCTGGTGCGCATGGCGCAGGACTTCACCCTGCGCTACCCGCTGATCGACGGTCAGGGCAACTTCGGCAGCCGCGATGGCGACGGTGCCGCCGCCATGCGTTACACCGAAGCACGCCTGACCCCGATTGCCGAGCTGCTGCTGGGCGAAATCGACATGGGCACGGTGGATTTTGTGCCCAACTATGACGGCGCATTTGAAGAGCCTGCCCTGCTGCCGGCGCGCCTGCCCATGGTGCTGCTCAACGGTGCATCCGGCATTGCCGTGGGCATGGCCACGGAAATTCCGCCGCATAACCTCACCGAGGTGGCACGCGGCTGCCTGGCCTTGCTGGCCAACCCGGAGCTGACGACCCGCCAGCTGATGGACTACATCCCCGGCCCGGACTTCCCCGGCGGTGGTCAGATCATCACCCCGTTTGACGACATCCTGGCGGCGTATGAAGGTGGCCGTGGCAGCGTGCGGGTGCGCGCCAAGTGGGAAGTGGAAAAGCTGGCGCGTGGCCAGTGGCGCGTCATCGTGTCCGAGCTGCCGCCCGGTTCTTCCGCGCAGAAGGTGCTGGCCGAGATTGAAGAAGCCACCAATCCCAAGCTCAAGACCGGCAAGAAGGCGCTGACGCAGGAACAGCAAAACCTCAAGAGCCTGATGCTGTCGCTGCTGGACCGCGTGCGCGACGAATCGGACAGCCAGAACCCGGTGCGGCTGGTGTTCGAACCCAAGTCCAGCCGACAGGACCCGGACGAGTTCATCAACATCCTGCTGGCGCAAACCAGTCTGGAAGGCAATGCCTCGATGAACCTGGTGATGATCGGCCTGGACGGTCGCCCGGCGCAGAAGGGCCTCAAGGCCATTCTGAGCGAGTGGATCGCCTTCCGCCGCAGCACCGTCACCCGCCGCCTCAAGCATCGCCTGGGTCAGGTGGAAAAGCGCATCCATATTCTGGAAGGCCGCATGATTGCCTTCATCCATATCGATGAAGTCATCCGCGTCATCCGCGAATCGGACGAACCCAAGCCCGACCTGATGAAAGCCTTCGGCCTGTCCGAAGCGCAGGCCGAGGACATTCTGGAAATCCGCCTGCGCCAGCTGGCGCGGCTGGAAGGCTTCAAGCTGGAGAAAGAGCTGTCCGAGCTGCGCGAAGAACGCGAAGGCCTGCGCCATGTGCTGGATACGCCGGACGCCCTCACCCGCCTGATTCGCGACGAAATCATGGCCGACACTGCCAAATACGGCGACCAACGCCGCAGTGAAATCAAGGCGGCCGAACGTGCGGTGCTGACCCAGACCATTGCCGACGAGCCGGTCACCATCATCCTGTCGCAAAAAGGCTGGATCCGCGCCCGCGTCGGCCACAATGTCGACCTGTCAGCGCTGGCCTTCAAGGATGGCGACAGCCTGCACACCGTGGTGGAAACCCGCACCGTGTGGTCGGTCATCGTGCTGGACAACAAGGGCCGCGCCTACACCATCGACCCGGCGGATGTACCCACCGGTCGTGGCGACGGCGTGCCGGTGGCCTCGCTGGTGGATCTGCAGGATGGTGCCAAGCCGGCGCAGATGATTTCCGGCAAGGACGACGCCCGCTTCGTGGTGGCCGGTTCCGGTGGTTATGGCTTTGTGGCCAGGCTGTCCGACATGGCGGGCCGGGTCAAGGCGGGCAAGGCCTTCATCACGCTGGACGATGGCGAAAGCGTCATCACCCCGGTGGCAGTGGCCGCCAATGCCGACCTGACCACCCTGCGCCTGGTGGCCGCGGCGGACAATGGCCGTCTGCTGGCCTTCCCGGCCGGCGAGCTGAAGGAAATGGCCAAGGGCCGTGGCCTGATGCTGATGGGGCTGGACACGGGTGAGTCGCTCACCGCCATCGGGCTGGTCAAGGGCGACAAGGCCGTGCTGGCCACGGTATCGGTGCGTGGCAAGGTGGCAGACGAAAAACTGGCCCTGGCCGAGTTCGACGCCAAGCGCGGCAAGAAAGGCAAACTGATGCCGAAGAAGTGGACGGTATCGGCCATTGGTGATGTGCCCACGGCTGACACGCCATGATGTCGCAACGCTCGCTGCCGCTGAGTCCGCGCAAGGCCCTGGCCTTCGTCAACGGCTTTCGCGCCATCATGCTGCTGGTGTTGCTGTTCATGTCGCTGCTGCAAGGCAGCGAAGGGCAGCGGCTGGTCGACGGTGGCGGGCATTTCAATCTCTGGGCCGTGGTGTATGGCTGCCTGATTGCCAGCTGGTTTGCCCTGCGCGATGGCAAGATTGCCCATACCCTACAGCTGTCGCTGGCCATTGTGGCCGACATCCTGATGATTGTCTGGCTGATGGGCATGAACGGCGGTGTCAAAAGCGGCTATGGCATGCTGTTGCTGCCCTACCTCGCGGTAGCCGGCCTGCTGTCATCCGGCCGCTTTGCGCTGTTTTACGCCTCCATCGCCACCGCCAGCCTGTTCGGTTATGTCGGTTACGAGCATGTCCGCAGCCACATGCTGTTTGGCAGCACCAACGATTTGTTCCAGACCGGCCTGCTGTCGCTGGCCGGTTTCGTCACCTCGGTGGTGACTTACCAGCTGGCGCGCGTGGCGCGTGAATCCGAAGAGCTGGCTTCACGCCGCGGCGGCGAAATTGCCAACCTCAACCGGCTGAACGAGCTGGTGCTGCAAAGCCAGCGCGATGCCGTCATCGTGCTGGACGAAACCGGCACCGTCCGGCAATTCAATGCCCAGGCCGTGCGCTATTTCCCCAGCATGCAACGCGGCATCCTGCTGCCGGAACTGTCACCCATCGTCGAGCGCTGGCGCATCAACAACCACTCCCCGATGCCGGTATTTGTCGAGCGCAATGTGCGTGGCCGGCAACTGGGTGGCCGCATGGTGCCCATTCTGGCCGGTGACCTGCGCGGCGTGGTGATGTTCCTGCGCGATATGGCCGATATGGCTGAAGAAGCCAAACGCATCAAGCTGGCGGCGCTGGGCCGGCTCACCGCCAATATCGCCCATGAAATCCGCAACCCGCTGGCCGCCATCTCCCATGCCGGTGATTTGCTGGCCGAAGGCGCGGAAGACCCGGCCACCCAGCGGCTCACCCGTATCGTGCGTGACAACGCCAAACGGATTAACGGTCTGGTGGAAGAAGTGCTGATGCTGGGACGACGCGACCGGGTCAAAACCGAAACCATCAAGCTGTCCCAGTTCCTGGCTGATTTTCTGGATCAGTTCGGCATGGCCCAGCCAGATGCCGCCGGACGCATCCTCACCATCTTCCACAGCACCGACAGCATCTATTTCGACCGCGGTCATCTGAGTCAGATCCTGTCCAACCTGGTGGGCAATGCTTGGCGCCACTCTTCCCGGGTACATGGCGCGGTATGCATTGAAATCAATCATGTCGAAACCCAGGTGCTCATCCGCGTGATGGACGACGGACCGGGCATGAGCGAAGACGCACAGTTACACCTGTTCGAACCCTTTTTCACTACCGAAAGCACCGGCACCGGGCTGGGGCTCTATATTGCCCGGGAGCTGGCCGAGGCCAATGACGCACGCCTCGACTACATCCCGCCCGGCGGTGTTTTCTGTCTGAGCTGTCATCTAGCCTATGAATAAAGCCCCCCTGCGCGTGCTGGTCGTGGACGACGAACCGGACATCCGCGAACTGCTGGAACTCACCCTGATCAAGATGGGCCTGGACGTCATCACGGCCGGCAATGTCAGCGATGCCAAGGCGCGCCTGCAGCGCGAACCCTTCAATCTGGTGCTCACCGACATGCGCATGCCGGATGGCGAAGGCATTGAAGTGGTCGAATTCATTGCCGAGCATGGACTGGACATCCCCAGCGCCATCATCACCGCCTACGGCAGTACCGAAAACGCGGTCAAGGCCATGAAGGCCGGCGCGTTTGATTATCTGTCCAAACCCATCAGCCTGGCCCAGTTGCGCACCCTGGTGAAATCGGTACTCAAAGTGGATGGCAATGGCAAATCCAGCAGCATCGAACGCCTGGTCGGCGACTCGCCTGCCATGCTGGAAGTCCGCCGCATGGTGGACAAGCTGGCGCGCAGCCAGGCTGCTGTCTATATCAGTGGCGAATCGGGCACCGGCAAGGAGCAAGCCGCCCGCCTGATTCATGAACAAAGCGGACGTGCCGAACGCCCCTTTGTTCCGGTCAACTGCGGTGCCATTCCGGAAAACCTGATGGAAAGCGAATTCTTCGGCTATCGCAAAGGTGCCTTCACCGGTGCCGACAGCGAGCGCGACGGATTCTTCCAGCAAGCCGCCGGCGGCACCCTGTTTCTGGACGAAGTTGCCGACCTGCCGTTGGCCATGCAAGTCAAACTGCTGCGTGCCATTCAGGAAAAGAAGGTGCGCAAGCTGGGCAGCCCGCAAGAAGACCCGGTTGATGTGCGCATCATCTGCGCCACCCACAAGGACCTGGCAGCGCTGGTCGAAGCCGGCCAGTTCCGTCAGGACCTGTATTACCGGCTCAATGTACTGCCGCTGCGCATGCCGCCACTGCGCGAACTGCGCGACGACATTCCCCGCTTCATCGGCGCCCTGCTCGACCGCTTCGCCACCGCGGACAGCCGACCGCGTCTCACCCCGGATGCGGTCAAGGCCATGCTGGCTTACAACTATCCGGGTAACTTCCGTGAACTGGAAAACATCCTAGAACGCGCAGTAGCACTGGCCGGTGACGACAAGGTCGATGTCGCCGACCTGCAACTTACCCTCAGCCAGCCACTGCAGGAGCAGGATGAAGCCATCCCCGGCTATGCAGGCAGTGAACCGCTGCAAGACTTTTTGGACCGGGTGGAACGGGAAGCCATCCTCAAGGCACTGGATGCCACCCGCTTCAACCGCACCCAGGCGGCAAAGCTGCTCGGCCTCACCTTCCGCTCCATGCGCTACCGGATGGACCGGCTCGGCATCAAATAAGGGCCCCGTCATCCGCCATCTATATAGAGTCATCGCCAACATCAGCATCCCGTTTGCAAAAAGCCCGGCTCAGCCGGGCTTTTGTGCCTGTGTCGGTGCTGAGACCAGCTTTTTGCGCCAGTTTTCACCGTCGGTCGGCGCCGGAAGGGATGTGAGTCGAGCATTGACTGTGCACCCGCAGCAAAACAGTCATGAAACCCGCATTTCATAAATCATTACCGTTCAGTGACTTAGCGGTCTGTGCGACGGAATTTTGGCAAATCCTGCAGATTTCTTCGCACAAAGTGTTGACGAGGGTGGGGCAGGGCGGTATAGTTCGCCTCCTCAGCAGACAACGCAGCGACGGAAACGAAACGCAGCGACCTGCACCGCTCTTTAAAAAACAGAATAACCGATAGGTGTGAGTACTTGGCGAAAGCCAAATACTTGCACTGCAAGACAAGAAATACTTGTTATTTTCTTTGATCTTGCGTGCCAGAAATTTGCTATGAGATTGAACTGAAGAGTTTGATCCTGGCTCAGATTGAACGCTGGCG
>NZ_LNQV01000078.1 GCF_001515305.1 Aquitalea pelogenes
CGGAAATACGCGCAACCCGGGGTCGCCTAGGGGTGCAGGGGAGCTGGCGACGCAGCTCCCCTGCCTGCATGGCGGGCAGCACCGCCATGTAAACATCACCGCGCAGCGGACAACCGTCGTTTAGAGGCCAGACCCAGAACATACCCGGCGTTGCAGCCAACAAAAAGCCCGGCTAGGCCGGGCTGGTGTCAGGTATCCACATACCGGCCATTTCAAGCCGTGGTGGCGATTTCCTGCTGCCGGTAAATCAGCGCACCGGCCAGCAGCAACTCGTGCTCGCTCAGGGCAAACTGACCGGGCGGCGCGGCGCGTTCGAACAGGAAGCGGCGGCCTTCGTATTCCACCCAGGCGCTGATGGTCTGGTCGTGAAAACGCCCCAGGACTTCACTGGAGTGTGTCACCGCATTCACATCCGGCACCACAATGCCCACCGGCAGCGGCACTTCCTCGGCCACTTCCCAGTTTTCCCGCGCCGGCAGCTGCGGGCTGTTGCGGGTGGCCAGTTGCAGCCACAGGCGGTAAGCCCACAAGGGCAGCATCACGCGGTGTACCCGTTTGTCGTCGGTGATGACGCAGGCAATGGGGAAGCGATGATGGCACGCCGGGCAGGTGCCTTTGGCGGCCAGAAACAGCTTGTCCTGCTGCAGGCTGGCCAGCCCGGACATGTGTTCGCACCCTACCATGGCATGGCAATGCGGGCAGTGCTTGCCAAAGCGGCGCACCCGGTTGCCATTGGAAAAGGTGACGGGGAGATAACTGGAAATCGTGTTCTGTCTTGCCATTGACTACCTGTCCACTACAACGCCAAGCATGGCGCGATGCTGTGCAGTATACCCTGTCCATCGGGATGGGGGCATCGGGAAGCCGGCTTCAGTCGGCCCGTATCTGGCAGCCCAGTGTATGGCTGCTGCCTGGCTCCAGCGTGTAGCTGTCTTCACCCGCATTGGCTGCCTCGATGCAGACAAAGTCGTGCCAGCCCTCGTCCGGCAGGTCGGCCAGCCGCGCAGCCTTGTCTTGCCAGGGGTTCCACAATACCACGCTGCCAGAACCGCTGCGGCTGATGCGCAGGCGGCGCTGCCATTGCGGGTCGTGCAGGATGACATCGGCCTCGCTGTAGACAATGGCATCGAACTCGCCATTCAGCTGTAGCGGGCTTGATGGCAAGCGACTGTAGCGAGCGGCCACCTTGTCTTCGAAAACGGCTTCTTCCACGCCGGATAGCTGAATGCGGCGGCTGTCGCTGACCGCGAGATAACTGTGCAGCGCCGTGCTCACCGTGTGTGGCTGCTGGCTGTGATTATGGGTGTGCAGCTGCATGGCAATGTGGTCGGACAGGGTGTATTCCAGCTCAACATCCAGCCCTTGCCAGTGCGGACCTTGCAGTTTCACGTGAAACGCATCGCCATCCTGCTCCACTGACAGCAGCTGCCAGTCTTGCTGCCGCGCCACGCCATGGGCCGGGGCGGCAGTGTCGGTCGGGTGCGGGCCAAACCAGGGCCAGCAAACCGGCACGCCACCGCGAATGGCCTTGCCCTGTTGCAGCATGGCTTGTGGCGACATGTACAGCCAGGGCTGTTGTCCATAGGGCTGGAAGGAAAGCAATTGCCCACCCAGCAAGGACAGGGTGGCGGAGAAACTGCCGCCATCCAGTTGCAACAGGGTGAGTGCATTGCCAAGCGGAATCAGCTGGGCGGCGGCGGGCAGGGAAATGGACATTCGGATGACTCGCTGGCGGGAAATGGACAAATCATAACTCAAGGCGGCCGTGACAACTGCCTGGCGGGTGATGGGCAGAGCGGCCATGGCTGTTGTACATTGGCTGAACTCTGCGCTGGATCAGCCACAGCCGCCGCAGTCCGGTCTAGAATGCCTCATCTTAACGTTTGCATGGAATACAAGGTGTCTGCCACAGCTCAACCGCGCTATCTGCGTATCAAGGAATACATTCTGGAAGGCATCCGCAAGAAGGAATTCCTGCCAGGCTGCAAGATTCCGCCCGAGCTGGAACTGGCCAGCCAGTTTTCCGTGTCGCGCATGACCGTCAACAAGGCGGTGCGCGACCTGGCCGAGGCCGGCATCCTGCTGCGCTTTGCCGGGGACGGTACTTATGTGGCCGAGCGCAAGGCTGAATCGCCGCTGCTGGACATCAACAATATCGCTGCCGAAGTGGCGGCGCGCGGCCACACCCACAGTGCCGACGTGCACCAGCTGGAAACCATCGCGGCAGGTGAAGAGATTGCCCTGCAACTGGGGGTGAAGGTGGGCACGCCGATTTATCACTCCATTCTGGTGCATCGCGAAGACGGCCTGCCCATTCAGCTGGAAGACCGCTATGTGAACCCGGCCTGGGCACCGGATTACATCCTGCAGGATTTCACCCGCCGCACGCCCAATGAATACCTGATGGAAACCTGCCCGCTGACCGATATCGAGCACAGCGTGGAAGCCATTCTGCCGGATGCTCGTGAGCTGGCCATGCTGGATATCGCCGCTGGTGAGCCCTGCCTGCTGGTATTGCGCCGCACCTGGTCGTACAAGAATCTGGTGACTTTTGCCCGGCTGGTGCATCCGGGTGGACGTTACAAGCTGCGCTCGCAAAGCCGGGTGAAGAAATAAGGCTGGCTGCGTGTATCGGTACGACGGTGCAGATCAGTTGTGATTCTGTCATCGCGACAGGTTATGCTAGCGGATTATTTCTCTGCTTCTTCCTTTTAACCCGCCCACATCATCAATCACATCATGGACACACTGCTTTTGCTCAAGGCAGCCATTCTCGGCATTGTCGAGGGGCTGACCGAATTCCTGCCCATTTCCTCCACCGGTCACCTGATCCTGGCCGGCGAGTTGCTCAAGTTCAACGACGAGCGCGGCAAGCTGTTTGAAATCGTCATCCAGTCCGGTGCCATCCTGGCGGTGATCTGGGAATACCGCGCGCGCATCGCCGCCGTGGTCGGTGGTGCACGTCATGATGCGGCAGCCCGTCGCCTCATCCTCAACCTGGCCATCGCCTTCTGCCCGGCCGCCGCGCTGGGCTTTCTGTTCAGCAAGGCCATCAAGGCCCACCTGTTCAACGCGCCGGTGGTGGCCAGCATGTTCATCATCGGTGCGCTGGTCATCATGTGGGCCGAGCGCCGCCAGCACAGCATCCGGGTGCAGACGGTAGAGGAAATGAGCCCGCTGGATGCGCTCAAGGTGGGCTGCGCCCAGGCCTTTGCGCTGGTGCCGGGTACTTCGCGTTCCGGTGCCACCATCATCGGCGGCATGCTGTTTGGTCTGTCGCGCAAGGCGGCCACCGAGTTTTCCTTCTTCCTGGCCATTCCCACGCTGATCATCGCCTCGCTGTATTCGCTGTATAAAGACCGCGCGCTGCTGGCAGCGGACGATCTGGGCATCTGGGCGGTGGGCCTGCTGTTTTCCTTTGTCTCGGCCTTCTTCTGCGTGCGCTGGCTGCTGCGTTTCATTTCCAGCCACAGCTTCATGGTGTTTGCCTGGTACCGCATCGTGTTCGGCATCATCGTATTGCTGACCTGGCAGTACGGCTGGGTGAACTGGGTGGATAGCTGAAAGTCGCCAGCAGACAATTGACTATACAAATACTGTTGGATTTTTGATGCACAAAGGGAGCCGTTGGCTCCCTTTTTTATTTGCACAACTGATTGATAAATAAATACTTTTGTGCAAGTACATATTGTATGCAATGTTTAATCGTGGTTGACAAGCATCAATGCAGGGTTTATTTGTATATACAAATCAGGAGCAAACATGAGCAAGCCTATCAACCGCACCCGCAGCCTGTGGCTCAATGCCCGGCTGGCCACCATGGATACGCAGCACCCTGCGCCCTACGGCGCGCTGCACGACCACGTGCTGGTGGTGGAGCAGGGCCATATTGCCGCCATCCTGCCGCAAGGCCAGCTAAACCCGGCCAGCTTTGATGGCGAGGTGGTGGACGTGGCCGGCCGCTGGATCACCCCCGGCTTTATCGACTGCCACACCCATCTGGTGTACGGCGGCAACCGGGCGGCGGAATGGGAACAGCGTTTGCTGGGCGTGCCGTATCAGCAGATTGCCGCCCAGGGCGGTGGCATTGTCTCCACCGTGCGCGCCACCCGTGCACTGAGCCAGGCGCAACTGGCCGCTGCCAGCCTGCCGCGCTTGCAGGCGCTGATGGCCGAGGGCGTCACCACGCTGGAATCCAAGTCCGGCTATGGCCTGAACCTGTATGACGAAATCAAGCAATTGCGGGTAGCCCGCCAGCTGGCAGACAGCCAACCAGTGGAGATTGCCCCCACCTTGCTGTCCGCCCATGCCTTGCCGCCGGAATTTGCCGGTGACGCCGATGGCTATATCCAGCACGTCTGCCAAGACATTCTGCCCACCGTGGCAGAACAAGGCCTGGCCGAAGCGGTGGATGTGTTCTGCGAAAGTGTGGGCTTTTCCCCGGCGCAAACCCGCCGCGTATTCGAAGCTGCCCAGCAGCACGGCCTGCGGGTGAAGGGCCATGTCGAGCAGCTGTCCAATCTGCATGGTGCGGCGCTGGTGGCCGAATTCGGCGGTCTGTCGGCCGACCATATCGAATACCTGGACGCTGCCGGTGTGGAGGCCATGCGCACGGCAGGCACGGTAGCGGTATTGCTGCCCGGCGCATTTTACTTCCTGCGCGAAACGCAAAAGCCGCCAGTCGAACTGCTGCGTGCGGCCGGTGTGCCGATGGCGGTGTCCACCGATCTGAACCCCGGCACCAGCCCGTTTGCCTCCATCCGGCTGGCGATGAACCAGGCCTGCGTGCTGTTCGGCCTGTCGCCGGAAGAAGCACTGGCCGGTACTACCCGCCATGCCGCCCAGGCACTGGGCCGTGGCCACAGCCACGGCAAGCTGGCGCTGGATCATGTCGCCGACCTGCTGCTGTGGGATATCGAACACCCTGCCGAAATCGTCTACGGACTCGGCGTCAACCCGCTGGCCGAACGGGTATTCCGTGGCCAGCGTCCGGGCAAGGAAACAACACAATGACTCCAGACATGAAGCTGTGGACCGGCCGCGTGGACGCCGGTGAAGGCGAACTGGCGCGCCGCTGGCACCAGCTGGCCACGCCGTTTGCACCCGGCCTGCCGGCAGGCATCGGCATTGCCGGTTTTGCCTGCGACGAAGGCGTGCGTCGCAATCAGGGCCGTGTGGGCGCAGCGGCAGCGCCCGTGGTCATCCGCAAGGCGCTGGCCAATCTGGCCTGGCATCAGGCCTATCCGCTGTGCGATATGGGCGATGTGGCCTGTAGCGATGGCGATCTGGATGCCGCCCACCTGCGGCTGGCGGCGGCGGTGGAGCAACTGGCGCGTGCCGGGCACTTTCCGCTGGTGCTGGGTGGTGGCCACGAAACCGCCTACGGCACCTGGCGCGGCCTTGCCGCAGCGCATCCGGAGAAGGTAATCGGCATCATCAATTTCGACGCCCATTTCGACATCCGCGAGGCAGCCGAGGCCACTTCCGGCACGCCGTTTGCGCAGATTGCCGCTGACTGTGCCGCAACTGGCCGTCCCTTCCATTACCTGTGCCTGGGCGTGGCCGAGCCCTCCAACACCCAGGCGCTGTTTGCCCGTGCCGGGCAGCTGGGCGTGCAGTGGCTGCTGGACAGCGCACTGAACCAGGCTGGCCTCCCCAATGCCCAGCGTACGGTGCAGGACTTCATCGACCAGGTGGACATGGTCTATCTCACCATCGATCTGGATGTGCTGCCCGCCAGCGTGATGCCCGCCGTATCCGCCCCTGCCGCCATGGGGGTGGAGCTGCCGGTGGTGGAAGCACTGGTCACCGCCATTGCCGCCAGCGGCAAGCTGGCCGGGGCAGACCTGGTGGAGCTGAACCCGCAATTCGATATCGACAGCCACGGCGCGAAGACGGCGGCCCGGCTGGCGTGGAGTATCACCCGTCATCTGGCCTCGCAGTAAGAAGCGCGAACAAAACCGCGTAGCGAACCCGGGCCAAGGCGCGCCGCTGCAGACAGTACATGCCGTACGGCAAGGCGGCGCAACGCTGGAGCGGGGATTTTGTCAGCGGTTCCCGGTAAGGAATTCAGGGCAGTTGCCCGACAACATGGCAGTACCAAGGAGACAGCAATGAGCGCAGCACAACAAGACAGCCGCTTCGACCCGACCCGTGTGATCCGCGCCCCGCGCGGCACCGAACTTTCCTGCAAAAGCTGGCTGACCGAAGCCGTCTACCGCATGATCCAGAACAATCTGGACCCGGAAGTGGCCGAGCATCCGCAAAGCCTGGTGGTATATGGCGGCATCGGCCGCGCCGCCCGCAACTGGGAATGTTTCGACACCATCCTGGACGTGCTCAAGCGTCTGGAAGACGACCAGACCCTGCTGATCCAGTCCGGCAAGCCGGTAGGCGTGTTCAACACCCACGCCGACGCGCCGCGCGTGCTGATCGCCAACTCCAACCTGGTACCGCACTGGGCCAACTGGGAACACTTCAACGAGCTGGATAAGAAGGGCCTGATGATGTACGGCCAGATGACCGCCGGCTCCTGGATCTACATCGGCTCGCAAGGCATCGTGCAGGGGACTTACGAAACCTTCTTTGCCGTGGCCAACCAGCACTTCGACGGCAAGCCGCAAGGCCGCTGGATCCTGACCGGTGGTCTGGGTGGCATGGGTGGCGCGCAGCCGCTGGCCGCCACCATGGCCGGCTTCAGCATGATTGCTGTGGAATGTGATGAAACCCGCATCGACTTCCGCCTGAAAACCCGTTACGTGGACCGCAAGGCCACATCGCTTGACGAGGCGCTGGCCATCATCGAAGACGCCAAGCAAAGCGGCAAGGCGGTGTCCGTCGGCCTGCTGGGCAATGCCGCCGACGTGTTCACCGAACTGGTGAACCGTGGCATCACCCCGGACGTGGTAACCGACCAGACCTCCGCTCACGACCCGGTACACGGCTATCTGCCGCAAGGCTGGACGGTGGAACAATGGCGCGCCAAGCAAAAGACCGATGCCGCTGAAATCACCGCTGCCGCCAAGAAGTCCATGGCCGTGCAAGTGCGCGCCATGCTGACCCTGCAACAGCGCGGTGCCGCCACGCTGGACTACGGTAACAACATCCGCCAGATGGCGCTGGAAGAGGGCGTACAGAATGCCTTCGACTTCCCCGGTTTTGTCCCGGCCTACGTGCGCCCGCTGTTCTGCGAAGGCATCGGCCCCTTCCGCTGGGTGGCGCTGTCCGGCGACCCGGAAGACATCTACAAGACCGACGCCAAGGTGAAGGAACTGATTCCGGATGACCCGCACCTGCACAACTGGCTGGACATGGCGCGTGAGCGCATCAGCTTCCAGGGCTTGCCGGCACGTATCTGCTGGGTGGGCCTGAAAGACCGCGCCCGTCTGGGTGCAGCTTTCAACGAAATGGTGAAGAATGGCGAACTCAAGGCGCCGATCGTGATTGGCCGCGACCATCTGGACTCCGGCTCGGTGGCTTCGCCCAACCGCGAAACCGAATCCATGCTGGATGGTTCGGATGCCGTGTCCGACTGGCCGCTGCTCAAC
The DNA here is from genome assembly GCF_001515305.1 of Aquitalea pelogenes. Lineage (GTDB taxonomy): Bacteria > Pseudomonadota > Gammaproteobacteria > Burkholderiales > Chromobacteriaceae > Aquitalea > Aquitalea pelogenes. The sequence goes on from NZ_LNQV01000078.1 coordinate 7,548, forward strand.
GCCCTGCTGAATACCGCTGGCGGCGCCACCTGGGTGTCCTTGCATCACGGTGGTGGCGTGGGCATGGGCTTCTCGCAGCACTCCGGCGTGGTGATCGTGTGTGATGGTACGGATGAAGCCGCCAAGCGCGTGGGCCGTGTACTGCGTAACGACCCGGGTACCGGCGTGATGCGTCATGCCGATGCCGGTTACGACATCGCCAAAAACTGCGCGCGCGAGCAGGGCCTGGACCTGCCGATGCTGAAATAAGCCGGGTAGAGCATGCCCGATCCAGCGTTGCGCCTCCTTGCCGTACGCCATGTACTGTCTGCGTCGGCGCGCCTTGACTCGGCCATTCTCTGTGCAGGCATCACGCTATTTAGTGCCATCACCCTGCCTGCTTTGGCAGGGCAGGCGCTAGAACAAGAACATGGCTGGCCGGGCCTGCGGGCGTGAGGCCAGCTGACAATCAATAGAGACTGAAACCATGAGCATTCTCAATATCGTACCGGGCCAACTGACACTGGCCGACCTGCGCCGCGTTTCACGTGAAACCGGTCTCAAGCTGCAACTGGACCCGTCCTGCCACGCCGGCATCGACGCTTCTGCCGCCACCGTGGCACGCGTGCTGTCCGAAGGCCGCACCGCCTACGGCATCAACACCGGCTTTGGCCTGCTGGCCAATACCCGCATTGCACCGGACGAGCTGGAACTGCTGCAGCGTTCCATCGTGTTGTCGCACGCTGCCGGTATTGGCGCGCCGATGGACGATTCCACCGTGCGTCTGGTGATGGCACTGAAAATCAACTCGCTGGCGCGTGGTTTCTCCGGCATTCGCCGTCGGGTGATCGAAGCGCTGGTCACGCTGTTCAACCACGGCATCTACCCGGTGATTCCGCAAAAGGGTTCGGTGGGCGCGTCCGGCGACCTGGCCCCGCTGTCGCACATGAGCGCAGTGCTGATCGGCGAGGGCGAAGCCTTCGTCAACGGCCAGCGCGTACATGGCCGTGAAGCCATGCAGGCGGCTGGTCTGGAACCCATCACCCTGGCCCCGAAAGAGGGCCTCGCCCTGCTCAACGGCACGCAAGCGTCCACCGCCTTTGCGCTGGAAGGCCTGTTTGCCGCGGAAGACCTGTTTGCCTCTGCCGTGGTGGCGGGCTCCATGTCGGTGGAAGCCGCGCAGGGCAGCCGCACCCCGTTTGATGCCCGCATCCACGCTGTGCGCGGCCATGCCGGCCAGATCGACGCCGCCAGCGCCTACCGCGCCCTGCTGGAACACAGCGAAATCGAACACTCGCACGAAAACTGCGGCAAGGTGCAGGACCCGTACAGCCTGCGCTGCCAGCCGCAGGTGATGGGTGCCTGCCTGACGCAGATCCGCCACTCCGCCAGCGTGCTGCAAGTGGAAGCCAACTCGGTATCGGACAACCCGCTGGTGTTTGCCGACGACAACGACATCCTGTCCGGCGGCAACTTCCACGCTGAGCCGGTGGCCTTTGCCGCCGACAATCTGGCGCTGGCGCTGGCGGAAATCGGCTCGCTGTCCGAGCGCCGCATGGCACTGTTGATCGACAGCAACCTGTCCAAGCTGCCGCCCTTCCTGGTGAATAACGGCGGGGTGAATTCCGGCTTCATGATTGCCCAGGTTACCGGCGCGGCACTGGCTTCGGAAAACAAATCGCTGGCGCACCCGGCCTCGGTGGACAGCCTGCCGACTTCCGCCAACCAGGAAGACCACGTGTCGATGGCCACCTTTGCCGGTCGCCGTCTGCGCGACATGGCCGGTAACACCGCCGGCATCCTGGCGGTGGAGCTGCTGGCGGCCTGCCAGGGTGTGGACTTCCGCGCCCCGCACAAGGCCAGCGCCAAGCTGGAAGAAGCCAAGGCCGAACTGCGTGCGCAAGTGCCGTTCTACGACAAGGACCGCTACTTCGCACCGGATATCGAGAAGGCCGCTGCGCTGGTGGCCAGCGGCAGTTACAACCGCTTTGTCGCGGCTGGCTTGCTGCCCTCTTTGTAAGCACGGCTAGTCTTCAGGAGCTTGGCCCGGCACCGTCACGGTGACCGGGCTTTTTTGCGTGGAATGGCGGGACGGGATGTCAGAGCAGGCAGTAGCCCAGCACGCCTGCCAGCAGCAGCGCGGGCAGGGAATACAGATGAAAACGCAGCCAGATGCCGCGCTCGCCCGCCATGCGCAGGGCAATCAGGTTGGCCAGCGAGCCCAGCACGCAGCCAAAACCACCGGCATTCACCGCATAAGCCAGCACCTTGTAGGCGCTGCTGTATTTCACCAGCAGGATGGTGGCAGGCACATTGCTGATCAGCTGCGAACCCAGCAGGGCGGTCAGGTACAGGCCGCCGCTACTCAGCCCGGCCACGGCATCGGTCCAGTGGCGTACCAGCGGTAGCCCGGTCAGCAGGCGGATATCGACAAACATCAGCATGAACACGGCAATCAGGCTCCAGTCCACCGCCAGCAGCAGGGCCGGGCGCAACAGGGCAATGCCGGCCAGCACCGCAGCCAGGCCCCACAGCGCATGGCCGGATTCCAGCGCCACGATAAAGCCGATGTACAACAAGGCGCAGCTCCACAGCAGACCGGGCTGATAGCCGCTGGCGTCGTCGTGCAGTTCGGCATGAATGCGCTGGCCGGGAAACGCAAGGGCGGTGGCCAGTAGCAGCAGTGCCATGCTGCCCAGTGCCAGCGGGGCCATCTGCCAGGTAAATGCAGCAAAGGACTGGCCGGACAGCTGCCACAGCAAGATGTTCTGCGGATTGCCGATCGGGGTGAGCAGCGAACCGGCATTCACCGCCAGCGCTTCGAATATCACCAGCCGGCCAATGGGCAGGCCGGCAATGCCACGCAGGCTGAGGGTGAGCGGCACCACGATGAACAGCGCCACATCATTGGTGAGCACGGTGGACAGCAGGGCCGACATGCCCACCAGAAACAGTGCCAGCGATCTTTCCCGCGCCAGCCGGTTGATGATGAG
>NZ_LNQV01000079.1 GCF_001515305.1 Aquitalea pelogenes
GGTACGGGCCGTGGCAATGCTGTCGGCGCTGATATGCTCGATATAGCTCTTGCCGGCGGTCAGGGCATCAACCTTGCTCTGGTCGATGTCAAAGCCCAGTACCTTGTAGCCCACTTCGGCAAAACGCAGCATCAGCGGCAGGCCGACATAGCCCAGGCCGACAATGCCGATAACGGCGGATTTGTCCGCGATACGGTTAAGCAATTGCTGCTTGATCACAATGATAGTCCCAACAAAGTAAAAACCTGCCATGGCTGCATCCGGGCAGCCATGCACTGAATTCGGTAAGGTCTGGCAGTGTGCCTCGCCTGGCTGGCGGGCTTGCTGATCTGGCTCAAACCGCGCTTGTGAAGTTGCAAGCGCAGCATTATACGCCTGCTTGGCAAGCCGCTGGCGTTACCAAACGTGACAACACAGCCGACAGCGCCACGCTCAGCCCGCTCAGATCAGCAGATGCCCGGCACTGCCCTGATTGTTCTGTTTCAGACGATTGACGAACTCGCCAAACTCCAGCCCGAAACGGCACTCCAGCCGGTCGGCACGCTCCTTGAGCGCCTCCCACTGGGTCAGCGTGGGGCTTTGGCGGAAAGCCAGCACCGCCACATTGCCGTGACTGGCCGAGGGCAATTCCAGCACGCGGCCTTCAAACACCGACAGCAAACGCTCGACAAAGCTGTGATAACGCTTGTCGCCACTCCACCAGTTGGTGACAAACACGCCATTGGGGCTGAGCGCACGCTTGCAGTCTTCGAAGAAGTCTTCGGTGGTCAGTTCGTCCACAATCTGCAAGCCATCAAAACCGTCCACCAGAATGGCGTCGGTGGAGCCACGGAAAATCTTCACGTAATCCGCACCGTCGGCCTCGATGATTTCAAAGAAATCACCCTCTTCCGGCAGCTTGAAAAAGGCACGTGCCACGGCGATGACCTGCGGGTTGATGTCCACCGCCACGCTGACGGCTTCCGGCAGGTATTCGTCGATGAAGCGGGCAAAGGAACCACCACCCAGGCCGATTTGCAGGATATGGCGCGGGTCATCGTTCCACAGCAGGAAGGCCATCATGGCGCGGCTGTAGGACAACACCAGTTCGGCCGGTTCGTCCATGTCCATCGAGCTCTGGATGGTTTCCGAGCCCAGATGCAAGGACCGGATATTGCCGGCTTCGGAGATTTCCACTTCCGGCATGTCTTCCACCGCGGCACGCACGCGGCGGCGGAAAGGATGCAAGGCTCTACGCGCCACAGCCACCCTCCTCCTGCTGCGCCGGTTTGCGCGAATCCAGAATGCTGATGGTGCGACGCACCGGTGCGGTGACGGCTTCTTCTCCGTCTTCAAGCGGCATTGGCGGATCGCGGAACTCTTCCTTGTCGAAGGCGGTGTCGCCGTTCTCGAAAGGGCTGTCACCAGTTTTCAGGCCGGCAAAGTCGAACAGGCCGGTATCGCACAAATGGGACGGCACCACGTTTTGCAGCGCGCGGAACATGCTCTCTACCCGGCCGGGGAAGCGCTTGTCCCAGTCATTGACCATCTCCTTCACCACCTGGCGCTGCAGATTGGGCTGCGAGCCGCACAGATTGCACGGAATGATGGGGAACTGGCGCAAGTCGGCGTAGCGGATGATGTCTTTCTCGCGGCAATAGGCCAGCGGGCGGATCACCATGTGCTTGCCGTCGTCCGACACCAGCTTGGGCGGCATGGACTTGAGCTTGCCGCCGTAGAACATGTTGAGGAACAGCGTGTGCAGGATGTCATCGCGATGGTGACCCAGTGCGATCTTGGTGGCACCCAGCTCGTCCGCCACGCGGTACAGGATGCCGCGACGCAGGCGCGAGCACAGGCTGCAGGTGGTCTTGCCTTCCGGCACCAGCTTCTTGACGATGGAGTAGGTGTCTTCTTCGATGATGCGGTATTCCACCCCGATGGACGCCAGATAGCCGGGCAGCACGTCTTCCGGGAAGCCGGGCTGCTTCTGGTCCAGATTGACGGCGACGATGGAAAAGTCGATGGGGGCGGATTTTTGCAGACCCAGCAGGATGTCCAGCAGGGTGTAGCTGTCCTTGCCGCCGGACAGACACACCATGACCCGGTCACCCTGTTCGATCATGTTGAAGTCATTGATGGCATCACCCACGTGGTGACGCAGGCGCTTGGCCAGTTTGTTGCCCTCGAACACGGCCTTTTTGGCCTTGTCGTCGAGCACGGTGTTCTGTTCGGACATGGGGTACGGCTAAGAAATTGAAAAACAGGCGATTTTACTGTTTTTCCCTGCAACAATCCATGCCATTTCCCGGCAAACCGCCCCAAGCCTTACAACACGATGCCGCGTCCGCCATCCACCGCCAGAATCTGACCGGTGACATAGCTGGCATCCAGCAGCAAAAAGGCCACTGCACGGGCAATGTCATCCGGCTGGCCGGTACGCTGCAAGGGGATGGTGGCTTCGATAGCGGCGCGCTCTGCCGCATCGAAAGACGCCTCGCCCTCCGGCCACAGGTTCACCCCCGGCGCCACGCCATTCACCCGCACATCCGGTGCCAGCTCCAGCGCCAGACTGCGAATCAGCTGGGCATGCCCGGCCTTGGCCAGGTTGTACACCACATGGCGCTTCATCGGCCGGTCCACGTGGATGTCTGAGATGCCGACAATGGCACCGCCGTTACGGCGCAAGACCGGTGCCACCGCCTGACTGAGAAACAGCGGGGCCTTGAGGTTGCTGCCCATCAGGTCGTGCCAGGCCGACTCGTCGATCTGGCCGATTTCGGTAGGGAAAAAACTGGAGGCATTGTTAACCAGCCCGTCCAGCCGTCCGAACGCGGCAATGGCCTGTGCTGCCAGCTGGCGCACCGCCTGCATGTCCAGCAAGTCGGCCTGCAGCAGTACCACCGATTCCGCTCGCTGTGCATTCAGCTCGGCGGCCAAGGCTTCCGCATCCGCTTGCGAACCACGGTAATGCAATACCAGCCGCACCCCGCGCGCATGCAGCAGCCGGGCAATACCAGCCCCTACCCGGCGCGCACCGCCGGTAATCAGTACCACACGCTGTTCATTCACTTGCATCAAGCGCTCTTGCTGTTGCTTCATATCCTGTTCAGCCTTTCCTGCCTGCCTTGCAGCGCCGTGTTTGCTGGCTGCGCCGACAACAAAATGCGCAGTGCCTCTTCACCCCTGCGCCGCTTTCGACCACAATCGCCGCACATTGTAGCAGGATGCACGTCATGACCACCCTACCCGCCCCAAGCGCCGAGGCGCTTGCCACCAGCCAGGCGCTGTGCGCCCATATCCGCCAGACCATCACCCAGGCCGGTGGCTGGATTCCCTTTTCCCGTTACATGGAACTGGCGCTGTACGCGCCGGGCATGGGCTATTACTCGGCCGGCAGCCACAAGCTGGGCAGCGCCGGTGACTTTACCACCGCACCGGAAATGTCGGCCTATTTTGGCCGAACCCTGGCCCGGCAGATTGCCGAACTGCTGCCGCAAACCGCTGGCACGGTGTACGAATTCGGAGCCGGCACCGGCAAGCTGGCCATTGATATCCTGACCGAACTGGAAAAGCTGGACTGCCTGCCTGAGCATTACATCATCATCGACCTGTCGGCCGACCTGATCGAGCGCCAGCAAACGGCCATTCGCAGCGCCCTGCCCCATCTGGCCGACCGGCTGCAATGGCTGAGCGTGCTGCCGGAGCAGCTGGACGGCGTGGTGATCGGCAATGAAGTGCTGGATGCCATGCCCTGCGAGCTGCTGCACTGGACGCCGGAACCACTGCAACGCGGCGTGGCGCTGGATGGCGACAACTTCATCTGGCAGGACCGCCCGATTCAGGACCCGACACTGCTGCAACAGGCTGCGGCACTGAACATCCGGCAGGCGGGCTATATCAGCGAGCTGAGCCTGAGCAACACCGCCTTCATCCACACCCTGGCGCGCCATCTGGTGCGCGGTGCCATCCTGCTGGTGGATTACGGCTATCCGGCGGGCGAGTTCTATCATCCGCAACGCCATATGGGCACGCTGATCGGCCATTACCGTCATCACACGGTGGATGACCCCTTCTTCCTGCCCGGCCTGATGGACCTCACCTGCCACGTGGACTTCACCGCCATTGCCCAGTCCGGCATCGACGCCGGGCTGGACCTGATCGGCTACACCACCCAGGCGCAATTCCTGATCAATACCGGCATCACCCAGCTATTGGGCGAACTGGATGCTGACGACAGTGCCAGCTACCTGCCGGTGGTGGCCATGGTGCAAAAGCTGCTGTCCATGCAGGAGATGGGCGAACTGTTCAAGGTGATCGGTTTTGGCCGTGGCGTCAGCATCGACTGGCAAGGCTTTACCCAGGGCGACCGCTGCCACACCCTGTAAGCCGGACTGCAGGTGATTTGTCTGCAAATGTGGTTGACAGCCTAAAAAACGCTGCGTATAGTTCGCGTCTCGGTGCAAGCGCATCGAGAAACGTGGCGAATTAGCTCAGTCGGTTAGAGCGACGGAATCATAATCCGCAGGTCCGGGGTTCGAGTCCCTGATTCGCCACCAGCATTATCAAGCACTTAGGCCAACTTTCACGAGTTGGCCTTTTGCTTTTCTAGCCTCGCGTAGGCACTGTGTAGGCATTTTCATGCCTCACAAACCCATAGCAACCATGCAACGCCCCAGACCACCCAATCACAACTGAGCTAGATGGGACAATCTACTCCAACGCTCTATTTTTGCCTAAAAATTAGGCAAATGCCTACATCCGCCTACACGGGCTAGAAATTTCGCCGCCTCCATCACAAAGCAATAACAGATTACTGACCCAAGCCCCTCCCCGTAGCAATCACTCAGACCAAGCCCTAGCCATTTTTTCCGTTGCACTAGCCGAACCGGCCCTTCCGCATGGAAGGCACCCTCAGATTTCCCCAGCATGCCAGCTCACAGCCAAACTATGGAATCGTCCATCCATCACCGTCGCAAGCTTTCTTGTCTACAAAAAAGATGCGATAATAAATTAGTCCATTGCACATGAAAATAAAATGCAATGAAATCAATGTACTGAGATAATTATGGGCGAAATTACAGGACTTAAGGCTGATTTAGTCCAGATTGTTCGACTAGCTTTGGCTGAGCAAACTGAGGATGTGCGCCTTTTCGCCGCAAGGCTGGTTAGGAAGTACCGAGGGACGGAGCCAGAATTGGCTGAGCAAGTGGACTTGTACTTGCGCGCCAAACCGCACCGGACGGGAGCTCCATTACGCAAGACAGTCGCACCATCACTGCCAGACCAAGCTCTGCCGGTGGATGATGAGTCTAGGCTATCGTTACTAAAAGTTTTCAAAGACCCCTCGGATCGAGAGACCCCGCTTCTGTCGACCGAACTTGAAGAAGCTCTCGGGCAATTGATCCAGGAGCGCAAGCAGGTATCGCGCCTTACATCACTAGGACTAACCCCAACTCGCTCTGCCATCTTTGTCGGCCAACCAGGCGTCGGCAAGACCCTAACTGCACGCTGGTTGGCAGCGCAACTTGGCGTTCCGCTATATGTACTCGATCTGACTGCAGTGATGAGTAGCCTATTGGGGCGTAGCGGCAGCAATTTGCGCGCCGCCTTGGACTTTGCCAAGCGTAGCCCATGTGTCTTGCTGCTAGATGAAATCGATTCAATAGCCAAACGACGTAGTGATGACGCAGATATCGGAGAACTCAAGCGCCTAGTAACAGTGATCTTGCAAGAGGTTGATGAATGGCCTGCAACCGGTTTGCTGTTGGCGGCAACCAATCATCCAGAACTGATCGATCCTGCACTATGGAGACGGTTTGACTTAGTCATTGAATTCAAGATCCCGGAACCTGCAGCGATCAAGGACGCAATCAAGCGATTCCTTGGGCCTGACTTCGCACTGTTTGGTCGATGGATCGAAATCCTTGCCTTCGCATTTCGTGGACAGTCTTTCAGCGATATCGAACGAGAAATACAGCGATTTCGACGCGCGGTGGCATTGGGTACGGCCTCGGATGAGGATTTAATTGAGGATTTCATCAAAGCACGCGCCTTGTCACTGGAACGTCAAGGACGTATCGACATGGCGGTGTTACTAGCAAAGCAAACCCGCCTATCACAGCACAGCATCTCGGACATCACGGGGGTGAGCCGGGACACTATTCGCAAGTACACAACTGACGGACCAACCGTCGTTCCCCAAAAACGGAGGCGTAAAGCATGAGCCAGACAAACTTCCTGATCGGACGAGGTGAGTTGCTTACCTACGAAATCAAGGGCCCCAAACGTGGAATGGACAAGGCGGAGGTTTATACCTTAGAGCAATCTAGAAAACGGTTGGCACCGCAGTTCACTGAGGCATCAAATATTCTAGACAGCCTCCCTGATATGGCCTGTCCTGGGGACTTGGGCGTTGCTCGTCTAGCTCTCAACCCAAGTTACATTGCACGCTCATTCTTCCCATTAGCGATGTTACGCAAAGCTGGCCTTGAATCGGTCGGCAGCAGGGCTGTCAAGCTTACTCCCGAGGCATGGTCCAAGAAGGGGGATCCCCGCGAATCAAGCACCACAGAGCTTTTCGTGGTCGGCAGACGACAATCATTTCGTCAGTTAAACGATTGGGCAGCACAACTGGAAGATGGCTCAAACGAAGCGAAAGACTTATCACATATTGAGCGCTTTTCCGCTTTCAAGCCAGACGACCGTATCGTTTCGCTAGACACGGCCCAAAACCACTTTTTCGAAGTAGGCCTTCATTTGCTACCCGGAGATATGGACCAGTTCGTGCAACGTGCATTCGCTAAGTACGCTGCAGCGGTTGGCGTTACCATCCATACAGACTTGGCATTCAGCGCGGGCAATCTATGGTTCCTTCCTGCCGAGGGAGAAAACGACAGCATCAAGCGTTTGGCTCAGTTCTCATTTGTTCGCGTTATTCGTCCAATGCCCCAACTGCGTGGCATGCGCCCTATGCAACGATCCGCAGGTCTAACCGTGTCGTGCAATCTGCCAACTGAGCAACCGTTATCATCCGAGCCTAAGGTAGCAATTCTTGATGGCGGCCTTCCCAAGCATCACAGCATCGGACCATGGCTGAACAACTATCGCCTATTAGATGAAAATGCTGCGGATGATCCCGGGGGCTTAGAGCACGGCCTCGGAGTAACTTCGGCATTTCTATTTGGCCCCATAACTCCGAATAGTACTGCACCCCGCCCTTACTCCTACGTAGACCATCTACGCGTTCTGGATCGGGAGACCAATTCGGAAGACCCCTTAGAGTTGTACCGAACGCTAGGGCTTATCGAAGAAGTTCTACTGTCCCGCCAGTATCAGTTCATTAATCTCAGCTTAGGACCTGATCTGCCGATTGATGATGCAGATGTACATGCTTGGACATCTGTAATCGACGATTTGCTCAGCGATGGCGATACGCTGATGACTGTGGCTGTTGGCAATAACGGTGAGATGGATCGGTCGGTTGGCAATTCTCGGGTACAGGTTCCCTCTGATTGCGTTAATGCATTGTCAGTGGGGGCCGCAGACAACGTCGACACAACATGGGCCCGTGCGGCCTACAGCGCCATTGGTCCTGGACGTAGCCCTGGGGTCGTGAAGCCTGATCTCATGGCTTTTGGTGGAGACGCTACCCGCTCTAAGTATTTCCATGTCCTTGCGGAAGGTGCGAAGCCAACATTGGTACCGCAACTAGGTACCAGTTTTGCAGCACCGTATCTACTGCGCAACGCCGTCGGTGTTCGCGCGATTCTTGGTGCCGATTTGACCCCGCTAGCCATCAAAGCCCTGCTTGTACATGGTGCAGACCCAGCCTCACATGACAAACTCGAAGTGGGCTGGGGGAAAGTGCCAGAAGATTTGGCAGAAATCATTACTTGCCCAGCAGGCGTGGCGCGAGTGGTCTACCAGGGTGAATTGAAGCCAGGCAAGTATCTCCGGGCAACGCTTCCAATTCCTACTGGCGGTTTACAAGGCAACATTCGCCTAAAGGCGACCTTCTGCTACGCTTCTTCAACTGACCCACAAGATGCAATTGCCTACACACGGGCCGGTTTGGAAGTAGTATTTCGACCCAGTGATAAGAAGGTCAAGGAAGGTAAGACAAACGCTGATACGAAGGGCTTCTTTGACATGAAGAAATATGCAACCGAGGAGGAGCGCCGTTCTGATTTGGGTAAGTGGGAAACAGTTTTGCATGGTAACAAGTCCATGCGGGGCAGTAGCCTAGACAATCCGGTGTTTGACATCCACTACAACGCACGTGAAGCCGGTGGGCCAACAACCGGAGCTGAGAAAATTCGCTATGCGCTAATCATCTCGGTTGAAGCCCCAAAGCATGCGGATCTCTACAACGAAATTCTACGCTCTTATGCCAAGATGCTGGTACCCATCCAACCTAAGGTAACCTTGCCTATCCGTGTGTAGCGTTGTTGATGTGTGGCATGAATCGTACTTTGTAGCCTGGGTGATCGACTCACTCTGAACTCGGCCATTTCCCCGCCGCAATCGCAAAAAAAAACACTCTCCGGCTGGGGAGTGTTTTATGCCGCCAGCTCAGCGTCCCCACAGGGCACTGAGCTTGTCGACCATCACTTCCTTGCCCTTGCGGGCCAGGTCACCCAGACGGCTACGCAGTAGCTGCCACAGGCAAGCCAGACAGAGTTGCCAGGTAGTGTTGGAGATCTGCTCCGGCTTGGTTTCCCGTACTACCCCCCACTTTCTCTCATGCGGTAACACTCGCACGATGTTCTCCACCAGTTCGGGCAAGCCATAGTTTTCTGCAGCAGCAATCACGCTGATGTGGCTGGCCGGGATGTTGAAGGTTTCGGTGATCACCCGTTGTTTCAGGACCAAATGCTCTTGCTGCAATGGACCTGGACGATGCTGTTGATCATCCCATTCCCGGCAGGGTTCGATCTTGTCAGCCTGGCTGATGACAAACAACACCGGGATGGCGTGGTTGGCCAGATTGGGCTGCAGCAATTCCTGATAGCACTGTTGATCCAGGCTGAGGGCCCGGTCGTCAGCTTTGATCAGCCACAGGATCAGATCCAGTTCCGGTAGTAGCGCCTTGTACTGATCGCGGTATTCCTCATGATGCTGCAGGCTCTCACCCACGCCAGGCATGTCGATCAGCGAGATGCCTCGCCCTGATTGATAGGCCAAGGTGATTTCTTGTGGGTAACGGGTGCCACCGGTCACGTCACTAACTGCGGATTCCTCTTGGCCGAATAGAGCGTTACACAGCGAAGACTTGCCGGTACCACTCTTGCCCATTACGCCGATGGTGGCCTGATAGCTGACGATCTTCTGTAGTTCATCTTGCAGGTACTGGCGGTAATCTGCGGACAGATGGCGGGTTTGCTTGTCCAGCCATTGGCTCAGGCAGCTTTGTAGCGGTGGGGTGGATTCCGGCGGGGTGGCGGGCGTGCGCATGTCAGGCCTCACTTTCATTGGGGACAATAAAAATCGCCACCTCGGTAGAGATGGCGATCTGTTTTGGAGGAAGTTGCCGGTGCGGGCTTACCAACTCTCGCATTGAGCCTTCGCAGGGTTGGCAGGAAGTACGGCCGCAGCGCCAGCCACCGGAACGGCCATGCTGGCCTTTCCAGCATGAACAATCACTTTCTTGCCGGCGCGTAATGCATCCCAGGCAGCGCGGAAGTTGTCACCACCGGCATTGCTGCCGGCATCGGAGGGAAACAGCTTTTTGCTTCCGATCTGCATGCTGAAGTCCTGCGGGTAGCCCGGGCCGTAGTAACGCTGGTTCAGGCTGACATGCATGGTGGCCGGCTCTTTACCGCATTGGATATCGAGTGAATTGCCTTTGTCGTCGGTGACGCTGTAATGCAGGGTCTGGCCATCCAGTGCCACGGATTTATTCCATTGGCTGCGCAATTGCACGGACTTGCGCATCCAATTGCATTCCCACTGCACACCCAATTGCATTACTTGCGCACCCTCGACCTGACGGGTGCGCAGATTGCTTG
>NZ_LNQV01000008.1 GCF_001515305.1 Aquitalea pelogenes
ACCGCGTCGGGGTGGCGCAAGCCGCCTGGTTTCCGGATCTGACACTGACCTCGGCCGGTGGCTATGCCAGCTCGCAGCTGCGCGACATCTTCCGCTGGTCGGCCCGCGCCTGGTCGGTGGAAGGCCTGCTGTCCCTGCCGCTGCTCGATGGTGGCCGCCGTCAGGCACTGCTGGGTTCGGCCCGTGCCGACATGGAAGTGGCGATGGCGGATTACCGCCACAGCATCCTGCAGTCTCTGGCAGAAGTGGAGGATTCGCTCAGCGACATCCGCCTGCTGGCGCAGCAGGAAGCGGCCCAGCAGCAAGCAGTGGACAGCGCAGCCCGCGCCAGTGCGCTGGCTGACTCGCGCTATCGCAATGGCCAGACCGGCCAGCTGGAACTGCTGGACGCCCAGCGCAGCGAACTGAGCATACGGCGTCAGGCCTTGAGTATCCGACAGGACCGCTACCTGGCCTCACTCAGCCTGATCCGCGCACTGGGCGGCAGCTGGGATGACAACGCCAGCAAGTAAACATCAACGAAACAGAAACCAATTCAAAGGAAACAGCATGCACAAATTCATCGCCCCCTTCCTGCTGCTGGTGGCATGCAGCAGCCAGGTCTTTGCCTCCGATACTCCGGCGCAAAGCCAGACAAGCCAGCAACATGCCCGACGCAATGCCAATGATGCCTTCTGCACCGCCGGAACCCCGTGCGAGGTAAACCGCCAGCGTGCGGGTGAGCATCACTGAGTCAGTGTCCCGTAATCCGTGATGAACCATAAAAAAGGCCATGCAGTGCATGGCTTTTTTATGGATAGCGGTAATCGGTGGTATGCACGCTGCTTAGCCGCTGTGCTCAGCCAATACATTGATTTACAGGTGGAGAATTCTTCCGATTTAATAGTGCCCTCAGTCCTTACAGTTGTCAGTCAATTATTTTGGAAGTCGGCAAGGATTCGTAATCGATGAATGATGTGCCATTGTAAACCATATTGGTTGAGGTTTGCTTTATGTCTAAAGGTAGTTTGTATTCAATGCCAACTTTTTTAGCAAATTTCGATAAAAATTCAGAACTACTAAATTGAATATCTATTAATCTGTGCGTTGTGGATTTGCTATCAATAATTAAAAAAGGTATGTCGTAATTTTCTCTGCGAGCATTGCCGTGCCGAACTGGATTGCTTGAGTCGTCAATGGTAAGTCCGTGATCCGAAAGGTAAAAAATCACATATGGCTTGCCATCTTGTACTAGCATTTCGGCTGACCTCTTTATGAAGGTGTCGAGCTTTTGGATTGATGAGAGGTAGCAATTTATGATTTTATTTCCAGTGTTGAAAGATAATGGATAGGACTGAAGTCTGTCGCATGGATTTGGGTGTGAGCCAATCATGTGTGCAAATATAACTTTATTATCTTTGCCCTGGATTATGTTTTTTATATAGGGTAGCATTTTAAAGTCGTCAGAATTTTTGGCGCTCTCGTAGTCGCCGCTGTTTAAATAAATCTTGTGTCTGGCGTTGTATGCAATAATTGCTGCGGGAGTGTCGAACTGCCCAATACGCCCTTGATTTGACACCCAGTATGTATCGAGACCCGCTTTGTTTGATAAATTTACGATGTTATTTGCTGCTTCTTTTTTATTTTCATCAAATATTGCAAGCGTTCTTGGTAGCGAAAGAAAGGTATTTGGTGCGGGTGAGATTGCATGCGTATAAAAATCACCATTGGCATTTTTCAGCCATGGTGTTGTGTCTAGCGGGTAGCCATAAACAGACATGTATTCACGAGTAACACTTTCTCCAATAATTACTAATATATTTTTATATTTGATGTCATTTTTGGTGATGGTGAATTGATCTTTAATTGAAATGCCTTGTTTTAAGATTGCAACTTCGGTTTTTGCCTCTGTTAATCCCACGTATGCTGCAATGGCAAATCGTTTGGGGTATGAGTTTACATTCAATAGGATGAATGCAGTCAGATATATATATTGACCTTTTTTTGAATTTGAATTCCATGATTTGGCAATGAATATAAAGAGGAAAAGCATTGTCAATATGCATAAAATAATGCCGACAAAGTTTAATTTAATAAATTCAATTGCTTCAACTGTATTTGTCTGTAAAAGGGATGCGGCGTGTCCTATGTTTATCCTGCCGTAGGCGTGTCCGGCTGGGATGTACAAGATTGCAGGTGTGAGTAATATGAATAACAGGCACAGTGCTGGTCTGCTTTTTCTTGCGACTATCAATGTGGCGAAAGTTAGGCATGCATTTCCAATGCTTCCATATCCAGTATTGTATGGAAGGAGAAGTGCAATGGCTATTGCAGGAATAATCCAGATTTTATTGGCATGCATGTAGTGAATTATTTTTTTAAAAACCGTCTTCACGAAGAATCTTTCTTTAAGTTGGATTTGTAAAAGTGGTTCGCTTTGTGTTGGATGTGATTTCAGGTGAGTATTGGCGCGCAGTGCCTGCAAGAGCAGCTGGCGGCTTTGCCATATTTAAGTTCAATATTCAGTGAAAGACGGCAGCTCTCCGTTCTGTTGGCTAGGTGCAAGGCTGTAGAGAGTGTGTTTGTCAATGGTTGGTGTCATGCAAATCAAGTAGCCTGCATGATTAATATGCATTCCTGGATATTTTTCGTATTTATCAATGGGAATAATCTGGTTTTTGATTTTTAAATTCCTCCGTTCATTAAGATAGGGAATCTTCGCCTTATGTAGATCGCTCCGTTAAAGTAGATGGTGCCTGATGATAGAGATGCTTCTCTTTAAATCAACAGATGGAGGTATTGGCGAATATGGAAGGGAATGGCAGAGCGCAGTGGGGCTTATCGTGACCGTATGAAAGCCCGAAAGATTTTGGATGCAATATATTTGACTGCGGAAAAGAGCGCGTTGGCGTGGTGGCGATTACCTTCTTCGGTAACCTTCTTGTGAGTCACAAGGGAAGTAAATAGGATCTTGCTGAAATAAAAGCTGAGTTAGATTCTATTTTTCAGATTTTTGACAAATTTCACTTATAGATTTGTAGGAAAAATCTGATATTGCCTTAAATTATTTTCAAGGAAAGGGTGGAGCGGAGAAGTGCGAAGGTTGTGACTTTGGTCACTTAATAGAAAGGTTCGGCTATGCCGAGTCAGGTGAGTCATGGAGATTACTTTGTCAACAGCCTCAAATGCCGGTTTTGGCCATTTTCAGATTATTGACAAAGTAAAAATATATATTTCTTTAACAGAATCGTGACTGCCTTTTGCGATTGGCAAGGCAAAGGCAAAGGCAAAGGCAAGGGAATGGGGAATAAATTGAGAGTGCTGCGGAATCCATTGCTTGATCGAATGGCCCCGCTATATCGAATCTGGCTGGGTTGCAGTGATTTCTTTGTCTGTAGCCGGAGTGGCCGGGTTAAACCCGGCCATTCTGATTGACTGTTGCCAATACCACTTGCACGCTGCTTAGCCGCTGTGCTCAGCCAATAGCTGCGCCACTTCTTCCCGCGTGGGTGCATGCGCACCATGCTGTCTTGCCGTGCAGGCCGCTGCGGCGGCAACAAAGCGCAGCAAGTCTTGCGGCGTGGCCTCCGGTTGCTGCAGCAAGTGCGTCATCCAGCTACCCATGGCTGTGTCGCCGCAGCCGACGGTGTCTGCCACGCTAACGGGCAGGGCGGCCTGCTGGTACTGTTTGCCGTTGGCAAACAGCGTCATGCCGTCGGCACCCCGGGTGAACAGGATGCTGGCTTGCGGAGCCTGTCGGCGCAGGGTGGCCAGTGCCGCGTGTTTGTCCAGCCCGGGATACAGGCCGAACAGGTCATCGTCTGCCACCTTGATGTAGTCAGCCAGGCATAGCATGGCCTTGAAATGTGCCAGGTAACCTGGCGTGTGCATGCTGTTGCGGAAGTTGGGGTCAAAGGCAATCCGGCAGCCTTGTGCCGCCAGTTGTCTGGCCAGTTGCACCAGACGACTGGCCAGTGGTTCGCGTGCCAGGCTGATGCAGCCAAAATGGGCAATGCGTACCGACTGCTCCCAAGCCGCAGGCAGTTGGGCGGGGTCGAAGTGCAGGTCGGCACTGTTGTCGCCAATGAAAAAATATTGCGGTGGCCGGGTGGATGGCACCATGGCCAGTAGCGGCGGGTAGGGCAGTTGCTGGGTATAGCGCATGTCCAGGCCCGCTGCTTGCGCGCCTTGCCACAGGGCATCGCCAAAACGGTCCTGGCTGACTGCTCCGGCAAAGGCTGCGCGGGCACCCAGCCGTGCCGCCACGCGCGCCACGTTCCAGCAGGAACCGCCCGGATAGTCTTGCCAGCGGCCATCGTCTTGCAGGATGAAGTCGGTCAGTGCTTCACCAAAAACCAGATAGTGCGGGTGCGTCATGCTGTCAGGCTTTCTCCGCTTGCGGCCATGCGTACCGGCATGGCATTGAGTGGCCAGAACGCCAGTTGCTCGATATGGATGTCGCCCTCTGCCTGCAGGCTGATGCCCTGGGCGTCTGCATCGGGGAAGATGCAGGCCGACATCACCACCGTGCCATCGGCAGCAAATACTTCCAGCGTGCTGCGATCCAGCAGCAGATGCAGTTGCAGCCTGTTGCCAGCGGGGAGTGGTGCGCGGCTGATACGGCCTTGTGCGCTGCCGCTGTGACGGGTGTCCAGCACTAGCTCGGCCGTGGCCGGCAGCCAGCTCAGCCGGGTGTGGCAGTGCTGGCCTTGTCGCAAGACAAGGTGACAGGCGCTGGCGTCCTCGCTGTGCAGGCTCAGTTGCAGTTCGGCGCACTCGCCGTGCACGGCGGCATGCTGCCAGTTGCCGTGAATGGCCTGATTGGTCAGCAACAGGCCTTCGCCACGCAAGGCTTGCAGTGCTGGGTGCGGCTGCTGGCTCAGTTCACCGTCATGCCAGCTCAGCAACCGTGGCGCGCTCAGGCAGTGGCTCCAGCCATCGGCCACGCTGGGGGTGTCGGGCTGTTCCGGCCTGCCCATCCAGCCCCACAGGATGTGTTCTCCATGCGGGCCGTGCAGGGTTTGCGGGGCGTAGAAGTCCGGGCCGTAATCCAGCGCCTGCGGAAGGTCAAATACAGCGCTGTCTTGCGGCCTGCTGGTGTAGCAGCTGGCATTGGCATTGGGCCAGGGCCAGCCTGTGCCGGCCTGCCCTTGCGGGCAGAACAGCAGCAGCTGGCGGTCTTGCAGGGTGAGCAGGTCCGGGCATTCGCACATATAGCCGTTGTTGCTGCCGGGTAACAGCTCGCCGCGCAGCGTCCATTTTTCCAGCGTAGGGCTGTGAAAATGCAGCACCGTGCCACTGCCGTTGTTGCGCTGCGCGCCCAGTACCAGGTGAAAACCGTCCCGTTCCCGCCATAGCCGCGGGTCGCGGAAATGGCTGGTATAGCCTGCGGGCGGCTGCTCCAGTGTCGGGCCCAGTTTGGTGAAGTGGATGCCGTCGTCGGTCACCGCCAGGCACTGGTAGCTGTGGCGTATTTCACCGTCACGCACATTGCCGGTGTATATCAGCCACAGCCGCTCATCCATTACCCAGGCGGAGCCGGAATAACAGCCGTGGCTGTCATAACGCTCGCCCGGTTGCAGTGCAGGCGGGTGCAGGGTCCAGTCCAGCAGGTCCGGGCTGCTGGCATGGCCCCATGATTTGGCACCATGTGTGCAGGCATTGGGGTTCCACTGGAAAAACACATGGTAACGCCCGGCAAAATAAACCAGTCCGTTGGGGTCGTTCAGCAGCCCTTGCGGGGGCGACAGGTGAAAGGCCGGTCGCCAGTTGCCAGTGGCTGCGTGGTGCTTATTGCTCACGCTTTGCATCCTGTGTTTTCAGGCCAAACAGCCAGCTGGCGGCAAAGGCGCTGCCAAAGGCAATCAGCAGGCCGGCAATGTAAGACAGCATGCTGCCGGCCGGGACAATGGCAATGCCGGGCAGGCCGGTGACGCCGATGGCAGTCATCGACACCTGGTTGAACACCACCCAGGCACCGCCCAGTGCGCCACCCAGTGCCGCGGCGACAAAGGGACGGACAAAGCGCAGGTTGACGCCGAAGATGGCGGCCTCGGTAATGCCCAGCAGGCAGGACAGGGCGGCCGGCAGGGCGATCTGTCTGACCTTGTTGTCACGGGTGCGGAAAAACACCGCCAGCGCGGCACCGCCTTGCGCCACATTGGCCATCGACCAGATGGGCAGCAGGAAATTCTTGCCAATGGCCGGGTTGCTGAGCAAACCCGCTTCGATGGCATGGAAGCTGTGATGCACGCCGGTAATCACCACCAGTGAGTACAGGCCACCAAACAGCAGGCCGGCCAGTGCACCGCCATGCTGGTAGATCAGCATCAGGCTGATGGAAATGGCATCCCCCAGCATGCGGCCGAAGGGGCCGATCAGCAGCAGCGCAATCAGCGCGCTGCACATCAGCGTGAGAAACGGGGTGAGGATCAGGTCCAGACTGTTGGGGACGATGCGGCGCAACTGGCGCTCGATATGACTTTGCACCCATACCGCCAGCAACACCGGCAACACCGTGCCCTGGTAGCCCACCTTGGCCACATGCATGCCGAACAGCGTCCAGTATTCATGAATGCCGGAACCAAGCGTCCAGGCATTCTGCAGGGCAGGGTGAATCATGATGCCGCCCAGCGCGGCCGCCAGGAAGGGGTTGCCATTGAATTCGCGCGCGGCGGAGAAGGCAATCAGGATGGGCAGGAACACGAAGGCGGTGTTGGAGAACATGTCCACCATCTGCAGCCAGGGCGTGTCACTGGCCAGCCCCAGTGTCTTGGCGGTGCCGATGACGCCCATCAGCAGGCCACAAGCCACGATGACCGGAATGATGGGCACAAAGATATTGGACAGGGTCTGCGCCAGTCGCTGGGCCAGCCCCAGGCGGGCTGCCGCCAGTTTCTTGCTTTCCTGGGTGGAGGCCTGATTCAGTCCGGTGCTGGCAATCAGCGCCGCGCAGACGTGGTTGACCAGCCCTTGCCCCAGCACGATCTGGAACTGACCGCCATTGACAAAGCTGCCTTTCACGCTGTCCAGCGCATCCAGCGCGGCCTTGTCCACCAGCTGCGTGTCGCGCAGCACCAGGCGTAGCCGGGTGGCGCAATGGGCAATGCTGTCGATGTTCTCTGCGCCGCCTACCAGGGGCAGGATATCGGCGGCAATTTGTTGGTAATTCATTGTCTCCTCCATATGGTAACGTTACCACATTTGCGTTTTAAAAAGCCCCAAAGT
This sequence comes from Aquitalea pelogenes, assembly GCF_001515305.1. Taxonomy (GTDB): domain Bacteria; phylum Pseudomonadota; class Gammaproteobacteria; order Burkholderiales; family Chromobacteriaceae; genus Aquitalea; species Aquitalea pelogenes. The sequence goes on from NZ_LNQV01000008.1 coordinate 7,207, forward strand.
GTTACGGGGCCAACTGCCGTGCGCTATCGCGCATCTTGATGGTGAACGGCATCACCAGCTTGCTGCTGGTGGCCGTCTTTTGCTGCAACTGGTCCAGCAGCAATTGCGCTGCCTGGCGGCCACTGGCCTGGTAATCGTAATGCACGGTGGAAAGGCGCGGCTGCATCATGGCGGCAATATCGATATCGCCCATGCCGGCCACCGAAACATCTTGCGGCACGCGCAAGCCCAGTTCTGTCAGACGGCTGATGGCGCCAATGGCCAGCCGGTCGGTGGCCGCCAGCAGGGCAGTGGGCCGCTGCGGCAGGGCCATCAGCAGGTCCACGGCCTGTGCCGCGCTGGCAAAATCAAAGCCGCCTGCCGTCATCAGGGTGTCATCCGGTGTAATGCCTGCTGCTGCCAGGGCGTTCTGGTAGCCGCGCTTGCGCTCGCCGCCTACTTGAACGTCGCGGGCATTGACGCCGATAAAGCCAATGCGCCGATGGCCGCGCTCCAGCAATGCCTGCGTCAGGGCGGTGGCGGCGGCGCATTCATCCTGCAATACGCAGCTGAGGCCCAGGTCCGATGCGTCCTGACCCAGCACCACCAGCGGGCGTTGCAGCATGGCAAAAGCCTGGCGGTGTTGCTCGCCCAGTTCGGCAGCCAGCAGCAGCACGCCGTTGACGCGTTGCTCCTTGAACAGTTGCAGGGCCTTGAGTTCACGCTCGGCCTGATTGTCGGTATGCGCCAGCAGCAGGCTGTAGCCTGCTGCTTCCAGCACGGCGGAAATGCCCGCCATCATGGCGCTGATGCTGTAGGAGTCGATACGCGGAATCACCACGCCCACCAGCGAGGACTGTTTGCGCTGCAAGCCCTTGGCCACGGCGCTGGGGACAAAGCCGGTGGCGGCAATCACCCGTTCAATGCGCTCGCGTACCTCGGCTTTGACATAGCCGGACTGGTTGAGCACCCGCGACACGGTGGAGACGGAAGTCTGCGCCAGCGCAGCCACTTCGCGAATGCTGTTGGCAGTTTGTGGTAACGTTTCCATGTTGCGCAGGCTAACCGCAGGGCCGGGGCCTTGTCAATCGGCTTGGCTGTTGTGTGGCTGTTGTGTGGCTGGTGTATTGCGTGGTGGGGCAGGGCCTGCCTGTGCGGCTTCTGGCCGGTTTCAGGCAGGCTGGCGCAGCCGGGCCAGCAGAAAGTCGACAAATGCCCGCACCCGTGCCGACAGGTGACGGTTTTGCGGGTAGGTGACGGAAAACTGCCGTGCCCGGCCAGCGTGATCCGGCATCACTTCCACCAGCTCGCCGCGTGCCAGTGCGGGCGCGGCAATGAAATGGTAGGTCTGGAACAGTCCGCCTCCGGCCATCCCCCAGCTGATGCAGCCCTGGGCATCGTCCAGCAGGCGCAGGCGGCTGTGGAACTGATGGTCCAGCGCTTCGCCACCGGGCAGGGTCAGCAGCCATGGCATGGCGCGGCCAGTGCTGGGCAGGATGAATTGCAGGCAGTCATGCCCGGCCAGCTCATCAATCTGCCGCGGCACGCCGCGCCGGGCGAGATAACCGGGTGTGGCAAAGATGCCAAGCGTGGCGTCTTCGAGCTTCTGCACCACCAGGCGGGAATCCTGTGGTGTGCCGATGCGGATGGCCAGGTCGTAGCCTTCTTCGACAATATCAGCCACCCGGTTGGATAGGCTCAGCTCCAGTTCGATCTGCGGATAGGCGCTGGTGAATTCCTCCAGCAAGGGCAGCAAGCGGTAATTGGCGTACAGGGTGCCAACACTGATGCGCAGCAGGCCGCTGGGCACTTTCTGCCGGCCGGTGATGGTGCGCTCGGCTTCGGCAATCTGGTCCAGTGCCTGGCGGCATTGCTGCCAGTACAGTTCGCCTTCGTGGGTCAGCCGCATGGTGCGTGTGGTGCGTGCAAACAGGCGTACACCCAGCCGTTCTTCCAGACGCTTGATGGCCCGGCTGACCGAGGCTGGCGTCAGCCCCAGCGCTTCCGCCGCCGCGGAAAAACTGCTCAGCTCTGCCGCTTTGCAAAACAGGGCGATGGTGCTGATCTGGGTGGCGTCGAATGCGGGCATATTTGTTCTTTTATGTAACAGATGATGTGATTTTACCGCCATTTATTCGCTGATGTGCAATGCGTACAGTAGCAGCAGACTTTCTTACTGTTAACTGCCGCAAGGAAAACATCATGAGCGACATTATCTGGCCGGCCGGCTATGTGCCCGGCTTTACCGACAATTACTGTTCCAATGAAGTGATTGTCACTGGCGTGACCATCGAAAAACTGTGGACCTTGCTGAACACACCGCAGCTGTGGCCTGGCTACTATGCCAATTCGGCCAATCCGCGCTTTTACGATGGCAAGGGGCCGGAACTGGCCATGGGCGACCGTTTTTACTTTGAAACCTTCGGCTTCCCGGTGGAGGCGCAAGTTGTCGAGTACATCGCGCCAGTCCCCGGCCAGGCTGCCCGCATTGCCTGGCATGGCTGGGCCGGCAGCACGGCGGAAGACAGGCTGGATGTACATCACGCCTGGCTGATTGAAGAGCTTTCTGCTGGCCGGGTGCGCATCCTCACGCAGGAAACCCAGGTGGGCAAGCCGGCGCAGGCGCTGGCCCAAACCAGGCCCAATCCCATGATCAACGGCCATCAGGACTGGCTGGATGGCATGGTGGCCGCTGCACGGCAGTCATGAACGTGGCCGGAGGGCTGTCCGCGTCGCATTCCTGCGCCGGATAGCCCTCCGGTTCTGTCATGACGACCATGTGCTTACAGCATCATCCCGCCCGAAGCTTCAATCCGCTGGCCGGTAATCCAGTTGCTGTCCGCGGTCAGCAAGGCGGCGATGGCGTCGCCAATGTCGTCCGGCAGTCCGGCCCGGCCCATGGCGGTATTGGTGGCAATCATGGCATTCACCTGCGGGTTGTCACGTGTCTGGCCGCCGCCGAAGTCGGTTTCGATGGCACCGGGTGCCAGTACGTTTACCGAAATGCCACGCGGGCCCAGCTCCCTGGCCAGGTAGCGGGTAAGGGTTTCCACCGCGCCTTTCATGGTGGCGTAGGCGGCATAGCCGGGGAAGCTGAAGCGCGCGAGGCCGCTGGATATGTTAAGGATGCGCCCGCCATCGGCAATCAAGGGCAGCAGGGTCTGGGTGAGGAAGAACACCCCCTTCAGGTGCACATTCATCAGTGCATCGAATTGTTCCTCGGTGGTTTCGGCAAAGCTGCCGTAAATGCCCATGCCGCCATTGTTCACCAGATGGTGAATCTGCCCGGTTTGCCATTTGTCCTGCAGCACGGTTTTCAGCTGTTCTGCAAAGGTGGCAAAGCTGCGCACATTGCCCGCATCAAGCTGTAGCGCTGCCGCGCGGCGGCCCAGTTGTTCTAGCTGGTGGACCAGCGCGTCGGCATCGTCCCGCCGGGTGTGGTAGGTAATGATGACATCGATGCCCTTGGCGGCAAGCTTGAGTGCTGCATTCTTGCCAAGACCACGGCTGCCGCCGGTGATGAGTGCGATGCGTTGTTGCATGGTGTTCTCCTGCGAGAGGTGGGGTGGGGCATTGCCTGCCGGATGCTGTGCAGTCTATTGCTGATTAATTTGCCGATAAACATGCAATTTATGGCTAGACTGTCCAGTATTTGCTAACAATAAGGCGCGTCACCATGAATCAACTCGACGCCATGCAGGTTTTTGTCCGCGTTGCCGAACTGTCCGGTTTTACTGCCGCCGCAGAAAGCCTGGGGCTGCCCAAGGCAACGGTTTCGCTGGCGGTGCAGCAGCTGGAAAACCAGCTGGGCACCCGCTTGCTGCACCGGACCACGCGCAGCGTGCAACTGACGCAGGACGGGCAGGTGGTGCTGGAACGCTGCAAGGACCTGCTGGCCGACATGAGCGAATTGCAGCAGATGTTTCGCTCAGAGCCTGCCGCGCTCAGCGGGCGCTTGCGGGTGGACATGCCGCTGGCCATTGCGCGCGAGCTGGTGATTCCGCAACTGCCGGATTTCCTGCGCCAGCATCCGGCCTTGCAGCTGGAATTGAGCAGCACCGACCGGCGGGTGGACCTGGTGCGTGAGGGCTTTGACTGTGTGTTGCGGGTGGGAGCCTTGCTGGATTCCAGCCTGATTGCCAGGCCGGTCGGGCAGTACCGGATGATCAACTGCGCCAGCCCGCGCTATATCGCCGAATACGGCATGCCGCAGTCACCGGCCGAGCTGGACCGGCACCGGCTGGTGCATTACCAGGCCAATTTTGGCGGGCGGGACCCCGGCTTTGAATATGTCGACCCGCAAGCGCCGGGCAGCGTGCACCATGTCGCCATGGCCGGTGTGCTCACCGTGAACAATTCCGAAGCCTACACAGCAGCCTGCCTGGCTGGCCTTGGCATCGTGCAGTCGCCCGAGCCGGGTATGCGCAGCTATCTTGCCAGCGGACAGCTGGTGGAAATACTGCCCGACTATCGCCCGGCACCGATGCCGATTTCCTTCATCTATGCCAACCGTCGCCAGCTGCCGCAGCGGGTGCAGGTATTCATGAACTGGATGACCGACTTGTTGCAATCCCGCTTGCAGAAGATGGACGGGTAGTATGCCGCCGGTGGTCTGCCGGATTGTTGATTGCCGCCAGCGTGGTTCTGTCGCCGTAACTGGAAGGAGGCTCAACACAGTTTCCATTTGATGATGTGTTGCTTGCTGTTGCAGGACCAGGCAGAGATGGGGGCATGCACATAGTGCAAAGTGAGTGGAGTATTCGCAGCAATATCATGCGCGGGGCATGAAGGAAGGGGCTGACCGGAGAGTGGCCAGCCCGTGTGGTGCGGGTTTACACCTTGAAGCGGCTGAACATTTCGCGCATTTTCGAGGCGGCGTCATTCAGGGTGGACAGTGTGCTGTGCACGCCCTGCAAGGACTGGTCGCTGTCGATGATGCGGTTGTTGATACGTTCGGTACTTTGCGAAATGGCCGTGGTGGCGTTGTGCTGTTCCTTGGTGGACAGCGAAATCTCGTTCATCTTGCTCACCACGTCCTGCATGGCCTGGCGGATGTCGTCGATACGCTTGACCGCGCCCTGGGTAATTTCCACCCCGCCATCCACCGAGTTGACGGTCTGCTGCATATTGCTCACCGCCTGGCTGGTTTCGCTGCGGATGGTGTTCACCATGCTGGTGATTTCCAGTGTGGCTTGCGCCGTGCGCTCGGCCAGCTTGCGAACTTCGTCCGCCACCACGGCAAAGCCGCGGCCCATCTCGCCGGCGCGTGCCGCTTCGATGGCGGCATTCAGGGCCAGCAGATTGGTTTGATCGGCAATGTCCTTGATGACATTGGTAATGCCGGTAATCTGCTGCGAACGGTTGTCCAGGGTTTCCAGAATGCCGGACAGGCCCTTGACGGCATCCACCGTGCGCGCCATTTCGGACGAAATCTGCTTGATGTCGCTGGCGCTCTGGGTGGAGGCGCTGTCGGTCTGGCTCACCAACTGGTCTGCTTCGCGGGTGGATTCGGCAATATGGGCAATGCTGACCGTGATTTGTTCCAGCGTGGCGGCGTTGCCGCTGAATACGTCGGATATCTCGCGTGAGTCTTCGGCCACCCGGCGTACCGTGCTGCCCGCTTCATCGACTCCGCTGATCACCCGGTCCGCTTCCTGCTTGACTTGGCGGAACATGTCACGCAGATGATCGACGAACAGATTGAAGGCATGGGCGGTTTCGGCAATTTCATCCTGGCCGGATACCTCGATGCGGCGGGTGAGGTCGGCTTCGCCACGGGCAATTTCATTCATGGCCTGGTTCAGGTGACGCAGGCCCTTGAGCATGGAGGCCAGAATCACGCTGGCAATCGGCACCAGCACCAGCAGCGAAACAACGGCGATGATGACAATGGTCAGCAACAGCTTGTTCAGTGGTTCGCGGATCACGCTGTCGTTCATCACCACGCCCAGCAACCAGTCGGTACCCGGAATGGCCACCACCTTCACGTATTTGTTGCTGTCTTCCATCTGGATCAGCTGCATGGCATTGCTGCTGGCCAGGCTGTTCAGCTGTTCGGCCGACAGGGTGGGGGCAATGCTGGTGATGGGTTTGAGGGTCAGTTGCTGATTGTGGTGGGCGATGATGTTGCCGCTCTTGTCCACCAGGAAGGCATAGCCATCGCCGCGCAGCTTGATCGACAGCACGGTCTTGACCAGGGCGTCGATGAAAATGTCACCGCCCACCACGGCCTTGAGTGCGCCGCCAGAGGACACCGGGGAAACAAAGGTCAGGCACAGCTTGCCGGTATCAAAGTCCACATAAGGGGCCGACACCGTGGCCTTGCCTGCGGCTACGGCTTGCTGGTACCAGGGGCGCTTGGCCGGGTCGTAGCCGGGCTTCTGGGCGTGGCCGTCGGAATAGACAATGTGGTGATCGGCAAAGCCGACATAGGTCAGCGAGAAACCACCGGCCTCATTGATGCGGGCCAGGGTGGGGACAGGGTCCGGATGGTCGGCCAGCGGGTTACCTGCCACCACGGCGCGCAACTTCTCGTCGTACCAGCTTTTGACAAAAGTGCCATAGCCGTTGGCTGTGCCACTCAATTCGTTTTCCACCCCGGTGACAATACTGCTGCGCATCTGGTTGTACACCAGCGCGGCAATGCAGGTGCTCAGGATGGCCAGCAATATTGCAACAAAGATAATCAGTTTGGCTTTTAACGACCGCATTATCCACACTCCTTTATAGTTTTATGTTCCGGCTAGCAGGTGCCGTGGGAAGTATCCACCTGCCTTGTTGCCAGTTGATTTCAGACGCAAGACGTCCTCACCAGATAGTATGGATGCTTGCCTGCGGAAAATAAAACATATTTCAAAGCGAAGCTTATTATTAAATCTTTTTCTTTCAAGTCCCACCGGCAATAGATGCACCATTACCAAGCCATTCTGCTAAATGAATGGCCATGTTTTGCCGGGCGAGTAGGTGTTTGTTGCGAATGTCTGCCTGCATGCCAATTATTATGGATACCTTGCAAGCCACCGGGTGCTGGCGGAACAGGGCGGCTACACACAACCTAATGGCCAGTACATTTTGTGATCTGCGCTGTAGTGAAAAAACCATTACCTGACAAAAAACGGTAAGGTCGCTTGAGAATGTGTGGTGTTTGCCCCAGCCTTATTGGCAGCAACTCGCGCTTTATATCAAACAAAGCCGGCAAAGACATGAGCAAGCCGCCTGGGTGGGCTATGCTGGCTTGACCATTCAAGGTACATGCTGCGGGGAGAGCTTCATGACTAAGCCAGCAACGGAAAATACTTGGTTTATCGATTCCTTCCAGAATGCACAGCATTTTGTGCATGTGCTGGAAAATATTTTTGACCCATTTGGCATGAACAGGTCTGCCATCCACACCCAGCTTGCCTGGTTGTGCCATCCCGCCCAGCTGGCTGAATCCAATGCCCGGCTGGCACAAAAGCTGTTCAATCTGCAGCAGTATGCCGCCAGACGCTGCCTTGGGGTGAAAGGGCCGGAAGTAGAGTCACCCCATCCGGAAGATACCCGGTTTGTGGAGGCAGAATGGTCGGATACCGCCAGTTTTGATATCGCCAAACAGTGGTATCTGATCCTGACCCATCACCTGCAAGACATGGTGTACGAAACCCCAGGCCAGTCGGCGCGCACTACCCGACAGGCGGCGTTCTGGAGCCGTAACTGGCTGAATGCACTGGCACCCAGCAATTTCTTCTGGAGCAACCCGGTTGCCATGCGCCGGGCGGCCGAAACCAATGGCGAAAGCCTGCGGCTGGGCTGGCAGAATTTTCTGGAAGATGCCCGTCAGGGCGCGGTGCGCATGAGCAGTACCGATGAATTCAAAGTAGGGGAAAACCTGGGCACCACGCCGGGCAAGGTGGTGTTCCGTAATGCCTTGTTCGAGCTGATTCATTACACCCCCACTGTCAAGGCGGTGCATCAGGTGCCGGTGGTGATTGTGCCACCGTGCATCAACAAGTTTTACGTGCTGGACCTCACCCCGAAAAAGAGCATGATCCGCTATCTGCTGGAGCAGGGGCTGGACACCTATATCATCAGCTGGCGCAATCCGGGCGCGGATCAGTCCGGCACCACTTTTGACCAATACCTGCAGGACGGGCTGGACCAGGCATTCCGGGTGGCATGCGCTTTGTCTGGTCAGCCGCAGGTCAATGCGGTGGGTTATTGCATAGGCGGGGCCATGCTGGCCACCTGGCTGGCATGGAGCAGCCAGCACTACACCAATGGCGATAATCCGGTAGCAAGCGCCACCTTTTTTGCCACGCTGGTGGACTATCACAGTCCGGGTGACATCGAGGTATTCATCGACCCGGCCACGCTGGACTGGCTGGACGGGAAAATGGCCGAAACCGGCTATCTGGATGGGAAGGACATGGCCATGTCCTTCCGCATGCTGCGTCCCAACAGCCTGATCTGGCACTACGTGGTGCATGGCTGGCTGTACGGTGAAAAACCTTCGGCCTTCGATGTGCTGTACTGGAATATGGACACCACCCGCATGCCGGCAACCATGCATTCCTGGTATCTGCGCCAGTTTTACCAGCACAATAATCTGATCAAGCCCAACGCGCTGACTGTGGCTGGTCACCCCATCAATCTGGAGAACATCAGCCAGCCGGTGTATGCCGTTGCCGCTGAAGACGACCACATCGCACCGTGGAAACAATCCTTCCGGCTCAATCACTTCCTGTCTGGCGACAAGCGCTTTGTGCTGTCTACCTCCGGCCACATCCTGGGCATCGTCAACCCGCCGGTCAATCCGCCCAAGCGCGCGTTCTGGGTGGCCCCGGCGGAGCGCCACCAAAGCCCGGAACACTGGAAGCAAGCGGCCGAACATCATCAGGGCAGCTGGTGGGATGACTGGATGCAATGGCTGAAACCACGCTCGGGTGCGCTGGGCAAGGCACCGTCGGTCAGCAGCCGGCAATACCCGGCACTGGGTGATGCGCCTGGCAGTTATGTGCTGTAGAGCTGAGCCAGGCTATTTGGTCGATAGCGCATGATGTTCACCTGCCCGCAGCTTGCTGTGGGCAGGCGGCCCGATGCGCTAGGCCAGGGAAATCATGATCAGTAGCGGGCTGACAAGGGTCAGCACAAAGCCGCTGATCAGGGCCAGCGATACATGATGAGTGCCGCATTTCTGCCGGATCAGGGGCAGGGTGGCATCCAGTGCGGTGGCACCGCAAATGCCGATGGCCTCCCTGCTGAAACGTGCGCCCAGCAGGTACAGCATGGCAATGGCCATCAGCTCCCGGAACAGGTCGGTCAGCATGGCAATCGCCCCATAGTTGCTGCCCAGCTTGCTGCTCACCAGAATGCTGGACAGGGTGACCCAGCCAAAACCGCTGGACAGCGCCAGTGAAGTCCACACCCCTTCGCCGGTAAACACGGCCGCCGCCATGCCCCCGGCCAGCGAGCCGATGATGACCAGAACCGGCAGCACCATCACCTCCGGCGTGCGCCAGGCACTGCCCAGCTTCAGCTCCACCAGGTCGATGCCCACCAGCACAATCAGCAGGTAAAGCAATTGGCTGGTGCTGATGGCATCCAGCCAGCCCAGCTGAAAGCCGGATGCAACGGCCCCCATGCCCACCATGCCCAGGGCCAGCAGGCAGTCGCGCAGTGCATGCAAAAACTGCGTGACGGGCGGGCGTTCGGCTGGCTCTGTTTTGCCGCTGGCACGCGGCTGACGCATGCACAGCACAATCAACCCCCATGGCAGCAAGCTGGTCAGGGACGCAAAAATCAGCGCCGTCCCCAGGGTTTTGCCCAGCATGCTGCCATCACTCAGCACCGTGCCGAAGCCCTTGCCGCAAAAGAACAGCAACAGCCAGATCAGCGGTGTCAACAGGCGGGCACAGTGCCGGGTATGGCGGCGCGGCAGCAGCATGCCGATGCCGTATCCGCACAATAGCGCCAGCATGATGGGGAGGATGGATGCCAGGATCAGTTGCATGGCGGGCTCATTTCAAGGCAGGACGAAGGTGTAAACATGATTGTTTTTTTCATGGTGATTGCGATGCGCAGTCGTACTGTTTGGCGCAGGAGGCCGTCAGTATCACCAATTGCTGAATTCTCAGGAATGGATGAAACAAGCTTTTTGAATTCCTGAAAAAGGAATAAGCTGCCGGTATCACAAGGGGAGTGGAAGCATGCTGAATCGACTGGAAATGCTGCGAATCTTCTGTACTGCGGCGGAAGCACGCAATTTCAAGGAAGCCGCGCAGCAACTTGGCATCTCGCCACAGGTGGTGACCCGTGCCATCCAGGAGCTGGAAAGCCAGTTCGGCGAGCTGTTGTTCCATCGCAATACCCGTCAGTGCCGGATTACCCGCGAAGGCGAGCGTCTGGCACATATCGCCAGGCAAGGCGTGGAGGGGATTGATTGCCTGTTCCGCGGCGCGGAAGCCAATGCAGCGCAGCAAGTGGAAGGCACGGTAAGGCTGACCGCGCCGGAGGCCATCGGCCAGACCAGCCTGGTACACAGCCTGGCACGCTTGCGCCAGCAGTATCCGGGCCTGCATTTCGAACTGCATCTGGAAGATGATGAAACCGATGTGGTGGATGAACAGATTGATATCGGCATCCGCCACGGCTTGATCCGGGACAGCCGCTTTGTGGCGCGGCAAGTGGCCGAAGTGCCGTTCTACATGGTGGCCGCCCCCGGCTTGCTGGCCCGCTGCGGGGTGCCGCGCACGCTGAAGGACGTGCAGCAACAGCCAGTGGTCGGCACCATCGACCAGCGCACCGGCAAACCGTGGCCCTGGTTTTTCCGCCAGGAGTCGCAGTGGATTCCGCGGGAGCTGGCATTCATCAGCAACAGTACGCAAGCCGAGTGTGCCGCGGTGGTGGCCGGCTTCGGTTTTGCCCAGATGCCCGGTTTTGTCGCCATACCGCACCTGCGCAGCGGCGAGCTGGTGGAGGTGCTGCCCGAGCTGGCACCCACCCCGTGGGCGCTGAGTGTGTACCGGCCACAGCGCAGCCCGGTTCCGGCGCGGGTTCGCGTGGTATACGACTGGCTGGTGAGTGACTTTTCCAATCCCGTGTTTTTCCCGCTCCTGCCCTGAAACCGCAGCCAGTCCCATATCGGCCTGTGCCCGCGTGCGGACTCCTCGCTAGTGCCTTGGCAAATCACCATCCGTTATCAGGGAAGAGGGCGTGGCCAGGCAGGGGCGCTCATGGCGTGCAGTTTGCCAGCGTGGGGCTGGCACGCCGGTCCAGTACGCCGGACCAGGTGGTGAGCGCCAGTGCCAGCAGTACGATCAGGGCGCCAATCCACGGGGTGGCCATGATGCCCATCGCCTCGACAATCAGGCCGCCCGCCCAGGCACCGAATGCAATGCCCAGATTGAATGCGGCAATGTTCAGGCCGGATGCCACATCCACCGCATGCGGTGCATCCCGCTGGGCTTGTTGCACCACATAAAGCTGCAGGCCGGCCACATTGCCGAATGCCACCGCACCCCACAGCAAGATGGTGAGCACCACCAGCCATTGCGAACTGGCGGTCAGTGCCAGCAATACCAGCGCAAGGGCCAGGCCTGCAAAGATGATCTGCAGCGCCCGCACCGGGCCTTTGCGGTCGGCCAGGCGGCCACCCCAGACATTACCCACTGCAACCGAAATACCGTAAACCAGCATCAGCACGCCGGTGGCCGAGGCTTTGAAGCCGCTGACCTGCTCCAGCATCGGGGCAAGATAGGTAAACGCAATGAATGAACCGCCGTAGCCCAGCGCCGTCATGGCGTACACCAGCAACAGCCGCGGCTTGCCCAGTACCGAAAACTGGCCGAGCAAGGAGGTGGGCGCCGTGCGGGCGATGTTGTCAGGCACCAGCAGCCAGCTGCCGGCAAGGGCGATCAGGCCAAGGCCGGAGACGGCAAGAAAGGTGGTTTGCCAGCCAAATGTCTGGCCGATGAAGGTGCCCAGTGGCACACCGGTCACCAGTGCAACCGTCAGGCCGGAAAACATCAGCGCAATGGCAGAGGCGGCTTTCTGCCTGGGCACCAGGCTGGTTGCAATGGTGGAGCCTATCGAGAAAAACACACCGTGGGTCAGGCCGGTCAGCACGCGGGCGATGGCCAGCGTGCCATACGCCGGAGCCTGCCAGGCCAGCAGGTTGCCCAGCGTGAACAGGGCCATCAGGGTCAGCAGCAGGGTTTTGCGTGGCAGGCGGCTGCTGAGGGCGGTCAGTACCGGCGCGCCAATGGCCACGCCCAGCGCATACAGGCTGACCAGCATGCCGGCAGAAGGCAGTGATACGTGCAGGCTGGCGGCAATGGTCGGAATCAGCCCGACGATGACGAATTCGGTGGTGCCGATGGCAAACGCGCTGAGTGTCAGCGCCCAGAGGGCAAGTGGCATGCAAAAACTCCTTAAAGCAGTGTGAGGGCATCACCGGTGACCCGTGCTCCGCTTCCGCCGGTGCAGCTGGGGGCCAGTTGCGGATGGCTGGCACCGGACTGCCCCGGCACGGGTTTTCGTGGAGGTCGGTTGGCAATGCAGGAAGAGTTCGCATTATCGTTGCTTGAAAAGGCAGGAAAAATACGTCTGAAACCCAATGTCTTGTGACTGGTAATCAACAATGCTGAGCACAGAAACCATGCAGGCTTTTGTCACCGTGATTGAGGAGGGCTCGTTTTCTGCTGCGGCAGAACAGCTGGGGCTGACTCCATCCGGCATCAGCCGCAGTATCGGCAAGCTGGAAAAACAGCTGGGTGTGCGCTTGATCAGGCGCACCACGCGGCGGCTGGATCTGACCGATGAAGGGCGCTGGTTCCTGGAGAATGCCCGCGACATCCTGGGCCGCATGCAGGCAACGGAGCTGACGCTGCAGTCGGCGGCGGAGCATCCGTCCGGCCTGTTGCGCATCAATGCCGCCACGCCGGTGTTCGATCATGTGCTGGCCCCCTTGTTGCCCGCGTTCTGTCGTCGTTATCCGCGCATACGGCTGGAGCTGACCAGTGGCGAGATGGTAGGGGACCTGATTGAACAGGGGGCCGATGTGGCCTTGCGCGTCGGCCAGTTGCAGGACTCCACCCTCAATGCGCGCTTGCTGTTTGAAAGCCGCTGGCGGCTGGTGGCGTCGCCAGCCTATCTGGCCGAACACGGTGCGCCGGACTCGGTGGCCGAGCTTGCCCGCCAGCGCCTGCTGGGCTTCTCCCAGCCCTCGTCCTTGAACCTGTGGCCCTTGCGGCATGGTCATGTTGACGGTTTGGCGATAGAGCCGACCATGACCGCTTCCAATGGCGAGACGCTACGCTATCTGGCGCTGGCCGGTAACGGCATTGCCTGCCTGTCGGATTTTCTGGTCGACCGGGATATTGCCGCCGGTCACCTCACCGCCTTGCTGCCCGATGACATGCTGCCGTGGCGGCAGCCGGTGTGGGCGGTGTATTACCGTCAGGGTTTTCTGGCGGCGCGGGTGGCGTGCTTTGTCGACTTCCTGTCCGGACAGTTGCGCGCGCGCAGTCAGCAGCCATGAGCCGTGCACCGGCTGCCAGTCAGCAGTCGCTGGGCAGCCGGATGATACTGGCGCTGGTATGCAGTGCCGCAGGCCGCACGTCAGGTTCAAGCGGGCCTGAAACCGCTTGCATCCTGCTTGGTTCATGGCCTGTATTCATGCCAGTTTTTGCTTGTGCTGCTTATTCAGCCTGGAGCTGCTAACAAAAAACCTGCTGCGGCGCTGCGCCTCCTTGCCGTACCCTTGTACTGTCTGCGTCGGCACGCCTTGCCCCAGGGATGCTACGCTATTTTGTCAGCCGCTCTCAGGCTGGCATTTCACCATTACTTCGAACACGCGAGGCCCGGTCATGCACATTGCCATTCTTACCTTCGACGGATACAACGAACTGGACTCGCTGATTGCCTTTGGCATCCTGAACCGCATCAGGAAGCCGGACTGGCGGGTGTCCATTGCCAGCCCGACGGCACGGGTGACGTCCATGAATGGCGTGGTGCTGGAATCGCACATTTCGCTGGCCCAGGCCTGCGAGGCGGATGCCGTGATTGTAGGCAGTGGCCTGAAAACGCGGGATGTGGTGGCCGACGAAACGCTGATGGCGCAGCTGCGGCTGGACCCCTCCCGTCAGCTGCTGGCGGGCCAATGCTCGGGCACGCTGATACTGGCCAGGCTTGGACTGTTGCAGGACATCCCGGCCTGTACCGACCTCATCACCAAGCCCTGGGTGCAGGAGGCGGGTATCAGCGTGTTGAACCAGCCGTTTTTTGCCAGAGGCAATGTGGCAACGGCAGGTGGCTGTCTGGCCTCGCAGTATCTGGCTTTCTGGCTGATTGCCAGGCTTGAAGGCATGCAGGCCGCCCGGGATGCACTGCATTACGTGGCCCCAGTGGGGGAGAAGGAAGACTACCTGGCACGTGCTTTACAGCATGTGTCGCCCTACCTGAACGCAGACAGCGTGGCCTGAGCAAGGCTGACCGCCTGTTTGCCGATGTGGGCCTGCGCGCCATTGTGCTGCCGCGCAGGCCTGCCGTGCTCAGTCTGCCTGCACGCTGGTGATGTGCCCGGTTTGCTGCCAGCAGTCCAGCGCCTGAATCTGGCCGAACCAGCGGACGATTTCCCCGAACTCTTTGAGCGGCAGGTGGGCCTGTTGCCAGTCGGCCAGCGGGGCGGCAATGGCCAGATCCGCCAGCGATGGCTGTTGGCCGCATATCCACTCCCGCCCGGCAAGGTGCTGATCGAGAATCTGGCCGGCGGCGACAAAACCGGCTTCCGCCCGTTCTACTTCCACCGCGCTGGCCGGGCCTTGCCCGGCCATTTGCTTGATTGCGTTCTCCCAGTTAAGGCTGCTGATTGGCGGCATCCAGTGCTGGGCACACCAGAACATCCAGCGGCTGGCGTCGGCCCGTTCGCGTGCACTGGCTGCATGCAGGGACTGATCCGGCGCCAGCTCTGCCAGGTATTGCATGATGGCGTAAGACTCCCACAGCACATGGCCATTGTCTTCCAGCACAGGAACCTGATGATTCGGGTTCAGCTGCAGGAAGGCGGGTGTGTTCTGCTCGCCACGGAACAGATCAACCTGTATCAGTTCAAGCGGCAAGCCAAGTTGCCGGGCAACAAGCAGTACGCGGCGGCTGCAAGACGACAGGGGGTGGTAATAAAGACGCATGGCATTCACTCCGGTGGGTTGATCTCGAGTGATGCCATTGTCACGCCAGCCACTGACAGTTTTTGTCAGTAGTCAGCTGTTGTTACTGTTTTTGGCCTGCCGGGCGGTATCGGCTGCGCGCCACGCTTTCAGCAGCTCGTGCTTTCTGTGCGGGTAGTGCTCCTTGCCCGCACGCAGGGCAAAGATGCGGTCTGTCCGGAAATGACGGAAATCCTGCCGTGTTTCACACCATGCGGCCAGCATGCGTACGTGGTCGAAATAGCCCAAGGCCAGCGGCCAGATGGTGCGCTGGGTGACATTGCCCTGCAAGTCGCAGTAGTCGATGCCCAGCTTGTACCCGGCGCGAATGGCCTGACGGATGATGGACAAGTCCACCGCATCGGCTTCTGCCTGTGTAGGGGAGCCCACCAGCAGCGAACTGTTGTCCAGACTGTGGCGCAATGCAGCGGGCAGCACTGCGGAAATCTTGGCCAGCGCATTCTGTGCGGCACGGCCCAGTTGGGTGTCGGTGCGCTTGGCCACCCATTGCGAGCCCAGTACCAGTGCTTCGATTTCCTCTGCGCTGAACATCAGCGGCGGCAGCATGAAGCCGGGTCGCAACACATAGCCCAGGCCTGGTTCGCCTTCAATCTCGGCGCCTTGTGCCTGCAGGGTGCCGATGTCGCGGTACAGCGTGCGCAGGCTGATGCCCAGCTCAGCGGCGAGGCTGGCCCCGGTCACCGGGAAGCGGTGTTGCCGCAGGGCTTGCAACAGGGTGAACAATCTTTCCGTACGTGACATGAAATACTGGTCTGGTGATAAGTACGCAGCGATCTTGCCACAGCGGCGCGGGTGACAGGCATGCATTTGCGCGGACGCAGCAGCATGGTGACGGTATCGGGATGCTGCTCAGGCACCGCCCAGGCCATGCAGATAGTCCTGCAAGGACTGGCTGACAATGTCTGACAAGCGTTCGCAGCCGACTGTGGCGGTAGATTCGGCACGATACAACATGAGCCGGATGTCGGGCAGGGCGGGCAGGTCCTGCCGCAATTGCAGCGTATCCGGCACGCCGACCGGGGTGCGCACCGTCACACCCAGCCCGGCGGCAACGGCTGCCCATATCCCGCTCAGGCTGCTGCTGCTAAAAGCCTGCCGCCAGGCCAGATTGGCCTGTTCCAGTGCGGCGCAGGCGGCTGCCCGCATCAGGCAGGGGGCTTCAAATGCCACCAGCGGCAGGGCGCTGTCCGCCGGGTATGGCCACGGGTTGGCCTTGCTGTCTATCCAGCACAGCGGCAGCGTGCCCATCACCTGCTGATACGGCCAGGACTGGCCGCCATCCCAGGCCAGGACCAGATCAAGCTCTCCTTTGGCCAGACCATCCAGCAATTGCTGATTGCGTGCCACTTTTACCTCCAGCCGGAACTGCGGATGAGCACGGGAAAACTGCCCCAGAATGGCCGGTAACAGCGATTCGCCAAAGTCTTCCTGCATGCCGAAGCGTATCCAGCCTTGCTCCAGCCCGCTGCCTTGCACCGCCTGTACCGCCTCGTCATTCAGTGCCAGCAGTCGGCGGGCATAGGCCAGCATGACTTCCCCGGCGGGTGTCAGCACCAGGCCCCGGCCTGCCTTGCGCGTAAGGGGCTGGCCGGCTTGTTCTTCCAGCTTTTTCAGCTGGGCACTGATGGCGGAAGTGGAGCGGTTCATGCGCTGGGCGGCCAGGGCAAAGCTGCCCATCTCCACGCCAGCCACAAAGCTGCGCAGCACATCCAGGTCCAGGCTGATGCGGCTCACGGTAATAGTCCTGAAAAAGTGAACGGTAATGAAAAAACATTTTGATTATCAAAATCATTCTGACTGCTTAAGCTGGGTGCTGTCAAAAACGACAGGGAAATCAGGCATGACCAGCTCTTCTTCACGCAGCATGCAGAACATGACAGCCGAGGCCCCCAGGCTGGCTGAAATCACCCAATCGCTCCTGTTTGGCGATGTCTGGCAACGCCCCGGCCTGAGTCCGCGCGAGCGCAGCATTGCCACGGTCGCCGCACTCACCGCGTTATACCGGCTGGAACAGCTGCCGTTTCATTTGCAGCTGGCCATGGACAATGGCATCAGCCGGGCCGAACTGGGCGAGCTCATCACCCATCTGGCCTTTTACGCCGGCTGGCCTGCCGCTGCATCGGCGGTGGATGTGCTGGCCGCCATTCCGCACGGAAAGTGAGCCGGTCATGCCTTATACCCGTATCGCACTGGCCGCCGGCAAGCCGGAATCCTGGCTGAAGGCCATCTCGCTCAGCCTGCAGCAGGCGCTGGAAGAAAGTTTCGAGGTGCCGGCCGGCGACTGTTTTCAGGTGTTCCAGCAATGTGGGGCTGGCGAGCTGGTGTTTGACCGGGACTATTTCGCCACCGCAGGTGCGCGCAGCGCGGACTTCACCCTGTTCCACATTACCGCCGGTCGGGCGCGCAGCACGGCGTGCAAGCGCGCATTCTTTGCCCGGCTGGCAGAGCGGCTGGCGGCCAGCCCCGGCTTGCGCCAGCAAGACATCATGGTGGTGATTACCACCACCGGGCTGGAAGACTGGTCATTTGGCAATGGCAAGTCGGCACTGCCTGAATGCGACAGTTAGGAGACCCATCATGCTTGCCATGCAATACCGTTTTGTCCTGCCCGCCGACTACGACATGGCCATCATCCGGCAGCGCATCCGTGAACGCGGCCATCTGCTGGATGGCTTTCCCCAGCTCGAATGGAAGGCCTATCTCTGGTCCGAACATGATGTCCGGCAGCCGGGCAGCGTCAATGCCTATGCGCCGTTCTACCTGTGGCGGGATAACGAGGGCATCAACCGTTTTCTTTCCAGCCCCGGTTTCAAGGCACTGTGCGCCGACTTTGGCAGGCCGCATGTGGATATCTGGCCGGTCTGGAACAGCATCGGGAGCCATGCCATGCCCACCGCCAGCGTGTGCCTCTGCCAGACGCAAGCCATTCTGCCCGGTCAGTCGCTTGACGCCTTGCGCCAGCAGGAGCAGGAACAGGCCGCCCGGTTACAGCAGCAAGGTGCCGTGTCGGTGCTGACCGCTTACGACCCGCGACAATGGCAGCTGCTGCGGGTATCGGCCTGGCGTGGCGAGCAGGATTTCCGGCAGCAGGAGATGGACGGCGCCTGTTACCGGATTGGCTATGTGGCGACCGGGGCCTGAGTGTGCAGCATCAGCGCCAGCAGGCCGCGCCGACGCCGACAGTACATGGAGTACGGCAAGGCGGCGCAACACAGCAGCAGGGTTTTTGTTAGCGGCTCTTAACGCAGTTGCACGATGTCGCCCACGCGGGTGGTGTAGCAGGGCGATTTCTTTTCCTGCTTCATCCGCCAGTCCTCGGTCAGGCCTTCGGCACCCAGCTTGATGGTGCCGCTGCCAAAATCGCGGTTGAGCTTGTCGATGGCGGCCATCAGCCGGTTGCGTTTGGGGTCGGGCAGCGGGCAGAACATATCCGGCTGCTGACGGGTGGCGGGGCCGATGTCCATCAGGATGACTCCGGCCTTGTGGTAGCTGAACTCCTTGCGCCAGATGGCGCGTAGCGCAGCCTGGGCTGCCTGGTTGAGCAGCAGGGTGTCGGCACTGGGGTGCACCAGCGGCACGCAGGTGTAGCCGTGGTACTGGCCCAGGTCGCGAAACGGGTTGGTGCGGATGCTGACGCCAATCAGCCCGGCGGTGCAGCCCTGGGCGCGCAGCTTTTCTGCTGCACGGGCTACGTGGTGGCTGATGCTGGCCGACAGCGAGGGCAGGTCGTGCACCAGGCGGCTGAAGCTGCGGCTGGAGATGATTTGCTGCCTGGCCGGAGCCACGTCTTCCAGTGCCAGGCAGGCTACGCCGTTCAGTTCTGCCACCGTGCGCTCCACCACCACATTGAACTTGCGCTTGATATGGCGCGGGTCGGCCAGTTTCAGGTCCAAAGCACTGTGGATATTCATCAGGGTCAGCTTTTCGGCAATGCGTCGGCCAATCCCCCACACCGCGCCGACCGGGAATTCGGCCAGCAGCCGGTCCGCCTCGCGCGGGTTCAGCCAGTCCCATTCAAACACGCCGTTCCACTCCGGCCGCTTCTTGGCCACATGGTTGGCCAGCTTGGCCAGCGTCTTGCTGCTACCCATGCCCACGCAGGTGGGTATTCCCAATCCCTGCCATACGGCCTGGCGGATTTGGTGGCCGTGGCTGTCCAGGTCTGGAATGCCTGTGACGTCCAGAAAGCACTCATCAATGCTGTAGATCTCCTGCACCGGGGCAAAGCGGCTCAGAACATTCATCATGCGGCGCGACATGTCACCGTACAGCGCGTAATTGCTGGAAAACACCGTCACACGGTGCTTGTAGCACTGTTGCTGTATCTGGAAAAAAGGCAGGAAAGCCGGAATGCCCAGCGCCTTGGCCTCGGCCGAACGGGCCACCACGCAGCCATCGTTATTGGACAGCACGATGATGGGGCGGCCAATGAGGTCCGGGCGGAACACCCGCTCGCAACTGGCGTAAAAGCTGTTGCCATCCACCAGTGCAAAGGTGCTCATACCAGCCGCCGCACCACGGCAATCACCACCCCCCATATCTGCAAGGTGTAATCGCCTTCTGCCGGAATCATCGGATAGCCGGGCGCATCGGCCAGCAGCGCCAGCATGCCTTGCTGCTTGTGCAGGCGGCGCAGCACAAAGCCGTCCTCATGCGCGGCCACCACCACATTGCCGTGTACCGGGCTGCGTGCCTTGTCGATCAGCACATAGTCGCCCTTGAAAATGCCGTGGATGGCATCGTTGCTGGCCATCATCAGGAAGGTGCAGTCCGGGTCGTCCACCAGCAGGGTGTTGAGGTTGATATTGTCCTGCACGTAGTCGTCGGCCGGGCTGGGAAAACCGGCACGCACGCTGCTGGCCACCAGTGGAATGCGCAGCGGGCTGGAGCGGGACAGAGGAATGGGGTAGTGCATGGCAACTGCTCTATATGATTATGTACAAAATCAAATATAGCAGAAAGCAGGCAGTGCAGGGTGAGGATTTGCGCGAGAAAAACCGAAGCCGCCGCGCTTGGCAAGGCCGGGCCGGACGGCATACCATGCCGCCATGTGCATCAACTTCATGCCTCCAAACCCGCGCCAGCTGGCAAGCCATTTCAATCTGCCAGCTGGTGACCTGCTGTGGCCGGACGAGTGCTGGCAAGACTATCTGGCACCCATCATCGTCAAAGGCCGCCACGGCGAAGCGGTGCTGCAACTGGCCAGCTACGGCATGGTGCCCAAACGCCACCAGCCACCCGGCGTGCGCATCAGCACCATGAATGCGCGCGCCGAAACCATTGGTGAACTGTTCAACTACCGCCGTGCCTGGCAGCAGCAGAGCCTGTGCCTGGTGCCCATGCAGCACTTTTACGAGCCGTGTTATGAATCCGGCCGCGCCGAGCGCTGGCAAATCGGCATGGCCGACAGCAGTCCGTTTGCCGTGGCCGGCCTGTGGCGTGCCTGGTCCGAGCCGGATGGCAGCATCAGCCACACCTTTACCCAGATCACCATCAACGCCGACCACCATCCGCTGATGAAGCGCATGCACCGGCCGGGCGATGAAAAGCGCTCGCTGGTGATTGTGCCGCCGGATCAGTACATGCACTGGCTGAACTGCTCCAATCCCGAACAGGCACGCAGCTTTCTCACTCTCTACCCCGCCGAACTGATGACCGCCGCCCCCGCACCGCTCAAGCCGAAAGAAGCCGCACCGGAGCAGGGCAGCTTGTTTGATTGAGCTGTAATCATTCCTTCTTTTCCTGATGGCTTGGAAGCCTCATACTGGCTTTTATGCAAAAGTCATTGATGGAATGTTTCCCCAAAACTTCAAGATCGAAGCTGTCAAGCAGCTTATTGAACGCCGCTATCCTATACCTCCATCACCAAACAGGTCACTCAACTCGGTATGTCTGTTCTCAAGCTGTATTAATGGTTAAAACGCCATATCGGGGAGGTCTGACTTGGGAGCTGAAAGATGTTGCATCAAGGCATGATTGAAGGGGATGGCCGGAGGATGGAGCGGGGTCCTTCAAAAAGCCACTGTATACCCCGTAGATTCTTTGATGTTTGAAAAGCTTGGCCGATTTATCGTGAAGACTTGCAAAAGTGATCAAGCCAGCAGGGATTCTTGATGATGGATATTATTGAGTGAGTAAATCATGCTGATACTGTTTTCGGGTGTGCCGGTCGGTTAAGTGGAGAGATTGATGAATAAGTTAATTTTGTTCATGTTTCTTTATGAATGCATTGGCTTTTCCTGTGCTTCAGAAATTCGTGTATTCAAATACATTGCAATGGCTGAGGCAATGGCTAGCGTCGGTAATGTTGTTGAGGGGGTGCCTGATTTTTTGGAGGTTGGTTACTATGAAAATGGCAGGAAGGGTTTTGTAGTGGTTAATCGTAATTACAAAGGTGAGTGTATTATTGATGGGGATCCTGACAGATATTATTCGTTGCGAGCGTATTTCGCAAAGTACAATATACGTTATTCGAGGAAGGGGGTGAGGGGTGCGTTTGTTTATGATCAACCATATGGATGTGACTCTGGATTGTACTTTTATAAATTATCAAAATCCAGGCGTATTTATATTGTTGGTGATGCTTATAGGGAAAATGGTCTGCAATTTTTAACGGCTCCTAATTTTAGAGGCTATGTTGCCAAGTCGGAGTTGCCCGCGGGGTGGAGGCAATATGAGCCGGATGATAGCTGGTTTTATGTAGTGCAGGAGGTTTTTGTTTTTGATGACTTGAAAAAGAATTTGCGAAATCCGAGGTGAGGCTGGATTTGAAGCACTCTTTATTGCATTACTTGTATGCGCTCTTGATTGCCGGGTCTGTCAGCTGCGCTGCATCAAGGCATGATTGAAGTGGGTGGCCGGGGCGGGGTGAGGGATTGCGGCAGCGATGAAGGGGGTTGTTTGTGAATCATATTGTTGAGTGGAAAATTGTGCGGCTAATGTTTATTCAATTTTGAGGTTATATTGTTTGGGGTTTGTATGAAATGGAAGATTATTTTTACATTATTGGTTGTTATTTTTTTTAGTCTCTGGTATGCATTTGACTCTCTTGAGGGTTATTGTATAAGTGATCGGCGGAGGTATTCTGATGATGAGTTGATTAATCTGGCGATTGCAAATTTACTTATGAGTTATCCGCAGCCTGCTTCGGGTTATGATGATTATAAAGAAAGCTTCCGGGGGGAAGGGGTGGCTCAAAATTATGATAACTATATTAATCCGAAGGATGTTATTTATTACGATGGCGTTAGGGATTTTATTGATAAAAATAAAGGATGCTGTTCTGTTGTTAAGAGGCGAAATGTTGATGAGGGGGAGTTGGAGTATTGGAAGAGTATATTTGGAGAGGGCTGGCGATTTGTAAGGATAGTGTACCGACTGAAATATCGTATTGATGGTCGAGTAGAAAGTCCTTTGGTTGTATGGATGGGGCCGGTCGATAGTTGTGGTAACCCAACTCTTAGTACAAGTCAAACATTTTTGAGGTGATGTCGTGAGCAATGCCATGAATAGTTTCAGCGCAAATGGCATAACAAGTTCATTTTTGTATGGTAGTGAAAATGTGCCTATGAATTGATTTTATGGAAAGAGAAGAAACTTTTCTCCCGTGCAAACGAGTATTCCAGTACTCAGTGACATGGCAACGGTTGGTCAGTGTAGTTTGCGTGCTGACTAAAGAACGTTTCTAGGGCGGGTGTGAAACGACAACGAATAAGTTTGTTGTGTATTCATCGCGTGCGAGTGAGTGCCGTGTAAGACAATGAATGTCTTGCTGGCATACCTAATGGCATACCAGTGGATGTGGAAAACAAAAAAGCCCTGATTAATCAGGGCTTTAATGATAATTAATGGCGGAGGCTGTGGGATTCGAACCCACGGACGGTTTCCCGTCGGCAGTTTTCAAGACTGCTGGTTTAAACCACTCACCCAAACCTCCGCAGTTTCTTGCCAGCGACCGTGTCGTCTGGCGAAGAGGACGCAATCATAACCGCCCCAAGCCATTTTGGCTAGGGGGTGGCGCGGTTCATTTCCAGCATTTCGGCTGCGTGCTGGCGGGTGGTCTGGGTGAGCTCGGCACCACCCAGCATGCGGGCGATTTCCAGCACGCGCTGCTCGGCGTCCAGCGGGGTGATGCGGCTGACCACACGCTTCTTTTCCTCGCGCTTGCTGACTTGCCAGTGCTGCTCGCCGCAGGAGGCCACCTGCGGCAGGTGGGTGATGCACAGCACCTGATAGCGTTGACCCAGTTGCTTCAGCATATGGCCGATGACTTCCGCCACGCGCCCGCCAATGCCGACATCCACTTCGTCGAAAATCAGCGTGGGCACGCTGGCCACCTGGCTGATCACCACTTGCATGGCCAGGCTGATGCGTGACAGCTCGCCGCCGAAGGCACCTTGGCTAAGGGGCGCAGGCTGGTTCCGGCGTTGGCTGCCACCAGGTATTCGATGGATTCCAGACCATGGGCACCGGGTTCGGCCAGGGCCGCCAGTTCGATGGCGAAGCGGGCGCTGCTCATCGCCAGTTGCTGCATTTCCTTGCTGATGCGGGCGGACAGTTCGCTGGCAGCCTGGCGGCGTTTGCCGGACAGGGCTTCGGCCAGGGTACGGTAGCGCGACAGGCTGGCGGTTTCGGCCAACGCCAGGGCTTCGCTGTCGGTGGAGGCTTCCAGTGCGGCCAGCTGGGCTTGCCAGTCGGCCAGCTTGAGCGGCAGTTCCTGCGGCTGTACGCGGTATTTGCGCGCCATGCTCATCAGGCTGTCGATGCGGCTTTCCACCTGTTGCAGCTGGCCCGGGTCTTCGTCGATGTCGCTGGCGTAGTCGCGCAGGCTGTAGACGACTTCGCGCAGTTCGGCATCTACCGAATCCAGCAGGGACAGGGTGTCGGCCAGCCGTGGGTCGAGGTTGGCCAGCTTGCTCAGGCGGCTTTGTACCTGGGTGAGCACGGACAGGCAGTTGCCCTCCATCTCGGACAGGGTATCCACCGCGTACTGCGCGCTTTGTACCAGCTCGGCAGCATTGGCCAGGCGGGAGTGGCTCTGGTTGAGCCCGGCCCATTCGTCCTGTTGCAGGCCCAGTTCGGTCAGTTCGTTGATTTGCCAGGTGAGCCGTTCGCGTTCCACTTCGGATTCGCGCGACAGCTTGTCGGCATCGCTGCGTGCCTTGCGGGCGGCTTGCCATTCCTGCCAGGCCTGATGCACTTCGCGGGCCAGCGAGCTGCTACCGGCATAGGCATCCAGTAGTTCGCGCTGGGCCTCGGCTTTCACCAGTGATTGGTGGGCGTGCTGGCCGTGGATGTCGACCAGGAACTCGCCCAGCAGCTTGAGCTGGGCCAGGGTGGCTGGCTGACCATTGATGAAGCTGCGCGAGCGGCCGGATTTGTCCAGTACGCGGCGGATCAGCACGATGTCGTCGTCGCCCGACAGGGCGTTTTCCTGTAACCAGGCCTTGATTTCCGGACGCTGGCGGCTGTCGAATTCGGCGCTGATTTCGGCGCGTTCGGCCCCTTCGCGCACCAGCGAGCCTTCGGCGCGGTCGCCCAGCAAGAGGCCCAGGGCATCCAGCAAAATAGATTTGCCAGCCCCGGTTTCACCGGTCAATACGGTAAAACCGGGCGAGAAGTCCAGCGCAATGCTGTCAACGATGACGAAGTCTTTGACCAGAAGGGATAGCAGCATGGTGTGTGCGTGTCAGAGCAGGCGCTCGCCCCAGTGGAGCTTGTGGCGCAGCATGTCGTAGTAGTTGTAGCCCACTGGGTGCAGGATGCGCAGCGGGTTGCGGTAACGGCGGATCAGCACGCGGTCCATTTCCATCAGGTCGCAATGCGACTGGCCGTCAAAGTGCACGCGCGCGTCCAGGCCGCGGGTCAGCATGAATTCCACTTCGCAGGAGTCGTTCACCGCAATCGGGCGGTTATTGAGCGACTGCGGGCAGATGGGTACCAGTGCAATTGCCTGCAGCGTGGGGTGCAGGATGGGGCCGCCAGCGGCCAGCGAGTAGGCAGTGGAGCCGGTGGGGGTGGAGACAATCAGGCCGTCCGAGCGCTGGCTGTAGACAAACTGGTTGTCGATGAATACCTCGAATTCGATCATCGATCCCACGGCGCCGCGGCTGAACACGATGTCGTTGAAGGCTAGCGCATTGGCGACTTCGGCGTCTTCGCGAATCACCGATGCTTGCAGCAGGATGCGGTTTTCCGGCACGAAATTGCCGCCCAGGATGGCGTCGATGGCTTCCAGCATTTCATGACGCGGAATGTCGGTCATGAAGCCCAGTCGGCCCTGGTTGATGCCGACCAGCGGCACGCGATAGGGTGCCAGCTGGCGGGCGATGGACAGCATGGTACCGTCCCCGCCCAGCACGATGACGAGATCGGCCAGCTTGCCCATGTCGCTGCGTTCGATCAGCTGATGGGGACCGGCTTCGGCCGGGGTGGCGCTTTCCTTGTCCACGAATACGGTGACGCCGGCAGCGGCCAGATGATCGGCCAGGGTGCGCAGCGATTCCACCACTTGCGGTTTGCTGTGTCTTGCCACCAGGCAGACATGTTTGAACAGTCGTTCCATGTGGCGATTCTACTGCCTTGGGGCGGTTTCGTTCAAAAAAGACTCGTCGCTGCGTTTTTTGCCGGTGGCTTCCAGCGCCTTCAGGTAAAAGCGGATCAGGTCGGCCAGTGAATCCACCCCCAGCTTGCTGAACAGGTTGGCGCGGTGCACTTCGATGGTGCGCGGCGACAGGTCCAGCTGGCGGGCGATTTCCTTGCTGGACAGGCCGTCGGCCACCAGTTCCAGCACTTCACGCTCGCGGCCGCTGATGCGGGCCAGCTGGTTCATCACTTCCTGGGTTTCTTCATCCTGCTGCTGTTGCTGGATGCTCAGGCGTATGCCCTTGCGCAGGCTGTCGATCAGACGGTTCTGGTCGATGGGCTTGGTCAGGAAATCAATGGCACCGGACTGGAAAGCACGGCGGCACTGTTCGATATCACCATGGCCGGTGATGAAGACAATGGGAATGGACAGGCCGCGTTCTACCAGTTTTTCCTGCAGGGCAAGGCCGGTGATCTGCGGCATGCGGATATCCAGCACCATGCAGCCGATTTCACCTTCGGTATAGGTTTCAAGGAATTCCATGGCGCTGGCGAACGTCACCGTGCGCATGCCCTGGGCCATGATCAGCAAGGCCAGTGAGTCGCGTACGGCCGGGTCGTCATCCACAATGAAAACGGTGGGCATCATGTACTTCATTAACGGTCATCTCCTGCAACAGCGATTGCTGTTTATGTGCCAGATACGGCAAGGCCAGGCCCGTTGCCTGTCTGGCTGTCAGCAACGGGAAGCATGGGTGGTCTTGCCGGGTTCGTGTGCTTGTGGCGGGGCATGGCGACCGGGTAAGGGCAGCTCCCGAAGTCAATGCGCTCCATGATACCCGTGACCGCCTTGTCCGGTCTGCCTTTTGCCGGCATGTGCTGCCGGTATTGCTTGCTTGTTGCAATGCCGCAAGCAGCGCCAGCCAGCGCGAATGTTATCAGCATAATGGCTGGCTGGCTGCACGGACTGCTGTCATGGTGATACTTTATCGGCGGTTTGATGTCGCCGGGTCAGTATCGTCATGGTTTCAGCCAGTCGGCAAACTGGCGGCGCAGCTTCAGCTGCTTGGGCTGAATGACAGCCTGGCAGTATGGTTGCTCGGCGTTACGGGCAAAGTATTGCTGATGGTAGTCCTCGGCCGGATAAAACTGGCTGGCCGGCTCCAGCTTGGTGACGATGGGTGCGGCAAAAATGCCTTGTTGTTCCAGGTCGGCCATCACGGCCCTGGCCGTCTCCAGCTGCTCTGCATCATGATAAAAGATGGCGGAGCGGTACTGGCTGCCCACATCATGTCCCTGTCGGTTCAGGGTGGTGGGGTCGTGGGTGGCAAAAAATACCTGCAACAGCTGACGATAACTGATGATGGCCGGGTCAAAACGGATCTGTACTGCTTCGGCATGGCCGGTGTGGCCGCTGCAGACGCTGCGATAGTCAGGGTTGGGCGTCTGCCCGCCGATATAACCGGATTGCACCTGGCTTACCCCGTTGAGGGCGAGAAAAATACTCTCGGTACACCAGAAGCATCCGCCGGCCAGGGTGGCTTTGTTCATTGCGCTCTCCATTTTATGGGGGTAGGTACGCTGTTTCGTCGGGGCTGGCGGGTGAATCTTACACGCCTGAGCCAAATAGCTGGTACGCGGCAGCGACGGTTTTGGTCTGGATTTCCACCGTGTCGCTGATCGGGTTGGCATAGCCCCCAGCCATGGTGATGACCAGTGCGGCACCGCTGTCCCGCACTTGCTGCATGACCAGCTGGTCGCGTTGCAGCAAACCCGCCTTGCTCAGTGCCAGCTTGCCCAGCCGGTCACCTGCATAAGGGTCGGCACCGGCCAGGTAAAACACGATATCGGGCTGTTGTTGCAATAGCGCGGGCAAATGCCGTTGCAGCCGGGAAAGGTAGCTGGCGTCGTCGGTCTGGTCGGGCAGGTCGATGTCCAGCGAGCTGGCTTCCTTGCGGAAGGGAAAGTTCTTTTCGCCATGCATGGAGAAGGTGAACACGCGTGGTTCATCGCGGAAAATGGCGGCCGTGCCATTACCCTGATGGACATCCAGATCAATGACCAGAATGCGGCGCACCAGGCCTTCTTGCAGCAGCAGGCGCGAGGCCACGGCTACATCATTGAATACACAAAAGCCGCTGCCCTTGTCGTGATAGGCATGATGGGTGCCCCCGGCCAGATTCACCCCGCAACCATGCAGCAAGGCGGTGCGGGCGGCGGCCACAGTGGCACCGACCGAGCGACGCGAGCGCTCCACCAGTTGCGGCGACCATGGCAGGCCGATTTCACGCCAGGCGCGTGGCGGCAGGCTGCCATCCAGCACCTGGGCGACATAGTCTGCTGCATGTACCTGTTGCAGTTCCCATGCGCTGGCCGCCGGGGCTTCCTCCATCAGGGGGGCGGCAAATTGCGCCACTGCGGTGGCCAGCAGCTGGTATTTTTCAGCCGGGAAACGGTGGCCTTCCGGCAGCGGCAGGGCAAACTGGTCGGTACGGTAAATGCGCATGGACTGTGTGGCTAGAACAGTTTGACGGGTGAGAAGCGTGGCAGGCTCTCGCCTTCGTGGATGACGGTTTCCAGGAACATGCCGGCAGGGCGTGTCCACAGTTGATAATCGCCATAGAGCGCGCGATAGGCCACCATGGGTTCATGCGTTTCAGAATGCAGACCCAGCCCGAGCACTTCGTAAAGATTGCCCCGGTAATGACGATAAATGCCGCGTGGAATGTCCATCTGTGTTCCTTGTCGGTTTCTGCTGGGCCGCCAGCATGGCGCTGCCGGGCAGTGCGGTCAAGTATTCTTGCCATCCCAGTAATACACCCGGAATTCGGTATCCAGCACAAAGCCGTTACGCTCGTACAGTCGCTGTGCCCGGGTGTTGTCGTGGGCGGTTTGCAGCATGATGTCGCCACCACCCAGGCTGATGACATGGGCCTGACAGGTTTGCAGCAGCTGCTTGCTGACACCGCTGCCGCGGTAGTCCGGTGCGACATACAGATCGTGCAGCAGCCAGTTGGGTTTGAGCGTCAGTGAATTGAAACCGGGATACATCAGCGCAAAGCCGACGGCCACGCCGGCGTCCTCCGCCAGCCACAGGCAGGCCTCGTGCTGGCGTATGCGGGCTTCGAGAAACTGCAGGCAGTCCGCATCGCTTTGCTGTACATGATAAAAAGCCAGATAAGCCTGAAACAGCGGCAGGCAGTGTTCAAGCTGGTGTGGGGTGACAAGGCTGATCTTCAAGGTCATGCATTCGCTCCCGGGCAGTGATTCCGTTACAAT
Source organism: Aquitalea pelogenes (assembly GCF_001515305.1). Lineage (GTDB taxonomy): Bacteria > Pseudomonadota > Gammaproteobacteria > Burkholderiales > Chromobacteriaceae > Aquitalea > Aquitalea pelogenes. Next base: position 36,252 of record NZ_LNQV01000008.1, read on the forward strand.
AGCGCCCTTTTTTCAGCAGGTTAAGTCATGAATCTGATGCTGGCCCCGATGGAGGGTCTGGTTGACCCCATCATGCGGGATGTACTGACCCGTCTGGGCGGTATCGACTTGTGTGTAACCGAATTTGTCCGGGTCACCAATGTGCTGTTGCCCACCCGTACTTTTCACCGGCTGGCACCGGAATTGCTGAACGGTGGCAAAACCCGCGCCGGAACAACAGTGCGGGTGCAGTTGTTGGGCTCGGACCCGGTCTGTCTGGCGGAAAATGCCGCCAAGGTGGCCAGCCTGGGTGCGCCGGGGGTGGACCTGAACTTTGGCTGCCCGGCACCCACGGTCAATCGTCATCGTGGCGGGGCGGTACTGCTGACCGAGCCGGAACTGCTGCACGCCATTGTCAGGCAGGTGAGGGCGGCTGTTCCGGCCGAGATACCGGTAACCGCCAAGATGCGGCTGGGCTATGAGGACAAGAGCCTGGCACTGGACTGCGCTGCTGCCTTGGCAAGTGCCGGGGCAGCCGAGCTGGTGGTACATGCGCGTACCAAGGTGGAAGGGTATAAGCCGCCAGCCCACTGGGACTGGATTGCCCGTATCCGGGAGCATGTCACGGTGCCGGTTATTGCCAATGGCGAGGTATGGACCGTGGCGGATTACCATGCCATCCGGGCGCAAAGCGGCTGTGAGCGGGTAATGATTGGCCGGGGGCTGATTGCCGCGCCCGACCTGGCACTGCGCATTGCGGGCGACCAATCCGACACGCCCATGGCCTGGCAGGCCCTGATGAAATGGTTGCTGGATTTCTACCAGCAGTGCTTTACCGAGGCAGGGGAGTCGCGCTATCCGCCAGCACGGCTCAAGCAGTGGCTGGGGCAGTTGAAAAAAACCTACCCGGAGGCGGGTGACTTTTTCGAAGTGATTCGCCGCGAAACTTCTGCTGAGAATATTCTGAGAGTAATGCAGGATATGTCTGTTAAGTAAATTCACCCATAGCCAATGCCAGGTGCAAACGTTAGGATGAAAACGTGCTTGGTTCTTGGTATGGATCCAGGCGCTGTATGACCGGCTGCCCTCAGCTTCCGGTCGTTACACTTCCCCGATACCCTGTTAATCCCTCCCCTTGCGGGAGGGTTTTTTTTGCCTGCATGGCCATCAGGATGATCTGGTCAGCCCCACGACGCCAATCTGGCCGATGAGAACGGGGCTGTCGCTGGGAGTAAACCAAATGAAATCAGACCAGGCATGCTGGTCTGATGATGTTGTCGCGACAGGGGAAACTTGCCCGGACGCGCGGTCTAGACGAACTGCACCGGGACAAAGTAGCTGCGACCAGTGCGGGATACCAGCACCTGCGGTTGTCCGGCGCGGACTTCACGAAAAGCACGCGGCAGACGGCGCCAGTCCATGAACTTCATCTTGATCAGGCTTTCATCGATTTGCATCATGCGCTCCTTTACGAGACCGGGTGAATGACGTTGGTCACCACACCCCAGATAAACAATGCCGCTTCTTCCGGCACTTCGATTGGCGAGTAAGCCGGGTTCTCCGGCATCAGGAACAGGCCGCTTGCCGTTTTTTCCAGCCGCTTGACGGTAAGCTCGCCGTTGATGACCGCCACCACCACCTTGCCGCTGCGTGCTGGCAGGGCGCGGTCGACAATCAGCAGGTCGCCATCGTGAATGCCGGCATTGATCATCGAGTCGCCTTTCACCGTCACCATGAAGGTACTGGCAGGGTGGCTGACCAGATGGGCATTCAGGTCGATGTCGGCTTCTTTCAGGTCATCGGCGGCAACGGGCGAGCCGGCAGGTACCCGGCTGGCGAACAAGGGCAGTGACAGCTGGCTGAGGGTTTCCGACAGGGTGCGGATATCCTGGGTGTCCGCTGTTCTGACCGTACGCAGCTGGCGATATTCAGCCAGCCAGTTTTCCAGCAGTGGCCGCAAGGGTTCCGGCACACGCATGGCTACGGTTTTGTCACCACCGAATGCCGATTTGCGTCCGGCACCATCTCGTTTGCCTCCTTGTGCCATCTTGGCTCTTCCTGTTTCGCTTGCGTTGAATTGATTGTGTACAAATTCAAATGACTTGGCAATGCCAATGTGAAAATGCCGGGTTTTAGTGTGGCATTCTTGCTGTTCTTGATATTTTTCAATGAATCAAGTCATTGAAAATAAAAGACAAATACTATTTCTGCTTGCGCGGTGCGCTGGAAGTGCCATCCGGGGCCGCAAACAGCAGAAACAAACCGGCCTGCTGGCTGACGCCCAGCTTGGCGTACAGATTGCGCCGGTGCACCTTGGCGGTATCCAGTGAAATGCCCAGCTCACGGGCAATGGCCTTGGTGGAGTGCCCGGCCAGAATCAGCAGGGCGACCTGCACCTCACGCTCGGTCAGTTGCGGATTGCCGCGCTGGCGCAAGGCATCTTCCAGCCTTGACTGGCGTTCCACCGGGTTGTCGCGCTGCTGTTCGATCAGGCTGGTGTCAAATTGCCATGCCTTGCGCAGCAGGGTCAGCAGCCAGGGGCTGAATAACTGGCAGCTGCCAATCTCGCTGGCACTGAAGCGCTGACGGCTGGCCAGCGACAATGACAGCACGCCCTGGCCGGCAATGGGCAGCAGGAATTGCAGCTCGTCTTCCCCGACATTGCGGCTGAAATACTGGCGGTAGTATTCGGTGTCACGGAAGGAATCCGGTGCCACATCGTCCAGCCGATACAGGCCGGGCATCGGATTTTGCTGGCTGAACGCATAGAAGGGGTCAATGCGGTACAGCCCGGCACGGTAGTCGGCAAACAGGTCGTCCGCTGCGAGGTTGGCGGCATGGTCCGCCAGGATCAGCGGTGGCTGGTCAGCCTGGAACAGCAGCACTACCCAGGTATCGAAGGTGGCAATCTCGCCCAGAAAACTGGCCAGCACCGGCCAGAAGCGTGGCTCTCCCAGTTGTTCCAGCAATTTCCCCAGCCGGTGATGAAAGGCCAGGTCACTCACGGCGATCTGCATGTCTGTTCTTGCTCCTGTTTCGCTATTGGCCATGGTTTTGCATGATGCCGCAACTGTTCTGCCCCGGCGCTACCCCCAAGGGGTGAGTGGCCTCACCCATCAAGGCGATGGGCGGGGTGGGGCAGTCTGCCTAGACTGTGGCCATCGCATGTCAGTCGTATGTGGAGTCGCGACTGGCTAAACCCGACAGGAGAGTAGCATGTTGTCATCGAAAGATCTGTCATTCTGGACGGCTTGCGCCAGCGCGCTGCAGCCTGCTGCACAGGCCTATATGGATGGCCGGCTGCAAGATGCAGTAGATGGCCGCCAGTTTGCCAGCATCTGTCCGCATACCGGCCAGACCATCGCCATGGTGGCGCGCTGTGCACAGGCAGATGTTGACCTGGCAGTGAGCGCCGCACGACGCAGCTTTGAGGCCGGGGACTGGTCGCGGTGCCATCCGCGAGAGCGCAAGCCAGTGCTGCAAAAACTGGCGCAACTGCTGCGCGACAATGCCGACGAACTGGCCTTGCTCGATTGCCTGGACATGGGCAAGCCCATCTCGGATGCGCTGAATATCGACGTGCCGGCCACGGCGGCCTTGTTCGACTGGTATGCCGAAGCCTGCGACAAGCTGTATGACGAAGTGGCCCCCAGCGGCCCGGATGCGCTGGCGCTGGTGACGCGCGAACCGGTGGGCGTGGTGGCGGCAGTGATTCCGTGGAATTTCCCGTTGGACATGGCCGCCTGGAAAGTGGCACCGGCGCTGGCGGCAGGCAATAGCGTGCTGCTGAAACCGGCCGAGCAGTCGCCGTTGTCTGCCATCCGTCTGGCGCAGCTGGCCAGCGAGGCCGGTCTGCCGGCCGGTGTGCTGAACGTGCTGCCCGGCTATGGCGAGGAGGCCGGGCAGGCGCTGGGCCTGCATCCGGACATCGACTGCCTGTCGTTTACCGGCAGCACCGAAATCGGCAAGCGCTTTCTGGCGTATTCCGCCGCTTCCAACATGAAAATGGTGTGGCTGGAGTGCGGTGGCAAAAGCCCGAATCTGGTGTTTGCCGATTGTGCCGACCTGGACGCGGCGGCACGCAAGGCGGCCTTTGGCATCTGCTTCAATCAGGGCCAGGTGTGTTCTGCCAGCTCGCGCCTGCTGGTGGAAAGCAGCATCCACGACCGTTTTGTCGAAAAGGTGCTGACCGAAATGGCGCATTACCAGCCGGGCAATCCGCTGGACCCGGCCACGCGGCTGGGCACGCTGGTGGATGCCGGGCATACCGGCCGGGTGCACGGTTTTATCGAGGACGGCGTGCGGCAGGGCGCGCGCTTGCTGGCTGGTGGCGAGCGGCTGCGACTGGGTGACAGTGACTGCTATTTGCAGCCCGCCCTGTTTACCGGAGTGACGCCGCAGATGCGTATTGCCCGCGAAGAGATTTTCGGCCCGGTGCTGTCGGTGCTGCGTTTTGACAGCGAGGTCGAAGCCATTGCCATGGCCAATGACAGCATTTACGGCCTGGCGGCTGCGGTATGGACCGACCAGCTGCAGCGGGCCCACCGCGTGGCGCGTGCCTTGCGCGCCGGTACTGTCTCGGTCAACACCGTGGACGCACTGGACCCCGGCGTACCGTTTGGCGGCTGCAAGCAGTCCGGCTTTGGCCGCGACCTGTCCCTGCATGCGCTGGACAAGTTCAGCCAGCTCAAAACCACCTGGATCAGCCTGTAAGCCGGTGCCCCGGCATGGAGACCACAATGCACACCAATCAGAAGCAACGCAGTACCGCCGACTATCAGGCCATGGATGCCGCTCACCATATTCATGCCTTTCTGGACCAGAAAGCCCTGAACGAGGAGGGGCCGCGCGTCATCACCCGTGGCGAAGGGCTGTATGTGTGGGACAGCGAAGGCAAGCAGTATCTGGACGGCATGTCCGGCCTGTGGTGCACCAATGTCGGCTATGGCCGGCAGGAGCTGATTGATGCCGCCACCCGGCAGCTCAAGGAACTGAGTTACTACAATATGTTTTTCCATACCACCCACCCGGCGGTGGTGGAGTTGTCCGAGCGGCTGTTTTCCCTGCTGCCCGGCAGTTACAGCCATGTGATCTATACCAACTCCGGCTCCGAAGCCAATGAAGTGCTGATTCGTACCGTGCGCCGCTTCTGGGACGTGATGGGCCAGCCGGACAAGAAAATCTTCATCGGCCGCCACAATGGCTATCACGGCTCCACTGTGGGCAGCGCCTCGCTGGGTGGCATGGCCTTCATGCACGAAATGGGCAATCTGCCGATTCCGGGGGTTGAACACATTGACGAGCCAGACTGGTATCGCCACGGCGGCAACCTCAACCCGGCGGAATTCGGCCTGCAGTGTGCCCGCGCGCTGGAGCAGAAAATCCTGCAACTGGGCGCGGACAAGGTGGCGGCTTTTGTGGCCGAGCCGTTCCAGGGTGCCGGTGGCATGATTTTTCCGCCGGAAAGCTACTGGCCGGAAATCCAGCGTATTTGCCGTCAGTACGATGTGCTGCTGTGTGCCGACGAGGTGATTGGCGGCTTTGGCCGTACCGGCGAATGGTTTGCCCATCAGCATTTCGACTTCCAGCCCGACACGCTGAGCATCGCCAAGGGGCTGACCTCCGGCTACATCCCCATGGGCGGGCTGGTGCTGTCGCGGCGCATGGCGCAGGCTCTGATCGACAAGGGCGGAGTGTTTGCCCATGGCCTGACCTATTCCGGTCACCCGGTGGCCGCCGCCGTGGCGCTGGCCAATCTGGATGTGTTGCAGGGCGAAGGCATGGTGGATGCCGTCAAGCAGGATACCGGCCCCTATCTGCAACGCTGCCTGCGTGAAGTGTTTGCCGATCACCCGCTGGTGGGCGACATCCAGGGCACGGGCATGGTGGCGGCCTTGCAGCTGTGTGAAGACAAGGCCAGCCGCAAGCTGTTTGCCAATGAAGATGATATCGGCTGGCGTTGCCGTAGCCATGGCTTTGACGAGGGGCTGATCATCCGCTCCACCCATGGCCGCATGATCATGGCACCGGCACTGGCCATCACTCGCAGCCAGGTTGACGAGCTGCTGAGCAAAACCCTGCGGGCAGTCGACCGTACCGCCCGCGAGCTGGGCATATTGTAAGCCCCGCCACCGGCATCCTTACAGAGCCGTTCAGCGGCCAGACCTTGCCGGGACCACTCCTTCAGCACAGCGCCATCGTTCCCGCCACCGGTCAGCCTGGCCGGTGGACGGGTGTTGCCAGTCCGCACTACAGGAGTTTCACCATCATGCGCTTCACACCCACCCTGCGCCGTCTTGCCTCCGCCACGCTCTGCTGTCTTGGCCTCACCGCCCAGGCGGCCGAGCTGCATGTCTACAACTGGTCGGACTATATCGGCGAGCAAACCATTGCCAGCTTCGAAAAACAGACCGGCATCAAGGTGAAATACGATGTCTACGACAGCGATGACACCTTGCAGGCCAAAATGCTTACCGGCCGCGCCGGTTACGACGTGGTGGTGCCCACCTCCAACTACATGGCGCGTCAGGCCGCCGCTGGCATCTATCAGCCGCTGAACAAGGCGTTGCTGCCCAATCTGGCCAATCTGGACCCGCAGCTGATGAAAATGGTGGCCAGTGCCGACCCTGGCAATAAATACGGCGTGCCCTATGCCTGGTTTACCGACGGGCTGGGGCTGAACCTGAACAAGGTGAAGACGGCGCTGGGCAATGATGCGCCACTGGATAGCTGGGACCTGCTGTTTGACCCGGCCCGGCTGGGCAAGCTGAAGAGTTGCGGGGTATCGATGCTGGATCAGGCCAGCGATGTGTTTGCCATCACTCTGCATTACCTGCACAAGGACCCGAACAGCAAGAATCCGGCCGATTATCAGGCGGCGTTTGAAACCCTGAAGAAAATCCGACCCTATATCACCCAGTTCAATTCTTCCGGCTATATCAATGACCTGGCCAATGGCGATGTCTGTCTGGCGGTAGGCTGGTCGGGCGATATCGGCATTGCCCGGCGCCGGGCGGCAGATGCCGGCAAGCATTACCAGATTGCCTACGTCATTCCCAAGAGCGGCGCGCCGTTTTCGGTGGATATGATGACCATACCGAAAGATGCGCCCAACCCGGCAGCGGCGCACCAGTGGATCAACCACATCCTGCAGCCGGATGTGCGGCCGGCATCACCAACAAGGTGTTCTACCCCACGCCCAATATCCCGGCGCGCAAACTGGTGCAGCCTGCCATTGCCAGTGATGCCGGCATCTACCCGCCGCCCGCGGTGATGCAGACGCTGTTCCTGTTGCAACCTTTGCCGACAGATATCCTGCGCTTGCAGAACCGCTTGTGGACGCAACTGAAAACAGGGCGTTGAAACCGTGGCACATCCTGTAATCCGGGATGTTGTTGCTGGTGTGGCCAGAATCCGTGTCAGTGGCGAAGCAGGGCGGATAATCAATCGTGACCGTTGAATATCCGGGCGGCACGGGGTAGTCTCTGCAGCCGTCCCGTTACTGCCGTGCAGATGGCTGCAGGCAAGGGATGAACAGGAGACAGCAATGCGAGTACAGGCAAATCCGGCCGATATCGGTCGTTGTGGCTGTGGCCGGCGCGACTATTGTGATGGTAGCCATGGCCTGACCGAAGAGCAGTGGCAGGCCCGGCTGGCCGAAGAGCAAAAGCAGGCAGACGAGCAAGCCGCTGCTGCGGACTTTGGCGACGATTGAAGCCAGTCTGACAGGCCTTGCTCAGTCAAGCACAAACAGCCCGCACATCCGGCAGGATGGCGGGCTGTTTGCTTGGGTGAAAGCTTATTTCTTTTTGTCGCCAGTATTGGCCGGGGGTTGCAGGTAGCTGGCCATGCCTTGCAAGGAGTTTTGCATGCTGGAGAGATGTTCCAGAGCCAGGCCTTGCAAGTCTTCCTGTGCCTTGGACAGGATGCCGCAAAATTCGCCAGAGCACTCCATGGCGCGGTTGGCATTGGCTTTGGCCAGGTCGCTGATCTGGCTGATGGCTTCTTGTGGCGTGCTGGCCTGGCTCAGCGCGTGCAGTGACTTGGCGTAAGTATCCAGATGCTCGCGGCTGGTGCTGATCTGGAAATTGACCAGTTGTTCGACGTTGTTCATCGAGACTTGCAGGAATTTCAGCGTGATATCCACGCCGGCAGTCTGATTTGGCTGGGTAGACTTGTCGTTGGATGACATGGTGCTTCTCCTTGGGGACTGGACGGTAGCGGGGAAGGGCAGTTGTTGCGCGTGCAACAGCTGCTTGGAGTCATCTTCCCGCTAATCGTTCAGCATTTTCCCTGTCCAAGAGGAGTGGCCGACAGGGGGCGGCACGAGCACGGTCAATGCTGTTTCACCCCAGGGCGCGGGCAATGAAGTTGCGTGGCACGCGTGGCTTGGGTACCCGGCCACTAAACCAGTTGCGTACGTCCTGATCCAGCCCGATGCCGTGCATGAAGTTGTACAAGGCCTTGTTGAGCGCCTTGCCCATGGCGTCGTGATCGGTGCCGGTAGGGTCGATGAAGCCGACATCGTTCTTGGCGAAGCTGACCGGCGGCAAGGGTTGCAGGGTGACGCCGTATTCTTCCGGGTTCTGGCCTACCGGCGAATGCACGGTGCAGGCAAAGCGGTGGAAGAAGCCGGACTGGATGCAGCCGGTATCAAACAGCTGGCGTACGTATTCCAGTGCATCCACCGTGTCCTGCACCGTCTGGGTGGGGAAGCCGTACATCAGGTAGGCATGCACCAGCACGCCTGCTTCGGTAAAGCTTTGCGTCACCCGCGCCACCTGTTCCACCGACACGCCTTTTTTCATCAGCTTGAGCAGGCGGTCCGAGGCCACTTCCAGCCCGCCGGAAATGGCGATGCAGCCACTTTCTGCCAGCAACTGGCACAGCTCCGGCGTGAAGGATTTCTCGAAGCGGATATTGCCCCACCAGGAAATGGACACATTGCGGCGCAGCAGTTCTTCGGCCAGCGCGCGCAGCATCTTGGGTGGTGCGGCCTCGTCGACAAAATGGAAGCCGGTCTGGCCGGTTTCGGCAATGATGGCCTCGATACGGTCCACCAGCGTGCTGGCGGAGGCGGTTTCGTAACGCGAGATGTAGTCCAGTGTCACGTCGCAGAAGCTGCATTTTTTCCAGTAGCAGCCATGTGCCACGGTCAGCTTGTTCCAGCGCCCGTCGCTCCACAGCCGGTGCATGGGGTTCAGCATGTCGAGCAAGGACAGGTAGCGGTCGATGGGCAGACCGTCCCAGGTGGGGGTGCCGACTTCCTCGAAGGGGATGTCGGCTTCCATCATGTTGATGTAGCGGACCTCGCCGCCTTCGCGCACGAAGGTGCGTACCAGGCGCGATACCGAACGCTTGCCTTGCAGGTGTTCCAGCAGGGCCAGCAGCGGTTTTTCGCCATCGTCCAGCGTGATGAAGTCGAAGTAATCGAATACCCGTGCTTCTTTGAGTTCGCGCAGCTCGGTATTGACGAAGCCGCCGCCCAGCACGGTGCGGATGGCCGGCCAGCGCGCCTTGATGGTCTGGGCGATGCGGAAGGCAGCATATACCGAGCCGGGGAAGGGCACCGACAGCAGCACGATGTCCGGCTGATGCCGGGCAATGGCTTCTTCCACCAGCTGTTGCAGGGTGTCGTCCACCAGCGTGGGTTTGCCGGCCAGCGCCCGTGCCAGCGGGTCGAAGGTGGGCTGGCTCATGGCCAGCGATTCGGCATAGCGCACGAATTCAAAACGCTCATCCACCGCTTCGCGCAGCACGTCGGCAATGTCATTCAGGTAGAGCGTGGCCAGATGGCGGGCGCGGTCCTGCTGACCCAGTGCACCAAAAGCCCAGGCTAGCGGGTCGCCGCCATAGGGGTCGTCCGGGTCCACATACACTTCCAGCGCGGCAAAACGCTCGCCCTCTGGCAGGAAATTACGGCCGCAGATGCGGTGCGCCACGGTGGAGTCACGCCCTTGCAAAAAGGCAATGACCGGGCCGATGGTGGCCAGGTAGCGCTCGAACTGGCCGACAAAGCTGTGCAGCTGTGCACTGCGTTTTTTCGGCGGAATGGTGTCAAGCTGCTGGCGCACGGCTTGCAGGCCACTTGCCGAAAACAGTCGCAATACCAGCTGCAAGGCCAGGTCTTCCTGAAAGGCGGTGACCTGGCGCGAGCGCAGAAAGCCGGTGATATAGGCGGTGGACGGATAGGGCGTGTTCAGCTGCGTCATCGGCGGAATGAGCGACAACACGCGTGGCGACGCATTGGCTGTGGACGTCTGCATGGGGGTGGTATTCAACTGCATGGCTTTCATTGATTGCTGCGGCCCGCCGCAGATGGGGCTTGGCGGCGACGGGCGGTATTCAGGATGTGCGCGGCGCGGCGGGCAGGCTGGCCAGTAATTGCTGGATCGCCTGCAGGCTGTCGGGCCGTACCAGTCGGGCAACTTCCTGTCCGTCTTGCAACAGCACCAGCGTGGGCCACAGCTTGACCCGGAAGCTGCGGCCGAGGCGACGGCCTTTGCCGTCTTCTATCTTCAGGTGGGGCAAGTCCTGGTACTGCTGCATGGCGCTGGCCAGCAATGGTTGCGCCGCCTGACAGTACTGGCACCAGGGTGCACCGAATTCCAGCAGCAGCGGACCGGGCTGCGTCGCCAGCTGTTCGGCGCCGGGTTCTTGATCCTGTGGGCTGAAGCTGCTGCAAAAGGCCATGGCGGGCTCCTGTCGGCAAAGGCAGCAGAGGATAACACTGTTGGGCAAAAACGCCCGGCTTCCTTGTGCAGAAAGACGGGCCGGTTGCTGTCATGCGACAGGCTCAGCGGCTGGCGAGCTGGCTGCCAAGGCGTGATAAAAACGCATCGCAGGCGGCCAGTTGCTCCAATGCCAGCCATTCGTCCGGCTGGTGCGCCTGGGCGATGTCGCCGGGGCCGCACACCACGGTGGGAATGCCGCAACGTTCGGCAAACAGCCCGCCTTCGGTGCCAAAGGCAATCTTGCGTGGCGGGGTGTGGTCGTTCAGCAGATCCTGCACAAAGCGCACGACGTGGGCATCCGGCGGAGTGAGCAAACCCGGATAGCTGGTTTTTTCCGTGAAGCCAAAACCGCAGTCGGGGTCCACCGCCTGCATTTCCGGCTGTAGCACCTGCAGGGCATGATTGCGGATGGCGTCCAGCAGGCTTTGCGGCGGGTCTTCCGGCAAATGGCGGATTTCAAAGTCGAACTGGCAGTGCGCGGGGATGATGTTCAGCGCGGTGCCGCCTTGCATGGTGCCGACGTGCAGGGTGCTGTAAGGCACTTCGTACAGCGGATCGAACGGGCCGTGCTGACGTCGCTGCCGGGCCAGGCTGCGGATGAAGCTGACCAGTTCGGCAGCGTATTCCACCGCGTTCACCCCGGCCGTCGGGTTGCTGGAATGGCCTTCGTGCCCCCGCGCTGTCACCCGCCAGGCAGTCTTGCCCTTGTGGGCGGCCACCAGCTTCATTTGTGTCGGTTCGCCAATGATGCCCATGGCAGGTAGGACCGGCAGCCCGCCCAGCACTTCCAGCAAGCGGCGCACGCCGATGCAGCCGATTTCCTCATCGTAAGTGAAGGCCAGGTGCACCGGCGTGTGCAGCTGGCTTTGCGCCAGTTGCGGTACCTGGGCCAGCACACTGGCAAGAAAGCCTTTCATGTCAGCCGTGCCGCGGCCATAGGCCCGCTCGTCGCGGATATCCAGCTGGAACGGGTCGCTATGCCATGTCTGGCCATCTACCGGTACCACATCGGTGTGGCCGGCCAGCATCACGCCGGGGCGGTCGGTGGGGCCGATGGTGGCGTACAGATTGGCCTTGCTGCCGTCTTCGTTTTCCACGATGTGGCTGCTGATGCCATAGCCAGCCAGGTAGTTTTTGACAAAGCGGATCAGCTGCAGATTGCTCAGCCGGCTGGTGGTGTCAAAACCGGTCAGCGTGTTGAGCAGGGTAAGGGATTCCATCAAACGTCTTTCCATGAAACCGCAGCATGCGGTGTGGCGGCCAGGCAAGGGCCGTGCGTCAGTTTACACCCCGGCCATGCCGATTGCGGCGGCCGGGCATTGTTTTTGCGTTACGCCTTGGGCAAGGCAGCTTGCGTGGTGTGTCGGTTGACAAGGCGAATCTAGCTTGCGACATTGAATACCGAAAATATTATTATTTTTTCTGCTGGATAGATAAATATTATGCAATATACCCTGCGGCAGCTGGCTTATCTGGTGGCGGTGGCCGACCACGGCAGTGTCACTGCGGCAGCCAATGCCCTGTACACCTCGCAGCCGGGGATCTCCAGCGCCATCGCCCAGCTGGAAGAGCAGTTCGGCCTGCAGTTTTTCATTCGCCACCATGCCAAGGGCGTGTCGCTGACGCCCGCCGGGCAAAGCTTTGTCGCGGCAGCGCGCAACCTGCTGGCGCATGCGGACGACCTCAGCCTGCATGCCAGCGCATTGAGCCAGTCCTTGCAGGGTGAGTTGCAGCTGGGCTGCTTCACCACCATTGCGCCCTTGTTTCTGCCGCGCCTGCTGGCTGCCATGCGCGAGTCCTACCCCGATATCACGGTACAGCTGCACGAGGGTGATACCGGCCAGTTGCAGCAGGCACTGCTCAGCGGGAAAACCGAGCTGGCCTTGCTGTACGACCTGGATCTGGCACCCAGCCTGTACCGGCAGACGCTGCAAACCGTCTTGCCTTACGCCGTGCTGCCGGCCAATCACCCGCTGGCCACGCAAACGGCGGTGTCACTGCATGATCTGGCCGATTTGCCCATGGTGTTGCTGGATTTGCCACACAGTCGCGAGTATTTCCTGTCGGTATTTCGTCTGCACAATCTGGAGGCACGGGTGCGCCACAAGACAGTGAGTTTTGAACTGGTGCGTGGCCTGGTGGCGGCAGGCAACGGCTATGCGCTGCTGAATCTGCGCCCGCAAACCCGGCAGTCCTATGCTGGCGATGCCCTGGTGTACCTGCCGATTGTGGAGGATGTGCCTGCGCTGAATATCGTGCTGGCGTGGCCGCAAGAGCTGCGCCTGACACGCCGCGCCGAGGCCTTTGTCTCGCTGTGCGAGCAGAGCATCAGCCGTTTGGGTTGAGCGCGGTTTTGGTGCATCGCAAAAACCGATGCAGTTGACAAGGTAAAGCTATTTTACCAATGCCCCGGGCTGTCCCTACAGTGTGCTTGCAGCCGCCCACCTGGCTGAGTCTCCTGTAAGGATTTGCCATGCCCACATTCAAGCATTGTCGTGTTGCAGCCGTACTGGGCTGCGTATTGCTGAGCGCTGCCGCCCAGGCTACCGAACTGACCGTGGTGTCGTTTGGTGGTGCCAACAAGGAAGCCCAGCAAAAAGCCTACTACCAGCCCTTTGCCGCCAGCAGCGGCATCAAGGTGGTGAGTGGCGATTACAACGGTGAAATGGCACGGGTGCGTGCCATGGTAGACAGCAAGCGGGTGAGCTGGGACGTGCTGGATGTCGAATCGCCAGACCTGCTGCGCGGCTGTGATGAAGGCATGTTCGAAAAGCTGGACTACCGCCGCATCATCAAGCCTGCAGAACTGCTGCCCGGTGCCGCCCAGGCCTGTGGCATGGCAGCCTACGCCTGGAGTACGGTGCTGGCCTATAACAGCGACAAGCTGAAGACCGCCCCGCGTTCCTGGGCGGATTTCTGGGACGTGAAGAAATACCCCGGCAAGCGCGCCTTGCGCAAAGGGGCCAAGTACACGCTGGAAATTGCCCTGATGGCAGACGGGGTGGCACCGCATGATGTGTACAAGGTGCTTAATACCCCGGCGGGGTTGAATCGTGCCTTTGCCAAGCTCGACCAGCTCAAGCCCTATATCCAGTGGTGGGAAGCCGGTGCCCAGCCCGCGCAGTATCTGGCCGCTGGCGATGTGGTGATGAGTTCGGCCTATAACGGGCGCATCAGCGCGGCGCAGAAGGAAGGCGGTAAACAGCTGCAAATGGTGTGGAACGGCAATATCTACGATTACGACTACTGGACCATCCCCAAGGGCAGCGCCAATCTGGATGCCGCCTACAAGTTCCTGGCCTTTGTCAGCCAGCCGGGAGCGCAGGCTGAATACGTGAAGGGCATCAGCTATGGGGTGAGTCACCGCAAGGCGCCAGCGCTGATCGACAAGGGCCTGCTGGGCAATCTGCCTACCGCACCGCAAAACCTGAAGCAGGGCGTGGCGATAGACAGCAGCTTCTGGGTGGATCACGGCGAAAACCTGGAGCAGCGTTTCAACGCCTGGGCGGCGCGCTAAACGTGGTGGCCATGGCCGGGCAGCTGCATGGCCCGGCGCATGGCGAAAATCAGGGCAAGGGGCTTGCCAAATGGCATGACTCGTTTACAATGCAGCCCGTCATCAGGGAGTAGCCGCCCTCCGAATGCGAGAGGGACGTGTGTCAACAGACTTGCCGGTTCCGGCATGGCACACGTGGTCCGAGACTTGGCGAGACTTTTGACCGTAATGCTCTGCATGGCCGGGACGCATTGCGGTCACTCGTTTTCGCGTCCCGGCCATGGAGAACACTTGATGCAGTCTTTTCTGGTATCCACCGGTGTAGTAGCCCTGGCCGAAATCGGCGACAAGACCCAACTGCTTTCCCTGATTCTGGCCGCGCGTTACCGCAAGCCTGTTCCCATCATTCTTGGCATTTTGCTGGCCACGCTGGTCAATCATGCCGGTGCCGGTGGTGTGGGGGCCTGGCTGTCCACCGCACTCAGTCCCAATATCCTTAACTGGACTGTGGTTGCTTCCTTTGCCCTGATGGCTGGCTGGATTTTGATTCCGGACAAGCTGGATGAAGGCGAAATCGTCATGCCCAAGCGCCAGATGGGCGTGTTTGCCACCACCGTGTTTGCCTTTTTCCTGGCAGAAATGGGCGACAAGACCCAGGTGGTGACCATTGCGCTGGCGGCGCGTTTTCATGACTTCCTGCCGGTGGTGGCTGGCACCACATTGGGCATGATGCTGGCCAACGTGCCGGTCATCTACCTGGGTAGCCGCTTTGCCGACCGCCTGCCCACCAAGGCCGTGCATATTGTTGCATCGCTGATTTTTGTGGTGCTGGGGGCGCTGGCCTTGATGAATGCCATCAACGGCAACCAGTTGTTGGGTTGATTCTCCTGTCTTTACCAATAAAAAACGCCACCTCGGCAGGACCGGGTGGCGTTTTTCATGGCGGGTGCCAAGCTATCTCAGGCCAGTAAGCCGGCGAGGTTGCTGGTGGATTGCTGCATTTGCGCCAACGTGGCATTCAGCGTGGTGTATTGCTGCAGATAGGAAGCACGCAATGCGTCCAGATTGGTCTGGATTTCGGTCTGGTGGCTGGTTTCGTCGGTAATGCTCTGGTTCAGGTCGTTCTGTTTGGTCACCACGATGCCGGTCGGCCCCAGCAGATTATTGATGGTGCTGTTGAAGCGGTCGGCAAAGCCGGTGCTGCTGCTGTTGCCAAACAGATTAGCCACTGCGCTTGGGTTGCTAGTCAGCGCCTTGTTGAAGGCGGTCTGGTCCAGTGCCAGCGTGCCGTCCTTTTGCAGGCTAATGCCCACTTGTGACAGATAGGCGAAGGACGTGGTGGCATCCACACCTGCCACCTGTGTCTGCAGAACCGACGATAGTTGGTCCTGGATGGATAGCAGCGAGTCATCGCCCTTCATGTCACCGCTGAATGCACTATTCACCGTGCTGTGCACCTTGTTGTAGGCATCGACGAAGCCTTGCAGGGTGGTGGCAATGCCGGACGTATCCTGACTCATGCCGATGGTGACTTGTCCGGCTTTTTCCAGATTCACCGACGCGCCATTGATGACGCCGGTCAGGGTATTGCTGCTGGATGACACATTGACGCCATTGACCGTGAGCAGGGCATCGCTGGCGGCAAACGACTCGGTGGCCGCCGTGCTGCTTTGTTGCAGGCCGGCCAGGGTGTTGCCGCTGGTATTGCCGCTGTCAGTACCGCCGGATGTCACGCTGAAGGCATTGGCCGAGCCGGAATTGGCCGAAGCAATCACCAGCGAATAATTGCCGTTGTACTGCACGATGGAAGCATTGACCCCGGCATTGGCTGAATTGATGGCGTCCGAGATGTTCTGCAGGCTTTCACCGCCGCTGCCACCATTGTTCAGTTTTACCGTGGTGCTGGTGCCGGCCACGCTGAAAGTGAGCGAGGAGGGCACGCCGCTGATGGCGGTGGTAGCGCTGGTAATGGGCTGGCCGCTGCTGTTTTCATCGAATACCAGCTGGCGGGACTGTGCCAGCTTGCTCACATTCAACTGGTAACTGCCGGCAATGCCGCCGGTGCTGGTGGTGACCGAGGCAATGGTGCTGTCGGAGCTTGTCGCCTTGAAACTTTGCAGGAAGGCACCGGACGACAGGCTGCTGACCGAGGTTTGCAGCGCGGACAGGGCAGAGCTGATCTGGCCCATGTCGCTCAGCTCGGTCTTGTAGGTGGAAACCTTGTTCTGGCTGTCGGTCAGTGGCTGCTGTTCCACGCTCATCAGCTGGCTGACGATGGACTGTACGTCGAGCGGACCGGCGGTGGTGGTGATGGATGCTGAACTCATGATGTTCTCCTTGCTGTCCGCCATCGGGCAGACAGGCCATGGCTGGCTCTGTCTGCATTATCGGGCGGATGCAGGGAGGTCTTGATGGCAAACCCCGGTTAAAAGATGTTGCCAACTGTGAAGTCCGTCACACATTGTCAAACAACCGGCTGACGCGTGAGCGTGGCCGGGATCAACTGCTGCCCGAGCCGGAAGATGAACCGGCGGCGCTGACCCCGGCCATCAGGCCGGACAGATTGCTGGTGGATTGCTGCATCTTGGCCAGCGTGGCATTGAGCGTGGTGTACTGGTGCAGGTAGTTGGCCTGCTTGTCGCTCAGCTTGGTTTGCAGCTGTGTCTGGTGCGTGGTTTCGTCGGTGACATTCTGGTTCAGGTCATGCTGCTTGGTCATGATGATTCCGGCAGGTCCCAGCAGATTATTGATGGTGGTGCTGAAGCGGTCGGCAAAGCCGCTGTTGCTGCTGTTGCCGAACAGATTGGCCACGGCGGCAGGCTTGCTGCTCAGCGCCTTGTTGAAGGCGGTCTGGTCCAGCGACAAGGTGCCGTCCTTCTGGATGGCAATGCCCACCTGGGACAGGTAGGCATAGGAGCTGACCGGGTCGGCCCCGCTGACCGGCGTTTGCAGCACGCCGGAGAGCTGGTTGCGAATGGACGTCAGTGCTGCGTCGCCCTTCATGCTGCCGCCGGCGGCGCTGTCCAGCGTGCTTTGCACCTTGTTGTAGGCATCGACAAAGCCTTGCAGCTTGCTGGCAATGCTGCTGTTGTCCTGCGCCATGCTGATGCTGGCTTCACCGGTTTTTTGCAGGCTGAGGGTGGCACCGCCAATGACATCGCTGACGGTATTGCTGCTGGACGATACGTAAACGCCGTTGACGGTGAGCGAGGCGTCGGTGGCGTCGTTGGATTCGCTGATGGCGGTATCGCTTTGCTGCAGCCCGGCCAGCGTGTTGCTGCTGTTTTCGCTCAGGCTGCTGTCGCTGCCACCGGCAGTAATGCTGAATGCCTTGTCCGAGCCCGGTTCCGCGGCGGCAATTACCAGCGAGTAATTGCCCTTGTATTGCACGATGGAGGCATTGACCCCGGCATTGGCGGCATTGATCTTGTCGGCGATGTCCTGCAGGGTGACGCTGGCTGGCGTGGTGCTTGTGGTGGTGCCGTCACTGTTGGTGACCGTGCTGACCGGCTCACGCAATTGCACGGTGGTGGTAGTGCCGGCTACTTCAAGGCTGAGGCTGTCGGGCACATTGTCCAGCGCGGTGCTGTGCTGCTGAGGGCTTGCCCGTCCGCGCCGGTGTCAAATACCAGCTGGCGCGGCTTGGCCAGCTCCTCCACATCCAACTGGTAATTACCGGGAACGCCCGTGCCATTGGTGTCTACCGTGGCGACGGTCGGGTCTGAGCTGCTGGCCTTCAGCGTATGCAGGAAGCTGGTGGACGACAGGCCGCTGACGGCAGTTTGCAAACCCGACAGGGCCGAGCTGACCTGGCCGATGTCGCTGAGCTTGCTGTTGAAGGTTTTCAGCTTGCCCTGGCTGGTGGTGAGTGGCTGCTTTTCCACCGTCATCAATTGACTGACGATGTTCTGTACGTCGAGCGGACCGGCCGTGGTGGTGATGGATGCGCTGCTCATCTTGTCTTGCTCTGCCTTGAGGATGGAGGATGACGGAATCATGCTCGTAGCGCGTATTATCCCCGAGGGCGGCAGCCGCCGCGCGGCAAAACAGGTCAAACAATGTTTGCTTTTGCAAACAAGGTTAAAAACAGTAAATGTCTGGGAATGAAAAAGGGCTGCCTGTCGGCAGCCCCTGAATGGTGCGAGTGCAAACTGCTCAGATACCCAGCTTGTCGCGCAGCGAGTAGTACCAGGCGCCCATGGCGGTAAACGGAACCCGGAACAGGGTGCCGCCGGGGAAGGGGTAGTGCGGCAGGGTGGCAAAGGCATCAAACCGTTCGGCCTGGCCGCGCAGTGCCTCGGCCAGAATCTTGCCGGCCAGATGGGTATAGGTGACGCCGTGACCGCTGCAGCCTTGCGAGTAGTAAATATTGTCACCAATGCGGCCAACCTGCGGCAGGCGCGACAGCGTGAGCAGGAAGTTGCCGGTCCAGGCGTAATCGATTTTCACATTGGCCAGCTGCGGGAACACTTTCAGCATCTTCGGCCGGATGATGGCTTCGATATTGGCCGGATCACGCGCGCCGTAGACCACGCCGCCGCCAAAAATCAGCCGCTTGTCTTCACTCAGGCGGTAGTAGTCCAGCAGGTAGTTGCAGTCTTCCACGCAGTAGTCCTGCGGCAGCAGGCTGGCAGCCAGTTCGTTGCCCAAAGGTTCGGTGGTGATGACCTGGGTGCCGCAAGGCATGGATTTGGCGGCCAGTTCCGGCAGCAGATTGCCCAGGTAGGCATTGCCGGCCACGATCAGGAACCTGGCCTTGACCCGGCCTTGCGGGGTGGTTACCACCGGCTGCTGACCGCGTTCGATGCTGAGGGCCGGCGATTGTTCGTAGATGACGCCGCCCAGTTTTTCTACTGCTGCCGCTTCACCCAGTGCCAGGTTCAGCGGGTGGATGTGGCCGCCACTCATGTCCAGCATGCCGCCGATGTATTGGTCGGTTGCCACGATGCCACGCATGTCGTCCTTGCCCAGCAGTTGCAGCTGCTTGTGGCCGTAACGTTCCCACAATGCCTTTTGTGATCGCAAATGTCCCATCTGCTTTTCACTCAGCGCAGCAAATACGCCACCATCTTTCAGCGCACAGTCGATATCGTATTTGGCGATGCGTTCGCGAATGATGCGACCGCCTTCAAAGGCCATGTCGCCCAGCAGCCTGGCCTGCTTGCTGCCGACGCTGCGTTCGATCACATCAATGTCGCGGCTGTAGCTGTTGACGATCTGGCCACCATTGCGGCCGGATGCGCCAAAGCCAACCTTGGCGGCCTCCAGCACGGTAACCTTGAAGCCGTTTTCCAGCAGGGAAATGGCAGTGGAAAGACCGGTATAGCCTGCACCGATGATGCAGATGTCGGTTTCGATATCGCCTTGCAGTGCCGGACGGGACGGGGCCGGTTTGGCAGAGGCGGCATAGTAGGATTCTGGGTAGCTGGTTTGTGGCATTTCGTTAAACTTTTTCGTTTAATATTTTGCACATGCCAGATGATTCTAGCCCAGACCTTCCGTACTTGCCAAATGATTTGATCAAATTATGTGTTGAACTGTTGCCGATGGTGCTGACTGCACTGTGACTGGACGTGATGCCGGGGGATGACGGAGGAGGGGTACTTGCCGGGAATGTCAGGGTGCTTGCGTTGGCAAGCACCCCGTGTGGCTTACTTGCTGGTGTCTTCGCGGCGGCCGATGTCTTTCTTGGATTCAGTGCTGGCAGCAGCGCTGGCCTTCTTGTGTTTTTTCTGCTTCTTCTTCATGGCTTCCTGCTTCTTGATCTTGGCCTGATCGGCTTCCCAGGCTTTTACCTCGCTGGCGGTCGGTTGTTCCTGGTGCAGCTTGTTGGCCAGTGCCGGGGTGGCAATCAGGGTGGCGATGATGGCAAGGGCGGAGAATTTCATGTGATGATCCTCGACTGGTCAGCTCTGGGTGTTGATGTTCAGGATTGAACGTGTGCCAGTCTAAGAATTATCCAGAGGGCCATTAACCGGCCTATTCCTGATTAAGTTGGTTATTTATCCTGTTGAGGCATAAGAATTTTCACGCCCTGTCGAGCGCTTAAGGCCATGAAGAACAAGGCCGGCTGCGCGCATTGTCACGGGATTGTCGTCAAGCATGGCCAGGGCTGATGATATGCTTGCCCGCGGTCCTGAGCCTTGCTGCGGGCCGGTGTGATGACCCTTATCCGGAGAGAGAAGTTAGCAATGAGCCTGTCGATTGCCAGTGCAAGCTATGGCGCTGATCAGGTTGGTCTGATCAGTGGATTCCGTTTTTTGCCGGATCAGGCCGGTGAGCCTATCGGTTCGGAGCAGGCGCTGGCCTTCCTGCAGGACACCTCGCCAGCCGCCGAGGGCTTTGTCTGGCTGCATTTCAATCTGGCGCACGTGGCATGCGAGCGCTGGATCCGTGCCAATCTGGCCCTGCCGGAGGACTTTGCCGAAATGCTGCATGCCGGGGCAGGCTCCACCCGTATCGAGGCGGTGGATGGCATGCTGCTGGCCGTCATCAATGATGTGGCACTGGGTTTTGGCGTGATGACTTCCGATGTCGCCACCCTGTGGGTGGCGCAGGCAGCCGCTTGCTGGTGACTGCACGGGTGAGGCCCTTGCGCTCGGTGGACCGCTTGCGTGCGGCAGTGAAGGCGGGCGAGGTGTTTCCGTCGGCCCGGTCATTGTTGTTTCATCTGATGCAGGATCAAGCCGATGTGATGGCAGCCATTGTGCGGGAGTACACCCACAAGGTGGACCATGTGGAAGATCGCCTGCTGGCCGAGCATCTGCAGGATCACCGTGCCGAATTGTCCAGCATGCGCCGTACCCTGGTGCGCATGCAGCGCTTGCTGGCCCCGGAACCGGGGGCGCTGTTTCGCCTGCTGAACCGGCCACCGGCCTGGCTGGCCGAGCCGGATGTGCAGGCCCTGCGCGAATCCACCGAAGAATTTTCGCTGGTGCTCAACGACCTGGCCACCCTGGTAGAACGCATCAAACTGTTGCAAGAAGAACTGGCAGCCAAGCTGAACGAGCAGACCAACCGCACCTTGTTCACCCTGACGCTGGTGACGGTGCTGGCCCTGCCCATCAATATCGTGGCCGGTTTTTTCGGCATGAACGTGGGTGGGGTGCCACTGGCCAATCACCCGCACGGCTTTTGGGTGCTGGTGGTGCTGGTGGCCAGCTTTACCCTGCTGGCCGGGTGGTGGGCCTTCCGGCGACAGGCTCCGCGCTGAGTCAATGCCACCGCCTGGCGCATTGACCCTGTTGTCAACAGGTGAACTTGTTACCGTGCTGGCGTACAATAGCGGGCTTTTGTGCCATTTGCCGGTGGCGAGTGGTGTTGATCCAGTCTGATTTTTAAGCAAGGTACAGCATGAGCGGTTTGCCCAATTGTCCCCAGTGTGGTTCCCAGTTCACCTATGAAGACGGCGCCATGCTGGTGTGCCCGGAGTGCGCACACGAATGGTCGGCCCAGGCCGAAGCGGCCGGCGAAGAACAGGGCCGTGAAGTGCGCGATGCCAATGGCAATCTGCTGCAGGATGGCGATACCGTTACCGTCATCAAAGACCTGAAAGTGAAGGGTTCCTCACTGGTGGTGAAGGTAGGTACCAAGGTCAAGAACATCCGCCTGGTGGATGGTGATCACGATATCGACTGCAAGATCGACGGCATTGGTGCCATGGGTTTGAAATCCGAGTTCGTCAAAAAAGCCTGAGTCCTTTGTTTGGCTGATCCGCAAAGCACCCTGTAACGGGTGCTTTTTTCATTTCATGGCCAGCACATGGCAGCTGCCGCAGCGGGCTGTGCTTTGATACCATGCGCTTTTACCCGAGTTTCCCCTGATGCCTGTTGCCGAGCAGCCCTATCATTCCCCCTCCACCCGTCAACTGATTGCCTTTGCCATTCCGGTGATGCTGGCCGCGCTGGCTACCCCGCTGATGGGGCTGGTGGATAGCGCGGTGCTGGGGCGCATTGGCAGCCCGCTGGCGCTGGCAGCCGTTGCCGTGGGTGGCAGCATTTTCACCGTGCTGTACTGGTGTTTCAGTTTCCTGCGTTTTACCACTACCGGTCTGGTGGCGCAGGCTACCGGCCAGCAAAGCCCGGAGGCAGTGGTGCTGGCCGGCTTGAGGCCGATGCTGGCGGCGTTGCTGGGTGGCCTCGGCCTGTTGCTGCTGCAGCAGCCCTTGCTGTGGCTGGCATTGCATTTTCTGGCCCCTCCGCCGGATGTGGCGCTGCTTACCCGCGACTACTATGCGGCCCGTATCTGGTCGGCACCGTTTACCTTGCTGTCTTATGCGCAGTTTGCCTGGCTGCTGGGCCTGGGGCAGTCGCGTCAGGTAATGGTGTTGCAAGTGCTGATGAATGTGCTCAATGCGGTACTGGCTGTGCTGCTGGTCAGCGTGCTCGGCTGGGGCGTGGCTGGTGCCGGCTGGGCCACGGCCATCGCCGAGGCAGTGGGCAGCATGCTGGCGGCCCGCATCATGTTGCGCCATGTGGCATGGCCGCGTTGGCGCAAGGCATTGGCACAGGCCGGTGGCGCTGCGGCATGGAAGCAATTGTTTGCTGCCAATCTGGATATCATGCTGCGCACCTTGCTGCTGACGCTGGCCTTTGCCCTGATGACACGCAGTGCCGGTCAGCTGGGCAGCCTGACCCTGGCTGCCAACCAGTTGCTGCTGCAGGCCTTCATGGTGTGTGTCAGCTTGCTTGATGGTTTTGCCGTGGCGGCCGAAGTGCATGGCGCACATGCCATCGGTGCGCAAAACCGGCGTGGATTACGCCTGGTGGTGCGACGCTGTGCCTGGCTGTCGCTGGGCTGGAGCAGCCTGCTGGCACTGGGCATGGCTTTGCTGGGTAGGGTTTATCTGCCCTGGATGACGCCGGACCGGCAATTGCAGCAACTGGCGGCACAGTACTGGCCGTGGCTGGTGTTGCTGCCACCTGTGTGCATCTGGGCTTTTTTCTGGGATGGGGTGTTCATGGGTGCCATGCGTACTGCTGTGCTGCGCAATGGCATGCTGCTGAGTTTTGCAGCCTATGTGCCCACCCTGTGGCTGTTGCAGCCGCGACTGGGTAATCACGGAATCTGGGCGGCGCTGCTGGTGTTGATGGCCATGCGTGGTGTGCTGCTGACCCTGGCCTGGCCGCGCTTGCGAGATAGTGTGCCACAGCGGCAGGCTGATCCGGCCACAGCCTGATTTTGCAAAACCCTGCCCGGCAGGTGCCGGACAGGGAGCCTGGCTTCAGGCCGTGGTATTGATGCGATTGCCGATGGTTGCGCTGATGGCGCGCGGTGCAGCCGCTTCGACAGCAGACGTGCTGCCATCATTGTCACCATCCTTGTCACGGGCTGCGCTGGGCTGCGGCGCGGCAGTCGTGCGGGTGACAGGGTAGGTGGCGCTGCTGAGCGCCGGATTGAACGACAGTGACATGTGAACTCTCCAGAGAGGGGACCATTCCCCATTCTCATGTTGGCAGGAGAGGCTTAAGCAAATCTTAAGTTTCAGCGACAGCCCAGCATGGCTTGCAACTGGTTTACCGTTTCAGCGCGCAACCCATGCGGTTGCAGGCTGGCGATCAGTTCGCACAACTGGTTGAACACGGCGCGACCGGGCGCACTCAGCCGGTGCAGGTCGGCCAGGCCAAGCTCACCGCACTGGTAGGCCGAACCCAGCAGCAGGGCAAGTTCGGCCAGCATGGCGCGGTCCGGGGCGTGCTCAAGGGAATTGATCAGCGGAATGATATCTGCTTCTGTCATATTGAAACAATCGTTTGAATGCCATGAACAACAGTGTAATCCCGGGGCAAAGTACTGGCATGTGGCAAGCGCATACTGGATGATCATGATCAAACGGGAAGCATTTCGCGCCGGCATCCGCTGGCGGCGGGTCAGAAAAGAGGGCAGGCATGCAGTTGGGTGAACAGGAGCAGGCGGCACTGAAAGCCTCTATTGTCCAGGTAGGCCAGCGGGTGGCGCGGGAGCTGGGCGAGCGTCCGGAACTGGCACAAGCGCTGCACGTGGTGGGCTTTTTGCATGCGGCCGTCGACAAGACCGTCGCCCAGGCTGCCTTGCGTGGTGAAAAACCCGCTTGTCAGCCGGGCTGTGCCAGTTGCTGTCATGTGCGGGTGGAAGTAAGCCCGGTGGAAGCCTTGCGCCTGGCCGCCTGCCTGCAAGACTGGCCTGAAGCGCGACGTCAGGACTTGCTGCAAGGCCTGCAGCAGCGCTTGGTCCGGCTGGAAAATGCCGGTGAACCTTCCCCGCGCTTGCCTTGCGTATTCCTGCAAGACAGCATGTGCAGCATCTATCCATGGCGCCCGGCCAATTGTCGCAAGGCGCATTCCTTTTCGGCAGAGGCTTGTCAGCAGGGCGCGGAGCACATTCCGCAGGATCTGGCCATCACGCTGGCTGCCGAAGCCCTGCAGGCTGGTACGGCACAGGGCTATCGTCAGGCAGGTCTTTCAATGGCACCGCTGGAGTTGACCCGTGCCATGCTGTGGGCGCTGGAGCAGCCAGCGGCCGGTGTCGCCTGGCTGGCAGGCGAAAAGATTGCCGCACCTTAGCGCATGCGCAGGATATTCTTGATCAGTCTTGGCTGCAGCGGATTGAGCGACTTGCTTTCCTGATGATGGCCTGCTTGCAAGGCAAGCAGCAGCAGGACAAGCAGACTGACGGATTTTGCCGATGTCATGGCGGGTGAGTCGTTGAAATGATGAACCGGGCGTCAGTGTACGCCTTCAATCCTTTACCGGCCAGTCCGGTTCGCACATCAAATTCAGGGAGAAACGTGATGGATGGCTGGTTGCCATGGGCCTTGTTGTCCGCCGTATTTGCCGCGCTGACAGCCATTCTGGCCAAGGCCGGCTTGCGTCATGTCGATGCGGATCTGGCTACGCTGATCCGTACCGGCATCATTGCACTGGTGCTGTCAGCCTTTGTCTGGCTGACCGGCAAGTGGCGCAATCCATTGCAGCTGCCGGGCCAGACCTGGCTGTTTCTGGGCCTGTCAGGGCTGGCAACGGGGGCGTCCTGGGTATGTTATTTCCGCGCCTTGCAGTTGGGCGAAGCCAGCAAGGTGGCACCGGTGGACAAGCTCAGTCTGGTACTGGTGGCCGTGTTTGCCGTGCTGTTTCTGGGTGAACGCCCCGGCCTGCGGGAATGGCTGGGTATTGGCCTGGTGGCGCTGGGCGTATTGGTGCTGGCCATCCGTCGCTGAGGATGCCCATGCCGCTCAGGCGGGTTGCAGTTCCTGTGCCTGCTGTTCCAGCAGCCATTCGTAAAATGCCTGATCGAGCAACCAGGCATCCTCGCCCTGGCGCAGAATCCACATCGGGCCGCCACAGGGGCCGAGGCAGCGGCCGACAATATCGTACGTGCCGGTCGGAATGCGTCTGACGGATTCGAAGTCGGGCAGTGACAGGCCGGGCAGGCTGTTGCTGGTGTTGATGACAAGTACTGGCATGGCGGACAAAGAAATCCCACGCCTGGCGTGGGAAAAGAGTCGTCTACAAAGGAGGAACGGCCACCTTACCCGTACTTGATGGCAGTTGTCATCGGGGCTTCTACTTATCACACAGCCAGTAAACGTGCGGAGTGATTGTTCTTGCAGGGCCTGACTGGCTAGTCCAGAGGCAAACCCAGCTGCTGTTGCACGTCTGGCCGACGTCGGTTTGTACGCTTGCCCGGCGGGCGCTGGCGCGAACCATGGCGCGCGACGATGGCCGCTTTTTCGGCCTTTACTTCCGGCTGCTTGCGCCAGGCATGCAGGCGCTGCTTGGCCAGCCGCGTTGCGCTTTCCAGTTCGCATGGCGGTGCTGGCAGCGCCTGCTCACCGATCAGGCCGTATTGCTTGCGCAGGCTGTCCGGCATTTTCCACGGCTCGAACAGCCAGCCATCCGGCAGCTGTTGCATCAGCGGCAGCCAGCGGCGCACAAAGCGGCCTTGCGGGTCGTGATCCATCGCCTGCTTTACCGGGTTGTACACCCGGGTGGTGTTGATGCCGGTGGTGCCGGACTGCATTTGCAACTGGCTCCAGTGGATGCCGGGTTCGTAATCCAGAAACGCCCGCGCCAGCCACAGCCCCACCGGCCGCCAGTGCAGCCACAGCGGGTAGGCCGCCACCGAAACCAGCATGGCGCGCATGCGGAAGTTCAGCCAGCCGGTGTGATTGAGCATGGCCACGCAGGCATCCACCAGCGGCCAGCCGGTGCGGCCCTGCATCAGCGCCTGCAAGCGGGCTTCGTCATGTTCCGTCTCACGCAGGCCGTCGTAGCCACGGTGCATGTTGCGCCATTCGATTTCCGGTTCGGATTCCAGCTTCTGCATGAAATGACAATGCCAGTGCAGGCGGCTGATGAAAGCCTGCAAGCCCTTGCGCTGGCGTGTGCTGTCCTCTGGCAGGCGTTGCAGCTCGCGGTGCGTGGCTTGCACGATTTCGCGCAGGCTGAGGCAACCCAGGGCCAGATAAGGGGAGAGGCGCGAGCAGGCCGTGGGAGCGGACAGCGGCGAGGAAATACCGCCGCGATATTGCGCGCTGCGCAGTTGCAGGAAGTCCTGTAATACCGCAATGGCACGGCGACGGCCGCCACGCTGGCGCTGTGGCGGGTCAAACGGAAAGATGCCCAGGCTGTCGGCACCGGGTGCGGTCATGATGGGTAGCGGGCAGGGCGCGGCCTGCAGCGCTGGCACCGGCAAGCAGGGCTGGCTGACAAACTGCGTCCAGCGTGCGGCCCAGCCATCGCGCGAGCGCAAACGGCGGATAACGCCGGTCTGGGCGAATTCCTGCCATTGCACTCGCTGTTGCAGGCACCAGCGGCCAACGGCCAGATCGCGCTGATAGCTAAAGCCATTGCCGGTTTCCTCGTGTGCGTACAGGGCGTCGAATGGCATGGCGGCATGCAGGCGCGCCAGCACCTCGACTGCCTCGCCCACCTGGATCAGCAGCGGCAAACCACGGGCTGCCAGCGAGGCCGCCAGGTCCTGCACGCATTCCAGCGCAAAGTGGTAGTGCTGGCTGGAGGCATCCGGCTGCTGCCACAGCGCGGGCTCGATGATGTACAGGCACAGCACCGGCCCGGCCAGGCTGGCAGCTGTCAGGGCAGCGTGATCGTGCAGGCGCAAGTCACGCTTGAACCAGACCACCCCGACGCTCACGGCTGCCAGGCACCCAGTACGCTGGCAGCCAGATGATGGCCGCTGAGCCAGGCACCTTCCACCTTGCCGCCGTGCAACCAGTCGCCACACAGGCCGATGCCGCTGGCGGCATCCCACATGCTGCCGTGCTGGCTGGCGTGGCAATCGGCATAGCGCCAGCGATGGCTGCTCAGTACCGTGCAGGCCGGGGCACCCAGCGCGCGGAATGCGTCCAGCAACTGCTCGCCCACCTCGCTGGCAGGCTGCTCCAGATGAGCAGCACTCCACTCGGCATTGGCTTGCAGCACCCAGCACGGCGCACCGCTACGGCCGGGTTTGCTGTCGTTGCGGGCAATCCAGCGCAGCGGGCCAGCATTGACAAAGGCCGCAGCAAAGCCGGGCGCGAAGTCAGCCCCGGGCTGCACCATCACCGTCCAGCAAGGCAGCATGGGCTGCGCTGCTGCCACGGCGGCCAATGCGGGCTGGCTATCGGCCAGCAGGGTTGCGGCCTGCGGCGCGGGTATTGCCACCAGCACCTGGCTGAACAGTTCGGGCAGCAGGCCGTGTTCGACCGTTTCCAGTTGCCAGCCCGCTACCCTGTGATGCAGGCGGCAGACGGTGTGCTGGCTGCGTACGCTCAGCCCATCGGCCAGTGCCTTGCATGGGGCCGACATGCCGGGCAGGCCGACATAACGTGTCGGGGTCTCGTGCTGATGGTGCGGCGTGCTGCTGCCTGGCTGGCCCAGCACTGCCGGGGTGACCGTCCATTCCGCCACCACCCCGGCTTGCAGCCAGTGCGCCACTTGCTGGCGGAAGGCCGGGTCGCGGGCGGTAAAGTATTGTGCGCCGTGGTCGGCCTGCCAGTTGTCGCCGCGCCGGGTGCACAGGCGGCCACCCAGGCCGCGGCTTTTGTCAAAAACGGTGGTGCTGAGGCCAGCTGCATGCAACTGGCGTGCACAGGAGAGGCCGGCGAGGCCTGCTCCGATGATGGCAATCGATGGGGGTGTCATGGTGTGCGTCTGCATGATGGTGTGGGATTGCGAGGGCGGTTCAAAGCCAGCCCTGCCGCCAGCAACTGCTGTCGGTGAGGGTTTGCCAGGCAATGATGCGGCTGCGCCGGGTGTAGACCGCTTCCAGTTCCACTTCGGTAATCGGCTGGCTGGGGTCGTCCGGCAGCAGCACGCGGGTCACCAGGAAATGCTTTTCCTTGTGCTGCGGCTGCACGGCCGTCCATTTGCTCAGCAGCAGCTTTCGCGGGTTCAGGCGGACTGGCATGGCTTAGTTGTCGCTACGGGTTTGCGGCACGTAAATCAGCTGCTCGGTGGCAAAGCCCAGCGCTTTGGCTTGCTGCAGCAGTGGGTCCAGCACGGCCTGTGACAGTTGTTTGTCACGCGCCAGAATCCACAAGTAAGAGCGGTCGTTACCGGCAATCATGGCCCAGCGGTAGTCCGGGTCCAGCGCCACCACGTGGTAGCCACCATAGAAGGGGCCGAAGAACGACACCTTGAGCGAAGCGACATGGCTGTCGCCATTGAACAGTGCGCGGCCTTCTGCCTGTTTCCAGCTGCCTTGCGCCGTGGCATAGCCGCGGTTGATGACCTGCACGCTGCCGTCCGCCTGCGGGGTGTAGCGGGCGCTGACATCGCTCATGCCGCGCTCGAAGCTGTGGTCGAGCCGGGCAATTTCATACCATTTTCCGCTGTAGCGTTGCAGGTCGAAACCGCTCACCGGCGTGATGCCGGGCGGCGGCAGGGTGGAGCAGGCGGCCAGCAGCAGGCTGCCTGCCAGTAACAGCAGAGTGCGTAAATGTGTGCGTCGCATGGTGGATTCCTTGTGTGGGTTCATAACTGGTTCAGGCCTTGCAGGATGGCCTCCGCACTGTGGCGGATAGCCTCTTGTTCTGTGGCTGGCATCTTGTCCAGCTGGCGGTAAACCAGCGCCAGCCGCGGGTTGTTGCCCAGCCGGGGGCGCTGGCGCTGGAAGAAGTCCCAGTACAGCGCATTGAAGGGGCAGGCATCGGCACCGTGCCGTGCATCGCGGCGGTAACGGCAGTCGCCACAGTAATTGCCCATGCGGTGCAGGTAGGCATTACCGGATACATAAGGTTTGCTGGCCAGGAGGCCGCCATCGGCAAACTGGCTCATGCCCACGGTATTGGGTAGTTCCACCCATTCGAAGGCGTCGATATACACCCCCAGATACCATTCATGCAGCGCCTGCGGCGATAGCCCGGCCAGCAGCGAAAAATTGCCGATCACCATCAGCCGCTGGATGTGGTGGGCATAGGCCAGTTGCAAGGACTGGCCGATGGCGTGGGCCAGGCAGCGCATGCCGGTTTTGCCATGCCAGAACCATTCCGGCAGCGGGCGCTGGTGGTCGAAGGCATTGCTGTCGGCATAGCCGGGCATGCGCGCCCAGTACACGCCGCGCACGTATTCGCGCCAGCCCAGAATCTGGCGGATGAAACCTTCCACTGCCGGCAGCGGGGCGAGGCCGTCCTGCCAGGCTTGCTCCGCTGCGGCCACCACTTCCCGTGGTGACAGCATCTTGGTATTGAGGGCAAAGGACAGCAGCGAGTGAAACAGATAGGGCGTTTCGCTGTGCATGGCGTCCTGGTAATCACCAAACTGCGGCAGGCCGTGGCGGATGAAGTGATGCAGCTGCTGCAAGGCCTCGGTGCGGTTCAGCGGCCAGCGCAGGGCGTCGGCTGCGGGATTGCCGAACGATTGCACCCCGGCGGCTTGCAGCGTGTGCCACAAGGCCTGATGGTCGTGGCCGGGGCGGGTGTCCTGCGGCGGTGGCGGGCTGCCACGCCAGGGTTTGCGGTTGTCGTGATCGTAGTTCCACTCGCCGCCCACCGGCTTGCCGTCCGGCTGTAGCAGCACACGGTGGCGCTTGCGCATCTGGCGGTAAAACACTTCCATGCGCCATTGTGCCTTGCCGGCAAACAGCTGACCTGCTTCATGGCGTGTGGTGTAAAAGTGCTCGCTGTCCACCATCCGGCACGGAATACTTTGCCGGCTGGCCCACTGCTGTAATTGCTGGTCCAGCCGCCATTCGTCCGGTGCCTGCCAGGCAAATGCCGTGGCCTGATAGTGCTGGCTCAGTGCGTCTAGATTGTCCTCCAGCGTGCCGCGATTGCTGGGGTCGTCGATGGCAACATAGCGCACGCGGTGGCCAGCGGCTTTCAGCTGGCGGGCAAAGTCACGCATCCCGGCCAGTACTGCCAGCAGCTTTTGCGCGTGGTGCAGCACATACCCGGTTTCCTGCCGCAGCTCCAGCAGCAGGTAGACCACATTGGCATCATGGCTGGCAAACCAGCTGTGCTGCGGATTGAGCTGGTCGCCCAGTATCAGACGCAGGGTGGTCATGGCTGGCTCCACAGCTGGCGGTAGTGGCCGTCGGCATCGTATTCCGCCGCTTGCTTGTCCGGGTTGAAACGGCGGCCGCCGCGCGGGTCGGTACCCAGTCCGGCCAGATACAGCCAGTTGCCCTGGTTCTGGCTGCAGTCGTAGTCAAGCAGGCAGGCTTCAAACCAGGCCGCACCGGCACGCCAGTCGCATTGCAGTTCGTGAATCAGGTAGCTGGCCACAATCTGGCGCATGCGATTGCCCAGATAGCCGGTGGCGGCCAGTTCACGCATGCCGGCGTCTATCAGTGCATGACCGGTTTGCCCGGCCATCCAGCGTTGGAAAGCCGCCGGGTTATGCGTCGGACTGGCGCGTTGTGGCAGGCCGCCGGGGTGATACAGGCGGCGGCCATGCTGGCGTTGCAGCAGCTTGAAGTAATCGCGCCACAGCAGTTCAAACCATAGCCAGTAGCTGCTGTCGCTATGGCCGTGCTCGGTTTCAAAGGCATGCAGCTGTTGCAGCACCAGTCGTGCTGACAGGCTGCCACAGGCCAGCCAGGGCGAGAACTTGCTGGAGTAGTCGATGCCATGCAGGCCGTTGCGGGTGGCCTTGTAGCTGTGCGGCAGGCCGCGTTGCAGGTACTGCGCCAGATGTGCCAGCGCGGCTGTCTCGCTGCCGGCAAAAGCGGCGTCCGGAAAAGGAAAACTGGAGCGCGGGTCGGTGGCCGGGTAGTCCATGGCCGCCAGCGGCTGGATCAACTGGCGGGCTGCCGGTGGCAAGGGTGGTAATGCCGGTTCCGGCAAGGGCGCGGCGGGCTGGATGGCGGCGGCTTCCACTTGCTGACGGAAGCGGGTGAACTGGTCTGGCAGCTGTGCATCTGCCCAGGGCAGGCTGTCCGGCGCTAGCAGGGTGGATTGCCAGAAACTGTGCACGGCAAGGCCGCAGCGCGCAGGGCGGTCAGTTCGTCCTGTTCTTCCGGGGTGGCGATGTCCTCGCAGTAAATGGCAGTGGCACCTATCTGGCTTGCCAGTGCGGGCAGCACGCGGGCCAGGCTGCCACTGGCATGCAGCAGGCCGCTACCCTGTTGTAGCAATGCGGTGGCCAACCCCTGCAGCGCACTGTGGCGGAAGGCGCGACGTCGGGCGCTCACCCGCTCGAAGCCCCAGCGCGAGGTTTGCGGCTGCGGGCTGACATGAACCGGCAACAGGTAATCCGCCTGCTGGCAGGCTGCAGTCAGCGCCGGGTTGTCATGCAGGCGCAGGTCGTCTCGGAAACAATAGATCAGCGTGGTCATGGCTTCAGTGCTGCTGGCGGCAGCGTTCGGAACAGTATTTCACCTCATCCCAGCAGCGCGCCCATTTGCGCCGCCAGCTCATCGGCTTGCCACAGGCCGCGCAGGGCTTGCTGGGCAGGCTGCTTTTGTTGCCGCGAAATGGCGCTTTCATACCGGCCAGCCCTGGTCATGTACCGACAGCAGGCGACGCAGCAGACGCAGCGGCGCACCAATCAGCGGCAGCTTGTGCAGCAGCTCTTCGGCCGAGTCCCAGTAGTCGCGGTGCAGGCATACCTTGCCGTCAGCAGCAAAACGCAGGTGACTGCCACCGTGCAGCTGGTAGTGCTTGCCCGCGCGGCGGAAGCTGAAATCCCAGGTGATGAAGGCCTGCTGACCATCCAGCAATTGCTCGCGCACGCTGAATACCGGCTCTTCCAGCACGGCAAACATGTGGCGGAAGATGTCGGCAATGCCATCACGCCCGTGTACCTGGTTGAAGGGGTCACGAAAGCGGGCGTCGGCAGTGTAAAACTCGTCGATGTGCAGCAGGCTGGCCGGGCTGAGCGTGGCATACCAGTCGGCAAGTGCCGCCAGCCTTGCCCTCAGTTGCGCGCCAGATGGCGCAGCAGTGGCAGTCTCAGCCGGTAAGGCAGTAGTGCGAGCAGCTTGATCCATAGCGTAAACCTGCGTGGAAAGTGAATTTCGAAGCGGCCCTGTTCCAGGCCGCGCACAATTTCCCGGGCAGCATCCGCCGGTTGCAATAGCGCCGGCATGGCGAAGTCGTTCTTGGCGGTGAGCCGGGTGGCGACAAAGCCGGGGTTGATCAGGTACACCTGCATGTCGTGCTGGTGCAGTTCGGCATGCAGCAGCTCGGCCAGATTGATCAGCGCTGCCTTGCTGGGCCCATACACACAGGCACCGGGCAGCCCGACGTAACCGGCCACGCTGGCGACCAGCGCGATGCCGCCCTGACGGCGTGCCATCATGGCCGGCAGCATGGTTTCCAGCCCGTAATACACCCCGGCCAGATTGGTTTGCAGCGTGTCGCTGACCTGTTGCTGGCGGATGTCCCAGCAGCGCTCCGGCCGGTAGGCTGCCGCGCAGAACACGACCAGGTCCGGCAGGGCATCCTGCTGTTGCAAGCTGTCCCAGGCCTGTTGCCAGGCGGCGGGCTGGCTGACATCCAGCGGCAGCACGATGGCACGAGGCTGCCGTGCGGCCACCGCGTGCAGGCTGTCGACACCGCGGGCCGACAGGATCACCCGTGCGCCCAGTGCCAGCAGCTGGCTGGCCAGTGCGGCACCAATGCCGCTGGAGGCACCGACAATCCATACCGTCTGTTGCGGCCAGTTGCGCAGCGGACGGTTAAGGGCGGGCAGCAACATGGCCTTACTCCTTGCGGAAAAACAGGCTGACTTCACCCAGCGCAATGCCGAACTTGCTCATGCGCGCGCTATTGAGCAGGGTGTGTTCGTCCTGCAGGAACATCCAGTCGTCAAATTGCACGTCCCAGCTGCGGCCATCCACCGGCAGGCGCAGGGTGTAACGCCAGTGCAGGGCATTGCCCGCCACTTCGCCATCGGCCACGCCCACCACATCCGCTGCGGTGCCCTGCCATTTGCCATTACCCAGCGGCACCAGTCGCCACTGGCGCTGCTGGCGGCTGCCGTCGCTGTAGACAAAGCGTTCGTCCAGCAGCAGGGCATCACCCTGGCGCTGGCCGGTGATGTCCACGGTGAATTGCTTGACCAGCGCACCGTTGCGGTCACGGAACATGCCCCAGGCGCGGGTATGGCCCTCAAAAAAACGTGGCAAGTCCA
Source organism: Aquitalea pelogenes (assembly GCF_001515305.1). GTDB lineage: Bacteria > Pseudomonadota > Gammaproteobacteria > Burkholderiales > Chromobacteriaceae > Aquitalea > Aquitalea pelogenes. Next base: position 70,013 of record NZ_LNQV01000008.1, read on the forward strand.
GCTGGGGTTTGTTGTCGCGGTATTGCTCCACCTGCGGTGTGCTGCAGGCGCTGGTGAGCAACAGGGCGAACAGGGGCAACAGGCGGCGCAGGGTTTTCATGGCCGGGCTTCCTGCAGCAGGAACTGCGACACGCCGATGCTGGCTTCGTCAAAACCGGCCTCGCAATAGCACAGGTACAAGCGCCACAGGCGGATGAAGGCTTCGTCAAAGCCTTGCTGGCGCACACTATCCAGTGTGTGTTCAAACGCCAGACGCCAGCGGCGCAGGGTTTCGGCGTAGTCCGGGCCAAAGTCCAGCCGGTTGCGCGTCATCAGCCCGGCTTGTTCGGCCGTATCCTGAAAGACTTGCCTGCTGGGCAGCATGCCACCGGGGAAAATGAACTCCTGGATGAAGTCACTGCTGCGGCGATAGCGCTCGAAACGGCTTTCGGCAATGGTAATGCTCTGCACCAGCGCCTTGCCGCCCGGTTTCAGCAGTTGCCGCAGCTTGGCAAAGAAGCCCGGCCAGTAGGCTTCGCCCACCGCTTCGAACATTTCGATGGAGACAATGGCATCGTACTGGCCTTGCAGGTCGCGATAGTCTTGCCACTCCAGTTGCACCAGTTGCTTGCCAGCCAGCCGTTCGCGGGCAAAGTCCAGCTGGGCATGGGAAATGGTGATGCCATGCACCGCAATGCCCTGGCTGCTGGCGTGTTCGGCAAAACCGCCCCAGCCGCAGCCGATTTCCAGCACCCGCATGCCAGGTTGCAGGCCCAGCACATCGCAGATGCGCTGGTATTTGGCTGATTGGGCGGTGGCCAGCGGCAGGTCGTAATGGCCGTCAAACCAGGCGCTGGAGTAAGTCCAGCTGGGGTCCAGCCACAATTCGTAAAAGGCATTGCCCAGGTCGTAGTGCGCGTGGATATTGCGCTGGCTGCCCTGGCGGCTGTTGCGGCGCAGGCAGTGTTTCAGCCAGTACCAGCCACGGGCCGGCCAGCTGCCGGCCAGCGCGCTGCCCAGCACCTGTTCGTTGCGCAAGGCCAGCCGCAGCAGGGCGGTGATGTCCGGTGTGTACAAGAGACCATCGCGATAGGCTTCGGCAAAACCGATATCGCCGGAAAACAGCAATTTGCGGCAGGTGGTCCAGCTGTAAATGTGCAGTTCTGCCTCCGGGAGTTCACCCGGGCGGCCAAACCACAGGCTTTGTCCATCCGGTGTGTGCAGCAGCAGGCTGCCATATTGCAGCTGGTTCAAGCGCTGCAGCAGTAAACGTGCCAGCCAGGGCAGATTGTTGCAGGGCAGGGCAAGGGTACGGGTGAGGCTCATGGGCGCAACTCCTGTCCGTGACTCAGTGTGTGTTCCGGGGCGGCGGGCTTGCTGAAAAACGGCACTTTTTTCAGCCACAGCTGCAAGGCCTGCCAGTGAATGCGGGTGATGATGCCCAGGGTCAGCATGGGCTGGCGCAGCAAGGCCCGGCGGGCATTGCCGCTGGTGAGCGGCTGCAGCGCGCCGGAGATGCTGGTATTGAGCAGCAGGCCGTCGGCATCGTGGTAATCAATGCGCATCAGTATGCGGTCAGTCTTCTCTGCCAGACGGAAGCGGTAATGCCCGGCCACCTGGCAAAACGGCGATACATGCAGCTGCTTGCGACAGGTGAGGGTGGCACCGTTGGCGATGGGGCTGCCGTCCGGGTTGGCCAGCAGGTAGGCATGGTGTTCGCCAAAAGTGTTGTTGACGTCGGCCAGCACGGCAATCAAGTGGCCTTGGCTGTCGTGGCAATACCAGAAGCTGACCGGATTGAAGGCATAGCCGAACAGCCGCGGGAAGGTTTGCAGCCATACTTCACCGTCGGCAGGCAAGCCGGCGTCGCACAATTGCTGGCGTATCCAGGGCAATAGCGGGCTGCCGTCACGCGGGCCGTAATCCCGGCTGCGTATCATCAGCGGCCGCCAGCGATCCACGGCAAACCAGCGGTGGCCAATCTGTTCCAGCTCCGACAGCTTCAGCCGGATGGCAAATACCGGATAGATGAAGCGATGGCGGGCAGGCCGCAACCGCTGGTGCATCACGCTGCCGGATACCAGATAGGCATTGCTGCTGACGGGGCTCATAGGCGGGCCCATTCCGGCAAGGTGACAAAATCCTGTGCCACATTCAGCGCGGACTTCAGTCCGTCCTCGTGAAAACCGTAACCGGTCCAGGCACCGGCAAACCAGCTGTTGCGTTTGCCCTGCAGCATGGGCAGGCGGGCCTGGGCGGCAATGGCGGCATTGTCGAACAGCGGGTGTTCATACACAAAGCGGGCGTATTCCAGATTGCGATCCGGGTCGCGCAGCGGGTTGAGCGTGACGATGACCGGCTGGCTGACCGGCAGCGGTTGCAAGGCATTGAGCAGGTAGCTGACACACACCGCACGCTGGCTGGGCTGGCCGGTTTCGGCCAGGAAGTTCCAGGCGGCCCAGGTCTTGCGGCGCTTGGGCAACAAGCTGGCATCGCCATGCAGTACCGCCGTATTGGGCTGGTAGCGCACGGCTGAAAGGATGTCGTGTTCTTCCTGGCTGGCATCGGCCAGCATGGCCAGGGTTTGCGGGGCGTGGGTGGCAAAAATCACGCTGTCAAAGCGCTCTTCGCCATGCGGGCTGTTGATCAGCACGCCTTGCTCAGTGCGCCGCACACTGCTGACCGGACTGCACAGGCGCACATGCTGAATGCGCTGGCAGAGCATTTCCACATACTGGCGTGCCCCGCCCGGCACGGTAAACCAGCGTGGCCGCTGGCTGATTTGCAGCAGGCCGTGGTTCAGGCAGAAGCGCAGGAAAGTGGCAGCGGGGAAATCCAGAATCTCCTTGCTGGGGCTGGACCAGATTGCCGCGGCCATCGGCACCAGGTAGTGGTCACGAAAACGGCTGCCATACCCTTCCACTTCCAGCAGCTCACCCAGGGTAAGGGGAGCGGCCAGTACTTGCTGCAGCAGGCGGGGAGCGGCGCTGTTGAAGCGCAGGATGTCATATAACATGCGGTAGAACGGCAGGGACAACAGTTTGCTGCGCTGGGCAAACACGGTGCCAAGCGAGCTGCCCGCCCATTCGTCCCGGCCCCGGTCCAGCGATACGCTGAAGGACATGTCGGTGCTGCAGGAGGGCACACCAAGCTGCCGGAACAAGGCAATCAGATTGGGGTAGGTGCGTTCGTTGAACACAAGAAAGCCGGTATCCACGGCAAAAGACTGGCCTTCCAGTTGCAGGTCAACCGTATTGGTATGGCCACCTGCATAGTCGGCAGCTTCAAACAGGGTGACTTCGTGTTTTTCTGCCAGCAGCCATGCGCTGGCGAGACCGGCGATGCCGCCGCCAATTACTGCCACGCGCTGGCGTTTGTCTGGATGTGCTTTCACCTGAACTCCCAAGCCGGAATTTCTGAATCAACGCCTGCGGGTGACGAAACTGCTTGGCACCTGCGAGGCATCGTGCTTATATTCAGCATATAACCGCTTTGGAAAAAAAGCTACTGATTAGTAAAAGGTCGTACTCATGAGTATTTTAGCCAAGCTCAGCTTCAAGGATCAGGCATTCAAGCTGCGCGAACAGACGGTGCTGGACGCCACCACCCGCTTGCTGGCCAGCAAGGGTTTCGACCTGATGACCATGGACGATGTGGCCGGGGAGGCGGGTATTTCCAAGCCCAGCCTGTACAAGCATTTCAAGTCCAAGGAAGACCTGGCCACCGAGGTGATGATCCGCCTGCTGGACGGTGCGCTGGAGTATCTGGCGGCGCTGGATGCCGCGCTGAGCAGCAAGGACAGGCTGGGTAGTCTGCTGGAATGGGCATTGCGGGTGCGCCTGCAGGGTGGCCTGCCGTTTCTGCCTTCGGCCAGCCCGCAGGTCAAGGAGATGCTGACCCGCAGCATCCGTTACGTGACACGGGTGTACAAGCTGCACAAGCAGATGGAAGCATTGGTGGAACAGGCCAAGAAGGCCGGTGATATCCGGGCGGATTTGCCCACCGACGTCATCCTGTATGCCTACTATTCGCGCACTTGCGACCCGGCGGTGGATTACATGAAGGACTACGGCCGCTACAGCGACGACCAGATTGTCGACTACATGCGCGCCATCATTTTCGCGGGTATCGGTGCTGCAGAAGCAGGCTGAGGCCGCAACAAGCGGCAAATGAAAACAGCCCGCCGTGATGGCGGGCTGTCATTGTGAAGAAAACAATCAGCGGCGGCCGGAAACGGACAGCCTGCTTTCCAGCCGGTGCTGGAACAGCTCCAGCACGATGGACAGCAGCCAGTACAGAATGGCCGCCGTCAGCAGCATTTCCATGTAGCGGTAAGCCGAACGGCCATAGCTTTGCGCCAGGAACATCAGCTCCCACAGGCCCATCACCGATACCAGCGAGGAATCCTTCAGCATGGAAATGAACATGCTGAAAGTGGGCGGCACCGCCACTTTCATTGCCTGCGGCAAAATGATGAAGCGCATGATGGCATGCGGTTTCAGCCCCAGTGCCTTGCCGGCATTCCACTGGCCACGGTGGATGGACAGGATGGCCGAACGGAACACTTCGCTCAGGTAGGCGCCATAACACAGCGCCAGCGCTGCCACGCCGGATGGAATGGCGGTGGGCACAATGCCAAGCTGGGGCAGGCCGAGATAAATCAGCAGGATCTGCACCAGTAGCGGCGTGCCCTTGAAGAAGGAATTGTAAAAAGTGGCCAGGCCGTACAGCAGCGGGTTGCTGGACAAACGCCCCAGTGCCGACAGCATGCCAATCACCACCGCAAGGATGGTGGACAGCAGGCACAGCAGCAAGGTCAGTGGTATGCCCTGGATGAAGCCTTCCGGGCTCAGTTCCAGACCGGCCAGCAAGGGCAGCTTGCTCAGGGCAAAACGGTAGTCCAGTTCAAAGGCATCGACAAACCAGACAAAGCCCAGCAGCAGGCACAGCATGACCAGGCCGACTTGCAGCCTGAATCGGTTTTCCTGTTTCATGTTACGGACAGACAAAAGCAGAAAGCCCCGCACGGCTGCATGCCGCCACGGGGCTGATTCTTAGTTGGTGATATCGCTGCCAATCCACTTCTTGGAAATGGCGCTGAGGGTGCCGTCTTTCTTCAGCTCGGTAATGACTTGCTTGACGCGGGCATTCCACTGCGAATCACCCTTGTCCACGGCCACCCAGTTGGGTTCCTGGTACAGCGGGCTGCCGACAATGCGGAACTTGCCGGTTTTGCTGATGCGTTCGTTTGCTGTCACCAGGTTGGAAATCACCGCATCCACCCGCTTGCCAGCGCCCAGCGCCAGATCCTGGAACGCCAGTTCTTCATTGTCGTACGGGGCAATCACCACCTTGTTGAAGGGGTAGGCAGGCTGTACGGCGTTGGGGGCTTCAATGGTCAGCTTCTTTTGCAGATAGCTTTCATAGGACGAGCCTTGCTGCACGGCAATCTTCTTGCCTTCCAGGCTCTTGATGCTGCTGGTTTTCTTGTCCGCCACATTGGCAATCAGCACAGCCGGGGAGTTGTAGTAAAACACCGGGAAGTCCAGTACCTGGGCTCTTTCCTTGTTGGGCGTCATCGAGCAGATGCAGATATCCCAGCGGCTGCCCCATTTGCCGGCGGCAATCACTTCCCACGAAGGCGTGTCCAGCTTCAGCTTGACGCCCAGCTTTTTCGCCACGGCCTTGGCCACGTCCACATCAAAGCCATCCAGCTGGTTTTTGCTGTTGAGGAAGGAGAAGGGCGGGTAGCTTTCCAGCAGCACGCCGCGCAGCACGCCGCTTTTCTGTACATGGTCCAGTGTGGCACCGGCATGGCTCTGGCTGGCAGCCAGCAGGGCGATGAGGGCGACGGTCTTGGTGATCTTGGATTGTCGTTGGAACATTTTTATGGTCTTGATGCTGTTTGGGTGTTAATCTATATATCAAACTATTATAATAATTACCAGCTTGATTAAATATAAGCATATAACATTTCCCCCTTTGTCATGGGTGAGCATCACCCTGATGCAGTGATTGCATGGATAAGCATATGAGCCAAACTCTTGTTCTTGATGGCGGCATGGGCCGCGAACTGAAACGTATCGGTGCGCCGTTCCAGCAGCCGGAATGGTCTGCGCTGGCCTTGCTGGAAGGCCCGCATTTTGTCGAACAGGCCCATGATGCCTTCGTGAATGCCGGTGCCCGGGTGATAACCACCAACAGCTATGCCGTGGTGCCTTTTCATATCGGCCAGCAGCGTTTTGACGCGCAGGGGCGGCAACTGGCTGCCCTGGCTGGCGAACTGGCACGCCGCAGCGCGGACAAGGCAGCACACAAGGTGACCGTGGCCGGCTCCTTGCCGCCTGCACTGGGTTCCTACCGTCCCGACCTGTTCAATGAAGCCGACTCGCTAGCCATTCACCGTGTGCTGATCGAGGGTCTGGCACCGTATGTGGATGTCTGGCTGGCCGAAACACAAAGCTCGCTGGCCGAGGTGCGCGCAGTGCGCCTGGCGCTGGGCGAACAGGACAAGCCGCTGTGGCTGTCGTTTACCCTGCAGGACGAAGATGTCGACAACGTGGCGCGCCTGCGTTCCGGTGAAACCGTCAGCGAGGCGGTGGCCGAGGCCATCCGTCTGGGCGCAGCGGCGGTGCTGTTCAACTGCAGCCAGCCGGAAGTGATGGAAGCCGCGCTGGATGCCGCCAATGCAGTGCTGCAACAGCAAGGCAAGGCACTGCAACTGGGCGTGTATGCCAATGCCTTCCCGCCCACGCCGAAAGACGCCAAGGCCAATGCCACGCTGGATGAAATCCGTGCCGACCTGACCCCGCAAAACTATCTGGGCTGGGCCGAACGCTGGGTAGAAAAGGGTGCCGGCATTGTTGGCGGTTGCTGCGGCATCACGCCGGAACATATCGCTGCGCTGGCAGCGCGGCTGGGCTGATTCATTGTCCTGCCAGCAAGTGCTGTAACACCTGCTCGGCCACGTCCTGCCATTTCCTGCTGGAAATCACGGCGTGGCGGCGTCCTCTATCATCACTGCACTGGTGTCATAGGAGCGGGCAGTAGCGGCCACCACTTCAGGTGGAATCAGCCGGTCGCGGCTACCGCCTATCACCTGTACCCGGGCGCTGATATTGTCCGGATTCACATACGCCGGTTTGCCTTCCGCCGCCTGAATGGCAATGGCCTTGCCCAACGGGTCGCCCATGAATTCCACCACGTTGTCCAGCGTGCCGGGCAGCAAGCCCCATGGCGGCACCGAGCAGATCAGGCTGGCGCTTTGCCATTGCTCATTACCTTCCAGTACGCGCTGGGTGAGGAAACCACCCATGGAATGGCCCACAATCAGGCTGGGCTGGACGGGCAGACGTGCCAATACCTGCTGCACATCCTGTTCGTAGTCACGCAGGGTCTGGTTGTCACGCGGTTTGCTGCCGCCGTGGCCACGCAGTGACAGGGCCGAGCTGCTCAGGCCGTGCGCCGCAAACCAGGGCTGCATGTTTTCCCGCCATTGCCAGCCATCACCGGCCACGCCATGGATGAACAGGATATGGCCACGCGGTGCTGGTGCATCGGCATGAAACACTTCTATGCCATCTTCCATTTCACGACGACAGGCGTTGGCCGGGTCGTCTTCGGCCAGGGTAATCAGGCAGGCGGTTTCTTCGCCATCCTGGGCAAATCGTGTGCTCAGGCCGCGGCACAAGGACGCCATGCGGCCATTGCGGCGCAGATACTGGATGCGCAGCCGGTTTACCTTGCGGCCCAGCGCATGGTGAAGTGCCTGGTCGAACAACTGGCGGCCAATGCCCTTGCCCTGGCAGAAGCTGTCCACGCTGATACCCAGTTCGCCATGGGGAAAGGCATCCGTTTGCAGCACCGCAATGTGCACCACCCCTATCAGCAAGCTACGGTAGTGGGCACCAATGACGATATCGCGATTGAAATTGATGCTGTCCACGTAGCTGACCAGACTGGCCGGGCCAAGGGTGAGGCCGAAGCGGGTGAAGAGATCGTCCGGGCTCAGTCCGGACAGATGTTCCAGAATGGCCGGTCGTGCACTGGCCTGGAGGCGGTCTAGGGTAAGATGCATGATGTTCACTTTATGTTGCAGTGCAACATGACTCAGTTTAGGCCATTCCCGGGTGAATGCAAGACATTCTGTGCAGGCAGGGCGCAACTGGTGAAATCAGCAGCATGACGCATAAATATCAACTATCACTAAAGCAAACCGCGAGTCCGCAGGCTGCAGAGCAGGCCTGCACGCCGCATAAAACAGAATAATCATGATTTGTCGGTATGGGAGCTCTGTGTTCAACCTCTCTTCATTGTTACGGAACGGCTTGGCATTACGCTGGCGCATCCTGCTGTGCGTGGCACTGCTGTGTTGTAGTCCGCAGCTGCAGGCACGCGAGTGTCTTTCCTTCATTTACGCCAGTGGCGGACGTGCGTTCTGGGCCAATCTGCAGGAAAACATTGCGCAGGAGGGGGCCAGGCTTGGCTATTTCATTTATGACCGTGGTTCGGTGGATAGCGAGCACCTGATTGATGATGCCCAGATTGAGCTATTGAATGTGGCCATCGCCCGCAAATGCCGGGCCATCATCCTGGCACCCAGTGCCACCATCGAAAATTACAATGAGATTTTGCGTTTCCTGCCGGTGCCGGTGGTGCTGATAGACCGCAATCCTGGCCTTAGCAGCCAGTTTGGCGCAGTAGCCTCAGACCAGACCGCTATTGGCAGCCAGGCCTGGGAGCAACTGAAAAAGAGCCATCCGGACATCCGTCGGGTACTGGTATTTCCCAATCAGGGCAAAGTACCGTCCACCGAGCAGCGCATGGCAGGCTTTGCCATGGCGGCAGAAAAAGACCATGTCAGTGTGCTGTACGGCCCGGAGCTGGACCAGTCCATTGGCCGCGGGCGTCAGGTGGTGCGTACCTGGCTGTATACCCAGCAGCCGCAGTTCGATGCCATTTTCACCCCGAACGAATCCACCACCAGCGCGGTGCTGCTGGCCTTGAGGCAATTGCAGCAGGCCGGACGCTATCCCTTTGTCGGGGTGGACCGCAGCCCCCTCATCCTGGAGGCCATTCGTTCTGGTGAATTACTGGCCAGCATGGTGCAGGACACCGAGAAAATGGCAAAAATTGCCGTGCAGATGGCGGATGACGCCATCCGCCACCCATCGCGGAGCGGACGCAATGTCCTGTTACCACCCTTTGTGCTGAACCGCGAGGTGCTGCGCAATGCGCGCTAAAGCTGAGCCAGACCACGGCATGGACGCAGCCGGCATCCGCTTGTGCCATTACTATTTCGAGGAAGGCAGCAGCTCGATCAGGCTGTCGCTGGTGGTGGCGCTTGCCATTTATGCCGCGCACTGGACACATGCGCCGGGCTGGCCAGGTACCGCATGGCTGCTGGCCATGTTCTGCATCCAGGGTTTGCGGTTGTGGCATATGCAGTTCATGCGCACCAGGCTGACAAACCCGGCAGGCTGGCAAGCATGGTTTGCCAGCCTCTATCTGTCAGTGGTGCTGGCGGCGCTGGCCTGGGGCAGCATGCTGTTTGCCTTTCCGCATCGTGAGTTCGATTTTGTCTACCTGTTCAAGATCATCGCGCTGGCAACCATCAACAGCATCACTATCCTGTCTCACGGCCTGATTTTCCGTCTGTATGCACTGTTCAGCAGTGTGCTGACGCTGGTGGTGCTGATCCAGTTATATGGTTTTGACCAGGTGATGTCTGCAACAGACCGCAATGCCTTTACCGCCATCGCCCTGCTTTTTGAGTTGCTGCTGTTGTTCACCGCCTGGAAATATGCAGAGCGTAACCGCGCCTTCTTTACCCAGCAGCAGACCATGAGCACGCTGGTCAGCTCGCTCAAGCGCATGCATGACGAAGAGGTGGAACTGCGCTCCAGCCTGGAGTTGAAAACCGCCGGGCTGGAAGAAGCACGCAATGCCTTGCTGGTGTTGGCCACCACCGACAGCCTCACCCGGACGCTGAACCGGCGTGCCATTCTGGAGCAGCTGCAACAGCAGGTGGACAAGGTGAGTCACGCCGAGGGCAGTTTTTGCGTGCTGGCCTTCGATGTGGATAACTTCAAGAAAATCAACGATGTATTCGGCCACAATGTGGGGGACGTGGTGTTGCAGGTGCTGGCCGAAGAGGTCAAGGCCAGCTTGCGCCCGGAGGATGTGTTCGGCCGGATTGGTGGCGAGGAGTTTCTGGTGATCCTGCCCGGCCTGAATCTGCCAGAAGCGGTGGCCTGTGGCGAGCGTCTGCGCCTGCAATTGCAACACAGTACCCGCATGCAGCAAGAGGCCGGCATTGCCATTACCCTGTCGCTGGGCTGCTGCCTGGCATTCCCGGGCGAAAGCGCGGTCGATATCCTGGGCAAGGCCGATACCTTGATGTATCAGGCCAAGCGTGAGGGTAAAAACCGGCTGTGCTACTAGCCTGCGCTGGCAAGGGCATTCAGGCCGGGTCCTGTTCCCAGTGACTGATCGGCATGGGTTTGCCAAACAGATAGCCCTGGTAGGCATAACAGCCATGACTTTCCAGGAAGTCGCGCTGCACATGGGTTTCCACACCCTCGGCAATCACCTGCAGGCCCAGTGCGCGCGACATGGCCAGTATTGCCTTGACGATGGCGCTGGTAGCCGGGTTCTGCCCCAGCTGGCGGGTGAAGGACTGGTCGATTTTCAGCTGGTCCAGCGGCAGGCGGCTCAGATAGGACAGCGAGGAGTAGCCGGTGCCAAAGTCATCCAGCGCAAAGCGGATGCCCAGCGCTCCCAGTTGCTGCATGCGCTCCACCACCATGTCCAGATTTTCCAGCACGATGCTTTCCGTAAGCTCCAGCTTGAGCCGGGCCGGGTTGGCACCGCTCAAATGCAGGCAGCGTTGTACCGATTCGACAAAGTCCGGCTGGTGAAACTGGCGCGCACTGACATTGACCGCCAGCTCCAGTCCGGCGAATTGCGGCTGACCTTCCCATTGCTTCAGTTGCTGGCAGGCGGTATGAAGCACCCATTCTCCCAGTTCCAGAATCAACCCCATTTCCTCGGCCAGCGGTATGAACTGGGCCGGTGACACCATGCCACGCTCTGGCGATTGCCAGCGCAGCAAGGCTTCCGCGCCGGTTATCTGGCCATACTGGTTAACCTGCGGCTGGTAGTAAAGCAGAAATTCCTTGCGGGCAAAGCCCAGACGCAGCGCGTTTTCCAGCTGGGCGCGTGCCTCGATGTGGGCCTGCATGGTGGGGCTGAAAAAACGTACCCGGTTGCGTCCGGCATCCTTGGACTGGTACAGCGCCACATCGGCCTGTTTCAGCAGGTTTTCCAGCGAGGTGTGCTGGCCACGGAACAGGGTCAGGCCAATGCTGGCGGTGTACAGGTGTTCGCCTTCCTGCTGCGCGTCCAGGCAGTAGGGGCGTGCCAGTGCGTCACGGATTTTTTCGGCAATCTGTTCGGCCCGGCTGGCAGCCAGGGTTTCGTTGCTGCCCAGCTCTTCGATGATGAGCACAAATTCGTCCCCGCCCAGCCGTGCCACGGTGTCCACCCCGCGCAGGCAGTCGCGCAGGCGGTGGCCTACTTGCAGCAGCAGCTTGTCACCCATTTCATGACCCAGGGTGTCGTTGAGTTTCTTGAACTGGTCCAGGTCCAGCATCAACAGCCCGCCATATTGCTGGCTGCGTTCGCTGTTTTTCATTGCCTGCTCCAGCCGGTCGAACAGCAGACGACGGTTGGGCAACATGGTAAGCGGGTCGAAATGGGCCAGCCGGCGGATTTCTTCCTCCGCGGCCTTGCGCTCGGTAATGTCATGCAGGGTAACGCGCTGGCCCAGGTAATCTCCCGTCTCGTTGAACAGCGGCCGTGCAGTCTGGTTGACCCAGCGTATATCACCCTGCTTGCGGATGATGCGCACATCCAGTTCCCGTTCCGTTGCCGTGTCGGTGGCTTGTGGCAAGGTGGCCTGATGCTGCCGCCATTGCGCCAGGTCTTCCGGGTGAATGATGGCCTCCAGCAGGGCCGGGTCCTGTTCGAATGCCGCGGGCGGATAACCGCTGATTTTCTCCGCCGACGGGGTCATGTAATGAAAACGGCCATCCGGCTTGATCCAGTACACCCAGTCGCTTGACCAGTCCATCATGCTGTGGAATTTCAGCTCGCTTTGGCGAATGGCTTCCAGGGCGGCCTTTTTATCGGTGATGTCGTCCTTGATGGCCACATAGTGGGTGATGCTGCCATCCGGCTGGCGCATGGGGGCAATCACCACCGCTTCCACATATTCACTGCCGTCCTTGCGCCGGTTGATGAATTCCCCTTGCCATACCTGGCCGCTCTGCAAGGTGCTCCACAGCTGGGCATACACCGCCTTGCCGGTTTTCCCGGCGTGCAGCAGGCGCGGGTTTTGCCCGATGACTTCATCGCGGCTGTAGCCGGTATTGCGCAGGAAGGCCTCGTTGACGTATTCGATGCGGGCGTCGATATCGGTAATGACAATGCTGGCCGGGCTTTGCTGGATGGCCAGGGAGAATTTGTTCAGCTGCTGTTCACGGGCCAGCAAGGCATGGGTGCGTTTTTCGATTTCCGCTTCCAGGTGGTGCTGGTGTTGCTGCAAGTCCTGCTGGCTGCGCTCCAGTGCCTGAATCACCCGGCGCATGTGCCCGGCAAAAGGCAGGAAGATGAACAGGCCTTCCAGCAACAGCAGGCCAAGCGCACTGAGCCAGGCGATGGTTTCTGCTGTTTGCAGGGTATCCACCGCGGCTTCGCCCTCCTGCTGGTAGCGTTTGACGGCGGCGTCCAGCGCTTGCAGCAAGTCGCCGCCTGCCAGTTGCAATAGCTGTTGCAAGGCCGGTGAGTCCGCGCGCACGCTGCCTGGGGGCTGTTGCAGCAATGCTCTGGCCAGGGACAGGTAACGGGTTTCCAGAAAATGAATGGCCTTGGGCGAGCCAAAATACAAGTCATGGATTTGCCCGGACATGGTGGCGGGCAGGTGCAGTTCTGCCTTGCCCTTGATCAGCGCCTGGTGGCTGCTGTCCATCAGGTTGATGGCTTGTTGCAAGGATTTGCGGGCGCTGCCCTGGCTGCCCGCAGGCAGAGTAGCCAATTGCTGGCTGTACAGTGCAATACGCTGGCTGAGCATGCGCTGGCGGCCACTGACGTTCACCAGTGCCGCGGTGCTTTGCTGGGAGGAGATCACCATTTGCTGTGCCACATAGGTGGTGGTGGCCAGCACCGCCATCAGCGCCAGTGCAAACAGATAGCGCAGTTTGAAGGCGCGCAGCATGCGATGTTCAGTTGTCATGAGGGCTACTTGTGTGACAGGCACTGGATAGCATCTTGCATGACAATGGGCTTGAGCGCAAAACCGATTTGCCCCGGACCGTACAAAAGAAAATGGCCTGATTTCACAGGCCATCAAGCTACAGCCAGATCAAAGCCTAGTGCTGTTGATGCTTGTGTTGATGCAGATGCTGACGCCGTGGTGCAAACAGCACCAGCGTGGCCAGGCAGGCCGAGAGCGCAGCAAACAGCAGCCACCAGGCAGGCGAGCTCTTGCTGTGCGTCATTTCCACCAGCGCGGTGGATACCGCCGGGGTCAGGCCACCAAAAATGGCAGTGGCCAGACTGAAGGCCAGCGAGAAACCTACGGTACGTACATACACCGGCATGACCTCGGTCAGTGCTGCCACCATGGCGCCGTTATACATGCCAAAGAAGAAAGAGAACCACAGCAACACCGTCAGCAGCCTGATAAAACTGGGCGCAGCTGCCAGCCATGCCATGGCCGGGTAGGCGGTCAGCAAGGCCAGCAGTGAAATGCCCAGCAGCAGAGGCTTGCGGCCAATGCGGTCGGACAGCGCCCCGCCGACGGGCAGCCAGCAGAAGTTGGACAGGCCCACGCACAAGGTGACAACCAGGCTGTCCTGCGCGCTCAGGTGCAGCACGCTTTTGCCAAAAGTGGGGGTGTAAACGGTGATGAAGTAAAACAGCGTGGTAGTGAGCGACACCAGAAACATGCCCGCCACGATGGTGCGCCAGTGCAGGCCGATGGTGCCGAAGATTTCACGCAGGCTGGGGCGGTGCTTGCGCGCCAGGAAGGCATCGGTTTCCTGCAAGGAACCGCGCAGCAGGAAAATCAGCGGAATGATCAGGCAGCCGATGAAGAACGGCACGCGCCAGCCCCAGGCGGCAATCTGCTCCGGGCTCAGCCACAGCTGGATGCCATAACCGATGGCTGCCGCCACCACGATGGCCACCTGCTGGCTGGCCGACTGCCAGCTGGTGTAAAAGCCCTTGTGACCCGGCGTGGCAATTTCGGCCAGATACACTGACACCCCACCCAGTTCCACCCCGGCGGAAAAGCCCTGCAGCAAGCGGCCCAGCAGCACCAGCAGGGGCGCGGCCAGGCCTATCTGGCTGTAATCCGGCACAAAGGCAATCAGCACCGTGCCACAGGCCATGATGCCCAGCGTCACGATCAGACCCTGACGGCGGCCGATACGGTCCACATAACTGCCCAGCACGATGGCACCCAGCGGGCGCATCAGGAAACCGGCACCGAAGACGGCAAAGGTCAGCATCAGCGAGGCAAACTCGCTGCTGGTGGGGAAAAATGCCTTGCTGATATAGCTGGCATAAAAACCGAACAGAAAGAAATCGAACTGTTCGAGAAAATTGCCACTGGTCACGCGCAGTACCGCACCCAGTCGGGACTGGGCAGGGTGCTGGCTGGCTGGCGCTTGTTGCATGAGTACTCTCCTTTGTTGCGTTGTATTTATTGCTTTTCTGGATGTTTTACTGACCTGCGGTCAGCGGCGTTGACGCTTTTCGATCGCCCATTTCAGCAAGGCCGCGCTGCGGAAAATGCCGTGGGCGAACTTGCCATAGGGCAGGGTGAGGAACAGTGCCATCACCACGCCCAGATGCACGGCCAGCAGGCTGCCCAGCACATGGCTGTGGCGAGCAAACGGCAACAGCAGGCCGCTGGCGCTGGTGAGCAGCAGCAGGGCAATGAAGCCGCGGTCCATCGGGCGTTGTTGTATGTCGCCATGCTGCGGGTCGCGTTGCAGGTTCAGCCACAGCAGGCCGGCAGGGCCAATCAGCAGGCCGATACCACCCGCAATGCCCAGCAGCACCGGCAGGCTGTTCAGTGCATAGGGGGCTGGCAGACCCAGCAGATAGTGGTAGCCGGTGGCTACGATGGTGGCGGCAAAGCAGGACAGGAAGCCGTAGAAAGTGAAATGGTGAAAACGTCGCCGCCACAGGGTGTAGGCATCGTCGGCGTTATTGCAGCCCTGGCCGTGGCCGCCATCCAGATACTTCAGCGTGGCCACTGCATGACCGGCATCCAGCACCGCCGGTACATCCGGCGCTTGCGGGCTGATGTCGCGCCAGAAGCGGCGCACACCCATGCCCAGCGCCAGCACGGCAAAGCCGAATACCGGGCCGAACAGCCCGGCCAGCAGATGGTGCGGGAAGTAGTCGTAGAAATTGCCGCTGTTCACTGTCGGGGCCAGTGCCTGCAACAGCAGCAGGAACAGCGCGAGGCCGGCAGCCAGTGCCAGCGCAACGGTCAGCCCGGCGTGGTGATACAGCCGCCCCAGCGCGCCCGGCCAGGCAAAGCGGGTATAGCTTTGCTGTCGCACCTGGGCCATGGCTTTGGGAATGTTGACGGCAAATTCATGCGGCGGTGCGTACTGGCAGGCATGCAGACAGGCACCGCAGTTGTGGCAGAGGTTGGCCAGGTAATGGATGTCGGCCTGGCCGAATTCCAGCCGCTGGGTCATGGCGGGAAACACCGCACAAAAGCCCTCGCAGTAACGGCAGGCATTGCAGATTTGCAAATCGCGCGCCACTTCGGCCTCGGCCTTGTCCAGCAGGGAGCCCGGCTGGCCGGCAGCCAGTTGTTGCGCCTCGTCGATCAGGCGGGTGAGTTGTTGCATGTCAGATTCCTTGTGAAACAGCCTGAGCCGCCTGGGCAGCACGGCTGCCGGCAATACGACCAAAAGCCGTGCCGATGGCCATGCCGATACCGGCCACATAACCCTTGCCCAGCACATTGCCGGCCATCATTTCACCGGCCACAAACAGGTTGGGGCTGGGCTGCCCGGCAAAGTGCACGGCGGCGTCGGCATTGGTTTTCAGGCCCAGATAGGTAAAGGTGATGCCGGGGCGCAGCGCGTAGCCGTAGTAAGGCGGGGTATCGAGCGGCAAGGCCCAGTGGCTTTTGGGCGGAGTGAGGCCGTCGGTGTGGCAGTTGTCCAGCACGGTGTGGTCGAACTGTCCGGCCTGACAGGCCGCGTTGTAGCGCTGGATGGTGTCGACAAAGCGCGCCTCGTCCAGCCCCAGTTGCCGCGCCAGCTCCTGCAGGGTGTCGGCCTTGTTGCCGGGGAATACCGGCGGCATGAAGCGGCCGATGGCCTTGGAGTCGATGATGGAATAGCCGATCTGCTCCGGCTGTTGTGCCACCAGCCGCCCCCAGATGGCATAGCGCTTGGGCCAGAAATCCTCGCCCTCGTCGTAAAAGCGCTCGGCGTTGCGGTTGAGCATGATGCCCAGCGATACGCAGTCCACCCGGGTACAGATGCCGCCATCGTAAAGCGGTGCGCGGGCGTCAATGGCTACGCAGTGCGATTGCGACGGGTCGCCCACCATATCGGCCCCGGCCTGCTGCATGAACTTGAGCAGTACGCCCTGATTGAAACGGGTGCCACGGATGAGGAAGTTGTCCGCCGGCCAGTCGCCCTGATCGTTCTGGCCCCAGGCGCTGCGCAGCCATTCGCGGTTGGACTCGAAACCGCCAGCAGCCAGTACACAGCTGCGCGCGGTGATGCGCTCGCCACCCGACAGATGGGCAGCAACAAAGCGGCCATCCTGCAATTCCAGCCGTTCAACCGCGCTGTCGTAGCGAATCACCACGCCCAGTTGTTCGGCACTGCGGTAGTAGGCATTCACCAGCGCCTTGCCGCCGCCCATGAAAAAGGCATTGGTGCGCGCCGTATGCAATGCGCCGGACAGCGAGGGCTGAAAGTGCACGCCGTGACGGCGCATCCAGTCGCGACAGCTGCCGCTGGCGCGAATCACCAGCCTGGCCAGCGCTTCGTCGGTCTGGCCGCCGGTGACGCGCAGCAGGTCCTGCCAGTACTCCTCTTCCGGATATGCATCCACCAGCACGTCTTGCGGGGCATCGTGCATGCAGCGCAGGTTGCGGGTGTGCTGCGAATTGCCGCCGCGCCAGGCGCGCGGGGCGGACTCCAGCAGCAGCACCGAGGCCCCGGCTTCGCGGGCCATCAGTGCGGCGCAGAGTGCGGCGTTGCCGCCGCCGATGATCAGAACATCAAACATGGGTACAGCCTCCCTGAGACAAGCGGAGACTGTAAAAAGCCCTCAGCCCGGCCGCCAGACCGGATCGGGCAACAGGTGTTTAGCGATTGTAAACAGTAGCTCCCGGCCACTGGCCGCTGCTGGCCAGTTCGCTGGCCACCTGTTGCAGCACCACGCGGGTGGCCAGTCCGGCCGGCGACAGCTCGTCATCGGACAGGCTCACCAGCAGGTTGGGGCGGCTGACACTGTCGTCGATGATGTCAATCAGACGGAACTCTTCCGGTGGCAGGCGGGCAATGGCAGCACCGGGCTGGATGGTGGCGCCGTAACCGGCCCTTACTGCATCCATCAACAGCGACAGGCCGTCGATTTCCGCGCTGATGTTCAGCGCGTGCGCACCCTGGGTGCTGGCGTTGTTGAGCAGGGCGCGCAATCCATGCGGGCCACTGGGCATGATCAGCGGAATGTCGCCCAGCTCGGCCAGGCTGATGTGGTCCTGCGTGGGTGCTGCAGGCAGGTCGCGGCGGCAGATCAGGAACAGCTTTTCCTCCAGCAGCGGCAGCACGCTCCAGCGCCGGGTGCGCTCTTCCTGGAACAGCACGGCCAGATCCAGCTGGCGTGCGCCCAGCATGGTGGCCAGATTGCCGGACAGGTTTTCCACCAGATGCAGGCGGATGTCCGGGTAACGCTCGCGCATGGCCGCCACAATCTGGAGCAGGACAGCCCGGACAAGTCCTGTGACAAGCATTGCGACAAGAACTGAACACATGAAAAAACGGCCCCGAGGGGCCGTTGTCATTGTTACCGCTTGCTGCCAGACGCTCAGCTCTTGGGCAGGCCGGGCGGGTTGGTACGCGATTCGCTCACCGCTTCGGCGCTCAGGCCCCAGCGGCTGAGTACCTTGGCGTAATTGCCGTTGGCAATCTGGGTATTGATGATTTTGGTAATCGCCGGAGCCAGGCCGGAGTCCTTTCGGGTGGTGACGGCAATGTCAGCAGTCAGCGGCCAACCGCCAGAGAAGGTGCCAGCCAGACGCACCTTGCCGGTACGCGCGGCTTCCAGTGCATAGATGGCATTGGGGCCGAGCCAGGCATCGGCGCGGCCGGACTGCAAGGCTACGCGGGCCACGGCTTCATCATCAAAATACAGTGCCTGCAACGGTTTGAGGCCGGCAGCCTCGTTTTTCTTGTTCCATTCCAGCAGGATCTGCTCCTGATTGGTGCCCGCACCCACAATCACCTTCAGCCCGGCGGTGTCCTTGGGCTCATTGATTTTCAGCTTGCTGCCTGCCTTGGTGTAAAAGCCGAGCAAGTCCTTGCGGTAGGTGGAGAAATCAAATTTCTCCTTGCGCGCTTCGGTAACGGTGACATTGGAAATCACCGCATCGTACTTGCCGGACTGCAAGCCCAGCGGCCAGTCGGCCCAGGCCACGTTGACCAGTTCCAGCTTGCGGCCCAAGCCATCGGCCACCAGGCGCGAGATGTCCGGGTCGGCACCGATGATGGTTTTCGAGTCGCTGGCAAAACCGCCAATCGGCAGGATGCCGCCAGCAATGGCCACCACGAAGGTCTTGTCCTTGACGAAGCGGACGTCCTTGGACAGCAGTTTGATGGCCTCTGGCACCGGACGGCCCTTGGGCTGGCCTTTTTGCTCCGGGCTCAGGTCGATGCTGCTGGCGGCATGGCCAAACAGCGGGGCCAGCAGGGCAAGGCTGAGGGCGGCCAGTACGGTACGGCGCGGCAGATGGGTGTTACGCGACATGATGCTTTCCTTGTTGTGGTCTTGCTTGTGGTGTTGACGGTGTGTGAATGATTTCTGCCTGATGGCGCTAGAGCACGCGGGCCAGGAATTCGCGGGTGCGCTGCTGCTGCGGTTGACGCAATACCTGCTCCGGGCTGCCGCTTTCCACAATGCGGCCTTGCTCCATGAACACCACGGTATCGGCCACTTCACGGGCAAAGCCGATTTCATGGGTGACAATCAGCAGCGTGGTGCCAGAGCGCGCCAACTCCTTGATGACGTCCAGCACTTCCTGCACCAGCTCCGGGTCCAGCGCCGAGGTGGGTTCGTCAAACAGCAGCACCTTGGGGCGCAACGCCAGCGCACGGGCAATGGCCACACGCTGCTGCTGGCCGCCGGACAGCTGGCGCGGCCAGGCATCGGCCTTGTCGGCCAGCCCTACCCGCTTGAGCAACAGGCGCGCCTGGGCTTCGGCCTCGGCCCGGCTCAGGCCGCGCAGCGCGATGGGCGCTTCAATCAGGTTTTGCAATACGGTGAGATGGGGAAACAGGTTGAAGTGCTGGAACACCATGCCCACTTCCACGCGGCGTTGCAGGATGTCCTTTTCCTTCAGCTCGTGCAGCGAATTGCCCTGCTGGCGGTAGCCGATCAACTCCCCGTCAATGGCAATGAAACCGCTATCCACCCGTTCCAGATGATTGATGCTGCGCAGCAAGGTGGACTTGCCCGAACCGGACGGCCCGATGATGACGGTGACGCTGCCGGGCGGAACGGTCAGCGACACCGCATCCAGCACCTGCTGATGGCCATAGCGCTTGCTGACAGCATGGATGGCGACTTCCCCGCCCTTGACTGCGGGTATGTCGGTCAGCGCAGCGGGCGGTGTCACCGTGGCCGGACCAGTGGCACTGACTGGCCACCAGCGCTGGCGGGCACGCTGCCACAACGACTGCGGCTGCTGGCGCAGTGCACCACGTGCATAGTGCCGCTCCACCTGCACCTGTACCGTGGACAGTACGGTGAGGATGATCAGGTACCACACGGTGGCCACCATCAGCAGCGGAATCACTTCCAGATTGCGGTGGTACACCACCTGGATGGTGTAGAACAGCTCCGGCAGCGCCAGGATGTAGACATTGGCCGTGCCCTTGGCGAGGCCAATGATGTCATTGAAGGCGGTAGGCAAGATGGTACGCATGGCCTGCGGCAGCACGATGCGGAAAATCTGCCGTCCGCGTGGCAGGCCCAGCGCGGCCGCGGCTTCCAGCTGGCCCTGCTCCACCGACAAAATGCCGCCACGGATGATTTCCGCCGAGAATGCCGCCTGGTTCAGGCTCAGGCCCAGCACCGCTGCGGCAAAGGGGCTGATCAGCTCGGTAGTGGAATAGCTGAACCAGTTGATGCCGGTATACGGCACACCGATATTGATGGTTTCGTACAGATAACCCAGGTTGTTGAGGATAAGCAGCAACACGATCAGCGGAATGGAGCGGAACAGCCAGATATAGCTCCACGACAGGCTGGCCAGCAGCGGCGAGCGCGACACCCGCGCCAGCGCCAGCACCGTACCCAGTACCGACCCCAGCACCGTGCCGATGGCGGTCAGCAGCAAGGTGCGGCCCAGGCCTTCCAGCACCGGGGCGGCCAGGAACCATTCGGCAAACACCGCCCAGCCCCAGCGCGGATTGGTGGCCACCGAACTGATGATGGCAGCCAGCAGCAGCACGGCCAGCACGCTGCCGGCAATGCGTGCCGGGTAACGCGCCGGGATGATGCGCAGCCCGGCATAGCGGTTGCTGCCGCTGTTGTCGGCATGGGCATGTTCATTGCCTTGCCGTGGCAATGAATGGGTAAAGGCGATATCGCCGACTTCGGTAATTTCACTCATGATGTCTTGTCCTGTGCAAAAGCCGTGGTGGGTGGTCGGCAAGCAAGTCAAAGCGGTTTCAAACGGCAATGCCGGCCAGTTCCGTCCAGTGCGCAGCATGGGATTGCGCGCCGGACTGGCGTGGCACTGCCTTGGTAAACGGCAGGGTGCGCAAGGCTTCCAGATCCCCCTCGGGGTCGAACTGCGCCTGATAGCCATGACGCAGGTAGAGCCCGACCGCCTCCGGCTGGCGGCAACCGGTGGTCAGGTAAATCTGGCGGTAACCCTGGCGCTGGCATTGCGCCTCCAGCTCCTGCAACACCAGCCCGGCCAAGCCCTGACGGCGGAACTGGCTGTGGGTCCAGATACGCTTGAATTCGGCGGTGTGCTCATCCAGCCGCTTGAAGGCCCCGCCGGCAATCGCCTGCCCCTGCCGCAGCAGCAACAGGAAGTTGCCATGCGGCGGCGCAAAGGTTTCCGGCGGATAGCGCCGCATTTCTTCAGCCGCACCGCCGGGGCTGAACAGATTGCCGTAGCGTGCGTCGTATTCCTGCGTCAGCTCGGCCAGCATCACGCTGGCGCGCGGGTCGGTGGTGGTGGTGTAAACAAAGTAGTCACGCATGTGCTCGGTCCATTGCGATGTGTGTCTGGCTGTCGCTTGTTATGTGGCCGCCTGTTGCAACGGCAGGTAGCGCTCGGCCAGGGCCACCCAGTAGCTGGCGGCCAGCGGCAGGATGGCGTCGTTGAAGTCGTAGCGCGGGTTGTGCAGGCCGGCGCTGTCGCCATTGCCGAAAAACACGAAGCTACCCGGCCGTTCCTGCAACATGAAGGCAAAGTCCTCGCTGGCGGTGCGCGGCCGGAAAGCCTCTTCCACCCGCGCCGCGCCCAGTGTGTCCTGTGCCACTTTGCGCGCCAGTGCGGTTTCTGCCGGGTGATTGCACACCGGCGGGAAGCCCAGGCGGTAATCCACCTCGGCGCGTGCGCCAAAGCTGGCCGCCTGTGCCTCCACCAGTGCCGGTACGCGCTGTTGCAGCAGGCTGCGCACTTCCGGGCGGAAGGTGCGGGCGGTCAGTTTCAGCTCCACGCTGTCCGGAATCACATTGGACGCATGGCCGCCGTGGATGCTGCCCACGGTGAGCACGCCCATGTCCAGCGGGTCGACATTGCGTGACACCACCGATTGCAGCGCGGTAATCACGTGGGCACTCACCAGCACCGGGTCCACCGTGTTATGCGGTTCGGCCCCATGGCCGCCCTTGCCATGGACGGTGATGTGGGCCTGGTCCACCGAGGCCATGGCCGGGCCTTCGATGCAGCCGATGTGGCCGCAACTCACCCCGGGCCAGTTGTGCAGGCCGAACACCGCATCGCAGGGAAAGCGCTCGAACAAGCCCTCCTCCAGCATGCGCCGTGCGCCACTGCCGGTTTCTTCCGCCGGCTGGAAAATCAGCTGCAAGGTGCCGTCAAACTGGCCGTGCAGCGCCAGAAAGCGGGCGGCGGCCAGCAGGATGGCGGTGTGGCCGTCATGCCCGCAGGCATGCATCACGCCGGGGTTCTGGCTGGCATACGGCAGGCCGGTGGCTTCCTGGATGGGCAGCGCATCCATGTCGGCGCGCAGGCCGAGCGAACGCTCACTGCTGCCACGGCGCAAGCTGCCCACCACCCCGGTGCCGGCAATGCCGGTGGTCACCTGATAGCCCCACTGCTGCAACAGCGCGGCCACCTTGCCGGCGGTGCGATGTTCGGCAAACGCCAGTTCCGGGTGCTGGTGCAGGTCGCGACGCAGGGCGACGAATTCGGCATTGGCAGCCGCAATGCCGGTTTCGATCTGCAGGCTGCGCGGCAACACGGCGCTGTCTAATGCTGCATTCATCAAGCCACCTGCTGCTGGCTGCTGTGCTCGGTCGCTTGCTGGTAACGGCTTTCCTTGCGCGGCAGGCCCAGATGGTCGCGCAGGGTGCGGCCGTCCAGCTGGCGATTGAAGCGTCCGCTCTTTTCCAGCACCGGCAGCACATGGGTGATGAAGTCATCCAGCCCTTCGGCCACCACCGGGAAGCCCAGGATGAAACCGTCAGCCGCACCCTCGTCCACCCAGCGGATGATTTCCGCCGCCACTTTTTCACCGCTGCCGACAAAGTTGCTGCGCGGGGTGGCCACTTCCAGCGCCACCTGGCGCAGGGTCAGGCCATGCTCACGGGCGCGGGCCTTGATCTGGTCGGTGGTGGAACGGAAGCTGTTGCGACCGATATCGCCCAGCTCCGGGAAGGCCTCGTCCAGCGGGTACTGGGTGAAGTCGTGGTGGTCAAAGAAGCGGCCCAGATAGGCCAGTGCGTCATCGATGGTCAGCAGTTGCTGGATGATGCGGAACTTGGCTTCGGCCTCGGCATCGGTGGCGGCCACCACCGGTGCAATACCGGGGAAGATTTTCACATCGTCCGCCTTGCGGGCATGCAGCACGGCACTGGTTTTCACCTTGCGCAGGAAGTCGCGGGTTTCTTCGATGGAGGGCGAGTGGGTAAACACCGCGTCGGCATACTTGCCCGCCAGGCCAATCCCGGCATCGGAAGAACCGGCCTGGAAAATCACCGGCTGGCCCTGCGGCGAGCGGCTGATGTTCAGCGGCCCGGCCACCTGGAAGAAACGCCCCTTGTGGTTCAGGGTGTGCAGCTTGTCCTTGTCGAAGAACTGGCCGGTTTCACGGTTACGCGGCAAGGCGTCGTCGTCCCAGCTATCCCACAAACCCTGGGTGACTTGCAGGTATTCGTCGGCAATTTCATAACGCAGGCTGTGTTCCGGATGCGGGCGGCTGTAGTTGAGCGCCGTGCCCTCCAGCGGCGTGGTCACCACATTCCAGCCGGCGCGGCCGCCGCTGATCAGGTCGAGCGAGCCGAACTGGCGCGCCACGGTAAACGGGTCGCTGTAGGAAGTGGACACGGTGCCGGCCAGGCCGATCTTGCGTGTCACGCTGGCCAGCGCCGACAGGATGGAAATCGGCTCGAAACGGTTGAGGAAGTGTGGAATCGATTTTTCATTGATGTACAGGCCGTCCGCCACAAAGGCAAAGGCAATGCCGTTGGCTTCGGCTTTCTGCACGGTATCGATATAGAACTGCAGGTTCACGCTGGCATCCGCCGGGCCGCTGGGGTGTTTCCAGGCGTGCATGTGACCACCAGCGCCGTGCAGCATGATGCCGAAGGTAATGGGTTTGCTCATGTTCAGCTCCAAAAAGATTGATCAGTACGGTCAGGCGGCCAGCGGCTCGCGCGCTTCGGCCAGCAGGGCAATGGAAGCGCGGCGCAGCGCAAACTGGGCCACGGGGATATCGATGATGAATTCGCGGATGCCGTAGCTCTGGTGCAGGGAATCCAGCTCGGCGCGCACATCACCGGCGGTACCGGCTATCACGTGCGGATGCTTTTCTTCCAGCTGGTACTGGCTGCTGCCAGCCTGACGGGCAAATTCTTCTGCTGCTTCACGGCTGGGCACATTGACGCTGCGGCCATCTTCCAGCGTCACCTTGAACAGCTTCAGCTCCCCCACCAGTGCCTGCGCCTGTTCGCGGGTTTCAGCCACAAAGGCATACAGCGCCAGCGCGGGTACCTTGCCGGTCCACTGGCGGTACACGGCAATGGATTGCTGGATATTCAAAGGGTCGCCGTTGAAGTGGCCGGCATAGGCAAAATCCCAGCCCAGGCGGGCGGCCAGCCGGGCGCTGTCCGGGCTGCCGCCCAGCAGGAAGCGCCCCGGGGTAATGGGCGGCAACGGCGTAGCCTTTGCCCCGGCCAGCGGATGCCCCTCCGGCTGGCCTTCATTCAGGAAGGCATTCAGCTCGGTCAGCTGGGCGGTGAAGTCGGGCTTGCGCGCGGCATCGTGATAGTGCTGCAGCACGGGTGCTGAACGGCAGGCCGCCGGGAGCCTGCCCACCCCCAGATCCACCCGGCCCGGCGCCAGCGCCGCCAGCAGATTGAAGGTTTCCGCCACCTTGTAGGGGCTGTAGTGCTGCAGCATGACGCCGCCACTGCCCACGCGGATGCGGCTGGTATGCGCCAGGATGTGGGAGATCAGCACTTCGGGCGCGGAACTGGCCAGCAGCGGTGTGCTGTGGTGTTCGGCCACCCAGAAACGGTAATAGCCCAACTGTTCTGCCAGCTTGGCCAGCGCCACGGTATTGGCCAGCGCATCGGCCGCGGTAGCGCCCGGCGGAATCGGGCTTTTATCCAGGATGGACAGGGAGTATGACATTTGTGTGCACCGTGTAATTGACGCCACAAAATCTATTCCCAGCCAATTTGAAGATCAATCAAATTAAATTGATATGCTTATCCGTGCAGCTTATTCATTTTCCTGCAAATTCCAATAAAAAATTGACTTAGCAATAATCAGCAGAAAGCCATGCAAAACAAATCAATATGAATAAAACCTGCAAAAACAGTTTGATTTGTTAATCATTTTTTATTGATTAAATAAACGGGAACAATACGGAAGAATAAGCACCAGCCGAAACCCGCCACCCTGGCAACGGCTTGCTTGTCCGACCAACCGATTTCCTGTGAACACATCATGAAAATAAAACTGCTCACCCTGGCTATTGCTGCTACTCCCTTGTTTGCCCATGCCGATGAGGGCGTAACCATCTACGGCAAGATTGCTGGCGACATCTCCAGCGTCCGTAGTTACACCGCTACTGGCAGCCAGAGTTCTGTACACGTAGACGACAATACCTCGCGCATCGGTTTCAAGGGTTCGGAGAACCTGGGCAATGGCCTGACTGCCATCTGGCAGGTGGAAAACCGCATCCACGTGGATGGCAGCGGTACGGACACCTTTGCCAGCCGTGACACCTTCATCGGCCTGCAAACCGAATACGGCAAGCTGCGCCTGGGCCGCCTGTCCGACTACGCCAACCTGGACATGGAATATATCGATCCGGGTGCTTACAGCGGCGTAGGCGGCCAGCTGTACTCCACCCGTCTGGACGGTCGTCTGAACAATGCCGTGCGCTACGACAGCCCCAACCTGGCCGGTTTCAGCTTTACCACCACCTGGGCGGCAGACGAGAAACGCGCCAATGACAGCAATGGCCAACCTACCAACAACCAGGTATTCAACCTGGGCCTGAGCTACGAACAGGCTGGTTACTTTGCCAAGTTCAGCTATGAAACCAAGGGGGATGCCAAACAGGTGAACTCATCCGCCCAGACCGGCGCGGTGAAAAACTGGTGGCGTGTGGAAGCAGGCTATATCAGCGACCCGATCTACCTGGCCTTGGGTTTCCAGACCGTTAACGGCTACCTGGGCGTTTCCAGCGGCAAGTTTGTTGACAGCCCGGGCGTGGTTTACAACGTCAACGTGCTGAACACCCGCCTGGCGTCCAGCGGCCAGAGTCTGAGTGCCGCCGCTTCCGGTCAGGATGTGAAAACCCGTGAAGCCGTGCTCACCTTCGGCTACAACGTAGGTGCCTGGCTGCCATATGTTTCGCTGACCAAGGGCTACGACGTGCAAATCGGCGGCAGCAACGTCGACAAGACCGGCTACACCCAGTATGTGCTGGGCACGATATACAACCTGTCCAAACAAACACGTGCTTATGCCTCATATGGCCGCGTCAACTGGGGTGGCAATGGTGTAAGCAGTGAAAGCTCGCTCAACCTGGCCCTGGCCAAATACTTCTAAGTGACATGCCCCGCCTCGCGGCGGGGTTCTTGCTGCCACACCATTTTTACTGCGAAAGATGCCTGATGAGCCGCGACACCCTGTTTTTGCTGGAGCCCGGATTCACCCGTCCCGACCATCCGGCCGACCAGCGCTTTGTCTGCCCGCACAGTAACCTGCTGGAAGGCCTGCTGGCAGTGCAACCGGCACTCTCCGAACGCATTGAAATCCGCCGCCTGCCGTTTCCACGGCCGCGTCAGCCGGTAATTGATCTGCTGGGCGAAGAAAACCAGAGCCTGCCAGTGCTGATACTGGACCCGGCCAGCCCCTTACCGGCCGGTGCCAGACAATATGGCGGACGGCATTTCCTGCAAGACGCCCGGCAGATTGCCGATTATCTGGCACAGCACCACGCTGCCTATCGTCTGTAACCCTTGCCACCCGAAAGCACATCATGGGAATCAAACGCCTGAACCACGCAGTGCTGTATGTCAGCGATGTTGCCGACAGCACCCGCTTCTACCAGCAAGTACTGGGGTTTAACCCCTCACCCGGCCCACAGCCGGAAAAGGCCTTCTTTGCCCAGGCGGCAGAGTCGGACAACCATCACGACCTGGCCTTGTTCGCCCGCAATCTCGGCCAGCAACGCGCCGGGGTATTCAGCGCACGCGGCGAAACCCCAGCTGCCAACGAGCCGCCGGCCGGTCTTTATCATCTGGCCTGGGAAGTGGATACCCTGCTGGAACTCAAGCGTATTCGCGACCAGTTGCAGGCACTTGGCAAGCTGGGCCTGGAAGAAGACCACGGCCTGTTCAAGAGCGTGTACGGCCACGATCCGGACGGCCTGCTGTTTGAAATCAACTGGTTCCTGCCCGCCGATGCCATCCGCGACGAGGACCGCGACATCCGCACCGCCCCGCTGGATTGGGAGCGCGAACTCGCACGTTTTGCCAGCCACTAGGCAGCGCGCAGGACCGCGGCTTGCTGCCTGCGCGGCCTGCTGCTGCCTTGCCAAACAAGGATTGCGCTGGGATGGCGCTATGCAGCAAGATGGACAACCCACCTGTTTATGGAGTCTTGCCGCATGATCAGCCATCTCGACCACCTTGTCCTCACCACCGCCCGACTGGATGACTGCCTGGCGTTTTATTGTGACGGCCTGGGCATGACGCTGGAGAAATTCATTGGCGGCACCCCGCCGGTGGAGCGGCTGGCACTGAAGTTTGGCAGCCAGAAAATCAATATCCACGTGCAGGGCAAGGAGTTCGAGCCCAAGGCTGCGCTGCCCACTCCCGGCGCACTGGACCTGTGTTTCATCGCCAGCCAGCCGCTGGACACGGTGATGGCCCGCCTGCAGGAAAAAGGGCTGGCCATCATCGAAGGGCCGGTAGGCCGTACTGGTGCCACCGGCAAGATCCGCTCGGTTTACCTGCGCGACCCGGATCAGAACCTGATCGAAATTTCCGAATACCTGTCCTGACCATCCGGTCGTTCAGACCGTCTCCTGCCAGCGCTGGCGTATGGCTTCCAGCTCGGCCCGCAAACCGAGGAAGCAGGCCGCCAGCGCCGGGTCGAAGTGCTTGCCTGCTTCACTGGCGATCAAGTCAAACGCTTTATCCGCGCTCCAGGCTTCCTTGTAGGGCCGTTTGCTGGTCAATGCGTCGAACACATCGGCAATGGCCACAATGCGCGCGGCCAGCGGAATGGCTTCGCCCTGCAAACCCTGCGGATAACCCGTGCCATCCCAACGTTCGTGATGGCTGAGCGCAATGGTGGCCGCCATCTGCAACAGACTGGATTTGTCTTCACCAATGATGCGGGCACCGATTTCGGCATGGCTGCGCATGATGTTCCACTCATCCGCATCCAGTTTGCCCGGCTTGAGCAGGATGGCATCCGGAATGCCGATCTTGCCGATATCGTGCATGGGCGCGGCATTGAGCAACTCGTCGGCAAAGCGCTCGCCATGACCGGCCGCCAGCGCCAGCAGCCGCGAGTAATGGCTCATGCGGATTACATGCAGGCCGGTTTCGTTATCCTTGAATTCGGCCGCCCGGCCCAGCCGCTGGATGATCTGCAGCCGGGTTTCCACCAGTTCCTCCACCCGCACCAGTGACAGATGGGTACGCACCCGTGCCAGCACGATGGGCGGGCTGACCGGCTTGCTGATGTAGTCCACGGCACCGGCGGCAAAGCCTTCCGCTTCGTCCTTGCTGTCACTCAGCGCCGTCACGAAAATCACCGGCAGCGCAGCCGTCTGCGGGTTCTGCTTTAACTGGCGGCACACTTCCAGCCCGGTCATGCCGGGCATCATCACATCCAGCAGGATCAAATCCGGCCTGGACGCCGCCGCCAGTTGCAGGGCCTTCTCGCCATCGCGGGCAAACAGCAGGCGGTAGTGGTCCTGCAGGATGTGGCGCAAGACTTGCAGATTATTCGGTTCGTCATCCACCAGCAGCAGGCAGGGACGCGTGTCATCGATAGGGCTCATGGTGCTTCCGTTTCTCCGGCGGCGTCCGGCAGTAGAGCATGCGCAGCCTTCAGGGCTGCGTCAAAATCAAAATCATCCAGCGCAGCCTGCAAGGCTTGCAAGCTGGCGGCGGGCAATAAGCCGGCCAGCGCCTGCATGGCTTCATCGTCCAGGCTGGCCTGACCGCACGCTGCCATCACCCGTTGCAGCCAGGGCCGGGCGGCGGCAGGCAATGGCGCGGCTGTGCTGTCTGCCACCTCGGTGACAAGCGCGGTGCCGGGATGCAGGCAAGGCGGCGGCCACGCCGGCCATGATGTTGTCGATGGCATCAGCCTGTGCCGGGCTGCAGGCAGCGGCCTGCTCCACTGCGGCCAGCTGTTGCTGCAATTGCATCAGCCCCAGATTGGCGGCAAGCCCGCGCAGGCGGTGCGCCTGCTGGCGGCAACTGGCGGCATCGGTCTCTGCCAGCGCAGCCAGCTGCGGCTGATTGTCGGCCAGAAAACGGCGGATACGTTCCACCAGCACCTCACGCTCGCCCCAGCGCGCCAGTGCGCCGTCCCAGTCGATGAGTACAGCCTGCTGGCCAGTGCTGCGGGCGACATCGGCCATCGTGCCGGACAGGCCGGTGACGCGGGCAATTTCCTGCCGCAGGCTGGCCATGTCCAGCGGTTTGACGGCAAAGCCGTTCATGCCGGCGGCTTCGGCATCCTTGCGGTCCTGACTGAGCACGCTGGCGGTCAGGGCAATCACCGGCGTGGATGCTTGTCCGCTGCGCGCTTCCTGCGCCCGCAACTGGCGGGTGGCTTCCAGCCCGTCCACTTCGGGCATCTGCACATCCATCAGCACCACATCAAAACGCTGGGCCGCGTGCAGGGCCACCGCCTCCGCCCCGCCGCTGGCGGTGCTCACCTGCAGGCCTTCGCGTTGCAGCATCAGTTGCAGCAGTTCCAGGTTTTCCGGCACATCATCCACCGCCAGCACCCGCAGCGGCGGCAAGACCAGCGTTGGCGCCGCGCTGCCGGCTGGCAGGCTGCCACGGGCGGTTTGCAGCGGCAGGCTGATGTCAAAGGTGGAACCCACACCCAATTGGCTGCGTACCTGAATGCTGCCGCCCATCAGCTCCACCAGCTGGCGGGCAATGGTGGTGCCAAGCCCGGTGCCGCCAAAGCGGCGCGCCATGCTGGCATCCGCCTGGCTGAACGGGGCGAAGATGCTGTCCAGCCGGTCTGGCGCAATGCCGATGCCGCTGTCGCTGACAGCGATGTGCAAGCGGTCGGCCTCGCAGCGCACCTGCAGCGCCACCTGGCCCTGTTCGGTGAACTTGACGGCATTTCCCAGCAGATTGGTCAAAATCTGCCGCATGCGGAGCACGTCGCCATACAACAGCTGCGGGCAATCGGCGGCGTAGTCCAGTTGCAGCGCCAGCTGCTTGTCGCGTGCCTGCAGGGCAAAGGCATCCACCAGTTGCTGGCACAGCTCGTGCAGCGAGTAATCCGCCTCATCCAGTTCCAGCGCACCGCGTTCCAGCTTGGCGGTATCCAGCACGCCATTGAGCAGGCCCAGCAGAGCCCGGGCGGACTGGTTGATGGTTTGCAGGTGGCGGCGCTGCTCCGGCTGCAAGCTGCCGTCCAGCAGCAGCTGGGCAAAGCCGATGATGGCATTCATCGGGGTGCGGATTTCATGGCTCATATTGGCCAGGAACATGCCCTTGGCGGCAGAGGCCTGCTCGGCGCGGTCGCGCGCGGCCATCAGGTCCTGCTCCATGTTCTTGCGGTCGGTCACGTCGCTGGCCAGCTTCATCACTTTGCAGGGCTTGCCGTCCAGATCCAGAATCGGGTTGTACACCGCCTGAATCCACACCGGACGTCCATCCTTGCGCTTGCGCAGGAATTCTCCTGTTTGAAACTTCCCCGCGCGCAAATCCGACCAGAAAGTCTGGTATGCAGCAGAGGCGGCTTCCTCCGGCTGGCACATCACGCTGTGGTGCCGGCCTTGCAGTTCGTCCAGCCGGTAGCCGGTAAGTGCCAGAAAACTGTCATTGGCGGTGAGGATATGGCCATCCATGTCGAACTCCACCACCGCCAGCGCCTGGCGGATGGCATATACCACGCCTTCGTACTCCGCCGCACGCAGGCGGCTTTCGGTGATGTCTATCATCACCCCGTCTATCCACTGCGGCTGCTCGTCCAGGTCAAACACGATGCCCGCACTTTCCGACACCCAGCGCTCACCACCCGCCATGTGAAACAGCCGGTACTCCACCAAGTAGGATCGGCCCTCGCTGACCGCCTGGCTCACGGTATCGCGCACGCGCTGCACATCATCCGGGTGCATGATGGACAGCAGGCTGATGCTGCCATCCAGAAAGCTGGCTGCCGGCCAGCCGCACAGCTCGGCGATGCTGTCGCTGATGAAGATCTTGCTCCAGTCCTGATCCACCCGGCTGCGAAAGGCCACGCCGGGCATATTGGCAATCAGGGTGCGGTACTGGCTTTCGCGCAGCTTGAGTTCGCGCTCCATGGCGGTGCGTTCGCTGATGTCGGTGACAAAGCCGACAAACATCGGCTCGTGCCCGGTATCCACCCGGCCTACCGCCAGCCGGATGGGAAACACCGACCCGTCCTTGCGCCGCGCACTCACCTCGCGCCCCACACCGATCACCCGGGCATCGCCCGTTGCCAGATAATGCGCCAGATAGCCATCGTGGCCCGAGCGGTAAGGCTCGGGCATCAGCATATTGATGTTGCGGCCCACCAGCTCGGCAGACTGCCAGCCGAACAGCAACTCGGCGGCCCGGTTCATTTCCAGCACCCGGCCACGTGCATCCATGCTGATGATGCCGTCCACCGCCGTGTCCACCACCGCCTGCAAGCGCGCCTCGCCTGCGGTCTTTTCCGCCGCCAGCTGGCGATAGCGCAACAAGGTATTACCCGCCAGCACCAGCACCCCGGCACACAGGGTGAGCAAGGCCACCACCGCCGCCATCTTGCCGTTTTCCGCCACCACCCGGCCTGCCGGCTCTGCCACGCCGATGAAGCGGGCCGACAGCATGCCGCTGTAGTGCATGCCGGCAATGGCAAAGCCCATGATGCAACCGGCCAGCAGATTGGTTCTGCCCTCGCCCAGGCGAGCCAGCTGGCGCAGGCCGAAGCGTATCCACAGCGACAGGGTGGCCAGCAAAATGGCAAGCAGCAGCGAAAACACGAACCAGCCCGGCGCGTAGCGCAGGATGGGCGCCATCTGCATGGCGGCCATGCCGGTGTAGTGCATGCCGCCTATCCCCGCCCCCACCAGCAGGCCACCCAGCAACAATTGCGGGCGGCTGACACGGGGGGACGCCAGCATGTTGAGCGCCACCCAGGACGCACAGAACGCCGGCAGGATGGATAGCAAGGTCAGTTGCAGGTCGTAATGCACCGAGGTGCACAAATCAAAAGCCAGCATGCCGACAAAATGCATGGCCCAGATGCCGATACCCTGGAACAGGGCACCGCTGAGCAGTGCAATCTGGCGCAGGCTACTAGACAGTGTGCGGGCAGCCAGCCCGGCCATGTACAGGGTGACTACCGAGGTGACAATGGCCACCAGCACGGACAAGGCCACCAGCCAGGGCTGATAGATGCCGGGCAAGAGCGGCAGTGTGCGGCTGTCAGAGAAGATGAAAAAAGTGTCAAGCATGAGGCAAGGCCTGGTCGGAGTGGAAGGTTGGCCACCGGAGCAAGCGGTGGCCTACAGACATGTAAAGCGGCGCATGGCACCAGACATCGTCACAGGCTGGAAGGAAGAGCGGCCGGTTTGCCAAAGAAAAAGCCTTGCAGTTCGTTCACACCCAACATGCGCATTTTTTCTGCCTGTTCCAGGGTTTCTATGCCTTCGGCAATCACGCGTATCTTCAGCCGGCGGGCAATGAACACCACGGCCTCGATGATGGCGATGTTCTTTTCGTCTTCGGACTGGATAAAGGCCTTGTCGATCTTGATGGCGTCAATCGGCAGCTCGCAGATGCGCGAGAACGAAGAATAGCCGGTGCCGAAGTCATCAATATGAATTTCCACCCCCAGCTGCTTGATCTTGAACAGTGCCTGTTTCACCAGCGCGATTTCGTCTTCGTGGAATACGCTTTCGGTCAGCTCGACAATCAGGTTTTGCGGGTAAAAGTCGCCGCTGGTAAACAGCATCAGCTTGTCGACAAAGTCCTCCTGTAGCAGTTGGTAGAGCGACACATTCACCGCCACCTTCACCGGCTTGCCCGCCATTTGCTGCAGCAGCGGCTGGGCAGCCATGGCCTGATGAATCACCCAGTCACCCAGCTCCACGATGATGCCGCTTTCCTCGGCCACAGGGATGAACTCCACCGGCGAGATATCACCCAGCTCCGGGTGCGCCCAGCGCGACAGGATTTCACAGGACGCCAGCGTGTGGTCCTCGGCCGAGACAATATTGTGGGTGACAATGGACACCTGGCCATTGCCAATGGCCATGCGCAGGTCCTGCGCCAGCGTGGTCTTGCGTCGCAGTTGCTCGCGCATGCCGGGGGTGAAGAACACCACATGGCCGCTGTGACGCGCCTCACCGGCAGCAATGTCGGCATACAGAAACAGATTGTTGGGGTTGTCACAGTCCTGCTCGGACACCGCGCCGATATTGACGTCCACGCAGATGGTCTTGCCCGCCACCTGCATGCGCTGGCTGATTTCCTGCTTCAGCATGACGCCCACCTCCTCCGGGGTCAGCGCGCCATCCCCCAGGCGGGAAAAATAGAAAATGAACTCGTCGCCCCCCCAGCGCCCCACCTGGCAGTCGACATTGCCGAAAATGTCCTGGTTCAGCTGCGACGCCAGCGCTTCCAGCCGCTGCGCCACCTGGCGCAGCACCATGTCGCCAGCCTCGTGGCCCATGCCGTCATTGATTTGCTTGAAGCGCGCCAGATTGATCAGGAAAACCGTGACATTGCCGGGGGTGATCCCAAAGTACTTCACCAGGTTGAACACGCCATGGCGGTTCAACAGGCCGGTCAGCTCGTCGTAATACGCCAGACGCAGCAAATCCTTGCTTCTTTCCTCCACCCGCGCTTCCAGCGTGTCGTTTTCCCGCTTCAGCTCTTCCGCCATCGAAGAAAGCTCATCCAGCAAACCCTTGTTGGACAGGGACAGGCCGATACTGCGGCGGACCAGCTTGTAGTTGTGCTGGTGGGTAATCATCATCACCCAGGCGAAAATCATCCCCAGCACACCCAGCGTGACATAGGAGTGAATGCCCGACTGGAACAGCCGGATACAGGCAGGCATCAACAGCAGCAGGATATAAGCCTTGCCGGCAATCCTGAGCGAGGACAAGGTGCCGGTGGCCCCACCGGCCAGTGCCGCCAGGATTACGATAATGGCAAACTGCTGCGGCCCCTGGTAATGCCCGATGCCCCACCAGCCCAGCACCGCCCAGAGTCCGGCGGCGCTCACCAGCCCCAGGCTCAGGTAGAAGCTGTCGGCCAGCAGGAAGGTATGGGTTTTGCGATAGCGTCTGGCTGCATGCAGGAACTGGACAAAACGCAGGACGGTGAGTGCAAGTGCCGCGCCGGACCACTGCAGGACAAAGCTGGAAGAGTCGTCAGACAGGATATAAGTAATAGCCAGAATGGCTGCCAGATTCACCAACAAGCCAACTGCATAATTTTTCAATGACTCGCGCCATATTCTTTCAAGCATGCCTTGCTGCATAAACCGCCTTATCAATGACTGGGCCCTGTCGCGCCGGCTTGGTGGCAAACGTGATGGCAGCTGCTGACTGCTGCCACGGCCAGGCCAGGCTGGTGCAGGAAAATGCTGCGCATGACGCTGGCTGTAAACTGCCATTATAAGCGCTGCCAGCAGGCTGTTATGCCATCGGCGACAAATTTTGCTGTGGTGACGGTGAATGAAATCCCGACCCTGCTCAGGCATCCGCACACAGCTGGCGCAAGGCTTCGGCAAATTGCAGCAAGGGGCGGGACTGTGCGCCGGCACGGGTAAACATGGCAATCGGCGGCAAGGTCCAGTCAAACGAATACGGCACAATGGCCAGCCCGGCAGTACGCACCAGTTCTTCCGCGATATCCGCCGGCACAATCGACACCGCCCGCTCGCTGGCCACAATCATCTCGCCAATCAGCTTGGACGAATAACTCTCGACAATGGGCGATGGCGGTGCCACCCCGGCGGCCAGAAAAATGTCGGCCACCTGTTCGCGCATCGGCGTATTGGGTGCGCCCAGAATCCAGTCCAGCGCCACCAGTTGCTGCCAGTCCAGCCGCACCCGGCCCAACTGGGCCGCCAGTCGCCGGCTGGCAATCAGCCGTGGTTGCTGGCGGTACAGCAGGCTGAACTCCACCCCGGCCAGATCCACCGTGGACGAAGCCCGGCCAATCACGATATCCAGCGTGTGGTCCTGCAATTGCGGCAACAGCTGGTCGCTGGTGCCTTCGTGTATGGTGACGGTCAGGCCCTTGCTGTCCTCCGGCATGGCGCGGCGGATGGCCGCGGACAGCAAACGGCCCGAGATGAAGGGAATCACCCCCACATGCAGGTGGGCATCAAAACCGGCCACCGCGCTTTCCATGTCGCGCACCAGATGCCCCAGGTCGTGAATCATCGCCTGGGCCCGTGCCAGCACCAGCTTGCCCAGCGCCGTGGGCGCCATGCCGCGCACCGAGCGGTCGAACAAGGGCGCGCCGAACATGCTTTCCAGTTCGGCCAGCGCACTGGTGATGGCCGGCTGGCTGCTGGCCATTTGTTCAGCTACCCGCGTCAGGGAGCCGTACTGCCGGATATTCAGCAGCAGGATCAGATGCCGCATTTTCAGGCGCGAACTCAAGCGGCGCAGCACTTCTTCGCCATTAATGCCCGTCATATCGCCGCATTCCATAAGATAAATATTATGGGATGATAGTAAATCAAAATAACCAGCTTATGTTTACTGCCTAGAATGGCCACATTCGCAGGGGCAGACCACCTCACCCCTGGCAGCCAACCGGGCGATGCGGCACAGCACAGACAGCCACCAGCCCACCTCACTGGAGAAAATGCGTCATGGATACCACCGACCGTCAGGCAGCACTGGATTACCACGAATTTCCCACCCCGGGCAAAATCGCCGTCAACGCCAGCAAGCCGCTGGTGACCCAGCGTGACC
Source organism: Aquitalea pelogenes (assembly GCF_001515305.1). Lineage (GTDB taxonomy): Bacteria > Pseudomonadota > Gammaproteobacteria > Burkholderiales > Chromobacteriaceae > Aquitalea > Aquitalea pelogenes. The sequence continues at coordinate 106,201 of NZ_LNQV01000008.1, forward strand.
TGGCGCTGGCCTACACACCGGGCGTGGCCGCCGCCTGCGAAGAAATCGTCGCCGACCCGCTCAATGCCAGCCGCTTTACCGCCCGTTCCAATCTGGTGGGCGTCATCACCAACGGCACTGCCGTGCTGGGCCTGGGCAATATCGGCGCGCTGGCCTCCAAGCCGGTGATGGAAGGCAAGGCCGTGCTGTTCAAGAAATTTGCCGGCGTGGACGTGTTCGACATCGAAATCAACGAAACCGACCCGGACAAGCTGGTGGACATCATCGCCAGCCTGGAATCCACCTTTGGTGGCATCAATCTGGAAGACATCAAGGCCCCGGAATGCTTCGAGGTGGAACGCAAGCTGCGCGAACGGATGAAGATTCCGGTCTTCCATGACGACCAGCACGGCACCGCCATCACCGTGGCCGCCGCCTTCATCAACGGCCTCAAGGTCGTGGGCAAGGACATCCGCCAAGTGAAGGTAGTCACCTCCGGCGCCGGTGCCGCCGCCCTCACCTGCCTGGACCTGATGGTGCATCTGGGCCTGCCGCTGGAAAACATCTGGGTGACCGATATCGAAGGCGTGGTCTATCAGGGCCGTACCGTGCTGATGGACCCGGCCAAGGCGCGCTTTGCCCAGCCCACCGACGCCCGCACCCTGCGCGAAGTCATTGCCGGGGCCGATGTATTCCTCGGCCTGTCCGCTGGCGGCGTGCTCAAGCCGGACATGGTGGCGCAAATGGCCGCCCGCCCGCTGATTCTGGCACTGGCCAACCCGGCTCCGGAAATCCTGCCGGAAGAAGCCCATGCGGTGCGTGACGATGTGGTGATGGCCACCGGCCGTTCCGACTACCCCAACCAGGTCAACAACGTCCTGTGCTTCCCCTATATCTTCCGTGGCGCACTGGACGTGGGTGCCACCACCATCAGCCGTGAAATGGAAGTGGCGGCGGTGTACGCCATTGCCGGCCTGGCCGAAGAAGAACAGAACGAAGTGGTGGCCGCCGCCTATGGCAGCTACGACCTGTCCTTTGGCCCGCAATACCTGATTCCAAAACCCTTCGATCCGCGCCTGATCGTGCGTATTGCCCCGGCCGTGGCCAAGGCGGCAATGGACAGCGGTGTGGCCACCCGCCCGATTGCCAACCTCGACGCCTATACCGAGCAGCTGCAACAGTTTGTTTACCACTCCGGCAGCTTCATGAAGCCGCTGTTTGCCGCCGCCAAAAAACTGGTGCGTGAAGGCGGCAAGACCCGCATCGTGTTTACCGAAGGCGAAGACGAACGCGTGCTGCGTGCGGTGCAGGTCATCGTGGATGAAAAACTGGCGCGCCCCATTCTGGTGGGCCGTCCGGAAGTGTTGCTGGCGCGTATCGAAAAATTCGGCCTGCGCCTGCGTCTGGGCGAGGACGTGGAAGTCACCAACCCGGAATACGACGAACGCTTCCACCAGTACTGGACCAGCTACTGGGAACTGATGTGCCGTGATGGCGTGACCAAGGAAATGGCCCGCGTGGAAATGCGCCGCCGCCTGACCCTGATTGGCGCGATGATGGTACGGCTGGGCGACGCCGACGGCATGATCTGCGGCACAGTGGGCGGCTATCAGGACCACCTGCACTACATTGACCAGGTAATCGGCAAGAAGCCCGGCTCGGACACCTACGCCGCCATGAACATCCTGCTGCTGGAAAAACAGACCGTGGCGCTGGTGGACACCCACGTCAACGACAACCCCACGGCCGAACAGATTGCCGAATTCACCGTGGCCGCCGCCGAGGAAATGACGCTGCTGCACATGAAGCCCAAGGCCGCACTGCTGTCGCGCTCCAACTTCGGCTCCGGCAGCTCGGCCTCCGGCAGCAAGATGCGCCAGGCGCTGGAACTCATCCGCCAGCGCGCCCCGGAACTGGAAGTGGACGGCGAAATGCATGGCGACTGCGCACTGGACGAAGCGCTGCGCATGAACATCCTGCCGATGTCACGCCTGAAAGGTGCCGCCAACCTGCTGGTCTGCCCCAATGTGGACGCCGGCAACATCGCCTACAACCTGCTGAAGACCGCTGCCGGCAGCAATGTGGCCGTCGGCCCCTTCCTGCTGGGTGTCAATGCACCGGTAAACATCCTCACCTCCAGCTCGACCGTGCGCCGCATCATCAATATGGCCGCGCTCACCGTGATGGAAGCCAACCGCCAGGCTGACTAAGCCTGACCGGGCTGCTGCGCGCCACACCGGCCGCAGCAGCCTGCCCCCTCACTCCCCCCTCATCACCAGCAGCCACTCTTGCAGCATGCATCCGCCATGCGCATGGTGTATGACGTCAAACATCCGCCTTTGCGGACAGTCCGGCTTGCGGCAGCTTTTTCCCTCATCTATGAACAGGAATGGATGCTGCTGATATTGATCTCCAGTGCCTTTAAACAGCAGTGCACCACAGCCGATTGTCAGACCCTGCCCCGCCAATCACTCGCTCGGGAAATATCATGCTCAGCCAATTCACTGTCAGACAGAAGTTGCTTGCAGGTTTTACCCTAGTCATTACCCTGATGCTGCTGTTGCTGTTTACCGCCATCAGCAATATGCAAACCATCAATAGCAAAATGGTGGACATCACCCAGGACCGCTACCCGAAAATTGCCCTCACCAGCACCCTTACCATCAAGACGCTGGATATTGGCCGCCAAATACGCAATGCCGTCATTTACAGCGCGGGCGACACCGAAGAGTACCTGAGCAAGGTCAATAATCTGAACGCAGAGAAGGCCGCGGCCATGGAACAGGTGGAAAAACTGCTCTCCACCGCCAAGGGCAAAGCGCTGTTTGCCAGCATGCGTGAAAAAAACCAGGCGCTACAGGGTGCACAGCAGCAGGTATACCCCTTGATCCGCAGCCATAAAACGGCAGAAGCCGCGGATGTGGTGAAACAGAAAATTGCCCCGGCCAATGCCGCCTACATGGCCAGCCTGAAGGAGTTTGCCGATTTTCAGGAAGGGCTGATGCAAAAAGCCATGCTGGATGCGGCCAGCGCCCACCACAACGCCATGGTCAGCATGCTGACCGTAGGCGGCATCGCCCTGTTGCTGGCCATAGGCAGCGCATTGTTCATTGCACGGCTGATTACCCTGCCGCTGAAACAATCAGCCCGGCTGGTGGAACAAATCCGCAATGGCAACCTGGCCGGTCAGGATGAAAACTATCCGCCAGCACGCGACGAGGCCATCCAGATTGCCCGCGGCATTCAGGAAATGCGCCAGGGGCTGCGTGACATTGTGCAGGCCATCCAGCTGAATGCGCACAATGTTTCCGACTCGGCCCGGGAACTGTCCAGCATGGCCGAGCAAGTAGCCAGTGGCGCACAGCACCAGGCCGAAGCCACCGCAGAAGCCGCCGCCACCATCGAACAGCTTACCGTCAGCATCAACCATGTTGCCGACAACTCGGACGAAGCCACCCGCCAGTCCCGCTCCACCGGCAGTCTGGCGCGGGACGGCGGCAAGGAAGTCATCGACTCGGTCACCCGCATCAAGGACGTCAGCCAGGCCGTCAGCGGTACCTCCTCACAAATGAACATGCTGAGCACCGAGGTGCAGCAGATTGGCAGCATTGTCACCGTGATTCGCGACGTGGCCGACCAAACCAACCTGCTGGCGCTGAATGCCGCCATTGAAGCAGCACGTGCCGGTGAAATGGGACGCGGCTTTGCCGTGGTGGCCGATGAAGTACGCAAGCTGGCGGAACGCACCACCAGCTCGGCACAGGAAATCACCCAGATGGTCAACGCCATCCAGCACGGCGTGGGCCGGGTAGTCGGCAGCATGAATTCCAGTCTGGAGAGTGTGGAAGCGGTCAGCAGCAGTACCGAACTGGCCTCCCAAACCATCGAGCGCATTGGCAACAGCACGCAAGCCATCGAACGCAGCATTGCCAACATCACCGGCGCACTGAGCGAACAACGGGTGGCCAGCCAGAGCCTGGCGCAAAACATGGAACGCGTGTCGCAGATGGCGGAAGAAAACAGCGCCACCGTAGAAGAACTGGCCACCACATCGGCCCAGTTAAGTGCGCTTTCCCATAATCTGCAGGATATTACCGCCCGTTTTCATTTGTAGCCTTCCGCCATGGCGGCGGGGGTGAAACGGCAGCAGGCCCGGCAGCCGGTGTCAGGCCTGCTGCCGAGCAAGCGCTATAGACCATCATCCCAGGCAGCAGCCCTGCATGATCACAAGCCTCGCGCCTACACTTCGTGCTCGCACACCCTGTTCCGCCCCTGCTGCTTGGCCTGATAACAGGCGGCATCCGCCAGATTCAGCCACTCATCCCAGCTGCGGCCGGGGCCATCCAGCCAGACCAGACCAATACTGACGGTGACCTTGCATTTTTCACCCGCCAAGTCGATTTCCTGCGCAGCCAGCTGCAAGCGTAGTCGCTCGGCCAGGCTGCGGGCCTCGGCCTGACTCACCTGCGCCAGGAAAATGACAAACTCCTCGCCGCCAAAGCGGGCAATCAGGTCCTGCTCCCGCAATGTGGCTTGCAGCGCCTGCGCAGCCACCGCCAACACCCGATCCCCACCCAGATGGCCAAAGCAATCGTTCACGCGCTTGAAGTGGTCGACATCCGCCATGATGATGGCGTTGCCCGCCTCGGCCTGCGCAGGCAAGCGGGCAAACAGGTAACGGCGATTCCCCACACCCGTCAGTTCGTCCCGCTCGCTGGCCTGCCGCAGCCTGACTGCAGAGCGCTCGGACAGAATGGTCAGCACCAGCAACACCAGGGTGAAATTGCAGATGATCTGCGCGAAGAAGGCCCAGGACAGCAGTTGCCGGGACCAGACACTGCTCACTATCCAGTAACACTCGCTGCCATACAGCAGGGCACTGACCAGCAGCGTCAGGCTAAGCAGCAGTCTGGAAGCCAGCGGCTCTGCACGACGGTCATGCCACATGCAGAATGCCGCCGCCAGCAGAAAGGAAAACGCATTGAAATGAAACACCGCCGCACGCTGCTCATTGTGGGCGATAAAGCCGGTAAACATGCCGACCAGCAGCCACAGCAGCGGCACCAGGGCCACCCGCAGCCGCCAGGCACGCCAACGCGGGCTGCTCAGCTCGGCCAAACCGCTCCACAGGGCAGCATAGCCGCCAACGCCAAGCACAAAATGCACATACCGCCACAAGAACGGCCAGGGCAGCAGCTCAAGCTCGCTCAGCCCCGCCAGCACACCCCCGACCGCCAGCACCGCCAGCGCCAGCGCAATCCGCCCAAGCCCGGTTTCATTGCGCTGGTGACGCCAAGCATTCAATACGGCGCAGGTGCCGGCAATCAACGATGTCGAATACAAAAACAGCACCGTTGGCAGATCCAGCATCAGCATGGAAATGGAATTGCTCATAAACTCGCCCTTGATGACTCACTTCACGGTTGGCGAGCGGGCATGCCGGTTCTCTTGATCCAATCCATTCATCGTGCATTGCCCGTCATGCTAGCACAGCTGTTTTGCAGTGCTGTTTACCAGTAGACAATCACGCCAGTACCATCCAGGCCCTCACCCCTCAGCCAGGCGCGCACGCAAGCGCGGGGCGGCAAAGTCCAGAAAAGCGCGCAGCTTGATGGGCAACCTGCCCTGCGCTGCATACACCAGACTCACCGGCCATGCAGCTGGCTCATAATCCGCCAGTACAATCTGCACCCGGCCTTCGCGCCTTGCCGGTTCGCACTGGTAGGACAGCACACGGGTGAGACCAAGGCCGCCGCAGGCGGCATCCAGCGCAGCCTCGGCACCGTTGACGACAAGCCGGGTGTTGATGGGCACCAGCGAAACCGCATTACCTTTATAGAATGGCCAGGCTTGCGTACCGGCCAGCGCGTCATAGCTGATGCAGTCGTGCTGGCGGATATCCTCCGGCACCGTGGGCAGGCCGCGTTGCGCCAGATATTCCGGGCAGGCACACACCACCTGACGCACTTCACCCACCTTGGTAGCCACCAGGCTGCTGTCCGGCAGCGGGCCAATGCGCACCGCCAGGTCGATATGCTCCTCCAGCAAATGCGACACCCGGTCGCCCAGTTGCAGGCGGATATTGATATCCGGGTACGCCTTGAGAAAGTCCACCACCACCGGGGTGACATGCAGGCGGCCAAACACCACCGGCGCGGTGATGACCAGATCCCCCTTGGGCGCGGCATATTCGCCACCGGCGGCGCGTTCGGTTTCGTTGACATCATCCAGAATGCGCCGGCATGCCTCCACATAACTGCGCCCGGCCTCGGTCAGCGCAATATGCCGGGTGGAGCGCTGCAATAGCTGTACGCCCAGGTAGCTTTCCAGCTCCGCCACCTTGCGGCTGACGGTGGCCAGCGGCAGCCCAAGCCGCCGCGCCGCTGCCGAAAAACCACCGGCATCCACCACCGCCACCAGCAGCGCCATTGCTTCCAGTCTGTCGGCCATATTCTCGATTTCCGGGATAGTGATTCCATACTTTAACGGATTATCACCAAATATGAATGCAGGTATTGTCTGGGCTGTCACCAACACACCCCCGAACGGAGCCAGACCATGTCCCACCTCACCATCCCGGCCAGCATCGCCGACGCCCCGGCTGCCTCGCAAGCCATGCTGGAAGCCGTCAACAAACAGTTTGGCCTTGTTCCCAACCTGTTCCGTCTGGTGGCCAACAGCCCGCAAGCGCTGGAAGGCTACCTCGCCCTGTCCGCCGCCCTGGGGCGCGGCAGCCTGCCGGCCCAAACCCGCGAGCGCATTGCGCTGGCCGTGGCCGAAATCAACCGCTGCGCCTATTGCCTGTCCGCCCATAGCTACCTGGGCAAGAACCTGGCCAAGCTGGACGATGCTGAAATCCTGGCCAACCGCCGCGGCACCTCCACCGACCCCAAGGCCGATGCCGCCGTGCGCTTTGCCGCGCAAGTGGCACTTGAGCGCGGCCATGTCGGGCGCGACGCGCTGCTGGCAGTGAAGGCCGCCGGCTATGACGAGGCGCAGATCATCGAAATCGTGCAGCATGTTGCGCTCAACAGCTGGACCAACTACATCAACTCTGTAGCCGACACCGACATCGACTTCCCCGCTGTCCAGCCCTTTAGCGCCTGACCCACCGCCCCGGCACCCGCCGGGGCAAGCCACCCGGAGCCCGCCATGAACCGCCCACCCCTGCCCCCGTTTGACTCCACCAGCGCCGCCCTGAAAGTACGGCTGGCCGAAGACGCCTGGAACAGCCGCGACCCGGCCCGCGTTGCACAGGCCTACACGCCAGACAGCCACTGGCGCAACCGCGACCGCTTCATTCAGGGCCGTGCGGCCATCGAAGCGTTTTTGACCGAAAAATGGCAGCGCGAGCAGGAATACCGGCTGATCAAGGAACTGTGGGCATTCAGCGAACAGCGCATTGCCGTGCGCTTTGCCTATGAATGGCGCGACCACAGCGGCCAGTGGTACCGCGCCTATGGCAATGAAAACTGGGAATTCGACGCGCACGGCCTGATGGCCATCCGCCACGCCAGCATCAACGACCTGGCCATTACGGAGGCCGACCGGCTATTCCACTGGCCGCAAGGCAGACGACCGGACGATCACCCCTCGCTGTCCGCGCTGGGGCTGTAATCGCGCATCCGGGTTTCCTGCCGTGGCAGGCCAGCTAGCACCGCACCGTCCATATGCAGGCGAATGGTATTGCGCCCGGCATGCTTGGCGGCATACAGCGCCTGATCAACAGCGGCCAGAAACCCGGATTCGCCACCCACCCCATGCCATTGCCCCAGACCCATGCTGACCGTGACATGCAGCAACTCGCTGCCCATCAGCATGGGGGTGGCCGCAATGGTTTGCCGCAAGGCCTCACACAAGGGCAAGGCCTGCTCCAGGCTGCGGCCCGCCAGCAGGATGGCAAACTCCTCGCCACCCATGCGGCATACCAGATCATCCCGCCCCACCCCTTGCTGCAATAGCCGGGCCAGCGCGCGCAGCACCTGGTCTCCGGCTTCATGGCCGTGGCTATCGTTGATGCGCTTGAAGTAGTCGACATCCAGCATGGCCAGACAGAAAGGCCGCCGCTCGCGCTGACAGGCCAGCTGCCACTGTGCCATCGTCTGGTAAAACACCCGCCGGTTGGCCAGCCCGGTCAACACATCGGTACAGGCCATTTGCTGGATGCGCCGCTCCAGCGCCTCGGAAAAAAACTCGCCGCTTAACAGCGCAACAAACAGGATGACCGAGCCGGACAGCAATACACTCAGGTAAAGCAGCTTGATGGTGTCCGCCCCCAGCGCCGCCACTTCTGCGCTGGCCGGCCAGGGGTGCAGATCAAACAGCGAGAACCAGCCAATGCAGATGCTGGTAACCAGCAACATGCCCCACTTGTCTCGCGTGGGCACCACCAGTGGCGTGGTGAGGAAGAACAACAGGAAATAGTAGTGCCCGCCAATTTCGGTACCCTGCCCACCCAGAATCCCCGCCAGCACGGTAGCCTGACAAATCAGGCAGGCCTTCCAGTAATGCGGCGGCCTGCCCAGCCGCTGCTGCCGGTAAAACCAGACCATGCCCAGCAGCGGAATGGCGGACGCCTTCAGGCTGATGGACGCCAGCGCCCAGTTGCCCAGCCAGAAAAACAGCAAAAAGTAAAACAGCACCATCAACAGAACCAGGGCAGGCACGGCATTGGTGATGTACTGCCGCCTGCGCACCGCGCCGCTTTGCGCCGGGTCCACGCCCAGTTGCAACCAGCGCCAGACTATCTGCTGCCATTGCTTGCTTGTGCTTGGATTCATGCTGTGCAGTTCAGTAGTGGCGGAATGAGGCAGAGGCAATGGCGACGGCAAGACACGGCCTGCCCTCACCATCACCTGTCTTTTCTACCAGTATAGAGACAGAACCCATTCCACATACAGCTCAAGCGGCGGCAGCCCTGCCCCGTTGCTGCTGCGCCTCCACCCGCCACGCCTGCTTTTCCATGCGCTTGGCCAGTTGCTGGTAACAGGCGCTGGCCAGCCGCAGCAGCTCGGCATGATTGCAGTCCAGCCCGTCCGGCCCGGCAATACGCTGCGCCAGCGCTTGCAGCGGTGAGGCCTGGCTATCCAGCTCCACCAGTCGGCCATGCGCATGGCGGCGTGGGTGGTCCGGGCTGTAATTGAGAGTCAGCAGCCAGTGGCTGCGCTGCCAGCCCGGCCCATGTTGCAGCACCGCCTGCAGTACGGCATGGCTGATTTGTTGCCCGGCCTCCGCCGCCATGGCCAGTGCCTGCTCCCAGCTGGCGTAGCAATCGGGGCGTTGTTGCAATGCTGGCAGTGCTTGTCGCTCCAGCCACAGGCGCAGGCGGCGCGCAGCCGGGCGTTTGCTGTGGCGCAGCGCGCGTTGCAGTGTGGCGGCAGGCCAGCCGGTTTGCGGTGTGTCTTGCGGGCTCAGGCTGATGGTGCAGC
>NZ_LNQV01000080.1 GCF_001515305.1 Aquitalea pelogenes
ATGCCGGTCTGGTGGCGCGGCCGGTGCGCGACGGCCCGCGGCGCCGGGTGTATCTGGCCAGCCACGACAGCCCCACCCCTGCGGCGGCAGCCTTCCTGAATCTGCTGGCCCGCTATCTGCCGCCAGACCCGGACGGAACAAGCGCATGAAAAATGCAGCCCGCAGATGGAGGCCAGCATGAGCGGCAGTGTTTTCGCCCTGCTGATGCTGGCAGCCTGCCTGCATGCCAGCTGGAATACCCTGATCAAGGCCGCAACCTCGGCCTGGTTCGGCACCGTGCTGGTGGCGGGCTTTGCCAGCCTGCTGGCCCTGTGCACCCTACCATTCCTGCCGACACCCGCCGTGGCCAGCTGGCCGTGTATTGCCGCTTCGGTCTTGTTGCAGTTGCTGTATCTGTGGCTGATTGCCCGCAGCTACGGCCAGGCTGAGCTGGGGCTGGTATACCCGGTGATGCGCGGTACTGCGCCCTTGCTGGTGGCGCTGTGCAATGTCGTGCTGCTGGGTGAACAGCTCAGCGGCATGGCCTTGGCCGGTATCGGCGTGCTGTGCGCCGGTTTGCTGGGCATGGCCTGTTCGGTGCCGCGTGGGCGGCGTAATGGGGTGGGGCTGGCCTTGCTCAATGCCCTGGTGATTGCCGGCTACACCCTGGTGGATGGCGTGGGCGTGCGGCTGTCTGCAGCACCAGCCAGTTATACCTTGTGGATTTTCCTGCTGTGCGGCTTGCCCTTGCCGTTGTGGGCTGCGCTGCGGCAACCGGCAGCACTGGCTGCGGCCTTGCGGCGCGACTGGTGGCGTGGCCTGCTGGGCGGGCTGGGCACCATCAGCTCCTATGGCCTGGCCTTGTGGGCCATGACCCAGGCACCGCTTGCCGTGGTGGCGGCATTGCGGGAAACCTCCATCCTGTTCGGCTTGTTGCTGGCGCGGCTGGTGCTGGGCGAACACACCGGGCGACTGCGCCTGCTGGCCGCGCTGGTGATGTTGTCGGGCGTTGTCCTGCTGCGGCTGGCCTGAACGGCTGGCAGGCTTCTTGCGTTGGCCAGTTGATCTGTCTTGCAGGAATGCACCGTGTCCAAGCCACCGCCTTCGCCGCCCCAGCAAGTCATCCAGCTGCGTCGTGACTACAACAGCTGGGTGGCGCGTGAATCGCTGGAAGACTACGCCCTGCGTTTTACCCCGCGCCGTTTCCGCCAGTGGTCGCTGTGGCGGGTGGCCAATACTGCGCTGGGCGGGGCTGCGTCTTTTCTGGTGCTGGAAGCCGTGGGCGCCACCATGCTGGTGCAAGCCGGGTTTTTCAATGCCTTTCTCGCCATTCTGCTGACCGGGCTGGTGATTCTGCTGGCCGGGCTGCCCATTTCCGTTTATGCCGCCCGCTACGGGGTGGACATGGATCTGCTAACCCGCGGCGCGGGTTTCGGTTATATCGGCTCTACCGTCACTTCGCTGATTTACGCTTCCTTCACCTTCATTTTCTTTGCACTGGAAGCGGCCATCATGGCCTATGCGCTGGAGCTGGGTTTCGGTATTCCGCCGGTGGCCGGTTACCTGCTGTGTGCCTTGCTGGTGCTGCCGCTGGTTACCCACGGCGTCACGGCTATCAGCCGCCTGCAAAGCTGGACCCAACCCCTGTGGCTGTTGCTGCTGGTATTGCCCTATGCCTGTTTGCTGTGGCAGGAACCCGAAGCCCTGCAAGGCCTGTGGCATTACCCTGGTGCGCAGGGCACAGGCATGCAGTTTGATTTGCGCAGTTTTGGTGCGGCCTTTGCCGTGGGCATTGCGCTGATCACCCAGATGGGCGAGCAGGCCGACTACCTGCGCTTCATGCCGCCGCGCACTGCCGGCAATGCCCGCAGCTGGTGGCTGGCCTGCCTGCTGGGCGGGCCGGGCTGGGTATTGCCGGGGGTGGCCAAGATGCTGGGTGGCGCACTGCTGGCCTGGCTGGCCCTGCGTAATGCGGTGCCGCTGGCCAAGGCGGTGGACCCGAACCAGATGTATCTGATTGCCTATTCCCACGTGTTCAGCGACGGCAAGCTGGCGATTGCCGCCACCACGCTGTTTGTCATCGTCTCCCAACTGAAAATCAACGTCACCAACGCCTATGCCGGCAGCCTGGCGTGGTCCAATTTCTTTTCCCGCCTCACCCACAGCCATCCGGGGCGGGTGGTGTGGGTGGTGTTCAATACCGTGATTGCCCTGTTGCTGATGGAGCTGGAGGTATTCCAGGCACTGGGTCAGGTGCTGGCGCTGTACAGCAATATCGCCATTTCCTGGATCATGACCGTGGTGGCGGATTTGCTGATCAACAAGCCGCTGGGCCTGAGTCCGCACGGCATCGAGTTCCGCCGGGCCTATCTGTTCGACATCAATCCGGTGGGGCTGGGCACGATGACGCTGGCGTCCCTGCTGGCGGTGGCCGCCCATCTGGGGGCCTTGGGCGAGGTGGCACAGGCGCTGTCCCCGCTGGTGGCCATGTGTGCGGCGCTGCTGCTCTCGCCCTTGTTTGCCTGGCTCAGTGGCGGGCGTTACTACCTGGCGCGCGCCCCTCGGCCAGTGCGCATGCCCATCACCGCTGCGTGCTGTGCCAGCGCGAGTATGAAGCCGAGGACATCGTGGTTTGCCCGGCGTATCAGGGGCATATCTGCTCGCTGTGCTGCACGCTGGACGTACGCTGCGGTGATTTGTGCAAGCCGCAGGCCACGCTGGCGGCACAATGGCAGGGCTTGTTGCAGCGGCTGCTGCCACGGAGCTTGCAGCCCTATCTGCAACGCGGGCTGGGGCATTACCTGTTGCTGATGGCCGATATCAGCACCTTCTGGCTGCTGTTGCTGGGCCTCTTGTACTTCATCGCCGTGCAGGAAGGCGCGGTAGCCGGGCTGGGCGGCTTGTTGTTCCGCCTGTTTGCCGTCTTGCTGCTGGCCAGCAGCGTGCTGGCCTGGTGGATGGTGCTGACCCATAACAGCCGGCAGGTGGCGCAGGAGGAATCGCGCCGCCAGACCGGCCTGCTGCAACGCGAGATCGACCTGCACCGCCAGACCGACCAGCTATTGCAACAAGCGCGTGAGGCGGCAGAGCAAGCCAATCAGGCCAAGAGCCGCTATGTCACCACCATCAGCCACGAGCTGCGCACCCCGCTCAACAGCATTCTGGGCTATGCGCAAATCCTGCATGCCGATGCCAGCCTGCCGCCTGCGGCGCGCCAGTCGGTGGAGGTGGTGCGCAGGAGTGGCGACCACCTGCTGTCGGTGATTGAAGGCACCATGGACATCGCCCGCATTGAAAGCGGCAAGCTGACGCTGGACATGCGCCCGCTGGACTTCACCGCCTTCATGCGCCAGCTGGTGGCCATGTTCAGCCTGCAGGCGCAGCAAAAGGGGCTGGATTTCAGCTTTGTTCCGCAAGGCGAACTGCCAACGGTGGTGCGGGCGGATGAAAAGCGACTGCGGCAAATCCTGATCAATCTGCTGGGCAATGCCGTCAAGTTCACCGAGCGCGGCGAGGTCAGCCTGGGGCTGCGCTACCAGCGCGAAATGGCCACCTTTACCATTCGCGACACCGGCCCGGGCATTGCCGAGGCCGATCAGCCACGGCTGTTCGAGCCTTTCGAGCGCGGCCGCCAGTCGCAGCAGGGCGGCAGCGGGCTGGGCCTGACCATCAGCAAGATGCTGACCGACCTGATGGGCGGGGAAATCCGCCTGGACAGCACGCCGGGGCAGGGCGCGCTGTTTACCGTGCGGCTGTTCCTGCCGGCCCTGCACGGCCAGCAAGCCGAACAGGCCCTGCCACGCCAGCAGCGTACCGGTTATCTGGGGCCACGCCGCCGTGTGCTGCTGGTGGACAACGAGGCGGTGGACCGCGCCATGCTGCGCCACATGCTGCAAGCGCTGGGCTTTGAGCTGGCCGAGGCCAGCAACGGGGAGGACTGTCTGGCGCTGCTGCCCGCCTTCCGCCCGCATGCGGTGTTCATGGACCTGGCCATGCCCGGCATGGATGGCTGGCAGACCTTGCGCGCCATTCGTCAGGTGCAGGCAGGCATGGCAGATGCCGCCGCCCTGGCCATCATCTCGGCCAATGCCTTTGAAAAGGGGCAGGACAACGATGTCGGCATTCTGCCGGCAGATTTCTTCGTCAAGCCCATCCGCATCGATGACATTCTGGACTGGCTGGGAAGGCACTTGCAGCTGGAATGGCAGACCGACAGCCAGCCCATGCCAGACACCGTGTTGCAAGGCCTGCATGCCAGTGCCGCCAGCCTTACCCTGCCGGATGCCGCCTTGCTGCACCCGCTGCGCGAGGCGCTGGAGCTGGGTTACCCCAAGGGAGTAAAAGCGGCCTTGCAGACCTTGTCCGGACAGGCGACCGAGCATGGCGAATTCCTGCGCCGTGCCCAGAGCCTGGTGGACGCCTTCCGCTTTGATGCACTGCGCAGCTTGTTGCAGTACCAGGATGAAACAGATTGATGGAGCAAGATTGATGGAACAGGCGGCCAACCGCAGCGCGCTGGTGCTGATCGTGGATGACATGCCGGACAACCTGCAAATGCTGCACGATGCGCTGGATGCAGCAGGCCATACCGTGCTGGTGGCCACCCATGGCGAAGCCGCCTTGCAGCGGGCCAGGCTGAGCCTGCCGGATGTGATCCTGCTGGATGCGGTGATGCCGGGCATGGACGGCTTTGAAGTGGCGCGTCGCCTGAAGCAGGATTTTGTCACCCGCGCCATTCCCATCGTGTTCATGACCGGCCTAACCGATAGCGAACACGTGGTGGCGGCCTTTGCCGCCGGCGGGGCCGACTATGTCACCAAACCACTGCGCCCGCCGGAAGTGCTGGCACGCATTGCCGCCCACACCGCCAATGCCCGCCAGATGCAGCAGGCCAGCAGCGCGCTTGATGCCTTTGGTCAGGCCACCCTGGCTCTGAACCCGGAAAGCGGACGGCTGGTATGGCAAACCGCGCTGGCCCGGCAGTTATTGCAACGCTATTTCGGTGTCGAGGATCAACAGGCCCCGGAGTCACTGTGGCGCTGGGCCAGACTTGCCCGGCAGGCCAGGCTGCAAGGAGAAGAGTTGCCCGGTCAATGGCCGGGCGAGGCAGGGCAGAAGCTGCTGGCCAGCTTTCATCTGACTCCCGGCGAGCCGGAATGGCTGGTGGTGCTGCGCGAAGAAGGGCTGCAAGCCACGCTGGCTGCGCTGATTGCGGCCTTCCGCCTGACCCAGCGCGAGGCCGAGGTGCTGCACTGGCTGAGCCTGGGCAAGACCAACCGTGACATTGCCGACATCCTTGGCATGAGCCCGCGCACGGTTAACAAGCATCTGGAGCATGTGTTTGCCAAGCTGGGGGTGGAAACCCGCACCTCCGCCGCCGCCATGGCGCTGGGGCGCGGGCATGCTTAAGGTCCGCTAACACCCCCCGCGGCAGGCTTCGCTACGCGGTTTGCTCAGCGTTTGTCAGCCGCACTTGGCCCGAAACTGTTAATCACAAGCCGTCATGTTCGGCAAACACCTCCTTTGCCGCAAACATGCCGTTGAGCGCGGCCGGAAAACCGGCATACACCGCCATCTGCAGGATGGTTTCGTGGATTTCCTGCTGGCTGAGGCCGACATTGAGTCCGGCGGCAATATGCACCTTCAGCTGCGGTGTGGCATTGCCCAGTGCCGTCAGCGCGGCAATGGTGGCCAGCTCGCGCTGCTGCAGGCTGAGGCCGGGGCGGCAATACACCTCGCCAAAGCCGAATTCGATGATGTAACGCCCCAGGTCCGGGCTGATGTCCTGCAAGCTGGCAATCACGCGTTCGCCTGCCTCTGCGTCGACTTCACGCAGGCGGTTCCAGCCTTGTTGATAATGTGATTGGGTCATGTGCTGCTCCTGTGCTGTCCGGCTGTGCGTCTGCTTGCAAGGTGCTGGCAAGTTCGGTGTAGAAGACCACCTTGTCGCGCATCACGCTCAGATTGTCTTGCAATGCCGCCAGCCGGTTTTCCAATGTCAGCACATGCTGTTGCAGCATCTGCTGACGCCGGACCACACTGTCCAGTTGCTGTCCGTCCCGGCGCAGCGTGGCATAGGCCAGCATGTCCTGTATCGACATGCCGGTGGCACGCAAACGCAGCAGAAAGGCAATCCAGCGCTGATCGTGCTCGCTGTAGCAGCGGTGGCCGCTGGCGCTGCGGCGTACCGGGTCTATCAGCCCGATGTCCTCGTAATAGCGCAAGGTATGGGCGGATAGCCCGCTGGCGTGTGCCATTTGCCGGATGGTCAGTGTAGTCATGGGGTTCAGCCTGAAGCTTCGAGTGCACTCTAAGTCAAGCCTGATGATAGCGTGTTTGCCGCCGGGCGGATTCGCGCATGCCATGTGGCTGTGCTAGATTGGCCCGCTTGTGCTGTCCGGCCGTATTTTGCCCAGGAGTGGTACCGTGCTTTCTCCCCGCCAGTTGTTCAAGCGCCTGTCCGGCAGGCTGACCGCCCTGTTTGGCCGCGGCCTGGTGCTGTCCATGTCGTCCATCATGCTGGGCGGTGTATTGCTGATGTTGCTGGGGCTGTGGCTGACCAACTCTGCCGCTCCCACCACCCTGACCATTACCAGCGGTCCGCCGGGCAGCGTGTTCCAGAAGACGGCGCTGCGCTATCAGCAAATCCTGGCGCGCGAGGGGGTGAAGGTGAAGATTCTGCCTTCCGATGGCTCGCTGGATAATCTGCATCGCTTGCTGGATGCACGTCAGACGGTGGATGTGGGTTTTGTACTGGGCGGGGAGGCAGCCAATGTCGACGCCAAGGGCCTGATGTCGCTGGGCAGCATTTCCTATCAGCCGCTGATGGTGTTCTATCGCGGGGCAACTCGGCCGCTATTGTCCGGTTTCAAGGGCCAGCGGCTGGAAATCGGCGAGGCGGGCAGCGGCACGCACAATCTGGCGCTGGCCTTGCTCAAGCTCAACGGCATCACCCCCGGTGACGGCACGGTGCTGCTGGATACCGTGGCGGGCAATGCGGTGAAGGCCTTGCTGGACAATCAGGTGGATGCGCTGTTCGTGATGGGGGATTCCACCTCCACCGACCTGTTGCGCCAACTGCTGCACACGCCGGACATTCATCTTTTCCATTTTGCCCAGGCGGACGCCTATGCACGCCGGGTCAGCTATCTGAACAAACTGACTTTGCCGCGCGGCGGGCTGGATCTGGGTAAGGATATTCCCGAAGCCGATACCCAGCTGATTGGCCCCACCGTGGAGCTGATCGCCCGTGAGGGCCTGCATCCGGCCTTGTCCGACCTGCTGCTGGAAGCCGCCCGCGAAGTGCATGGCAAACCCGGCCTGTTCAAGAAGGCGGGGGAGTTTCCGGTGCTGGCCGAGCATGAAATCCGCCTCAGCCCGGATGCCCAGCGCTATTACGCCTCCGGCAAGAGCCTGCTGTACCGTACCTTCCCCTTCTGGCTGGCCGGGCTGGTGGCCCGCGCCCTGGCGGTCATCCTGCCTCTGGTGCTGTTGCTGATTCCCGCCCTCAAGGTGGCCCCGGCCATTTACCGCTGGCGCATCCAGTCCGGCATCAACCGCTGGTATCGGGTGTTGTTCGATATCGAGCGCGAGGCGGTGGCACAGCGTACCGTGCCGGGCAAGCAGGAGGAATTGCTGCGCCGGCTGGCCCATGTGGATGCCACCGTCAGCAAGATCGTGGTGCCGGCGGCCTTTGGTGATTTGCTGTACGAGCTGCGCGGCCACATCGACTTTGTCCGCAGCCGCTTGCAAGCGGATGCCGACGCGCAGGGCCATCAGGAACAGCAAGGCTGACTCAGTTGCTGTCTTTCACCGGCAGCAAGCGGAGGATCAGGCGGCTGATGCCCTGACGCAAGGCCGGCAGGTGCAGGGCCAGTCCACCCAGCAGGCCCACCAGGCCACCAGCCAGGGTGTCGTAGAAGCGCGCCTCGATCAGGGCAAAGGCCGACCCGTGGCCCAGATGAGCCGCCTCGGCCAGCAATATCGCCATCGGCGTGATGAACACTGCCGCCATGCCGTAGTGGCGCACCACCAGCGTCTCCACCACCACACTCAGCAGCATGACCAGTAGCGACACCGTCCAGGCGTTCAGCGGCAGGCTGAATACACCCCAGGTAAGCAACAGTCCCAGTGCCGTCCCCAGCAGCCGCTGCAACTGGCGGTTCCATACCGCACGCAGGCTGGCTCCTTGCAGCACGGCCAGGCAGCTCACCGGCACCCAGTAGGGCCGTTGCAGTTGCAGCCATTCGGCCAGCAGCAGCGACAGGAAAACCGTCAGGCCGATGATCAGCGCATCCATCACCACGAAGTCGAAATCCGGCGCAGGCAAGGGCTGGACCGGTTTGGGCGTGCGCCAGCGCAGCACATGCAGGCTATAGCCGAAGGCCAGCACGCAGGCCAGCAGGCTGCCCATGGCTACCAGACCAACCCGCAGCGGTATCTCCAGCACGGGTACCGGGGTGTAGGCGGCAAGGGCAGCCAGCATCACGAAGAAATAACTGCCCGGTGGTGGCAGGCGGTAAAAGCGGCAGATCATCGTCACCAGAATGGTGATGACAGCCAGCACCGGGGCCGTGGCCAGCGGCAGCAACTGGCTGAGGAGGCCCAGCGTGAAACTGGCGATCAGACCGAAGCTGCAGGCCATGATGGTGACCATGCGATGGTGCATGGGCGTGGCCGGCAGGTAGAGAAAGGCCATGCCGCCCAGGGATGACAGCAGGCCCAAGGCCAGGTGGCCGGTCCAGGCGGCAATCAACAGCGGCAGGCCGGTGGCCAGCGCGGCGGTCAGCGGCATCTGCCATGGCCGGTCGCTGGCTTGAAAACTGCGTAATTGCTGCCATTCGCGGGCAATCAGGGCGCGTATCCGCGGTACTGGTCTGGCTGGCTGCATGGTGATTTCCGTCAATAGCCAATAAAAAGTGCAGCCTGACGAAAAAGTCAGTGCATTGGCAAGCGCTCAGTGTCGCGCCGCTGCCGCCAGCCGCTCAGCACAAACAGCAGGGCAATGGCCCACAACACGGCCACCATCCAGCTGCCGCCGGCATGCTGCATCACTAGGCCGGTGGCAGCCGGGCCCAGGCTGCTGGATGCATTCCAGCTCAGTGAAATCAGCCCGGAAACACGCAGCAGGGCGGCACCGCTGAACAGTTCGCCGCTGGCCACCATGGATAAGGTATAGATGGCACCGGCACACGCGCCCAGCACAAACAGATAAGCCTCCCACAGCAGCGGCCGCTGCATCATCCATGGCAGCAAGGGCAGCAGCAGGCACACCAGCACCCCGCACAGCAGGTGTACCCGGCGACGGCCAAGGTGGTCGGCCAGCCAGCCGATGCCAAACTGCAAGGTGGCATCGCCTGCCAGCAGGATGGAGGCGGATGCCAGCGCGCGGCTCTGGCTCATGCCGCCTTCCATCGCCACCAGCGGCAGGAAGCTGAGCATCACGGTATCGAAAGAGGCAAAAAACGCCGTGCCCAGCAAAATGGCAGGCGCAGTTTGCACAATGCCCAGCCAGCCGGTGTCGCTGGCCTTGTCGTCGGTGGTGGACGCCGGATGTTGCGGATGACTGCCGTCACGTGCTTCCGGCCGGGCCAGCATGATGCCCGGAATCCCCAGCAAAAACAGCGCGCCACACAGGAGAAATGCCTGATCAGGCCAGCGGGCCAGCAAGTCGGTCAGCATCGGTCCCAGCACCTGGCAGGCGGTAAAGCAGGTGGAATAGATGGCGACGATGCGGCCACGCGCATGGTCGCCAGCCAGGGTGTTGATCCAGCTTTCGCCCAGCACGAACAAGGGTGCCATGGCAGCACCAAACAGAAAGCGCGCCAGCATCCAGCAGGGAATCGACTGCAGGTATTGCAGCGGCATCACCGCCATTGAGGCCAGCAGCAGGCAGCCCAGCATCACATTGCGCC
>NZ_LNQV01000081.1 GCF_001515305.1 Aquitalea pelogenes
ATCACCCGCGTGCCTGGGAGTTGTAGGGCAGGCTGTTGATCATCTCGATACCCAGCCGGGCCATGAAGCCGGTGGCGGTGTCCAGCATCATCTGGTTTTGTAGCCGCTGCCGTTATCGACATAAAACACCGCCGGGATGCCGTGTTTGAGGCAGGCATCGCGCAGCGCGTGACCCAGATGGTATGGTGCAGCCGTTCTATCACCCGCGTGCCTGGGAGTTGTAGGGCAGGCTGTTGATCATCTCGATACCCAGCCGGGCCATGAAGCCGGTGGCGGTGTCCAGCATCATCTGGTTTTTGTAGCCGCTGCCGTTATCGACATAAAACACCGCCGGGATGCCGTGTTTGAGGCAGGCATCGCGCAGCGCGTCCAGCACCACCAGCGCGCTTTCTGCCAGTCCCACCGACCAGCCCACGGCCTTGCGGGTGGCGATATCCACCAGAGTGGTGATTTCCGGGCGGAAGGGGCGGCCGTGCAGTGGGTGCTGCACTTCGGCGTCGAAGGTGTGGCCATCGGCGCTGTAGATGTCGCCCGGTTGCAGGTCGGCAAAGCTGCGGCGGATGAAGGGCTTGAGGGTTTTGAGCTCGCGCTCGCCCATGCGGCCGCTGTGGCGGCTGATTTCGCCCACCTTGCTGACAAAGCGCCGTACCTGCCACACGCTGGGCAGATCAGCCTGGCCCTGTTCGGCTTTCCACTGCGCGGCAAACTGGCGGTAGGCGTGTTCCAGCGTGGGTTTTTCCGGGCGCTGATAGTGGCGCATGAAGCTGGTGGCCCACGGCGGAACGGTCAGCTGCGGCTGGCGCTGGACAGGTGCCAACCGGCCTTGCTGCTGGTATTCGGCAAGCCGCAGAAGGCTGCGCACGCTGGGCAAACCGTCCACACTGGACCGGCCACGCTCGTCACGCGCCAGTTTCAGCATGGCTTGCAGCTGTTCGCTGGCGTTGCCCAGCCGGGCCATGTCCAGCAGCAGGGCGGCGGCTTTTTTCATCGGGTAACCGGTGCGCTGCATCAGCGATTGCAAGACCTGTAGCACGCCAAGACGGGCATCGGCGCAGAGGGTTTGGGCCGTGTTTTGCGCTGCGGCAGGCAGGGGTGCCGGGGGCGGCGCGGGTTCGCTGTTGATCAGGCTGCCAGCCTGTGCCTGACGCATGGCGTCCATCACATAGGCTGGCGGGGTGTAGAGCCTGCGCTTGCCGCCGCGGCCACGGCTTTCCTGATAAGGCCAGTGTTCCTTGTCGGCACGGGCGAGCAGGGCGACCTTGCTGCCGGGCAGTACCGGCAGTTTGAGGGCCAGCAGCTCGGTGGCGCTGTACTGCCGGGACGTCATGTTTGGCTCCCGAACAGGGCCAGTTCCGGTTCGCTGCTCTTGCTGATGTTTTCACGCTGGTAGGCCAGCCGGGACAGGATGCCGGTGAGAGCGTCCACGGTTTCGTCCAGCGATTCGCCGTGCTGGTAAAAGCGCACCAGCAGGGACATGGCGTCGGCAAAGCTGGCGTGCAGATCGGCCAGGTCGGTGTGGTCGGCCTTTTTACCGCTGGCAATGCGGATGACGACCTTGTCTCCATGGGCCAGGCACAGGTAGTCGCTGATGTAGCTGGCACCGGTGAAGGCTTCAAACTGACGCAGGCGGTTAAGCGGCATGGAGGATTCGGCCAGCCAGCGGTAGTAGGTCTTGAGTTCCACGCCCATCAGGTCGGCCATGACTTTGGCCGGACGGCGCAGCTTGTCGGCGGCGTGTTCGGCGCACAGTTCGATGGCTTCATCCAGATTGCTGGCGTAGCGATGTTTCCAGTTGGGTTTTCTCACCGTGGGTTTCCTCTGTGCGGGAATCGTGGTGGTGGCGCGCTGGCGGATGCGTGCTTACCATTCATTCAGGACAGGGCGCTGGCGGGGTCGGCCAGTACCATGGCGGAAACAAGGGGAGGCAAAACCGGTTTAGAATGGCGTTTTGCGTAGCGGCTGGGCCAGATCACTTCTGGTGGCTGGCCGATGGTGGCAGCGATGATGCGCTCTGCCTTGGGCCAGGGACGGTCCAGGGCATTGTTGAGCGCACCGGCGCTCAGGCCGATTTCCCGCGATAACTTGCGCAGGGGCCAGCCCTGTTTGTGCAGGGCCGCTACGATGTCCGCACGGTGCCAGTCCGGTGCGGTTTTTTTGACGGCAGCAGATGTGTTCATGCCTTAATCCTTTGCGGTGATCAGGTGTGAACACGTTAAGTGTTAAGAAAATAACGGTCAATGTGTTAAGTGATTAACACTTATCGTTTCTGTACTTTATGACTGCTGCGTCACTATTCATCTAAACCGCTGCCTTTGTTGGCTAATTTTGTGCGCGCCTGATGCGGTAACTGTCAGGCCGTGCTTAACGGTTAAGTGGGGTAAGTGTTAGGTGCGGGATTTGTTATCAGCCAGTGAGATTGCCGATTTGCGGATTCCCGGTTTGCCGACGAGCAAACCGGCCATCATTGCGCGGGCCGATCGAGAGCAGTGGTATAGCGAGACAGTGACCGGGCGGGGAGGGGAGCGCCGCGTGTATCGGCTGCCAGAGCAGTATCAGGTGGAGCCGTTGGTGGCAGCCGCCAGGCAGTTGTCAGCAACGCAGGGTGCGGCACCCGCTGCCGTGGACGTTGCCATGTTGCAGATGGTGGAATCGGTGCTGGAGTCCATCCTGCAAGAACGTGGCCTGAAGCTGCGTCCGGACCAGCGTGGCCAGGTGGTGGCCTTTTTGTATGACTACATTGCCAGGGGCGGCAGTCGTGAAACCATGACCCAGGCCCTGGACGCACTGGTGGCCTGACTCTACTTTTCGACAGTTTCCAAAAGGACAGGTGGACACTAGTCTAACGGCCTGTCCATCTGCGAGGTTCAGCCCATCATGCCGGAGATACGGATGTCGAGCGCCTCAGGCGGCTATTAAATGATGCGCTCGACTTGCCCAAACCGACTGGCCCGCGCTACCTCCAACCGGCACCTGTGATGTACCAGGCTGCCAATGATGAATGCTATCCGGCCACCTATCCTGAACCACAAACCATTCAGTCCGGTGTCAAAAACACTGCAAGATCAATCAATCTGCAGCTGTTTTTACGCATTTTCCTGCACGACAAGCTGGATGCTCCCGCCATGCTGATCGCCGCGTGGTTATTGGCTTTCGTCGCTTCATCGCCGATCAAATACCGGTGACAAAATAACTACCCCCCCACATCAAGTCTTGCTACTGCGCACTCTACCGCTACATAAAAATGAAAACACCCTGCATGAGGGCAGGGTGCATTAACAAAATTGGTCAACGTATTTTCGGCATACTCGTAGCCATGCGCATGAAACCATCAAACGCACGATCTGAAAGCAAACGCCGCAGAAAAATCATTGGCTTGGCCCCAAAACCGACTGCATAGCGGGTTTTGGGACGATGAGCAGTGACAGCCTTGGCAATGGTATCGGCAATCAGTTCTGGCGAGGATTGGCGTTTACGGCTGGCATCGCCAACCATGGACTCGGCCATGGCGTGCGCCTGGCTTGCATACGCGCCTTCACCAGACATCTCGCGCAGTTTTTGGGCTGCAATGTCGGCCCATTCGGTCTTGATGCCACCCGGTTCGATAACGACAACATTAATTCCGAAAGGCTCGACTTCCATGCGCAGGCAGTCGCTGATGGCTTCCAGTGCAAACTTGGTGCCGTGATACCAGGCACCCAGCGGAGTATGTATTTTGCCGCCCATGGAGGTGATGTTGACGATGGTGCCTGCATGTTGCCCGCGCATATGGGGCAGCGCCAACTGCGTCAGACGCACGGCACCAAAAACATTGACGTCAAATTGTGCTCTGGCTTCGGATAGCGGCACTTCTTCTACCGAGCCGTAAGAGCCGTAGCCGGCATTATTGACAAGAACATCAATCCGGCCTGAGCGGGCAATGATTTCTGCAACGCCCTGAGACATGGAGGCGTCGTCGGTGACATCCATGGAAAGGACATGAATGCCGGCACTTTCCAGCGCACGCATACGAACTGTGCGGCGGGCTGCTGCATAAACAGTAAAGCCCAGGGCCTTCAATCTGAGTGCAGTGGCTTTGCCAATGCCGGATGAGGCTCCGGTGACCAACGCTACTTTTGCCGACATGTCTGGATTCCTTTGAGTGGGATTGGGCGAAGTACCGTCAAGCAACAGCACTGCCATATCAGCCACTTTACGCAGCGCCCGGTCAGTGGGCGCTAGCAATCCACGCCATCACCCAGCAAAACGTGCCAAAGTGATGTGTCTGCATTACTGTGCCATCTCTTTGTGTGCTCCTGCTGCGTGAATACCATCGACCATGGTATCGGACGACAGCGTCACGACACCTGTTGTCAGAGGCAAACCCTGTAGCAATGCCCGCGCGACATCGGCCGCATTTACCGGACGATAGCGGCCCGGCAACAAGGGAGATATCAGGCGGGCGATCAGAATGGCAAGGCGCTCCCCCAGCCTGAAGGGCTGCTTCAAGGCTGCGCGATTACCCAGCAAGATTGAGGGCTGTGCAATGAGCAAGGCATGGAGAGCGAGCGAACGCAGTGCATCTTCCAGCTCGCCTTTGACCCGGTTATAAAAAACCGGAGAGCTGCTGCTGGCTCCCACTGCACTGACAATGCCAATCCGGGTAGTGCCGGCCTGCATGGCCGCCTTGGCAACGGCCAGGTTGGCCTCCAGATCCACCGCGCGGAAGGCGGCCTTGCTGCCGGCAACCTTGATGGTTGTTCCCATTGCCAGATACAACTCATCAACCGGGGGCAGTGTTGGCAGTGCATTAAAGTCCACAATATGGAGGTGTAATTTGGCATGCTGGCAGGGTAGTGCGCGCCGGCTTAACACATGCACCTCACAGACCGAAGCGTCCGCCAGTAATGCGGCCAGCAGGTGGCTGCCAACCAGTCCTGTAGCACCAGCCAACATGACTTTGCGTGGAGGAGTAGGCATTGATGTTCCTTGTGCTTAGTGCTGGCGCAGCCGTTGTCGTACATCATCAGCGGTTTGGCCCGTCCATTCCTGAAATGCGCGATAGAAGGAATTGGGATCTTCAAACCCCAGCAGAAAGGCGATTTCCCCTCCCGACATTGCAGTGCTGCCAAGGTAGTGTCTGGCCAGACTTTCCCGCGTGCTATTGATCACGCTGCGGAAACTGACGCCTTCTTCCTCCAGACGACGTTGCAAAGTGCGCTTGCTCATGGCCAATCGTTCGGCTACCAGCTCAACGGTTGCGGCATTGCTGGGCAGCATCTCCAACAACAAGGCATGCACACGCTCTCTGGTAGTGGCACTGCCATCCAGCTCACTTAGCCTTCGCCGCAAATCCGGCTCAAAGACCTTCCACATGCCATCGTTCACGGTCAGAAATGGCCGCAAAGCATCCTCGGCGGAAAAGGTAATGCCAAGGGCCTGGCCATACTCCACTGCGACAGAGAAATACGCCTGGCAGCGCAGGGCTGATGCGGAAGATAGATGAAAGGGCAGCACCACGCGAAGGGCTTTGATTGGTTCGCGCGTTGCCAGCCTGGCAAGACGTAGGAAAAAGGCAAGCTCGGCCAGTTGCAAGGAATCCGGCACATCGGCTAGTGGGGTCAGCCAGGCTGGCGAGACAGTCAATTCTCCAGCCCGGCCGATGTCGATGTCCAGCCGCATGGGTGCCAAAAGCTGCTTGTATTTGGCCAGGCGTTGTACTGCCTGCATCAGGTTGGCACTGCATAACGCGGCAAACAAGGGCGGGTCGAATGACTCGGCGGTCACCATTTCGACAATCTGCAAGGGAAACAGGGCATCACCCGACTCCACTTCCAGACTACGCCAGAAACGGAAGTAGGCCTCACTTGCCATGCTGACCTCGCCGCGATTGAGCAAATCTTCAGGCAGGCCTGCACGGCGCAATACACGGACGGGGTCAAAGCCCATGTCTTTGAGTAGCGTTCGCCAGCCGATATTGAGAGAGAACCCTTGTTTGCGGGTCATGCGTCCTCCTGCAATGGGTACAGCATGGAATACGCTGCAGCAACCGCCACTATAGGATGTCTGTCGGCAATACGTACATGCAATTTGCGCCAGTTTGCAGGCGATCAGTGCCAACAGAGGGTAGTTCTTCAGTTACCATGCAGGAAGCTCTCGATGAGTGATTTTGAATGCCGACCAGACAAAAAGAAGGGGGCCCGCCCCCTTCACTCTGCTTACCCTCCAGTCCTACACATAAGTCCCCCTCAGCTTCCGGGCGATCCATTCCACGACTTGCGGCACAACGGCGTTGCCGGCAGCCTGAGCCTCTGCAAAGTTGGTCGCATCCAGTCCAAGGCGAAGCCCATGATGCTCAGACGCTCTGGCCCGCTCAGCCATCGAATCCCGTCCGTCGGCTTGAGCGATGAGGCCTGCACCATGGATAGGGATCTGGCTGGGGGCTTGTCCGGCAAGTAGTGTAGGGAAAGGCTTGAGCCCGGATTGTTGCGCTGGCGGCGTGCCAGGAACAGCTGCCACTGGGCTGGCGTCAGCCAGCAGCTCGATGGGGGGATGCTCGCGAAGACCGGCAATAAGGAATACGCGACGGCGTTTTGTGGGGACTCCGAAGCATGAAGCATCCAGCACCCGCCAGCATCCCAGATACCCGCATTCGGCAAGCGTTGAAATGACTGTCTGGAAGTCCTGGCCATCTCGGCAAGAGAGCAGCCCCGTGACGTTTTCAAGGACCAGCCAGCGAGGTTGTAACTCACGGGCGAGGCGGCTGAGTCGTGCTGAATTTGCATTGCTGTTTTCCCGATAAGAAATTCAGCTTTTATTGCTTAGTCATGAGCTGCACCTCTGCTAGTTTGATGTTGTTTCTGGCGGTCGTCTTGTCCGCCATGTACCAAACGGCAAAGGATCTATCATGAGCATTCAATCCCTCAATGTCCGCAACCAGTTCAAGGGCGTGATCAAGGAAATCCTGGAAGGACCGGTCCTGTCCGAAGTGGATGTGGAAACCGCCTCCGGCATTGTCACCTCGGTGATTACCACCCGCTCGGTGCGCGAGCTGCAACTGAAAGTGGGCTCGCCGGTGATTGCCTTCGTCAAGTCCACCGAAGTGTCCATTGCCACGCTGGCGTAAGGAGCAGGCATGAGCGCCATTCTGCCCGAAGCCGCATTGCAACAGCTGTTTGTGGCGGCCCGTTCCAATCACCGCTTCCAGGACAAACCGGTTGCTGAATCCACCATTCGCCAGTTGTACGACTTGCTCAAATGGGGGCCGACCGCCTTCAACGGCCAGCCAGGCCGTTACCTGTTCATCCACAGCGACGAGGCGCGGCAAAAGCTGCTGCCCGCGCTGTCATCCGGCAACCGCGACAAGACTGCGGCAGCGCCGCTTACCGTGGTGCTGGCCTGGGATCCCGCTTTTCATCAGCATCTGCCCTCCCAGTTTCCGGCCTACGACGCCAAGGGCTTTTACGATGGCCTGCCGCAACTGGTGGAACCGCATGCGCGGCTGAATGCCAGCCTGCAAGCGGCGTATCTGATTCTGGCTGCCCGAGCACTGGGGCTGGATGCCGGGCCGATGGCCGGGTTTGATGCCGCTGCCGTGGATGCCGCCTTCTTCCCGGACGGCCAGTGGCGCAGCTTGCTGGTGGTAAACCTGGGCTATGGCGTGACGGAAGGTTTGCCGCCGCGCGGGCCGCGACTGGAATTCGAGCAGGCTGCTGCCATCGTCTGACCGGATTACTCATATGAAGCTGTTGGCCGCTCATGTTTCTGCATGGGCGGCTTTTGTCGTCATTTGCCGGTATTTATCTGAATTTAAGATATAAAACGGCGATTTTCTTGGTTTGTTGATTCATGCCGGATGGTTAGTCTGTCCCCTGAATGTGCTGCCCACCCACTTGCGGCAGCCACCATCAGGGAGTCCGCAATGCAGTCATCAACAATCAAATTCTCACGCTGGGGCGGTGTGCTGGCCACGCTGTTGCTGGCTGTCAGTACGCTGGCCGTGGCCGGTCCCAATGGCATCAAGGTGGGGGTGTCATCCACGCCGCAAATCGAATCGCTGCAAATTGCTGTGAAGGAAGCCAAGGCCCAGGGCCTGAATGTGGAGCTGGTGGAGTTTTCCGACTGGAACACGCCCAATGCCGCACTGGCCAACGGCGATATCGATGTCAACTATTTCCAGCACATTCCGTTTCTGGAAAACGCCAAGAAGCAGGGCGGTTACGACTTTGTGCCGATTGCCCCCGGCACCATCATGAAAATCGGCCTGTACTCGCACAAATGGAAATCCTTTGCCCAGATTCCGGTGGGAGGCAAGGTGGCCATTGCCGGCGACCCGGTGAATGGCGGCCGTGGCTTGCTGCTGCTGGAAAAAGCCGGGCTGATCAAGCTCAAGCCTGGC
The DNA here is from genome assembly GCF_001515305.1 of Aquitalea pelogenes. Lineage (GTDB taxonomy): Bacteria > Pseudomonadota > Gammaproteobacteria > Burkholderiales > Chromobacteriaceae > Aquitalea > Aquitalea pelogenes. Next base: position 8,375 of record NZ_LNQV01000081.1, read on the forward strand.
CTGGGTTACAAGGCCACCATCCAGGACATCGTGGCCAATCCGCGCAAGCTGCAGATCGTGCAGCTGGAAGCTTCGCAACTGGCGCGCTCGCTGGATGATGTGGATCTGGCGCAAGGCTATCCGTCCTTCCTCAAGCTGGCGGGCGACAACCCGGACAATGCCTTGCTGTTTGACGGGCTGGAAAACAAGATTTACGCCCTGCAATGGGTGGTGCGCAAACAGGATGTGAACAATGCGCAAATCCGCCGCTTCATTGCCATCTATCAGCAATCAAAGCAGGTGCGTGCCTCGCTGGACAAGGTGTTCGGCAAGTTGTACGCCCCGGCCTGGCTGTGAGGGAGAGGCGCATGAATGCATTGGCAGAGGCAATCCGGCCAGAGGTAGAACAAGGCCCGGCCTTGTGGCAGCGCGAGGTGGAACCCGCCGGAGAGGCGCTGGTGAGCTTCCGGCAGGTGGGGCGTCAGTTCCAGGCTGGCGGGCGCAGCGTACAGGCCTTGCAGGATGTGAGCTTTGACATCCAGCGTGGCGAAATCTTCGGCATCATCGGGCGCAGCGGCGCGGGCAAGTCCACCTTGCTGCGTACCATCAACCGGCTGGAGTCACCCGGCAGCGGCCAGGTGCTGGTGGCGGGCAAGGATTTGTCCGGCCTGAACGAAGCCCAGCTGGCGCAGGCGCGGCGCGGCATCGGCATGATTTTCCAGCATTTCAACCTGCTGTCCTCGCGCACGGTGGCACAGAACATCGGCCTGCCCTTGAAGATAGCCGGGCTGCCGCAGGCCGAGATTGACGCCCGCGTCGACAGCCTGCTGCAACTGGTGGGGCTGGAGGGCAAGCGCGATGTCTATCCGTCCCGCTTGTCCGGCGGTCAGAAGCAGCGGGTGGGCATTGCCCGCGCGCTGGTGCATCAGCCGGAATTGCTGCTGTGCGACGAAGCCACCTCGGCACTGGACCCGGAAACCACCCAGTCCATTCTGGCACTGCTGCGCGATATCAACCGTCAACTCAAGGTCACCGTGGTGCTGATTACCCACGAAATGGCCGTCATCCGCGAAGTGTGCGACCGCGTGGCCGTGCTGGAAGCAGGCAAGGTGGTGGAGCTGGGGCGGGTATGGCAGGTGTTTGGTGCGCCGCAGGCTGATGCCACCCGCGCCTTGCTGGCCTCGCTGATTCATGAACTGCCGACCGATGTGGCCGGGCGCATTGTGGCGGAACCGGCCAGTGCGCAGTCGGAACTGCTGCTGGATGTACGGCTGGATGGCGTCAGCGGGCAGGACCCGGCGCTGGGCCCGCTGGTGGCGGCACTGGGACCGGCCACCCGCCTGCTGCATGGCGGCGTGGAACGCATACAGGGCCGGGCGCAGGG
>NZ_LNQV01000082.1 GCF_001515305.1 Aquitalea pelogenes
TGCGCTCGGTCAGCCAGGCCAGGCTGACGCCCAGCAGCGTGCACAGCGGCACGGTCAGTACTACCAGCAAACTGGTATTGAACAGCAGTTCGGCCACCCGTGGCCGGAACACCAGTTGTACGACGGTGCTCCAGCCGGTCTGGATGGAAATGGCCACAATGAACACCACCGGCAGCAAGGCCAGCAGTGAAACCAGCAAGGAGCTGCCTTGCAGCCAGAGCGGCACTTGCCGCCCCGGCCGACGCAGTCCTGCCGTGCTGGTCGGGCTGTCATGGGCGGCCAATCCGCCCTGTGCAGTACGGGAAGACGATGTCGTCATGTGTTTACAGCAAACCTGCCTGTGTCATCAGTTCTACCGTCTTGCGGCTGTTCAGGCGGGAAGCGTCGATCCTGGGTGCGTCCAGATCCTTCAGCGGAACCAGCTTGGGATTGGACTGCGCGCCCTGGCCGACTGCATATTCAAACGAATTTTCGGTGCGCAGGATGTTCTGGCCACCCTTGCCGGTCACCCACTTCAGGAAGGCCTGGGCCTCTTCCTTGTGCTTGCTGGAAGCCAGCACCGCACCGCCGGAGATGCTGACAAACGCACCCGGGTCTTGCTGCTTGAAGTAGTGCAGGGCGGTGTTCTTGCTGTTTTCGCCGGTCTTGTTCTGATCGCCGAAGTAGTAATAGTGATAAATCACCCCGCCGTCGATCTGGCTGGCATTCACCGCTTTCATCACCACGCTGTTGCCCTTGTAGGGTTGGGCGTTGGTTTTCATGGCTTTCAGCCAGGCCAGCGTGGCGGCTTCACCCTTTTGTTCCAGCAAGGCACTCACAATCGCCTGGAAGTCGGCACCGGCCGGTGCAGCGCCCCAGCGGCCTTTCCATTCCGGTTTGGCCAGGTCCAGCATGGACTTGGGCAGCTCTTTCGGGGTCAGGCGGTTCTTGTTGTAGACAAAAACGGTGGAGCGGGCGGCAATGCCTACCCAGCGGCCATGAGCGGGGCGGAAGGCCGGGTCTACCTGAGCGGTGGTGGCCGGGGACAGCGGGGCCAGCAGCTTGGCATTATCCACCAGCACCATGGCCGGGGAGTTTTCGGTCAGGAATACATCTGCCGGCGAGGCCGCGCCTTCCTGCACGATCTGGTTGCCCATTTCACTGTCACTGCCATTGCGCACGGTAACCTTGATGCCGGTTTCCTTGGTAAAGCCTTCTACCCAGGATTTGGTCAGGCTCTCATGCTGGGCGTTGTACACCACGATGCCTTCGGCACTGGGGGCGGCATGTGCGGTGGCGGCAAACAGACTGGACAGTAGCAGGGCGGTGGTGATGCGTGCAAATGGACGGGACATCGGGCTGATACTCCTTGCATTGTTCAACAGGCAAAGCAGTGCGGTAAGGGTGGACCGCAACTGGGTGAAGTGCGGATTGTAATGCAAAGGATAATGATTCGCATTAATTATGTGAGCCGATGTCTGCCTTTACTGGCAGGGTGAATCTCCCTGGCATGTAAATTGCTGCTTAGCCTCCATCTCTTCAGGGGGTTTAGGCCATGACAATTACTGTAGTTCCGGCGAGCAATGCCAAGGCAATCATGCCCAGCAGCAATGCCGACACCGCCACGCAAGATGCAGGCGGCCTGTTTGCCAGCTTGCTCGGCGCGCAATTGGTCAGTCTCAATCCTGTACTTCCAGGCCAGGGAGATGGTAGTGGCGGCAACGGGAAATCCAGTCAGGACAAGGATTCCACCGCCAAGGACGACACGGCTGCCACCGATAATTCCGCCAATATGCTGCTGGCAGCCATGCCCATGTTGCAGGCCGGCTTGCCCACCACGCCAGTACAAGACAAGCCGCAGGTCAGCACCACGGCCACCGACATCAGCAACAGCATGGTGAAGGACATCGCACTGGAAGCGGCCCTGCCAACAGCGGCGGCAAGCAAGCACGCCAATGGCCTGCAAGCGCAAGAATTGCCGGGCAAGGATGCCGCAGCACTGCAATTCTTGCCGCCGTCTGCCGATCAGCTGGCCGCCAGTCAGGCCGCGAATCAGAATAATCAGCAGGTGCAGCAAGTCAGCCAGACCAAGACCCTGACCATTTCCCAGCCGATGACCGATCCGAACTGGTCCAAGGCGCTGGGCGATCAGGTAATGTCCATGGTCAGCATGAAAATGGACAAGGCCACCATCCAGGTCAATCCGCCGCAACTGGGGCCGGTGGAGGTGACGCTCAAGATGAATGGCAACGACCAGGCGCAGGTACTGTTCACCTCGGCAGTGCCGGCAACGCGTGAAATTCTGGAAAACAACATGCCCAAACTGGTTTCCATGATGGCTTCCAGTGGTATAGCTCTTGCCGATGCACAGGTTTCCAGCGGACAATCCGGGAATCGGCAACAGCAATTCAATCAAAACCAGAATGGCCGCCGCCAGAATGCCGCTGGCAATGATGAGGACGATACTCTGGCTGCCATCACGTCCGCACGCGGGATACTCAGTATCTTTGCTTGATATGGCTCACAAGGGGGCTCTGTTCAGTTCGTGCGGAAATCTGGAAAATAAAATAAGGAAATGGCTTAAGCTTTCCTTATAAACCTAACCGACGGACTGAATACCCATGGCAGAAGACAAAAAAGCGGACAAGGCGGACAAGGGCGAGAAAAAAGCAGGGGGTGGCAACAAGCTGATGCTGGTGGTGGTCATCCTGCTGGTATTGGTTCTCGCTGGCATGGGTGGTCTTGCCTATGTGATGTTCACCAACATGAACAAGCCGCATGACGCTGCCCAGACCGAGCAGACCAAGGAAAAACCGAAGAAAAAGAAGGAAGGTCCGCCGATCTTTGAAAAAATCGATACCTTCGTGGTGAACCTGTCCGGTGGTGACGGCAGCCTGCTGCAAGTGGACATGCAGGCTGAGCTTGGCGATGAAGAAGCCAAGAAGAAGTTTACCGATTACATGCCGAAGATCCGCAGTGCGCTGATCCTGTTGCTGTCTTCCAAGACCGCAGCCGAATTGTCCAGCCCGGACGGCAAGGTCAAGCTGAAGGCCCAGGTCAAGCAGATCATCAACGAATCGATGGATTCCGGCGAAGAAGAGCTGGTTCAGAGCGTACTGTTCACTTCCTTCATCATTCAGAAGCAGTAAAGCGATGGGCGACGATATCCTGTCCCAGGAAGAGGTGGATGCCCTGCTCAGGGGCGTCACCGGCGAGGACGAAGATGATGATGGCGCGCAGGACTCACAGGGAGTCCGCGGCTATGATATTGGCCGGCAGGAGCGCATTGTGCGCGGCCGTATGCCAACTCTGGAAATCATCAACGAACGTTTCGCCCGTAACCTGCGTATAGGCTTGTTCAACTTCATCCGGCGCAATGCGGAAATATCCGTCGGGCCGGTGCGCGTACAGAAATACAGCGAATTCATTCGCAACCTGGTGGTGCCCACCAACCTGAACCTGGTCCATGTCAAGCCGCTGCGTGGTACCGGCCTGCTGATCTTCGATCCGGATCTGGTGTTCCTGATCGTGGATAACCTGTTCGGTAGCGATGGCCGTTACCATGTACGGGTGGAAGGCCGGGACTTTACCCCTACCGAGCAGCGCATCATCCGGCGCTTGCTGGAAGTGGTGTTCACCGAATGCCAGAAAGCCTGGGAACCGGTGCACCCCATCGAGTTCGTCTATCTGCGTTCGGAAATGAATACCCAGTTTGCCAACATCGCCACGCCAACCGAAGTGGTGGTGGCCATGACCTTCCATATCGAACTGGGTGCCGGTGGCGGCGACTTCCACATCTGTCTGCCTTATTCCATGGTGGAACCCATCCGCGATGTGCTGTCCAGCACCATGCAGGCAGACCGGACGGAAGTGGACAATCGCTGGGTCAGCCTGATGACCCATCAGGTACAGGCGGCCGAGGTGGAACTGGTAGCCACCCTGGCGGAAACCAAGGTTACCCTGGGGCAGATTCTCAATTTGAAAAACGGTGATGTAGTGATGCTGGAAGTGCCGGAGGCCGTGGTGGTGGATGTGTCCGGCATACCGGTTCTGGAGTGTCATTATGGTACCGTGCAGGGCCGTTACGCCCTGAAGGTAGACAAGGTATTGGCCGGGGCTGGCGAGTTCGCCGAGCCCGCAGGAGAAAGCAAGCAATGACTGAGCAGCTAGAAGAAGGTCAGAACCCGGGGGCGGGTGAGGAAGAGGTATCAATGGATGACTGGGCTGCCGCCATGGCAGAACAGGAAACCACCGATGCCGCGCAGGCCGACAATGTGCAGCCGGCTACCAACCTGTTTCAGGAGCTGGGCAGTAGTGAAGCCGCGCTGAATGTCCCCAGCAACCTGGACATGATTCTGGATATTCCGGTCCAGCTGACGGTGGAGCTGGGCCGGACCAAAATTGCCATCCGCAACCTGCTGCAACTGGCGCAGGGTTCGGTGGTGGAGCTGGACGGGCTGGCAGGCGAGCCGATGGACGTGCTGGTCAATGGCTGCCTGATCGCCCAGGGCGAAGTGGTGGTGGTGAACGACAAGTTCGGTATCCGCCTGACCGACATCATTACCCCGGCGGAACGCATCCGTCGCCTGCAAAAATAATGCGGACAACCATCAGACCTGCTGCGATGATGCTGGCCGCCTGCTCGGCCATCGCCCAGGCCGGGACGCTTGCTTCCCAGCCGCTGGTCGCTGCCAGCAGTCCCACGCCGGTCAGCAGCCTGTTGCAGGTCATTCTTGGTCTGGCTGTGGTGCTGGCTGCCATTGTCGGCCTGGCCTGGCTGTTCCGCCGCATGTCCGGTGGCATGCTGGGCGGCAGCAACCGCTTGCGCGTGGTCAGCGGCGTGCTGGTGGGGCAGCGTGAAAAGGTGGTGATTGTCGAGCTGGAAGGCGAATGGCTGGTATTGGGTGTCACCAGTCATAGTGTCAACCTGCTGACCAAGATGGACCGCCCGCCCGATGCCGGGACTGATGTCGTGCAGCCTGGCGAACCCTTCGCCCGCTGGCTGAAGGCGGCCATGGAAAAGGGCCGTCAGAAATCCGAAGCCGTAAACAGATAATGAAATTCACATCTCGCGTGTTGCCCTGGCTGCTGCTGGGGCTGCCCATGCTGGCACAGGCTGCCGGCCTGCCCTTGATGACCAGTACCCCGGGTGCCGGTGGCGGTCAGAATTATTCCCTGTCCTTGCAAATGCTGTTGTTCATGACAGCGCTGGGTTTCATCCCGGCCATGCTGTTGATGACCACCGCATTCACCCGCATCGTCATTGTGCTGTCCCTGCTGCGCCAGGCCATGGGTGTGACCCAGTCGCCACCCAATCAGGTGATTCTGGGCTTGTCGCTGTTCCTCACCCTGTTTGTGATGGGGCCAACGTTTGATCAGGTGTACAACAAGGCCTGGGCACCGTTCTCGGACGACAAGATCAGTTTCAACCAGGCGGTGGAAGAGGCCAGCAAGCCGATGAAGGCTTTCATGCTCAGCCAGACCCGCGAGAAGGATCTGGCCTTCTTCATCGAGATTTCCCGCTCGGAAAAACCAGCCACCAAGGCGGATGTTTCCATGAAAACGCTGATTCCGGCCTATGTCATCAGCGAACTGAAAACCGCGTTCCAGATCGGCTTCATGGTGTTCATCCCCTTCATGATCATCGACCTGGTGGTGGCCAGCATCCTGATGGCCATGGGGATGATGATGGTGTCACCGGTCACCATATCCTTGCCCTTCAAGCTGATGCTGTTTGTGCTGGTGGACGGCTGGACCCTGCTGATGGGTTCGCTGGTCCAAAGCTTTTATACGGGCTAGGCATGGAATTCCACCCCATTACGCCGGACATGCTGCCGCTGTGTCATGCCTTGTGTGCCGATTGCATAGCCGCCTTGCCGGATGAGGCTTACCCCTTGGCGGCCCGCCTGGCCTGGGCCGGTATCTGGGATGATGAAACCGCTTCAGCCTGGGCTGCGCGCCTGTCCGCTAGCTGGAGCGTTGCTGTCAGTGCGGCTGGTGAGTTGCTGGGTTTTGCCTGGCTGACCCATGGCGGAGAGTTCGACATGTTGTATGTGACGCCTGCTGCGCAGCGACGCGGGCTCGCCATGCAGATGATCCGTCAGCTGGAAGAGACGGCGGCACAGGCCGGGCATGTGGCCCTGCATGCCTGGGCCAGTCATGCAGCCCGGCCGGTATTCGAACAGGCGGGATATGCGGTGTTGCGCGCCAATACCGTGATGCGCGATGGCGAAACGCTGGAAAACTGGCTGATGGCCAAAGGCGGCTGGCAGGAGCCTGCCGACGCAAGGAGAGAATCATGAGTCCGGAACTGGTCATCAATCTGGTGCAGAACGCACTGTATATCCTGATCATCGTCTCGGCACCGGTGCTGCTGGTGTCGCTGGTGGTGGGCCTGTTGGTCAGCGTGTTGCAGGCTGCCACGCAAATCAATGAAATGACGCTCACCTTCATTCCCAAGCTGCTGGCCATGTTTCTGGTGCTGGTGCTGGCCGGGCCGTGGATGCTCAATACCCTGGTGGAATACACCACCCGGCTGTTCCAGAGCATTCCCAGCGTGATTGGCTGACGTCACACCCCATGTTCAGTATTTCTGATGCACAGATCAGTGCACTGGTTACGATGTTTGCCTGGCCCTTTGCCCGCATCATCGGCCTGTTCCTGGTGGAACCCTTGTATGCCTATCGCGGTGTACCGCGCCGTTTCAAGGCCGGTTTCGCGCTGATGCTCACCGTGCTGGTGGTGCCATTGCTGCCACCGGTGCCTGCCGTGCCGGTATTTTCCGCAGCAGGCATCGCCATATTGTTCCAGCAATTGCTCATTGGCCTGGCCATGGGCTTTGTCATGCGGCTGACCATGACCGCGGTGGAAATGGCCGGTTTCATCATGGGTGCGCAAACCGGCCTGGGCTTTGCCATGTTTTTTGACCCCATGCATGCAGCGCAGGTGCCGGTGGTGTCCCAGCTGCTGTCCATGTTTGTCTTCCTGCTGTTCCTCACCTTTGACGGTCATCAAGTCGTCATTTCCACTCTGGTGGAAAGCTTCCAGGTGCTGCCCATCGGCATGAGCATGCCAGCCCAGGGGCTGAAGGCGCTGGTGTTATGGGGCAGTCACATCATTTCCTGGGGCATCTGGCTGTCCATGCCGGTGATTGCCGCCTTGCTGGTGACCAACCTCGCCATCGGCGTGATGACCCGTGCAGCACCGCAGTTCAATATTTTTACCTTTGGTTTTCCGCTGACCTTGATGATCGGTTTCATCACCATTTATCTGACGTTGCCGCTGATGGTGCCGGCCATCGAACAGATATACGGTCAGGCCTTCACCTTCATGTTGGCCATGCTGAAGGCGAAATAGCTTTCTGCTAGAATAGCGTCCAAATTTTCCAGCATTAAACCGCCCGGTGACGGGCCAAACCAGATTGAGGCAATTATGGCAGGTCATAGCAAATGGGCGAACATCCAGCACCGCAAGGGTCGTCAGGATGCCAAGCGTGGCAAGATCTTCACCCGTCTGATCAAGGAAATCACCGTTGCTGCCAAGATGGGCGGCGGCGATGTCAACATGAACCCGCGTCTGCGTCTGGCAGTGGACAAGGCCAAGGCCGAATCCATGCCCAAGGACAATATTGATAACGCTATCAAGCGCGGTACCGGTCAGCTCGAAGGCGTGGATTATGTCGAGTGCCGTTACGAAGGTTATGGCATTGGTGGCGCTGCCGTGATGGTGGACTGCCTGACCGACAACAAGACCCGTACCGTGGCCGATGTGCGTCATGCCTTCTCCAAGTATGGCGGCAATATGGGCACCGACGGCTGTGTGGCCTTCCAGTTCAACCATTGCGGTTTCCTGGTGTTTGCTCCGGGTGTGGACGAAGACGCACTGATGGAAGCCGCCCTGGAATGCGGTGCCGAAGACGTGATCACCAATGATGACGGCTCCATCGAAGTCATCACCGGCCCCTACGAATTCAGCGATGTGAAACAGGCGCTGGAAGACAAGGGCTTCAAGGCGGAAATGGGCGAAGTCACCATGAAGCCGCAGAACGAAACCGAACTGGCCGGCGAAGACGCCATGCGCATGCAAAAGCTGCTGGATGCGCTGGAAGACCTGGACGACGTGCAGGACGTGTACACCTCGGCCACCCTGCTGGACTGATGGTCTGATGCCATACGGCAAGGCTTGCCCACGGGCAAGCCTTTTTCATGCCTGCCATTTACTGATTGTCAGCATCGGCAGCGCTGTCGCAGCAGTGTAAACTGCAGCCATGCCGGGATGTTGGCCGGTTCAAGTCATGCGAAAGAGTCATCATGTACCAGAGTCATGCCGAACGCCGTACGCGTCTGATGCAGCAGATGGGGGAGGGCATTGCCATCCTGCCCACCGCACCCGAAGTGGTGCGCAATGCCGACAGCCACTACCCCTACCGGGCGGACAGCCATTTTCTGTATCTGACCGGCTTTGCCGAGCCGGAAGCCGTACTGGTGCTGGACGCCGGTGCCGGCAAATCCATCCTGTTCTGCCGGGAAAAGAACCTGGAACGCGAGGTGTGGGAAGGTTTCCGCTTTGGCCCGGACGGCGCGCGTGAAGCTTTCGGCTTTGATGAAGCCTATCCTCTCGGTGAACTGGATATCCGCCTGCCCGACTTGCTGAGCGGCCAGAAATCGCTGTGGTGGAATGTCGGCCGTCAGCCCGCTTTCGATGTGCGGGTGAATGGCTGGCTGGACGCCGTGCGCCAGCGTTACCGCAGTGGTGAGCAGCCGCCCGCGCTATACCACGACCTGCTGGTATTGCTGGATGAAATGCGCATGATCAAGGACGCTGGCGAACGCGCTACCTTGCGCCGGGCCGGACAGATTTCCGCCCAGGGCCATATCCAGGCCATGCGTGCCACCGGCCGGGCATGATGGAATACCAGGTGGAAGCGGAAATCCTGCACACCTTCATTCGTAATGGTGCTCGCTACCCCTCCTACGAAAGCATCGTGGCTGGCGGAGCCAATGCCTGCACCCTGCATTACGCAGCCAATAATGCCCGCCTGAACGATGGCGATCTGCTGCTGATTGATGCCGGTTGCGAACTGAACGGCTATGCCGGCGATATCACGCGCACCTTCCCGGTGAATGGCAAGTTCAGCCCGGCCCAGCGCGATGTCTACGAAATCGTGCTGGCTGCGGAACTGGCCGGCATTGCCGCGGTCAAGCCTGGGGCAGTCTGGAACGAGCCGGGCGATGCCGCGCTCAGGATACTGGTGCAAGGCATGCTGGACCTGAAGCTGCTTGACGGCAGCGTGGACGGGGTGATCGAATCCGGCGCCTTCCGCCAGTTCTACATGCATGGCATCGGCCACATGATCGGCCTTGATGTCCATGACGTCGGCCAGCGCAAGCAAGGTGGCCAGTGGCGTACCTACCAGCCCGGCATGTGCACCACCATCGAACCCGGTCTGTATATCCGCCCGGCTCCGAATGTGCCGGCTGCGCTGCACAATATCGGCATCCGTATCGAAGACGATGTGCTGGTGACTGAAACCGGGCATGAGGTGTATACCGCCGACGTGCCCAAAGAAATCGATGCAATTGAAATCCTGATGCAGGGTGTCTGAACATGAAGAACACAGACAGACAACACAGCCGCGACTGCGGCCACGATGGAGGCGAACACGCCGACATCATTATTGTGGGCGGCGGGCCGGTCGGTGCGCTGGCCGCACTGCGCTTTGCC
>NZ_LNQV01000083.1 GCF_001515305.1 Aquitalea pelogenes
GAACCGCCATGTGCTGCAATTTACGGCGGTTGGTGATGGCGTAATAGTGTTCTTCCACTCCACTGACTTGCCCCAGCAGGCCCAGCTTGCCGTTTCCGGCGCTGGGCTGGCTGCCACCGGTATACGGTGCGGTGTTGCAAGAGCTGATCGACGTGGCGGTGATCGTGAATGCGCTGCGCGCCCTGTCGCCACCTGCCGGTCTGGGCCAGCAGCAGAAACTGACGGTGGAAACCGTGGCGCAACTGAACGAGGAACATGCGCTGCTCAACCCGCTATTGCAGCAACTGGCAGCACTGGCACGCGCCGTCCCGCAACTGGAGCACAGCCAGTTGCGGGCCGAACTGGACCAGTTGCAAACCCTGCTGCACGAGCGCCTGCTACCGCATGAGCAAAAGGAAGAAGGGCAGCTTTACCCGGCCATGGCGCGGCTGTTGGGCGGCGAGGACCCGCTGGCCGCACTCAGTCGTAGTCATCAGGAAATATTCCGCCAGTCGCGCCGCCTGACCATGCAGATAGCGGCCTTGCCGGTACCCGCCTCGCCGCTGGAATTACAGGAGTTGCAACGCACCCTGTACAGCCTGGACACCATTTTGCAGCTGCATTTTGCCCAGGAAGACGAGCTGTACCAGAGCATGAGCTGAACGCTCGCATCCCTCACAGCGGAGAGGGGGAGCGACTGCTGTCCTGGCCATGCAGTTGCTGACGGTACTGGCGCGGGGTAAAGCCGGTCAGCGCCTTGAACTGACGGCTGAAGGCGCTGTGGTCGGTGTAGCCGCAGTGCAGTGCTACATCGGTGATGGCCATGTCACCGTGCAGCAGGCGGTGGGCATGTTCCAGCCTGGCCTTGTGAATCATCTGGCGCGGGGTCAGGTGAAACACCTTCTTGCAGTAGCGTTCCAGCTGGGCGGGGGAAACACCGGCGATGGCGGTCAGCTCGTCCATGCTGATGGAACGGCTGAAGTGGCTGCGGATGAACTCGTCCACCGCCACCAGCCGGGTGTAGGCGGGGTGGGTCTTGCTGGCGGCCTGCAAATCCAGCGAGATGCCGATCAGCCCGATGATGTCGCCCGCCGCACTGTATAGCGGCCATTTGTAAGTCAGGCACCAGCCCGGCTCCCGGCTGTTGAACAAATGCAGTTCCAGCTGGCTTTCCAGTACCAGCCCGTCCTTCAACACCTTGATGTCCTGCGCGGTATAGCCCGGCCCCAGCTGCGAGGGAAACACCTCGGCGCTGGTCTTGCCCAGCAAGGGTTGCAGGCTTTTCAGCCCGCAGCGTTCCACCAGTGTCTGGTTGGCCAGCAGATAGCGGGCCTGTGCGTCCTTGATGAAGATGGCGGCATTGGGGATCAGGTTCAGTACCGGCAGCAGCGGTCCCAGTGCGCCCAGCAGACTGTCCAGGCTGGCCGGACGCGTTTGTTGCTGCCAGTTGGCAATGCTGTCCAGCAGTTCCCCTGTCATGGTTTTCCCTTCCTTGTCTTGTGCGTTTGTCCGGTCTGTCACCGGGCATGGCGGCACAGTCCTGTCTTGCCCATTGTGCTGCAAAAACAGTAATTGTGCTGATTTCGTCATTGTCGCTGATGATAAGCATCAAGATTCCCGGCAGCAATAACGCCATTCTATGCAGGTGCTGACGAAGACGGGTTCGGCGTGAAGATGCAATGGAATCAATACCCTGCATGGTATTGCTGCATCGGGTTTTCACAGGACATGCCAAGGGTGCATTCCTGCCGGCCGTCATTCAAGGTCTTACCGAATGGACAAGCTTATGCAAGAGATACACATCATCGATTCCCACACCGGCGGCGAACCCACCCGGCTGGTGATGCGCGGTTTTCCCGATATCGGCGGTGGCAGCATGGCCGATCAGCGCGAAGCATTGCGCCAGCAGCACGACCAATGGCGCCGCGCCTGTTTGCTGGAGCCGCGTGGCAGCGAGGTACTGGTGGGCGCACTGTATTGCCCGCCAGTGTCGCCGGACGCCACTTGCGGGGTGATCTTCTTCAACAACACCGGGTATCTGGGCATGTGCGGCCACGGCACCATCGGCCTGATTGCCTCGCTGCATTACCAGGGCCTGATTGCACCGGGCGTGCACAAGATCGACACCCCGGTGGGACAGGTCAGCGCCACCCTGCATGAGGATGGCGCGGTGACGCTGGGCAATGTACCGGCCTACCGCTATCGCCAGCAGGTGGCGGTGGACGTGCCCGGCTACGGCGTGTTTCACGGTGATATCGCCTGGGGCGGCAACTGGTTCTTCCTGGTGTCCGAACACGGCATGGTGCTGGAAATGGCCAATGTGGACGCGCTGACAGCCTTCACCTGGGCCATGTTGCAAGCGCTGGAAGCACAGGGCATCACCGGGGCCGATGGCGCGCTGATCGACCACGTGGAGCTGTTTGCCGACGATGCCAGCGCCGACAGCCGTAATTTCGTGATGTGCCCGGGCAAGGCGTACGACCGCTCGCCCTGCGGCACCGGCACCAGCGCCAAGCTGGCTTGCCTGGCTGCCGACGGCAAGCTGGCCGAAGGCGAAAGCTGGGTACAGGCGGGCATCACCGGCAGCCAGTTCATCGGCCATTACCAGCGTGAGGGCGATTTCATCCGGCCCTTCATTACCGGCCGCGCCTTCGTCACTGCCAGCAGCACCCTGCTGATCGACCCGCAAGACCCTTTCGCCTGGGGCATCTGAGCCCCGCGCTGCACAGACAACACCCCATACACACATACAAGCTGCAAGGAGCAAAACAATGAGCGACAACATTTTCACCGGCTGCATCCCGGCCCTGATGACCCCGTGTACCGCCGAGCGCAAGCCGGATTTTGACGCGCTGGTGGCAAAGGGCCGCGAGCTGATTGCCGCCGGCATGAGCGCGGTGGTGTATTGCGGCTCGATGGGCGACTGGCCGCTCCTGACCGAAGCCGAGCGTCAGGAGGGCGTGGCCCGGCTGGTGACCGCCGGTGTGCCTACCATTGTCGGCACCGGTGCGGTGAACACCCGCGAGGCCGTATCCCATGCCGCCCATGCCGCCCGTGTTGGCGCACATGGCCTGATGGTGATTCCGCGCGTGCTGTCGCGTGGCGCGTCCCCGACCGCGCAAAAGGCTCACTTTTCCGCCATCCTCGCCGCTGCGCCAAACTTGCCTGCAGTCATCTACAACAGCCCTTATTACGGCTTTGCCACCCGTGCTGATCTGTTCTTCGAACTGCGCCGCAGCTATCCCAACCTGATCGGCTTCAAGGAATTCGGCGGTGCCGCCGACATGCGCTACGCCGCCGAGCACATCACCTCGCAGGATGATCAGGTCACCCTGATGGTGGGGGTGGACACCCAGGTGGTGCATGGCTTTGTCAATTGCAATGCCACCGGCGCCATTACCGGCATCGGCAATGCGCTGCCGCGCGAGGTGCTGCATCTGGTTGGGCTGAGCAAGGCCGCAGCCCGTGGCGACGCAGTGGCGCGTCGTCAGGCGCGCGAGCTGGAATCCGCGCTGGCGGTGCTGTCCTCCTTCGATGAAGGCTGCGATCTGGTGCTGTATTACAAGTACCTGATGGTGCTGAACGGGGATACCGAATACAGCCTGCACTTCAACGAAACCGATGTTCTGACCGAAGCCCAGCGCCGTTATGCCGAAACCCAGTACACGCTGTTCCGCAACTGGTATCGCGACTGGTCGGCCGGGCTGAATGTGGCCTGAGCCAGACCCTGAGCAGCCGTGCCACGCCTGCTGCGTGGCCGGGCTTTTATTTCAAGCAGGAAATCTCATGAATCTGACAGGCAAGATGCTGATTGGCGGGCAATCCGTCAGCGGTACGCGTGAAGCGCTGCACGCCATCAACCCGTCCAGCGGCCAGACACTGCAACCGGGCTATGCCGGGGGCGATCAGGCACAGGTGGAACAGGCGTGCGGCCTCGCTTGGGCCGCGTTTGATGCCTACCGCGAAACCACGCCGGCACAGCGGGCGCAGTTGCTGCAAACCATTGCCGGGGAAATCGAAGCACTGGGCGATGCGCTGATTGAACGCGCCATGCTGGAAACCGGTTTGCCGCAGGCCCGTTTGCAGGGCGAGCGGGCCCGCACCTGCGGCCAGCTGCGCATGTTTGCCCGTACCGTACTGGCTGGTGAATGGCTGGATGTGCGGGTCGATCAGGCCCAGCCTGCGCGCCAGCCGCTGCCGCGTGCCGACTTGCGCCAGCGCCAGATCCCGCTGGGGCCGGTGGCCGTATTCGGGGCCAGCAACTTCCCGCTGGCCTTCTCGGTGGCCGGAGGGGATACCGCCTCGGCACTGGCGGCCGGTTGCCCGGTCATTGTCAAGGCGCACAGCGCCCATCCCGGCACCAGCGAACTAGTGGGCCAGGCCATTGTGAGCGCGCTGAAACAGTGCGGCTTGCCCGCCGGGGTATTCGCCCTGCTGTTTGGCAGTGGCCGCGAAGTAGGGCAGGCACTGGTGAACGATGCGCGCATTAAGGCGGTGGGTTTTACCGGCTCGCGTGCTGGCGGGCTGGCCCTGTGTCAGACCGCACAGCAGCGTGCGGAGCCGATTCCGGTGTATGCGGAAATGAGTTCCACCAACCCGGTGTTCCTGCTGCCTGCTGCCTTGCAGGCCCGTGGGGATGCGCTGGCACAGGGCTTTGTCGGCTCGCTGACGCTGGGCGCAGGGCAGTTCTGTACCAACCCCGGCCTCTTGGTGGCGGTACAAGGGCCGGCGCTGGAGGCGTTTGTCGCCAGCGCGGCTGATTTGCTGCAACACAGTGCGGCGCAAACCATGCTCACACCCGGCATCTGGGCAGCCTATCAGGACGGGGTGGACAGTCTGTCCCGCCACGCCAGCGCCGTAGCCAAGGGTGTGTTGCCCACTGGTCCCAACCAGTGCCAGGCACAGCTGCTGCGGGCAAGTGCAGCAGAATACCTGGCCAATCCGGCCTTGCAGGCCGAGGTATTCGGCGCGGCCGCGCTGATCGTGCAATGCCGGGATGACGCAGAACGCCTGCAACTGGCCGAGGCGCTGGAAGGCCAGCTGACGGCCACGCTGCAACTGGATGACGACGATATCACGCTGGCCCGCCGCCTGTTGCCGGTGCTGGAGCGCAAGGCTGGCCGCATTCTGGTCAACGGCTGGCCTACCGGGGTGGAAGTGTGTGACGCCATGGTGCATGGCGGGCCATTCCCGGCCACGTCGGATGTGCGCTCCACCTCGGTGGGCACCGCGGCCATCCAGCGTTTTCTGCGCCCGGTGTGCTATCAGGACCTGCCGGATGCACTGCTGCCGACCGCCCTGAAACATGAGAATCCGCAGGGCTTGCCGCGCCTGCTGGATGGCGTGCGGGAGGCCTGAGCCATGGCCGACACCCTTGTTGCGGGAGATGAAGTCATCGTGGTGGGGGCCGGGGTGGTCGGTATTGCCATTGCGCTGCAACTGCGGCTGGAAGGCTTTGCCGTCACCCTGCTGGACCGTGGCGAACCGGCCATGGAAACCAGCTATGGCAATGCCGGTGCCTTTGCCATCAGCGATGTGATACCGCTGGCCGAACCGGGCGTGCTGCGCAAGGTGCCGGGCTGGATGCTGGACCCGCTGGGGCCGCTGGCCCTGCGCTGGCGCTACCTGCCCAGCCTGATGCCGTGGCTGCTGCGCTTTCTTGCCGCCAGCCGCCCGAGCAAGGTGGCCACACTCACCCGCGATCTGTCTGCCTTGCTGGGACGGGTGAATCAGGACTATGCCGCGCTGATAGACAAGGCCGGGCTCACGGCCATGTGGCGACGCCACGGCAACCTCACGCTGTATCGCAACCAGCAGGAGTTCGATGCCGCCCTGCCTGCCTGGGAGGAAAAGCGCCGCCATGGCGTGCAGTGGCAAGCCTTGTCACGCAGCCAGTTGCTTGCGCAGGAACCCTTGCTGGCCGAGGAATGGCAATACGCGGTGCGGGTGCCGGACTGGTCGCATGTGGACGATCCCTACACCTTCAGCCGTGGCCTGTTCGATGCCTTTGTCCGTGCCGGTGGACGCTTTGTGCAGGATGAGGTGCTGGCTACGGTTGCAGGGGAGGGGCGTGTGAGCGGGGTGGAAACAGCCGGCCATGGCCGCCTGTCGGCTGACGCCACGGTGATTGCCTGTGGCGTGTGGAGCGACCGCTTTACCCGTCAGCACCGCTACCGCGTACCGCTGGAGAGCGAGCGCGGCTATCACGTCAACCTGCCCAGGGCCGGAGTGAAGCTGCACCACTTTATCCAGTGCGCCAGCGAAAGCTTTGTCATTTTGCCCATGGCGGATGGTGGCCTGCGCCTGGCCGGCACGGTAGAGCTGGCACACCGCGATGCGCCACCCGACTGGCGGCGCGCCCACATCCTGCTGGACAAGGCGCGGCGCATCGTCGGCGATTTTTCCACCGCAGACATGACGGTATGGATGGGCAACCGCCCCTCGCTGCCGGATACCTTGCCCATTATCGGCCCGGCCCCAGGGCAGCCCGGCCTGTGGTTTGCCACCGGGCACGGCCATCTGGGCCTCACCCTGGCCGCCACCACGGCGGTGCTGCTGAGTGATTTGTTGCAGGGCCGCGCAGCGGAAACAGACATGCAGCCCTACCGCTTGCAACGGTTTTGATCCTGCCAGACACCGGCGCAGACCGGTCATGGCTGGAGAGCAGTAACAGGGGAAATCAGCTGGTTTCTCTTGAATGAATGCAGCGTCAAAGGAGAAATGACATGGCACAAAAGAAACTGTTGGCAGAACTTGGCCGGGTGGTGGCACTGGGCGGCATGATGGCCCCGTTTGCCATTGCTGCCGCACATGCCGATACGGTAGTGAAAATCGGCTTTTCCTCACCCTTGTCCGGCCCGCAGGCGCATTACGGCAAGGATAATGAAAACGCACCAGGATGGCCATTGACGACATCAATGCCAAGGGCCTGGTGGTGGGCGGGCAGAAGATCAGGTTCGAGCTGGTGTCCGAGGACGATCAGGCCGACCCGCGCATTGGCACCCAGGCTGCGCAGCGGCTGGTGGATGCCGGGGTGAAGGCGGTGATTGGCCACTTCAATTCCGGAGTGTCCATTCCTGCTTCACGCATTTACTCGGAAGCGGGTATTCCGCAGCTGTCGGTATCCACCAACCCGGCTTACACCCAGCAAGGCTACAAGACCACCTTCCGCCTGGTGGGCAGCGACAGCCAGATTGGCGGCTCGCTGGGCCAGTTTGCGGTAAAAACCCTCAAGGCCACGCGCATTGTGGCGATTGATGACCGCACCGCCTACGGCCAGGGTATTGCCGACGAATTCGTCAAGGCGGTGACTGCCAATGGCGGCAAGGTGGCACGGCGTGAATTCACCACCGACAAGGCAACCGATTTCACCTCCATCCTGACGGCGGTGAAAGCAATCAATCCGGAAGTGATTTTCTACGGCGGGGCGGATGCCCAGGCTGCGCCCATGGCCAAGCAGCTCAAGCGGCTGGGCCTGAAAGCCCGGCTGATGGGCGGCGACATGATGAACACCCCCACTTTCATCCAGCTGGCCGGGGCGGATGCGGCTGGTCACTATTCCGCGGTGGCCGGTGGCGTGCTGACTGCCCGTCCGGCGGGCAAGGCGTTTGAAACCCGTTACAAGGCCCGCTTCCATCAGGATGTGGTACTGCTGGGGCCGCAATTCTACGACGGGGTGATGCTGGTGGCCGAAGCCATGAAGCAGGCGGGTTCTGTCGAGCCGGCCAAGTATCTGCCCAAGCTGGCCGCCATCCGTTACAGCGGTGTCACCGCCGACTTTGCCTTTGCGCCCAATGGCAACCTGCTGAAGGCCCCGGTGACGCTGTCCGAGGTCAAGAACAACGCCTGGCAGGTGCAGGCGGTGGTGAACTAGTTAGTGTAGTCCTGACGGTATTTCCCTGCGTTCTCATCAGTCTCATGCCTGGGTTGGCCTTGCTTGCGGGGTCAGCCCTTTTTTCATGCCGGCGCACCATCCACATGAAAAAGACCCTGCATGTGCAGGGCCGGGGCAGTAAAGGGAAGTGCAGGGGGGTGCTTCAGAAACCCAGGCTGTCCAGCAGGTCGTCCACTTGTTGCTGGCTGGACATCACATCCGGGTTACCTTCCTGATTGATGGCCGGGCCGTTGAGCAGGCTGCTGTCCAGCGCGCCCTTCTTGTGTTCCGGCGAGAATTCCACCAGCAGGTTCAGCATTTCGGCTTCCAGCGTCTTGAACATGTCCATCATTTTCTTGATGACCTGGCCGGTAAGGTCCTGGAAATCCTGTGCCATCACGATTTCCAGCAGCTGGGTGCTGGTTTCATGGGTTTGCTGCGGCACCTGGTTCAGGTACTGGCGGGTGTCGTTGGCCAGCTGCTTGAACTCTTCGACCGACAACTGGTTGGCATACAGCAGGTTCCAGCGCTCGGACAGGCTTTGCGAACTGCTACCCAGGGTGTCCTGCAAGGGCTGGGCCACGTCGATGGCATTGAGTACCCGGTCGGCCGCGCTCTTGGTGAGCGAGGCGATGTAACTGAGTCGGTCACGCGCATCGGGAATGGCATCGGCCACGCGTTCCAGTGATTTGTCGTAACCCATGTCACGCAGGGTGTTGTGCATCTTGCGTGTGATCTGGCCAATCTGCTCGTACATCACTTCGCAGTTGCTATGTGCACTTTCGGCGGTTTGTTCAGCAGGTGCATCCTCAGTGGTCGCTTCTTTCTGCTGGCTGGCAATGCTGTCGAACAGTGCTTCGAGATCCGGGGAATCTCCGCTATCTAGAATGTGATCCGGCACGATAGCTTCTCCTCTTTGCTGACCTGGCAAGTCGTCTTGCCATGTATATGCGTTTACTTGTTCAGGGTCTGGAAGATCTTGTTCATCTTTTCTTCCAGCGTGGCCGCGGTAAACGGCTTCACGATATAGCCGCTGGCACCGGCCATGGCTGCCTCGATGATGTTTTCCCGCTTGGCTTCGGCGGTGATCATCATGAAGGGAAGATGCTTGATCTGCTGGTCGGCTCGCACCGCCTTGAGCAGCTCGATGCCCGTCATGTTGGGCATGTTCCAGTCAGACACGATGAAGTCGAAATGCTGGTTTTTCAGCTTGTGCAAGGCAACCTGGCCGTCTTCGGCCTCGTCGACATTGGTAAAGCCCAGCTCTTTGAGCAGGTTGCGCACAATGCGTCTCATGGTCGAGAAGTCGTCGACGACCAGAAACTTCATGTTCTTGTCCACCATAAATGAGGCTCCAAAGAGTTGATTCGTTAGTGGCGTCCACCCGCCCGGCACAGGCCAGGGCGGGGACAGCGTTATCTTTGAAGGTAAGGCAGCAGGGTTTCAGCCAGGATTGCCGGGTCGAATTTGGCAACATAGGCATCCACCCCCACGCTGGAACCCATGGCCTTGTTGGCATTGGACGACAGCGAGGAGTGC
>NZ_LNQV01000084.1 GCF_001515305.1 Aquitalea pelogenes
TGCGAAATAGCATCCCAACTGCACACCTAATTGCATCCTCACTGCGCACTAATGACCATTCGCACTGCACACTAGTTGCACGTACTTGCTCACCAGACTCCCACACGGGGCCAGAATAGGATTCGCTGGGTCAGCTTGGGACTTTTGGCAGCCCCCACACTCTCTCCACCTTCGTTCACACCTTGGTGTATGGCGAGCAAATCCGAGTTAAACCCATGGAGGTGACCAGCGCATAACTTCCGAGACCGACGGTCCGGCCAGGACTTCCGCAGGGAAATGCATGCCGGCCGCGATGCGCGACCAGCCAACCAGAACAAGGTACAGAATAAGCGCAAGACGCCGACGGGTTCCAACCAGTGGCCAAAGGGAGCCGGTGACCAAAGCGGCGTAAGTCGAATGACCACTCGGCAAGCTGTACCTCCACTGCTCCGATGGCGCGCACCAGATGGCCATAGACCGCTGCTGGCCGGGGATAGTCGAACAGCAGCTTCAAGATGGAAGTGGCAGCCAACGCCAGCGCGAAGGCAACAGTGAAGCGAACAAACTGGCTCCGGATTGCCTGGGAGTGACAAGACTCCCTGGCCGATCTCGACCATACCCAAAGACCAAGCATGGCCAGTGGCGCAGTCCAATAGGTGCCCAGAAGGTTACTGAAGACCCAAGCCACAGGAAAAAGGGTTGCTGGAGTGTCCTGGTTGATGATCTGGAAGAGAGACGCGTTCAGGCCCCCTCAAATTTCCAGCTCATTGGTGGTGACCCAATATCCCTGTTTTCACACACCCGTCGCCCGACCACGCCATGAAGCGGTCAATTCCTGGTATGTCCGCACTGACCGCAGAATTTGGTGCCAGCTTGCAGCGAGGCACCGCATTGTGTGCATGCAGCGGGAACAAGCGACGTACCGCATTGCTGGCAGAAACGTGCGCCCGGGGCATTCAGCACCCGGCAATTTGGGCAGCCAATTCCCCCATTATTCCCACCCGGAGGCATCCCATTGCCATAGCCACCGCCATGGGAACCGTGGTGACTGTCATGATGCCCCCCATGATGGCCTCCACCATCATGTCCACCACCGTGATGTCCACCACCGTGATGTCCACCACCGTGATGATTTCCAAATATTCGGTCCAAGAAACTCATGCCAATTCTCCGTTTACTGTTTAATTCCTCGCCCCATGGGGGCTTGCCAACTATGCGTAACCCAAGGGGCAGCTCGTTACTTCCGCAGCAGTCTCAATCCATTTCCGACCACTAACAGGCTGGCGCCCACGTCGGCAAATACCGCCATCCACATCGTGCCCAAGCCAACCAGGGTAAGCACCAGAAACACGGCCTTGATGCCCAATGCCAGGACGATGTTCTGGAGTAGTACCGAGCGGGTGGCTTGCGACAGCCGGACGAAGGTCGGAATCTTGCGCAGGTCGTCGTCCATCAAGGCAACGTCGGCCGTTTCGATTGCGGTGTCGGTGCCCATCGCCCCCATCGCAAAACCGATGTTGGCGCGCGCCAGAGCTGGCGCGTCGTTGATGCCGTCCCCGACCATGCCCACCGTGCCTTCGGAGCTGAACATTTCGATCGCTTTCAACTTGTCCTCGGGCAGCTGGTTGCCGCGGGTTTGGTTGACCCCAACTTGCTGCGCGATGGCTTCGGCGGTGTGCGGGTTATCGCCGGTCAGCATGACGGTTTTAATTCCTAACTGGTGCAAATCTGCGATGGCGGTGCGGCTGCTGTCCTTCACCGTGTCGGCCACGGCGAACAAGGCCAGCACTTGCCGGTCATCAATCAGCATGACGACAGTCTTGCCTTGTCGTTCCAGCCCATCTAGCCGAGCCTCCAGCTCCGAGGAGCAGCGGTCGAGTTCATGCACCAAGCGGTGGTTGCCCAGTGAATACGTTTTACCGCCGATCACCCCGCGCACGCCGCGACCTGGCAGCGCTTCGAAGGCGTCGACGCTCTCCCACGTAATGCCATCTCGAGCTGCGGCGCTGGAAACGGCTTGCGACACCGGATGATCGGAGCGCCCCGCCAGGCTGGCGGCCAGGCTGCGGCAGCGCTTGGCACCCACATCGGCACGCAGCTCGAACTCGGTCTGCACCGGTTTGCCATGGGTGAGGGTGCCGGTCTTGTCGAGCGCCAACCAAGCTAGCTTGCGGCCTTCTTCCAGATAGACGCCGCCCTTGATTAGAATCCCGTGCCGGGCGGCGGCGGCCAGACCGCTAACGATCGTCACCGGCGTCGAGATCACCAGCGCGCACGGGCAGGCGATCACCAGCAATACCAGGGCCTTGTAGATCCAGTCGTGCCAGCTGCCGCTCATCAGCAACGGTGGCAGTATGGCCACCATCAGCGCGATGGCGAACACGATCGGCGTATAGACGCGGGCAAACTGATCGACGAAGCGTTGCGTTGGCGCTTTCGCCCCTTGCGCTTCCTCGACCGCATGGATGATGCGTGCCAAAGTGGTGTTGCTCGCCGCCGCAGTGACACGGTAGTCAAAGGAGCCGGACTCGTTGATCGTTCCGGCGAACACTGCATCGCCTTCGGCCTTGTCCACCGGCAGGCTTTCCCCGGTGATAGGCGCCTGGTTCACCGACGAGCGCCCTAGGACGATCTCACCGTCCAGGCCGATACGCTCGCCGGGCTTCACCCGGACCACGCTGCCCACCGTGACGGCTTTGGCGTCCATTTCCTGCCACGAGCCATCCGCTTGTTGCACGGTGGCTTTCTCCGGCGCAAGCTGCATCAGTCCCTCAATGGCATTGCGCGCGCGATCCAGCGACTTGACCTCAATCAGTTCGGCGATCGTGAACAACACCATCACCATCGACGCTTCCGGCCACTGGCGTAGTGCCAGGGCGCCCGTCACGGCAATGCTCATCAGTGCGTTGATGTTCAGGTTGCCGTTGCGAATGGCCACCCAACCCTTCTTGTAGGTGGTCAGGCCGCACGCGGCAACGGCCAGAATGGCGAGGGCGGCGGTCAGCACACTGGGCAACCCGACCCAGCTCACCGCTTCCGACCCGACCGCCGCTACCCCGGCCAAGGCCAACGGCCACCAGGGTTTCTTCGGTTCTTCGGCTGCAGCCAGCCGGCCGCTGGCATCCGGTACTTCCGGCTGAAAACCCAGCGAACGCACCGCCTCCAGCACCGCCTCCTGCGCGTTCGGTGCATGCACCACCGTGAGCACGCGCTGCATCAGGTTGAATTCCAGGCTCTTGACCGACGGCATGCTTCCCAACTTCTTGCGGATCAGTGCCTCTTCGGTGGGGCAATCCATCTGCATGATGCGGATGGCGGTGCGGATGCCGTCAGCCACCACTTCCGGCGCAGCCAAGCTGCCAAATGCAATGGGAGCGGAAGAACAACACTGTCCGCCCGCATGATCATGATCATCATGTGAAGCGGCAGGTGTGGAAACGCGATACTTCACGCTCGCATGACTGTGAGCATGGTCGTGGTCGTGAGCATGATTGTGGTTGTGGTCATGCTTATCAGTGTGACCGGCAGCATGACCGCCCTCATGCACAGGTTTCTTGTTGTGATCGTGGTCGCCGCAGCCGGCCATGGTGGAACTCCATTTTTCGTCGTATGCTGCGTATTCAACACCCTGTAGTGGCTACAGGGTCAAGCATAAAGAGGAAAACTGATGAAAATTGGCGAATTGGCCAAGCAGGCCGGTTGCCCGGTCGAGACGGTGCGTTACTACGAGCGTGAGGGACTGCTCCATGCCGCCGTGCGCGACGAGGCCAATAACTACCGACGGTATGAGCACAGCCACCTGGAGCGGCTGACGTTCATTCGCCGCTGCCGGGCGCTGGACATGACCCACGGCGAGATTCGGACGCTGCTGCAGGCACGCACCGAGCCGGACGCCAGTTGCGAGTCGATTAACGAGTTGATTGACGCCCATCTGAGGCATGTCCAGGCCAGGATCACCGAGCTGAAGGCGCTGGAAACACAACTGACGGAACTACGCGGCCAGTGTCACGCAGCACGGGCGACGCGTGACTGCGGCATTCTGCATGAGCTTGATCAGCGTGCTGACGTCGTTTGGCGCAGTCCATCCACGCCGCTGAGCCATGTCGCGGGCAGTCACTGTTCAACAGAACCCCATACTCACCCTCGGAAAAACGGATGAAGTCGATGCATTTTTCGCCTGCGGTACTGGCCGCTCTGGCCGCTGCCGCCCTGTTCGGTGCGAGTACCCCCTTTGCCAAGCTGTTTGCCGGCAGCATTTCACCGTTCCTGCTCGCCGGACTGCTGTATCTCGGCAGCGGCATCGGTCTGACCCTGGTCAGGCTGTTTCGTGATCACGGCTGGAAGGCACCGGGTCTGCCAGCGGCAGAGTGGCCATGGCTACTCTGCGCTATCGCCACTGGTGGCGTTGCCGGTCCCGTACTGCTGATGGCCGGGCTGGCACACACGGGGGCCGCAACGGCCTCGCTACTGCTTAATCTGGAAGCGGTGCTGACGGCCGTGCTCGCCTGGGTGGTGTTTCGTGAAAATGCTGATCGCCGCATTGTGCTCGGCATGGTGCTGATCGTCGTCGGCGGGGTCGTACTGGCAATGCAGGGGACAGGCCAAGCTACGACTGGATTCGCCGGCCCCGCACTGATCGCCTCCGCCTGTCTCGCCTGGGCGGTAGACAACAACCTCACACGCAAGGTCTCGGCCAGCGATGCGCTATTCATCGCCGGAATCAAGGGCTTGGTGGCAGGTTCGGTCAACCTGGGCGTGGCACTGCTTGCTGGCGCGGCGTGGCCAACAGCCGCTATCGCCGCCCCGGCCATGCTAATCGGCTTCCTGGGGTATGGCGTGAGTCTGGTGCTGTTCGTACTGGCGTTGCGTGGTCTTGGCACCGCACGGACCGGTGCCTACTTCTCGACTGCGCCGTTTATCGGTGCCGCCACGGCGATCCTGATGCTGGGTGACACTACATCACTGCCGTTTTGGCTGGCCAGCGGACTGATGGCTGCTGGAGTGTGGCTGCACTTAACAGAGCGACACGAGCACGAGCATACGCACGAACCGATTGAGCATCGTCACCGCCACGTTCATGACGGGCATCACCAGCACGAGCATGATTTCGAGTGGGATGGTACTGAACCGCATACTCACCCGCATCGCCATGTCCCGGTCACTCACAAGCACGCGCATTACCCGGATATCCACCACCGCCACAGTCATTCATAAGCTACTGAGCATCAGGTGCCCCCTCGTCCCACGCTCTAGCGTGGGATTTCCCCGAACCTGGCAAAAAAGGCAGCTATGGCCTTGAGTCTCACCGAGCCGTCCAAGCGGGGAGCAGATTTTTGGTCCAGTCGAGCGTATCGAACTTGGCCTCCAACTCATCCCACAACGCGTCGTCAGGAGCTCGCCCCGAGGTATCACGGTTCAGATGCTTCCATCCCCATAGCCAATGCAGGTTATGTTGCCGCCAAAGCCACCACTGCTTTCGGGTGGGCGGGCCGTCCCGCCAGTCGGGCACTAGCAAAATCTGTAGGCCGAACTGCGCATCCAGGCCCTTCTTGCCATTGAGCAATGCCTGCATGGCCTGGCAGCGGGCAAACCAGGACGAGAAGGGGTTAACGTCCTTGATTTTGTACAACAGGCAATACAACAGGTGCACGCCGCGCACGTAGAGGGCTTCATCCAAGGCAAAGCGCCCATCCTCCCAGTCCGTGCGCTCAAACACCTTGGCCCGGAACATCAGGAATAGCTCTTCCGCCATGTTACGCCGGTCAAATTCCATGCCGAGCATCAGCAACAATTGATAGAGGAGGCTGGCCAGCTGTCGCATGTCCTCAAAGCGGTCATAACGGTGTGCCTCGAGCCAGAGCAGCAGTAAGGCGGCAAGCGCATCCAGGTTGCCCAATTTGACTAGGCGTCGGCCGATCGCCATGGTGAATGCCAACCGCCAGTTGGGTGCGGTCATACCATCATGTGGCTTGCGGTACAGCGCCGTCTGCACTCGCGGCTCCAGTCTCTCCAGCCAGCTATCGATGCGGGATGCACACGCATCGCCCTGCCGCAGAATCTCCCAGAGCGGATGATTCAATTCCTTGCTCGATCCCTGAACCCGTCCTTCTACCAAATCAACCAAGCTGGCACGAGGTGTGTGCTTGCCCATTTCATACCGGATCCACTTATTCCGGAAGGGTGTCCGGGCATCGATGGAAGGGGCCTTCAACGGCTCGAATAGACGCTCCAGTTGATAGGCGGTGGTACAACGCGTTTGTTGCTTCACGCCCTCGTACCAGTAGCGCACGCGGAGCACATCGACTAGATCACGGTTCGCGGGAGTATTCAAAAACTGCTCCACACGCTGTTTCGCATTGGATCGGCGAAAGTCTGCACAATCTCTGTTAATCATTTGAATTTATTGAATTGTTCTTTTGTATTTACAGTAAAAGTCAGAGTGATTATTCCATGAAGGTCAACAGTCTAACTTCGGTTACGCTAAAAAAATGAAACAGACGCACCGAGCGTGACATGACGCAACAGACTGGGCCGGATCGGCTAACGGAAGAACTACAGGATACCTTGACGCGACTCTATGGCCCGTTGCTGGCCAGTCGTGACCTATGGAAGCTACTGGGCTACGCCAGTCCGGCTGCCTATCGGCAGGCGCGGGCGCGAAAACGCCTGCCTGTAGCGGAGTTCGAAATTGAAGGACGGCGCGGCCGCTTCGCTCTGACCCGGGATGTGGCCCGCTGGCTGGCGCAGCAGCGCCTGACCTCATCATCAACTAAAAAAACTGAAGGAGACCCCTCTTGATCACGCACTGACTTCAACCCAGGCGTGGAATGACAAAAAGCCCAAGGTTGGCGCCTTGGGCTTTTTGAGAAACAGTCGAGAAATTCCCTCTCTTGACCGTTTCATTGTCAATCCAGCAAAGGCCGGCGTCAAGCCGGCCGCCTGATTCCCGCATCCTTTTTGCAACGTATCGCGTCAGGCGAGGGATCGTTACGTCCTGACGCCGGGATTGAACATGAAACTTTCTGCAGACACCCTGCGCCAGGTGATCCGGCTACTGGATGCACCTGGCGTGTCGTTCCGGGCCATTGGCCGCACCTGTTCCATTTCCCCCAACACGGCAAAGGCGGTGAGCCGCCTGTTGCAGGACCGTCAATTGACCTGGTCGTCCGTGCAGCCGCTTGATGACGACGGCCTGCGCACCGTACTGTTCGGCGACGAACGGCAAACCTCGCGCAAACCCATCCCCGACTGGCTTCAGGTGCATACGGAACTGCAGGCGCGCGACATGACCCAACAACTGCTGTGGGAAGAATACCGGCAGCAGCATCCGGAAGGCCTGTCCTACACGCAATACACCCGTCTGTATCGGGCCTGGCGGCGAAGCTGCAAGCTCAGCTTGCGGCAGAGCCACCCACCCGGCGAAAAACTGTTCGTCGATTTTTGCGGACGTACCATGCCGGTTCGGGATGCCTGCACCGGCGAGATCACCTTCGCCCAGGTATTCGTCGGGGCGCTAGGTGCCTCGGGCTACCTGTTCGCCACGGCAGTAGCATCGCAGAAGATCGAGGACTGGCTCAAGGCGCACGAACGGATGCTGGCCCATCTGGGCGGCGTGCCGCGCTATCTGGTGCCGGACAACCTGAAGGCCGGCGTCTTGAAGCACGATCGGCAGGCGCTGATTCTCAACCCCGCCTACATGGAGTTCGCCGAACATTACGACTTCATCGTGCTGCCGGCCCGTCCGCGTAAGCCCAAGGACAAATCCATGGCCGAGATCGGAGTACAGATCGTGCAGCGCTGGGTTCTGGCGCGCTTGCGCCATCAGGTGTTCTTCAGCCTGGATGAATTGAATGCGGCGATCAGCCACTGGATGGAAAAGCTGAACGAACGGACCACCCGGACTTATCCAGTCAGCCGCATGCAACGCTTCCTGGAACTGGACGCTCCCGCACTACAGCCGCTGAACCACCATCCCTATCCTTACAGCCAATGGCGCTACCGCATCCGGGTCGATGAAAGCTACCACGTGGAGCATGAGCGACACCTGTACTCCGTGCCATACACCTTCGCCCACCGGCACGTGGACGTGCGGGCCTCGGCCGACCATGTCCACATCTACCACCAGCGCCGACTGGTTGCCTCTCATTCGCGCGCCATACAGCCGGGCAGAACGACGAAAGACGAACACCTGCCGCCCCATCACCTCATGCAAAGGGAGGGCTCTCCGGACAGCCTGCTGGCCTGGGCTAAATCGTTGGGCCCGGCAACGTTTGCCTTCCTTGAGCAAAGCCTCGAGGAGAAACGCCACTTCGCAAGCCGACTGAAGGCCGCACAGGCGCTCAGGCGCGATGCGCGCCGGGAGGGTTGGCAGGACCGCATCGAAGCAGCATGTGCCTATGCCCTGAGCCTGCATTGTTTGAGCTTCGACCGACTTAGAAGCATCATTCGCACCCGTGCAGATGTACGACCCGAGCGTCAAAGCGCACCCCCCGTCCAGCACCATGACAACCTACGTGGGGCGGACTACTACGGCACACAACGAGCACAGGAAGTGAAGGTATGACGCACCCCCTATCAATGACCCGCCAGATGCTGGGCCAACTAGGATTGCACGGCATGGCCGACGCCCTTGATCGGCAACAATCCGACCTCTCGTTTACCGCCATGCCGTTCGAGCAGCGCCTTGGCCTGCTGGTCGAGCAAGAGCTTCGGGACAAGGACAATCGCAAGGTAGAGCGTCTGCTCAAGCGGGCCAAACTGCGCTACAGCCAGGCAGTGCTGGAGGACATGGACTACCGAAGCGGCCGGGGCCTGGACCCACTACAGATTCAAACCTTGGCGACCGGCGACTGGATGCGGCACAAGCAGAACCTGATTCTGACCGGCGCGACGGGAACGGGGAAAAGCTGGCTAGCCTGCGCGTTTGGACAACTGGCCTGCCGCCAAGGCATTGGCACACTGTATATGACCGCCACCCGGCTGTTCGAGGACCTGGCCAACAGTCAGGCGGATGGAAGCTTGCCGAAGCTACGGCGGCAGCTGGTCACCACCCCGCTACTGATCATCGACGATCTGGGCATCGGGGGCATCAATCCGCAACTGGGCCCGGCGCTGCTGGACATCCTGGACCACCAGTCAATGATCGGTTCGCTGATCCTGACCAGCCAATACCCGCCAAGCGCCTGGTATGACCTGTTTGGAGACCCAACGATTGCCGATGCCATCCTGGACCGGATAGTACACCGGGCCCACCCGCTGGAATTGAAAGGGGAGTCGATGCGGAAGCTGAGGGCCAGGAAAATGTCATAAACAAGCAATCTGCGCACCCGTCAGGTCGAGGGTGCGCAAGTAATGCAATTGGGTGTGCAGTGGGAATGCAATTGGATGCGCAAGTCCGTGCAATTGCGCA
>NZ_LNQV01000085.1 GCF_001515305.1 Aquitalea pelogenes
TCGAGGCCATGCAAGCGCAGCAGGCCGGGCTTCTTCGCGCGCTGGAAGGCCGTCAGGCTGGCGAAGAGGCAGCGACGCCGGCAGCGGCGACCAAGCCTGCCGGTAAGAGCACACGCAAAGGAGACTGACCATGAACCAACGCCCTCACCTTCGCGTCGTCGCCAGCAACGGCGATCGCCAGGCGGCCCACGTCCAACCTGGCCGGGACTTCGCCGACCTTGCACACAAGACGCGACGCCGGATCGGCTACCTGGTGGAGTTCGTCGTGACAGCGTGGGGCGTCGTCATGTTGCCGTTCCGAGCGGTGGCGGCGGTCTGGCGTTTCATCGTGGGCGTCGGTACGGCCATCGTGCGCGGAGTCATCAGCTTCGCCTTCGCCTGCATCGGCCTGGCGGTGGCCTCGGTGGCCTTCTACATGGTCTATCAGTTCTTCACGCGCTACTGATGTTCAGCGCGCAGGGCGCGCAACCAGGCGAAGCCTGCCCTTCCTGGCGGCTTCATCAGCCGCAGGCCCGCAGGGCGGGCCGTCGATCAACCCCACAGCGCGAAGAAGGGAGAAGACCTTGCAACCTGTAGCCATCAAGTTCCGCGACAAGCGGGACATCCGCCCACTGCCACCGATCCCCGACGAGCTGGTCGCCGGCATGCAAGAGCTGTTCGCGACCAAGATCAACTCGCGCAGCCTGACCCTGTTCGAGAAGCTGGAAGCGGTCTACGCCTTCACCGATCGCTTTAATGCCTTCGTCGCGACCTTTGCGGTGTGCCAGAAGGGATGCAATCACTGCTGCCAGATCGACGTGCAGGTGAGCCGGATCGAAGCCGAGTACATCACCTTCAAGGGTGGACCGCAGCTCGACCACCAGGGCGAAGACCGGACGACGGGCCATCGAACCGCCTGCCCCTTCATCGGCGCGGACGGTGGCTGTACGGTCTACAGCACTCGGCCTTTCAACTGCCGGACGTTTCACACGCTCGACGATCCCAAGTATTGCGCCGATGGTGATGTCGATCACCAGGTCTACGGCGCGGCGGGCAAGGGCTATGGCGTGCGTTTCTATCAGGCGATCGCTGCCTGGCTGAAAGACGTCCACGAGTCGAAGGGCTTGCCCTATCGAGACATCCGCGACTGGTTCCCGGCGCAGCCGCAGGCCCAGCCGCCGATGCTGACGGCGAAGCCGAAGCCGTCTCTGATGAGCCGCCTGATGGATCGGCTCAAGGGGTGATCGTGGATTGTGCAATCCACAGCCTCGGGCCTGCCCATGCTGCCAGCGTTGGCCGGTGGCTTGGGTGGTGGCGGTGCGCCCCTACTGAGAACGGCGGGCATCGCTTGAAATTTTCAAGAAAACCGAGGTGGTGGGTGCTAGTGCAGGATAGGCACTTGGTGCCACTTGTCAGACATCGACGCGCTTGCGGTCGTTGGTGTTGAGTGGAAGGAGATGGTCTGATGGAGAAGAAGCGAGATACCCGGATCACGGTCGATCTGCTTGAGAACAAGCAGGCGTGGCTTGACTACTGCGAGGCCCGTGGCACGACGCCGAGTGCCGCCTTCCGTCAGATCGTGCAGAGCCTTTTAAACAAGCAGGGCGAGCCCCCAGCCCTGGCCGTCGCCAGTGGCGAGCCCGAGAAGGCGACAGTTCGGAAGAAGATCAGCCTCACGCCGTCCGAGGCCGCTCACGTTGAGGCCGTGGCCCACGCGGAGGGCTTCTCTTCGACCAAGTGGATCGTGGGCCTGATTCGTTCCAGGCTGACTCATACCCCGCAGTTCGGCCAGCAAGAGCTTGAAACGCTGTCTGAGTCCAACTTGCAGTTGCTGAAGATCGGGAGCAACCTCAACCAGATCGCCAGGGCCTTGAACACCTCCCCCGAAGCACATCGGGCGGTCAAAATCGAGGCGATCGAGAAACTGGACGGGTGGATCAGGAACCACGCGAAAACCGTCTCCGAAGCAATGGCCGCCAACGTTCATCGCTGGAGGATCAAATGACCGACGTGAACGACAAGCCAGCACTAGGGCCGAACGGCGCTTCGTGGGAAGAGTTCTTCCAGCGCTTCGGGCGGGAGGACGTGCCCGACGACTTCATGACCGAGGACGATCGAGCCCAGGGACAGCAGACGCGCGACCCCTTCGAGGGTCTAGACCATGACGCATGGTTTCGCGAGCAAGTGGCGCTTGCTGGTCGAGGCCGACGACCCGGCGGCCGAATGGATCTCGAACGACCAGGCCAAAGCGGCATGGGCCGAGAAGGTGGCGAAGATCAAAGCCCGCATTGAGGGCAAGCAAGAATGAAAAAGGGCCGCGACTGCGGCCCTTGGTCTATCGCGGTGTCGGCGCTCAGTTCTTGTACTTCGCTGGTAGCTGATAGGTGATCGTCTTGGCGACGGTCGGGGTGTCCTCCGAAAGCATCTTCATCGTTTGCTCACGCAGCGCCTGATCTGCCGCCAGACGCTGCGACTGCGCGAGTGCCTGCATCACAGCGATCCGGTTAGCGTCGTTGGAAACCTGGGTGTTCTCGGCGGTGATCCGCGCTTGCAGCTCTGCGATCGCCTTCGGGTCTTGCGTCGTGTTGATCTGGCTTTGCAGTGACTGAATCTGTGCGACCCGCTGCGTGATCAGCTCCAAGGCACTCTGTTGATACGCCTGGGCCTGAGCGTTGGTGTTTAGCGCAGCTTGGCAGGCAATCTGCGTGTCCCCAGTCATGTTCTCGCAGTTGTATTTCATGGCGGCGTTGCGGATGCTTTGTGCGGCACTCGTCAGGCCGGCATAGCCGCCTTGATTGAGGCCGTTGAAGACTGTCGCCACATTGGCAGGCACGACACCTTGCAACATCGGGTTGTTGAGGATGTCACCCAGGCCGCGAGCGCCGGTCAGCGAGTTGTACTGGCTTTGGAGTTGTTGGTACTGCTGCACCATCTGCTGGTACTGCTGCTGCCACGCTGCAACCTGCTGAACGGCCTGGAAGAGGTTCGCTGAGTCGATGACCGGGATGCCGGCATGAGCGGCGTTGCCGCACAGGGCCGAGAGGATGAATGCCAGGGAGGTAATGAGCTTTTTCATGTTGCTTCTCCAATAGTGGATCTGCCCGTGCCTTAGTCGGCCTTGGGCGGGGTCTTGTTGATGAGGCTCAGGGGCCACGACCAGGCGTAGAAAAGCCTGAACCAGAGGCGGCCCGAGTAGCCGAGGCGGTCGAAGTCAGGACGGCGCGCTGCGTTGGCGGCGTCACGTGTCACCCACATTCCCGCCATCAGGTACAGCAGCGACGGGGCTGTGAGTTCAGGGGCTTTGGTCACACACCAGAACCAAACCAGCATCAGGGCGAAGTTGATGCGGTGCGGCGTCGCATGGCCTTCGCCGAACATGTTGACGAAAGCGGCCTTGTCGAGCTGTTGGTCTTCCCTGGCGCGCGTCAAGTACGAGGCCACGTTTTCTCCCTTCGCGCGTGGCTGTAGGAAGCGACGTAGCTTGCGGATCAGCAGCGCAGCGAAGGTGAAGCAGGCCACGCCGAGGCCGACTGTCGAAGCGAGTTCGTGATAGGTCATCATCAGCTCGCTGCCCTTCGGATGTTGTCGATCACCTGGCGCTGGTAGAGCGGCGTGTCGGTGCCGTAGGACGAGCGGGCATTGGCCGTGGCCGATGATGGCGTCGCGGACTGTGCTGGTTGGCGCGAGTTGCCGCCTTTGACCTCCCCTCCACCGCCGCTTCTCGATTGGGAAGACTTGCCGCTGCCGTTGAACGCGTTCGCCATCCAACGACCGACATCCTTACCAAGACCCTCGACGCTCGTACCGCCCGTCATCGCGGCTGCAATCTGCGGCATGCGCCAGACCAGAATCGCAATGACGACAGTCACGGCCAGAAGTGCCCCGGCGTCAGTCAGAACGTCATTCGTCTTTGCATTCGCCTGCACCTTGTCCGCGAACTGCTCAATCAGCGTGTAGAGCATCCCGATCGCAGCTCCAAGCATGCCTTGCAACCACGCGAAGCTGAGGGTCTGACCAAGCCAGCCCTCGAAGCGCGATTGCGTGGCAGGCCAGAGCAGGCACAGGACAAAGATGGGGCCAACCGCGAGGCACAGCGCGAGCCCTACCTTTGCGAAGACGTACATGGCGATGCCGATGACGACGATGATTAGCTGGGCGAGTCCTACGGCCAGCGAAGCAGCGAAGAGCGTCAAGTCGGGGAAGGTCCCCATCGAGCTCTTGGTCTGCAACATCTTGACCAGTTTGATCAATGGGTCCGCGATCCCGTCGATCATGCCGCCGATGGAGCCTGCGCCGCCAAAGACATCAGACATGATGCCGGGGATGGCATTGATCGCCTCGACCACTGTGGCTTGGTACTCGCCTCCCGAAAGGGCGATGCCGGCGACCATCGACACCTTGAACCATTTCCATAGCACCGTGTGCAGGGAGTCGTGAGCCTCCCCTCGCATCACGGCGTAGCCCAGGATCATCACGTAGATCGTCGTCCCGGTTAGGGCCAGCGGTGCCAGTACGCCGCAGAAGGCGGCGCTCTTGACGGTCACGAAGTTCATGAGGAGCTTGTCGATGGCTTCCTCGATGTAGGTTGCAACGCCTGGCATGTCATCCTCCCTTCTTGGCCGCAGGGGGCTTCATGTCGGTCGGCCTGGTCGTCTGCTTGCGCAGCTTCGCCAGGTAGATCGAGTCGTTCTTGGTCCCCTCGGCGGCCCACGCCTCGCGCCAGCGCTTTTCGCACGGCGGGCATTCCTTGTTCGCTTGCTCGCGCGTCTTGCCGAGCTGAACAAGCACCTTGTCGGGGATGACGTAAACCATGTCCGCCGCAGCGTCGGCCGCGATGGCTGCATGGCTCATGACGGCGATCGGCATGGCGACCACCGCGGCCAGTCTCTTCATATGAGCACTCCTTTCGAGTCGATGAACGCGCTCGATCGAGGGTGCTTGCTAAGGGGGCCTGTGTGCGAAGAGGATGGAGCTGGGTACTCGCGTCAGGACACGCCTCACAGCAGCGCTCGACCAGCGCATGGGGGTTGCTGTGACTTGGAAGGGGGTGGAGGTCTACCCACCCGCATTCGATAAGGGGAGGGGCGAAAGACCCCCTCCGGCGTTTTTCCTGATAGCGCGAATTAAGTGCGCATGGCTCCATCATGGCACAAGTGTTCGGATTGTGCAATCATTGCCTATGACTGTGTTTTAATATTAAATGACGCTCCAACGAACGGCCAACAGATGGAAGTCTCTTGTCATTGGCTAGGAAGTGTGTTTTAATATCCAAAAGATTGTTAAAGGCGATGCAGTCATGATCCTAACCATTGGCAACACGAAGGGCGGTGTCGGCAAGACGACACTCGCCGTCCAACTCGCGATCGCCCGTGCCATGACGGGGCGCGATGTCTGGCTCATCGACGGCGACCGTCAGGGCACGGCGTCTGCGGCGATCGCGGCCAGAACCGAGAGCGGGCGGGAGCCCGGAATCTCCTGCGCGCAGTATTCAGATGGGCCGGCGTTGCGCGGCCAGGTACAGCAGCAGCGGGGGAAGTTCGACGACATCATCATTGATGCCGGCGGCCGGGATTCGACCGCGCTGCGGGCTGCGTTGGTGTTGTCCGACGTGCTCTTGGTGCCGTTCGCTCCCCGTTCCTATGACGTGTGGGCGCTCGACGATATGGCCGCGCTCGTCGATGAGGCGCGCAGCGTTCGGGACGGGCTCCGGGCCTATGCCGTCCTCAACCTGGCCGACTCCGGCGAGCACTCGGCCGACAACACCGACGCCGCCGCCGCCGTGGCCGAGGTGCCGCAGTTCGAGTACCTGCCGACGCCGATTCGTCGTCGCAAGGCGTTCTCGAATGCTGGGGGCGCAGGGCTTTGCGTGTCTGAAATGAGCCCAAAAGACCCCAAGGCATGCGCCGAGCTTGATGCACTGTTTGCAGTGCTTTTTAATATCCAAAAGACCGCCTAACAGGAGTCATAGTAATGGCAATCCAGCGTAAGCCGAAGACGGCCACCAAGACGGTAGATGACTTCGTTTCCGGCGCACCAGATGCGGGTGCTTCCACGTCGGCCGACTACGAGAAGGGCATCAAGAAGGGCAACAAGCGGCAGATCACGCTGACCATCGCCCCGGACCTTCTTCGGCGTGTTGACGAGGCCGCACAGCGAACGGGGCAGGGGAGGGCGGCCATCATCAACATGGCGATCTTCCGTGCCTTGGAAGGCGACATCTTCAAGGGGTGACCATGAAGACCGCGCACTTCGAGCCTGACACCCTGATCGAGATCGACGACACGCTCGGCGGCTTCCGCAAGCTGGCGATCGTGACCGGCTCGGGCGACGGCTACATCGACCTGATCGACGAGGACGCGCCCGCCTTCCCGACCTATGAAGCCCTGTCCCCGGTGGCGATCGGCAACTCGCTGTCGTGGGGACTTGAGCTGATCGACCAAGACGCTGAGCAGGCCCGCGAGTTCATCGCGCTACAGCGCCACTTGATGGCCGCCGGCATCGACTCACTCACCTATAACCGCGCCCTCTTTTGGGCGTACCAGACACGCGCCTTGGGATTTGCCGAGGCGCTACGAGCAGGGCGCGAGGCCACCGACCGGGTGCAGCAGTCGCGCTTGCAGATGGATCGTCTCATCCGGCGCGGCCGAGCTGCGCACTTGAGACTGGTCTGACTTCACCACCCCGGCGCAGCAACGCCGATCTTTTGGAGCATCAGCAATGAAGACCACTCGGACCCGTACCAAGACACAAACGGCCCGCCCCTCCTTCGCAAGTCAGCGCGCGCTGGATTGCCTCACGATGGTCACGCTCGACGAGCTGGCCGAACTGTGCGACATGCCAGAGCGCAACCAGACCGGCCAGGAAGTCGAGGCCATCATCACACCGCATGCGACGGGCTACACCCTCGTCGCCAAGGACGCGCCTTTCAGCCTGGCCGTCGTCGATGAGAACCGCCAGCCTGTGGTGTTTCGCTCGATCGAGCAGGCGCTCGATCGCCTGTCGGAAATCCCGTATCTGCTGCCGATGGTGAAGATCGACCTGGCCGCGTGGGGAAGGGTGCACTGAGGGCTACCCGGAGAGAGGTGGCGGGGAGTGCAGCAACACGCCCCGCCGACTGTCACCTTGAAGCATCAGCAAACACCACAAAGGCAGCAGCATGAAGAATATTAACCCCGTCTCCGGAAGGAGGCGAGCATGACGAAGAGACAACAAGGCGAGCCGTTCGACGAAGCGGCTTACCGTGACAAGCTGATCGCGCACGGTCTGGACGCTGACAACGCGGCCAACCTGGCCCACAAGATGGCCGAGGCGCGGCGTAGTGAAACGTTGATCGACGAGCTGGTCGCCGAGGGCGTCAGCCAGAAAGAGGCGCACAAGCGCCGGGTGATGCGCGAGGGCAAGCGAAACGGCCCCACGAAGGCCGGCGACCTGTTCAGCGGCCTTGCAGCGACGGATTCCGGCAAAGCCGCCGCAGCTCCCGAGGCCCCGGCGCCGGCGGCCAAGAAGACCGCCAGCAAGCCGGCCAAGCTCCCGGCCGTCATCGAGCGCAAGCCGTCTACCAAGCCGGCCACGAAGCGCGAAAACGAGCTGGTGACGGTCAGCGCCGACATCATGGGCCAGTCGCCCACCGGCAACGACTTCGCCTTCATTCACTCCGTCATGTGCCAGGTCGGTTTGCCTCGCGCCAAGGTCGATGGCGAGCGCTTCATGCGCCAGTCGGGCGCGGCCTGGCTGAACGTGCAGGCCGGGTTTCTCGACGAAGGTAATGGGCCGGTCTTGCAGCCGGTGCCCTATGGCGCTATGCCGCGCCTCGCGCTGGCGTGGCTTTCGACCTACGCCAAACGCCACAGCTCGCGGGAGATCCCCATCGGTGAAAGTGCCGCCGAGTTCCTGCGGATCATGGGCATCACGGGCGATGACGGCCGTCGCTACTCAACGTTGCGCAAGCAGATGAACGCACTGGCCGCCTGCCGCTTGCAGCTCGGCTACAAGGGGCGGACGTTCAACGGCCAGCCGGTCGAGCAGTTCGATGCGTGGGTGTCGAACCGCGAAACGGGCCAGCGCGCGCTTTGGCCTGGCGTGATGCTGCTGTCGGAGAACTACTTCACCGAGCTGGTCGAGAACGCTGTGCCGCTCGATAACCGGGCGCTGCATGCCCTCAAAGGCTCGGCGCTCGCGCTCGATGTCTACACCTGGCTCGCGCATCGGCTGCATCGCATCGAGGGCCGGCCGTGATCCTGTACTGGACGAACCTGCGTGAGCAGTTCGGCCAGGAGTACCAGGGCAAGGAGGCCGACAAGGACTTCAAGAAGAAGTTTCTGATCGCCTTGCGTGCCGTGCTGGCCGTCTACCCGCAAGCCAAGGTCAAGCAGGTGACGGGCGGGCTGATGTTGATGGCCTCGCCGCCGCCGATCCCGTACAAAGGTCAGTAATCGTGTTCTCCGAGTCCGATCCGGGCTTTCGGCTTCACGTCTCGGCGATGGAGCACGGTCGTGGCTTCGCATCTGCTCACGCCGAGTTCATCGAGCACTTTGCAGCTCGTGACGACCTGGTGTGCGGCCGGCCGCTGTTCGGCTGGGATGATGGCCCTTGCGTACTTATGGATGTGGCCTGTGCGCGATGTGAAGCCGATTGTTCTGTGCGCGCCTGATGCGGCGCTCTGGCGATCGTCGCAAGCGTCACCAGTTCTTCGGCCTGTCGTTGGGCGAGGCTTTGGCTTCCTTTCGCGACTGGTCGTGTCAGTCGCAGTTCTGCCGCCGGCAGGCGCTGCTAGACCACGCTGCGCGCGTTGTCAGTACTTTGTCGCTGGATTCGCTGTCCTTGTCGGCCCCGTGCGCGCCCGACAACCTTCCTTTCGATGGCTTGGCCGAACTCGCAGGCCGGGTTCACTTCACCGTCTCTTGTCAGGTGTGCAGTAGCGTGCATCGCCGCTCGCTTGCCGAGCTGGTCGCGGGCGATCTCTGTGCTTGCAGGGTCGAGCCTTCGGGCATGAGTGCCGGCGAGGCGGCCGTCGCGGCCTGGCTGGATGCCCAGCACATTCCCTATCGCTACGAGTGTTCGTTTGCCTCGTTGGGCCTTGGCGACAAGCAGGCCCGTGCCTTGCGGTTCGACTTCTACTTGCCGCTGCAATCGGTCGCGATCGAGTACGACGGCGAACAGCACTTCCGGCCGGTCGAGCTCTTTGGCGGCAAAGAAGGTTTCTCGCGACGGCTGCTGAACGAGGTCGCCAAAGAGGCTTTCGCGCCCAGCAGATTGGGGCGGCTACCGGCCAGATCCATCAGGCTGTCGCTGGCAAAGGCCTGGTAGGCCTCATCCACCACCACCAGTCCCGGTGCGGCATCCA
>NZ_LNQV01000086.1 GCF_001515305.1 Aquitalea pelogenes
ACAGACGTGCCGCTCAGGGTCTTAAGCGGTCGGCTGTCCGCAGCGGCGCGACGCTAGCGTGCCGCAAGTTCCGGCCGCGCCCTGAGTGGCATGGCTGGGACGGGAATTCGACGCGCTGCGGGTCGCCTTTTCTTTGGGTACTTTCTTTTGGCGAAGCAAAAGTAAAGTACCTCGACGGCGGGGCGAGACCCGCGATTTGTTTTTGTCTTTGCTTTTCGATGGTTTTCTTGATGCACAAAGGACAAGCATCCGCTGACGCGGATGATGATTTGCATGCCGCTTCCGCGCGGCGGACGGGAAAGAGGGCTTGTCTGGCCAAGCCCTCCTTCACCTCCAAGGCCACCCCACAAGCATGGCCTGCGGCTACCCGACAGGTCCCGTCCGGAGCGAGGCGCGCCTGAACTCGCGATTGGCTAACGTCAAATCGCTCAAACAGGGCAGGCGCTTAACACCTCGCCCCGGCCACCCGTCGGCATGCTTGATGGGGCCCAAGGGACGCGTTGGTGCGGTGGCTTTCCAGCTGGGAAAATGGATTTACTCGGGAGGATTTCACGGTGGATCGCCCCTTCGGGGCATCCACTCTACGGGGTCGGCGCGTAGGGCGGAAGCCCCGGCCTTACCGGGGCGTTCCGCGCCGTGCATCCATGCCATCACACCAAGGTGAGCTGCACTCCAGCCCCCCAAGCGAAAGCCCCGACCAGAGCCGGGGCTTTCAAAGGTGCGCTACCGATTAAATCAGTGACCCAGTGCCTTGTTCACTGCAGCCAGGCCCGGCTTGCCATCCAGCGTGGTGACACCGGCCAGCCAGGTTTTCAGGATGTCCGGGTTCTTCTTCAGGTAATCACGCGCGGCGGTTTCCGGCTTCACCTTGTCCATGATCGGGCCCATCACACGGTTTTCGATGGTGGTGGTGAAGTGCAGGTTATGCAGCAGCTTACCCACATTCGGACAGCGGGTTTCGTAATCCGGGCTGATGGCGGTAAATACCTTGGCTTCACCCAGATTGGGGCCGAACACATCGTCGCCGCCGGTCAGGTAGGCCATCTTGTATTTCACGTTCATCGGGTGCGGTTCCCAGCCCAGGAACACGATCCACTTTTTCTGGCGGATGGAGCGTTCCACCTCGGCCAGCATGCCGGCCTCACTGGATTCCACCATCTTGAAACCCGCCAGGTTGAACTGGTTTTTCTTGATCATGCCGTCAATCAGCAGATTGCCGTCATTACCCGGCTCGATGCCGTAGATCTTGCCGTCCAGCTTGTCCTTGAATTTGGCAATGTCCTTGAAATCCTTCAGGCCACCGGCAGCCACGTAGTCCGGCACTGCCAGCGTGTACTTGGCACCCACCAGGTTGGGGGTGTCCAGTACCTTGATCTGGCCGGCCTTGACGAAGGGCTCGATCACCGGGGTCATGGACGGGTTCCAGTAACCCAGGAACACGTCGATCTGCTTGCTCTTGATGCCGGAAAAGGTGATGGGCACCGAGGCAATGGTGGTGGACGGCTTGTAGCCCAGGCCTTCCAGTACCACGCTGGCCATGCCGGTGGTGGCGGCGATATCGGTCCAGCCTACATCGGCGAAACGGACATTGCGGCATTGCGCCGGGTCATTGGCCAGCGCGCTGCCACAGGCAGCCAGCAATACCGAACCCAGCATCAGCTTGCGAATTTTCATTACACCACTCCCGTATAAATGTTTTGATCAACCCGGTGACAGGATTGCCGTGCCAGCACGATGGGCTGGCTGCGGAGAACAGGTGGAAAACCAAGGTCTTGCACAGGGTCAAGATTGCCATGCGCAGCAAGGGCTACTTGCGCCAGCACGACCCTGACTTGCGCGAATGCGCCGTAGAAAAAAGGCCAGTGCTGCAAGGAGTAACAGCACTGGCCGGCTGCCGGTTTTGCCGCCCGGCAGCTCAGGCAATGACTGCAGAATCAACCAGATACTGCTGCCGCTCGCGGCTGGGCGGATAGCCGAACAGGCCACGGTAGGACTTGGAAAAATGCGATGAGGACAGGAAACCACAGGCCACGGTGACTTCCATCACGCTCATATTGGTTTGCAGCAGCAATTCGCGCGCGCGGCGCAGGCGCAGGTCCAGGTAGTACTGCGCGGGCGTGGTATTCAGATAGCGCTTGAACAGCCGCTCCAGATGGCGCAGCGACACGCCCAGTTCGTCCGCCAGGTTTTCCAGCGAGCGCGGGTTTTCGATATTGCTTTCCATCGACAGCGCCGCGTCCACCAGCGTTTCGTGGCCGGTGCCGATACGCGCCAGCAGCGGGATGTGCTGCCGGTCGCCATTGTCGCGCAGGCGGTCGACGATGAACTGCTCGGACACATCCGCCGCCAGGCTCTTGCCGCCCTTGTGGCGGATCAGGTGACACATGAAGTCCAGCGGCGCCGTGCCGCCACTACAGGTGAAGCGGTCGCGGTCCAGCACGAACAGGTCGGAGGTGAACTTGGTCTTGGGGAATTCCTCGCTGATGGACAGCAGGTTTTCCCAGTGGATGGCACAGCGGTAGCCATTGAGTACCCCGGCCTTGGCCAGCGCGAAAGTGCCGGTACAGATGGCACCCAGCGGCACGCCCTGGGCAGCAAAGCGGCGGATGACGGACAACACCTTGTCGTCCACCGCGTCACGCACCTGCCAGCCGCCACAGACAATCAGCATGTCGTATTGCTGCGGTGCTTCGGGGGAGGTGATGGGAGAGAGTTCCAGCCCGTTACTGGCGGCCACCGGCTGGCCATCAGCCGACAGCAGGCTCCAGCGGTAGAGTTTTTTGCGCGACAGGTAATTGGCCATGCGCAGCGGTTCCACGGCGTTGGAAAACGCGATCATGGAAAACTTGTCCAGCAGCAGGAAACCAATATGCGACAACGATGCGATTTGTTGCGGACCCATGGTGACCTCGGTAGGTGATGTGTGATGGATGGTTTTTGTGTTGTCTTGCATCGGCCGGATGATGGTTGCCATCCGGCCTGCTGATACCGGCAGGGTCTAGCTGCCCTGCTCTGCCGCACGCGTGGTGGGCGTGTGGCCAAAACTCTCGGTAATGCGGTCCAGGATGATGGCGAGCAACACCACCGCCAGGCCGCTTTCAAAACCCAGGCCCACATCCAGCCGCTGGATACTGGCCAGTACATCGTTACCCAGACCCCCCGCCCCCACCATGGAAGCAATGATCACCATGGACAGCGCCATCATGATGGTCTGGTTGACCCCGGCCATGATGGAAGGCAGCGCGATGGGCAGCTGCACCTTGAACAACAGCTGCCAGGAAGTACAGCCAAACGCATGACCGGCTTCCACTTGCTCCTTGTTCACCATGCGGATGCCCAGGCTGGTGAGGCGCACTGCCGGCGGTACGGCAAACACCACGGTGGCCAGAATCCCCGGCACGCGGCCCAGGCCGAAGAACATGGCAGCCGGAATCAGGTAAACAAAGGCCGGCATGGTTTGCATGAAGTCCAGCACCGGGCGCACCAGCATGCCCACCAGCTTGTTGCGGGCACACCAGATACCCACCGGCACCCCCAGCAGCAGGCTGACACAGGTGGCCGACAGGGTAAGCGCCAGCGTGGCGATGGTTTGTCCCCAGAAGCCGGTCGCCCAGATCAAACCCAGTGCGGCACAGACGAACAGGGCAAATTTCCAGCCCAGCCGCCAGAAACCTACACAAGCAAATATCGCGCCCATCACCAGCGGCGGAATGCCCAGCAACAGGAATTCCACCATGGTGGCAAACCAGTCGATGGTGTTGCCGATGGCGTCAAACGCCCCGGCGTTGTGGTCCAGCATGAAATGAATGATCTTGTTGACCCAGTCGCCAATCGGCAACATGTCTTGCGTGCTGATATCAGCCATGACGGCGTACTCCTTCGGTGCGGCTCACGCACCATCCCGGCGCAGCGGCCAGCGGATGGAACGGTAGGCCTGTTGTCCGGTTCAGTGGGTGGCGGTGCTTTGCAGGCGGTGCTGGGAAATCTTGCTCAGCACGCTGCTGGGCGTGATCAGGCCCAGGCACTGGCCCTGATCGTCGCGTACCTGCAGGGGTTCGGTCTGGCCCAGCAGTTGCTGCAATACATCCGGCAGGCTGCAGGACGGCGGCACATGCAGGCCGGGGCGACCGGCATGCGGCGCATGGTTCACCTCGATCAGGTCCTTGGCTTGCAGGTAGCGCGAGGTATCCACGCTCTTGAAGAAGTTGCGCACGTAGTCGTCGGCCGGATTTTCGATGATTTCCTGCGGCGTGCCCACCTGCACCAGGCGGCCGCCTTCCATGA
The DNA here is from genome assembly GCF_001515305.1 of Aquitalea pelogenes. Lineage (GTDB taxonomy): Bacteria > Pseudomonadota > Gammaproteobacteria > Burkholderiales > Chromobacteriaceae > Aquitalea > Aquitalea pelogenes. The sequence goes on from NZ_LNQV01000086.1 coordinate 4,285, forward strand.
TGGCAATGCGGGTGCCGATGCGCAGGGCCTCTTCCAGATCGTGCGACACGAAGAAGATGGTGCGGCGCTGTTCGCGCTGCAGCTTGAGCAGGATGTCCTGCATTTCGGAACGCTTGAGCGGGTCCAGTGCCGAAAAGGCTTCGTCCATCAGCATCAGCGAGGGGTTGACCGCCAGCGCACGCACCAGGCCGACACGCTGCTGCATGCCGCCGGACAGTTCGTGCGGGTATTTGTGGGCAAACGGCGCCAGGCCGACTTGCTCCAGCACTTCCATGCCACGGGCTTCGCGGGTCTTGCGATCCACCCCGGCAATTTCCAGGCCGAATGCCGCATTGTCCAGCACCGAGCGGTGCGGCATCAGGGCAAAGCTCTGGAATACCATGCTCATGTCGCGGCGGCGCAATTCCACCAGCTGCTTGTAATTGAACTTGGTGATGTCCTGGCCATCCAGGATGATCTGGCCGTCGGTGGGGTCCATCAGGCGGTTGATCAGGCGGATAAGGGTGGACTTGCCGGAACCGGACAGGCCCATCAGCACGAAGATTTCCCCTTCCTGCACAGAAAACGACACATCGTTCACGCCGACCACACTGCCGGTCTGCTTGAAGATTTCATCCTTGTGCGCGCCGGATTTCAGCATGCGCATGACGTCTGAGGACTTGCCCCCAAACACCTTGTAGAGGTTCTTCACCACTATCTTGGCCGACTGCATTGTCTCTTCTCCTTCGTAGCGATCACACGCTGGGCCTGACTTGCGCCTGCTTCATTCACCGCTGTCCGGCAGTGCTGAAATCTTGTACGCCAGTCGGTTTGCCATCGTGTCCGGCACGGCAGTCCTGCTGCCGGCCGGGATATGGTCTACCCGGATACTTCGTGCCTGTTCCGGGCCTTTTAACATTGCTGCCTGCCATTGCTGGCTGGCTTTTACCGGTGACCAAAACCAGAACCCTGTGCCCGTCGGGCCACCGCAGTGTGGTATTCCCCATGGCCGTTGCCCGCCAGCTGTGCCGGAATATCGCCGGATCTGCAGACTGACCCGGCAAGCACCGCCACCTCTTCCACCGCCAACGATTTCGAAGAATGTTTAATGTAAATCAAGGATTACGATAGGGAGTTAGTGGTATTTAAAATAACCGCATTCCGACGCTGATCTGCCTGCAAACGACATCAGGTCGAGAAATGACAATTCTTCACCCCTGTACAGCAAAATCAGCTGCTTAGCGCCATCCGGCGGCTACAAGCTGCCCTTCTGACCCTGTCGTAAAAAAACAGCAATACTTTGCTGAGAAAAAACGCCATCTCCAGTGGAATTTCCTGACGCAGTGCACCAATGGCATAACAGCAGCAAATTCCACTAGCTAAAAGGTATAAAGCAAGAAAAATGCCTGTGCCCAAACGGACAGACAGGCATCAAGGGAGCCACACGACAGGCCTGCTCCGGGGGAAAGCAGGCCCAGGGGAAATCAGCGATTACAATCAGCGGTCCACCACCAGATCGCTCAGCGGCTTGCTGCAGCAAGGCAGGAAGAAACCCTGGTCTACCTCGCGCTGGCGGATGCCGCCTTCGTGCTGCATGTCCACCTTGCCTTCCAGCAATCTGGTCTTGCAGGTGCCACACACACCACGGGTGCAGGACGCAGGCAGGCGCATGCCCTTGGCCAGCGCAGCGGCCAGCACGGTCTGGCCCGGTGCCACCGACAGGTCATCCCCCATCTTGGCAAAATGCACATTGAAGCCGCCGCCTTCACAGCTGGCGGATATTTCGTCCACTGCGGCGTCCGGCACTGCGGCCGCCAGCTCGGCAAAATTGAAGCTCTCTTCGTGGTAGTGCTGCATGTCAAAGCCGCAGTCCTGCAGCATCTGCCGCACCGAGGCCATATAGGGTGCCGGGCCGCAGCAGAACACCTGACGGGCCATCAGGTCGGGCACCATGTGCAGCAGGCGCGCCGCGTCCAGCCGGCCGGTAAAGCCCGGCCATTCCGGTTCGCCCTGGCGGTTTTCACAGACAATCGCCTGGCTGAAAGTGGCATGGCTGCTGGCAAGCTGGGCCAGTTCCTTGCGGAAAATGATGTCGCGCGGCGAGCGCGCGCTGTGGACAAACACGATGTCCGCGCCACTGGCCAGGTCGGTCAGCGCCCGGCTCATCGACATCAGCGGCGTGATGCCGCTACCGGCGGACAAGAACAGGTAGGGCGTGCTGGCGTGGCGCACATAGGTGAATTCGCCGGACGGCCCCAGCACATTCAGCTGCATGCCGGGACGCAGGGTGTCATGCAACCAGCCGGACACCACGCCACCGGGAATGCGCTTGACCGTGATGCTGACGCGGTCTGGCCGGGTGGGGCTGGAGGACAGGGTGTAGCAGCGGTTGACGCTTTCACCGTTGATGTCCAGCTCCAGCGTGATGAACTGGCCGGGCTGGTAATGAAAGCGGCGCGGCGGTTCGGCACGGAACACAAAGGTTTTGACGTCGTGGGTTTCCTCACGCACCTGCACGCATTGCAGCGTGCTGTCTTCGCCCGGCTGCCACCAGGGCAGGTCGGCGGCTTGCGGGTGGGTATCCGGATGGGTGTTGACGCTGCTCATGGCGATTCCTTTGCAAGCTGGCTGATCGCCCGTTGGCGGGCTGTTGCTCTAAGAGTGGCAGGCCGCGCCAGGCAGCCTGCCGTTTACGACGTTTTACGGCGCGAAAAACCGGATCAACCCTGTTCCAGCCCTGCCCCCAGGCGGCCGATATACCAGTTGGTGAATTTCTCCACCAGCTCTTCGGTATAGGGCGAATACGGGCCGGGACGGTAGGCGGTGCTGTTGACGCCCACTTGCGACTCTTCCACCAGATGGCGGTCCTGGCCGTTGGTGGCATTCCACACGCGGGTGAGGTTGGCCACGTCGTAATCCACGCCTTCCACCGCGTCCTTGTGCACCAGCCACTTGGTGCGCACCAGGGTGGTGTCCGGGGTCAGCGGCAGTACGGTGAAGGTAACGATGTGGTCGGCCATGAAATGGTGCCAGGAGTTGGGCTGGGTCCAGAACGACAGGCCACCCGAATCGGCGTCCTTGATGTCGCCCAACAGCTTCTTGCAGGCCGAGCCGGTGTCCATGGTTTGCGACTGGCCCTTGCGGTCCAGCGGCATGCGCATGGTGCGGAAGCCAGACACGTCGGATAGCTTTTCGATTTCGGCCGACGGCAGGCCACAGGCCTCCCAGCGCGCATGGCTGTCCTTGACGATGTTTTCGTAATTGGCCAGACCCGCAGCCAGTTCGGCCTTGGGGGCAAAGCCGTAGCTGTAGGCATACAGCGAGATGGTGAGCTCGGGATGGTTGCCGGTGCAGTGGTAGCACTCGCGGTTGTTTTCCATCGTCAGCTTCCAGTTGCCCGCCTCGATGATGTCGATCTGGGCAGCCACCTTGGTGTTTTCAATCTGGTGCGGGGCGATATAAGGGCCCATCTGCTCCAGCATCACGTCGATGTCGGCCGGCGGCTCGTCGGCCAGACAAACAAACAGCAGGCCTTCCAGATTCTTCAGATGCACCGGTTTGAGGCTGTGATGCGACAGGTCGAAGCCTTCGGGCATGTGGTCGGCAAAAATCAGCTTGCCGGCCAGGTTGTAGGTCCACTGGTGATAAGGACAGACCAGATTGCCCACCGAGCCTTTTTCATCGGCGCACAGGCGCGAGCCACGGTGGCGGCAGACATTGTGGAAAGCCTTGATCTGCATGTCGTCGTCACGCAGGATCAGGATGGGTTCCTTGCCGATTTCCACGGTGACATAGTCGCCCGGCTCCGGAATTTCCGACGACACGGCCACGTAAATCCAGTGACGCTGGAAGATGTACTTGATGTCGGCATCAAACACTTCCTGCGAATTGTAGAACGGGGCCTCCAGGCTATACCCCGGCTGACGGCGGGCAACCAGCTCACGCAGTTTTTGTACCGGCTGGAAGCGAATGGCGCTTTCTTGCATTTCACGCATCTCCAAAACTAGTTTTTGCTCAGGCATCCTGCTAGCCGGTGGGTGGGGTGCTGGTCGGATGCTGCGGGGTTGTTGTCAGAAATCGACGAGCTGATGTTGCCTGAGGTAATCCAGCACAACTTGCGCTTTTTCGACAGAATCGCCCTGTTTTACGACCACCCCGGCAGCCTTGGCATCGCCCCCGGCAATAGCCCCCTGCATGCGGGCATGGCCACTTACCTTGCTG
>NZ_LNQV01000087.1 GCF_001515305.1 Aquitalea pelogenes
CCCGAACAGGACCGTGAAACGCCTTAGCGCCGATGATAGTGTGGCATTCGCCATGTGAAAGTAGGACACTGCCAGACTCCCCCTTCGAAGCCCAGCTCACACGAGCTGGGCTTTGTGCATTTGGGCGGCGGGTCGGCCATGCGCCATGCTGGCTGTCCTGACTCCTGTTACTGCCTTCCTGCTGCAGACCTTCCCTCCGCACAACGGATTCTTTTGCCCTCTGCGCGCCGCTGGTCAGAAAAAAACTATCTTCTGTCGGAAAATTCTTTACTGTTTTGCAGATGGTTTACGCTCATGGCGTAGAAATTTCTTGAGAATCGCCATGGCCGGGACGCGCTGCCTGCGTGGCTTTACCTTGATTGAGGTGGTGGTGGTGATGGCGGTGTTTGCCATTTTGCTGACCATTGCCCTGCCGTCGATGTCGCAGTTTGTGACGGAGAACCGGATCAAGCAAGCTGCCACCGATTTCGACATGACCTTGCTGAATGCACGCAGCAACGCCATGCGCATGGGTGTTCCTGTGGTGGTGTGCGCTTCCACCGGGGCCACCAGCAATAATGTCCCGAGTTGTGATGCATCCAGCTGGAGTTCCGGCTGGGTATCCTTTGTTGACTATCAGCGTACCGGTAGCCCGACAGCTTCCGGGGTGCTGGTGGTGCACGGTTCGATTCCGTCTTCCTTGTATGTCACCGTGACCCCGAGTGCGACCACGGCCTTCCAGTATCTGCCCGGTGGCCAGTTGCAATTGCAGGCCAGTGGTACGGGCGGATCGGCAGCCACAACCACCACCAAGATTGCCATTTGTGATGTGACAGGCAAGAGTTCGACCATGGCGCAACAGGTCAACATCCTGGCCAATGGCCGTCCGCAGCGCCTGAACCTGGGGACCTGTCCATGAACCGTCCCATGCCAGGAAATATCCGGCATGAGGCCGGGGTGACCATGATCGAGGTGCTGGTAGTACTGGTGATTGTGGCTATTGGCTTGCTGGGTGTTGCTGCCTTGCAGCTGAATAATCTGCGCTATTCCAGCATGAGCAGCGGGCGTCAGCAGGCGGCACTGGTGGCCGAGCAGCTGGCAGACCGTATCCGGGCCAATGCCGCGGCGGACTACTCCACGGCATCCGGCAGTTACAGCGGTAATTGTTATGCTGCTTCCGGCAATTGTCCGTCCACCACGCCGGCCAATCGCGCGGCCTTCGATCTGGCCGAGATGCAGGCTATTGCCGCAAGTAGTGGCCTGAGCAATCCGGCATTGGCGGTCAGCAAGGTGTCCAGTGGCGGTGTGACATTCGGTTATCAGGTGACGGTGAGCTGGCAGGAGCGGGCAACCAGTGTGGCTTCACAGACCGCGACCGCGTCCATGTCGGTATTGGTGAAACCATGAGCAAGCATCCTGTGTCCGCATTGCATGGTGGTGGCCGTTTTCAGGCGGGCTTCACCATGCTGGAGTTGATGGTGTCGGTGACCATCAGCTTTTTCATCCTGCTGGCCGTAACCAATATCTTTATTGCCAACCAGCAGACCCTGGCTGCGCAGTCGGGTAATGCGCTGATGACAGATAACGGCCGCATTGGCCTGGCGGTGATTGGCCGTCTGTTGAAGCAGTCGGGTTATTGTGATGAAGCGGCGTATAGCAACACCAATGCCAGTGGTAACTGGGTGGTGCCCTGTAATCACATCAATTCTGCCGCTGCATCGGGCAGTGCCGGGTCGGATGGTTTCAGCCAGATCAGCCTGAGTGCATCGGCTGCGGTGAGTATTGCCAGTGGCACCAGCAGTTTTACCCTGAGTAATGGCAATAGCACCAGCCTGAGTGCCATGGGGCAGAAGAGCGATACCCTGACCATCAGCTACATCACCGGGCCGCAGGCTTCTTCCAATACCGCCATGCCGGACTGTCTGGGTAATCCGTCGCCGGCGGCCAGCAATGTGATTGTGACCAACCGCTTCTACATCAAGGTTCAGGGCGTGGGGACTGGCAGTAGTCCGCAGGTGGTGCGACCGCAGCTGATGTGTGATGTCAGCTGGACCGACATCAATGGCAACGCCCTGTCCAGCGCGCTGACCAGCAGTCTGGTTTCATCGGGCATTGTGGCGGAGAACATCGAACGAATCGGTGTGTTGCTGGGTGTGGACAGTGCCAGCGATGGTCAGCCCGACTATTACACGCCGCCCAGCTCTTCCATCAGCATGAACAAGGTGTATGCGGTGCGTGTGGTACTGCTGGCCAGGCAGGACCCGGTTTACAACCAGGCGCGGGCCGAGGCTTTTGGTGGTGCCACCTTCAATATGTTCGGTAGCAATTACGGTGCAACGGTGTCGTCCAGCGACAACTCCTGGGTGGCACCGCTGGCCTCGGGCACGGTGGCGTGCAGTGCCAGCAATCCGTGCTGGGCGCGTCGCCTGTATGACTCCACCTTTGTCTTGCGCAACAGGATGTCGTGATGCGAGCGCTTCCAATCAATCCTGCGCAACGCGGGGCCGCCCTCCTGGTGGTGCTGGTGCTGCTGGTGGCCATGATGCTGATCGGCCTGACCGCGTTTTATTCGTCCAAGCAAGAGGAACGATTGGCGCGCGCCGGGCGTGATGGCCTGCTGGCGCGGGAGGCCGCGGAGGCGGCCTTGCGCTATGCCGAGGGGCAAATTGCCAGTGGCGTGATCAGCGGCAACCTGGGTTTCAATAGCTGTCCCAATAGCGCATCCACCGGGCTGTGTTCCAACTATGCCAGTGGGCCGATGAGTGTTTTGTTGGCCTCTACTGCGATTTCCACCTCGCCCACCACGGTGGCTACGGTGCCCGGCAGTGCCTGGAATGGCGGCAGCCTGGGCAGTTTCAGCTTGCAAGCCCCGCGCTATGCCATTGAAGCCATTCCGGATCAGGCGCCGGGCAGTGATGCGAGCACGGAAAGTTATCTGTACCGGATTACCGCCTGGGGTTTTGGTTTCAACAGCAATATCGTGACGGTGACCGAGTCGGTTTACCGCCCGTCGAAGTAAATGGAGTCGGCAATGAAAACCAGATTTGGCATGTTGGGAATGTTGCTGTGGGCTTGCTGCCTGTCGCTGGCGCAGGCTGCTTCGGCGGTGTCCATCGGTTCCCTGCCGCTGGCCGGTATCGGCTCTTCCTATGGCCCGAACGTGATGTTTGCCCTGTCGGTGGAATTTCCGACCGCAGGTTCGGCATTCAATACCAAGACATCCATCAGCAGCGTGGCGGACCTGGATGTTTCCGGCGTGGGCAATACCCCGTTTCTGGGATATTTTGATTATGCCAAGTGCTATCAGTACACCGGCTCGGGTTCCACCGGCTATTTCACTCCCTACAGCAGCGCTACATTAACTACGGTAGGCAGTTACAAGATTTATACCTGTGATGGCACGGCCTGGAGCGGCAATTTGCTGAACTGGGCCACCATGACGGCCATTGATGTTTTCCGTGCCACCCTGACCGGTGGTAACCGCGCCTTGGGTACTGGCGGATGGTCTACCTCTACAGGTAATACCACTGCGTCCACGCTGGTGAGTGATTATTCTGCCGGCGACTCCACCACCACTACCTATTTGCGTCGTGCTGCCGTGGTGCCCGGTCAGAACCAGAGCTACAACCTTACCGGCAAGGCGGTATCCGGCCTGACGGTAAGCGGTACCAATTACTTGGCCAAGGTCACGCCATATGCCAGTACCTATACCAATGTGTGGTTCAGCAACGGCCCCAATTACGGTAGCGGCTCTCATCCGTGGAGTGTGTCCATTTATCGGGCCAGCAGTAACAGCCAACCCAGCACCCCTTATGAAATTGATAACGCTATTGCCAAAGTATGCGTCAGCGGCATGGTGGAAACCGGCAGCACCACGCCTTACACCTGCAAGCAATATGGCAGCAATTACAAGCCGGAAGGACTGATTCAGTCCAATGGCAGCAAGATGCGTTTTGGTGCTGCCAGTTATCTGGTGAACACCCAATACACCCAGGATGGTGGCGCCTTGCGTGCCCGTCTGAAATACCCGGGTATTTCCCAGACAGTGACGGGTGGATCGGGCAGCAGTTACACGCTGGGTGCCGAGTGGAACAGCGATGGGACTTTCGTGGTGAATCCGGATGCCAACGATGCCGTTGCACATACCATTACCTCCACCGATACCTCAACCACCTATGGCAGCACGCTGGCGGTGTCCAATAGCGGGGTAGTCAATTACCTGAACAAGTTTGGCGACACCATTGCCAGCAATATCGGTTACAAGCAATACGACCCTGCCGCCCATCTGTACTATGCCGCGTTGCGCTATTTCCGCAATTATGGCAATTACTCCACCTTTACCAGTTCTCTCAGTTCCAATACCAGCTGGCAAGGTGGTTTCCCGGCCATTACCGACTGGGATGATCCCATCCTGAATTCCTGCCAGAAAAACTTCATCATTTATATTGGTGACACCAATACGCACAATGATATTGACGTGCCCGGTTCCAGCTGGTCCGGCGCTGCCGTGCCGACCGATGACACCGCCTTCAACGTGACGACCTGGACGCAGAACCTGGGTACGGATGAGGGCATGACCGGCACCCAATACCAGACGGTGAATACCGGTTCCACCAACTCGCCACCGTATATAGCCGGCATGGCCTGGTGGGCGAATACCAACAATATCCGCACCAAGTCCGGGGACAGCAAAACGGCCAGTGTCAGCTCCTTCATGATTGATGTGGTGGAGGGCGGTAACTACAAGGGGGTTGGTAACTCTCCATGCTCCTCCAATTGGAGTTCCAATGTCTGCAATGCCTTCTTCATGGCGGCAAAATATGGCGGATTTACCGACTCCAATGCAAATAGCTGGCCGGATCTTCCCAAGGAGTGGGCGTCGGCGGCCAGTAGCAGCACATCCACTACCGGTACCAGCTCCATTTCGGTGTTCCCCAGCCCGGCCACCGGTTATACCGGCACACCAACCAACTATGCACCGGCCAATAATCCGGCTGCCATGGTGAGTGCGCTTACCAATGCACTCAGTACGGTGTCCGGTGCTGCCAATGCATCGCAGGCAGGCCTGGCAGGTTCCTTTACCGGTAGCAAGGTATTCACTGCCAGTACCTATATATTCCAGCCAGCGTTCAACTCCACCGACTGGAGTGGTGACCTGATCGCCAACACCTATTCACTGACTACCAGTTCCACCGGTGGCATTACCGTGAGCTACACCCCGGCATGGCAGGCCAAGCTGAAACTGGAAACCCAGCTGAACAACAGTGTGAGCTCGCGTAATGTGCTGACTTACGACTACACCACCATGAGCGGTGCAACATTCAATACCAGCTGGTATTCCGCACTCAGCACCAAGACCGATGTTCCGACCGGTACCACCAGCTTCCAGTACACCGGGCTGAATACCGGTGGTTACGGTACTTATCGGGTCAACTACCTGCGTGGTGACAAAACCCAGGAGGGCAGCTCCGCTTCGCCACAGTTCCGCACCCGCAACTACCGCATGGGCGATGTGGTGCATTCCACGCCGGTGTTCATTCCTACGCCGACGGCGGATCCGAGTGGCTGCTCCTACGATGCCAATCTGTCCAGTCCGGCAACGGACCGGGCGACCATTTTTGCCCGGCCGGCCGCAGTGGCCGTAGCCGCCAACGATGGCTTCCTGCACATTTTCAACGCCACCTACGGCAGCAGTAATGTGGGCAATGAACTGGCGGCCTACCTGCCGGCCAGCATTTACCCCAATCTGCCCAATCTGAGCTCTACCAGCTATTCACACCAGTTCTTCAATGACGGCTCGCCGCTCTACAAGGATGTGTGCTTCCGGTATGGCAGTAATGGCTCGGCACTGGCAACTCCGGAAGCCCGTTCGGTGGTGGTGGGGACGACCGGGGCAGGTGGCAGCAGCGTGTATGCACTGGATGTCACCCATGTGGACAGCCTGGGCAGCAGCAATGTGCTGTGGGAGTTCTCGGCCAAGGACGATGCCAAGCTGGGCTATACCATTGGCAGTCCTGTCATCACCAAGCTGGCCAATGGCCGGCCGCGTGATATTCGGCAATGGCTATAACCAGAGCAGCGGCACCACGGCCTCGCTGTTCGTGCTGTATCTGGACAAGCAGCCCGGCACGGCCTGGACGCAGGGCAGCAATTATTTCCGTATCGACCTGCCCACCCCCACCTTGCTGAATACTTCGCCCAATGGCCTGTCCGAGCCGGGCATCATCATCAGCAATGGTGCGGTAAAAACCGTGTATGCGGGTGATCTGAACGGCAATTTGTGGAAGTTCGACCTGTCATCCGCCACGCCGGGCAACTGGACTGCACCGACCACCCCGCTGTTCACCGCCTGTGCCGGTGCATCCACCGGCCAGACCAGTGGCACCCAGTGCACCGCCAGCACGGTGCAGCCCATCACTTCCGGGGTGAAGGTGACCCGTGACCCGCTGCGTGGTTATCTGGTGTTGTTCGGCACCGGACAGTATCTGTCCGGCAATGACCTGAGCCAGAGCAATACCCAGACCCTGTACGGCATCCGCGACGATGGCACCTTGTCCGGCAAAACCACCATCTCGGCCAACCTGCTGGCGCAGAGCATCGGTTCGCAGGTGACGACCAGTACCGATATCAGCAACGGTAACTCGCTGACCTACTACAGCATCAGCAACAACACGACCTCCACCATCTCGTCGTGCTCCGGGGTCAACGGCTACCTGCCCAGTGGCTGCAACGGCTGGTATCTGCCGCTGACCGCTACCGGTTTCACCAATAGCCGGGTGGTGACCACGCCGGCCTTGTACCAGAACACGCTGTCCTACTTCACCGCCATCACGCCTTCGTCCACCAGCGTGTGCGGCAGTGGTGGCACCACCACCTTGTTCGGCCTGAACTATGCCACCGGTGGCGGCACGACCTCGGCAATTTACGACACCTCGGGCAATGGCTCGATGAACAGTACCGACCAGGCAGCCAATGCCGTGACCAGCAACGGCATTGCGCCCGGAGGCCCCATGCTGGTGATGGTGGCCGGCAAGAGCTATATCCTTAACAGCACCGGCTCCAGCGGGGGAATCGGCATGCAGGGGAATGCCAACTACAGCACCATGTATGGTCGCCTGTCCTGGCGGGAAATCATTCAATCCTGGTGAGCAAGAACATGACGGATAAAAACAGCGGTTTTACCTTGATCGAAATGATGATCACCGTGGCCATCGTCGGCATTCTGGCGGCGATTGCCCTGCCGTCCTATCGCAACTACATCATTCGTGGCCACCGTAGCGAGGCGGAAACCGTGATGTTGCAAGTGGCGCAGGAGCAGGAGCGTTACTACACCATGAACAACCAGTACAACATCGGTGCCACCCAGGTCAGCCCGCTGGGAGCGACCGGCACCTCCATCCTGTACAACATCACCGTGGCCAGCGGCACGGCCCCGGCCGGTTTCCAGGTGAATGCGGTGCCGGCCAACAGCCAGTCTCCCGAGAGCCAGTGCGGCACGCTGACGCTGGATTCATTGGGCAACAAAGGGTCTAGCGGCACCTATTCCACCGCCGATTGCTGGAAGTAGGGCCGCCGCCGCATTCCGGCGCATTGTTTCTGTGTCGGCATGCAGCCTGAGGGCGTGACTACCGTATAATGTCGGCCAGTCACGCTCCTTACAGGCCTTGCCATGTCCTACCCCACACCTGCATTCGAAGACAAGATCTGCCCGCCGGAACAACTGGCACAGCGACTGGCGGCATTGCCGCGTCCCATCGTGTTCACCAACGGCTGTTTCGACATCCTGCATCGCGGTCATGTTACCTACCTGGCACAGGCCCGGGCGCTGGGTGCCAGCCTGGTGCTGGGGCTGAATACCGATGCCTCGGTCAAGCGTCAGGGCAAGGGCGAGGACCGGCCCATCAATAACGAGCAGAACCGCGCCGCCGTGCTGGCCGCGCTGGAAAGCATCAGCCTGGTAACCTGGTTTGACAGTGACACCCCGGCCGAGCTGATCGAGCTGGTCAAGCCGGATGTGCTGGTCAAGGGCGGCGACTGGGCGGTGGACAAGATTGTCGGCAGCGCCGAAACCCTGGCCCGTGGCGGCCAGGTGCATTCCATTCCCTTCCTGTTTGCCACCTCCACCACGCAAACCATCAACAAGATCCGCGCAGCCGAGGATCAGGCGTGAGCGAACATGCATTTGCCGTACTGCGCCAGCTCAGCGATATTCCCTTCCTGTTTGCCACCTCCACCACGCAAACCATCAACAAGATCCGCGCAGCCGAGGATCAGGCGTGAGCGAACATGCATTTGCCGTACTGCGCC
>NZ_LNQV01000088.1 GCF_001515305.1 Aquitalea pelogenes
CATGAGCCAAAGCAAAATCAACAGCGACTACCTGAGCGTCGGCGAACAAAGCGGCATCCTGGCCGGCGACGGCGGCTTCCACGTCAACGTCAAGGGCGACACCACCCTCACCGGCGGCGTCATCAGCAGCACCGAACAGGCCGTGCAGGACCACAACAACCAGTTTGCAACAGGCGGCCAGCTCGCCATGACCGACCTGCACAACCAGGCCGACTATAACGCCAGCAGCAGCAGCCTCAACATCGGCACCGCGATGAACCTGCAAGGCATGTGGAGCCCGTCCGGTTCCGGCATCGGCTTTGGCAACGACAGCGGCAGCGCATCCAGCGACACCCGCAGCGGCATCAGCGGCATCGCCGGCAACAGCGCCGCCCGCACCGGCGACCCGCAAAGCGGCATCCAGCGCATCTTCGACGCCGACAAAGTGCAGCAAGACATCGATGCACAAACGCTGATTACCCAAACCTTTGGGCAGCAGGCCAGCAGTGCGGTGGGGAAATACGCCGAAACCCAGATCAAACAAGCCAATGCACTCATCGAACAAGCCAAACAAGCCCACGCCGACGGCCAGGAGCAACAAGCCCAACAACTGTTTGCCCAAGCCGAACAAATCAATCAGGACTGGGGCGAACAAGGCAAACTGCGCATTGGCCTGCACACCGTCATTGGCGGCCTGACCGGCGGCGCAGCCGGTGCCGCAGGCAGCCTGACCGGCAGCCTCACCGCAGTCGAAGCCAGCCGCCTGCTCAAAGAAAACGGCATCACCCAGGAGAATAACCCGGCCTTGTACAACACCCTGGTTACGCTGGCCAGTACTGCTGCTGGTGGCGTAGTGGGAGGTACGGCAGGTGCAGGGACTGCATTTAATGAGGTGACGAATAATGACTTGCAGCACAAAGTTAAGGCGATTGCTGAAGGTCTGAAAGGGTGCAGTTCGCAAAAGTGCCGAGATGAATTGAACCAAGCCTTACGGGACGCAATTAAGGAAGAAAGTCAACCATTGCAAGTGGCCTACAGTAACCCTATCGCAACAGAACCAGGTAGTGCATGGAGTGCCGGTGGAAGTAGTGCGGCTTACACGACGCACGGCATTGCACCTGGCTCGGCTTACGCTACCTATGAACAACAAAACAAAATGAACTTCCTGGTATTAGCCGGTACGGCTGCCCTGCCTGCCGGGGGCTATGGCCTGCTTGGCCCGGCAGTGGGCGATGCCATGTTGGTATCAGGGGGGATTGCCGGTGGTTTTGATGCGGCAGGGCAATATGCACAAAATTGTGCACAAGGGAATTGCAAGGTGAGTGCAATCAATCCGGTGCAATCCTTGTTTGCGGTGAATTCGGCGATGGTGGCGGGGCCGATGGTGGGGCCTGCCGGAAGTCAGCTTTCTTCAATTTTTAGAATACCTAATTCAGCAGGGGCGACCATATCGAGTGGTTTGTTTGGTGCTGGGGTTGGTTATGTTAATACCAGCTTTAATAATGCATATAATGAAAGTAGCTATGATGCCATAGCGGCGTCCAAATATGGTTCTGTTGCCGGAATGTTTGGCTCAATTTTTGGAATGGGTGTGTTGAGGTGGACTGGTTCTGCCGTGAGTGGAAGTGTCGTTAACAATACGCTTTCGAATTTACCATCATTTCTGCCAACTCCATCCATTGATGGAAGAACTACTCTGCAAGGAAGTAAATAGTGAGAAATATTCTTATAAATTTAATTAGAAAGATTGTTTATATAATGCTTTGGCCGGTTGCGTGGTGTATATCGCGTGTAGTGGCTCCGACGCGTTTACACCACCTTCTGATGGGGCTTGGATTGGCATTCTACGGCTATTATCTTAATAACTATAGCTATGACTGGAATGTATACGCTTGTGATAAGACGGGTTGGTGGTTTTTCTGTAGCGATGCCCCTCGTCCTCGTCCGGAATTGGTGATGTGGCGTAATATGTATGGTATTCCATTGTTTTTAGGTGGCAGTTTTTTTTGACGATAAAATATATTAAATATGTTGTGAAGATTAATCGTCGGCTGGGAAGGATTAGGTTGATTAATCATAAAGATAAACTAGGCAGCACCAAAATCAGATGGCTCTGGTGGTTGTGACGTCGATTCGTTCTGTTTGGATTTCTCACGCAGTATCAAATTTTTAGTGGAGTACGGCATGCCTTTTGCACCAATTTGGCGACGGCTTATTGCATTCTTGATTGACTGTATTCTGCTAGGCCTACTCTTGATGGTCATCGGTCTTGCTTTTACAGACTGGCTTGCTGTGATTGGTAATTGGGGGCGCCTGATAACATTGTCTTCAGCATTGGTTTACTTTGGCGTCCTTGATAGCTCTGATGGTGGAGGACAGACATTTGGAAAGAAATTTCTCAAGATTGAAGTTCGTGCAACTGATTGCAGTTTGCCTAGCCTTCGGATAGGCATGATACGCAGTCTGCCGATTGCAGTAATGATCTCTGCGAATGGCATGGTTACTAATATTGTATGGATAGATCTGATTTTTTCTTTTGCTTGGTCAAGCTTTGCGTTGTTGCTACTTTATATGACGATTTTCTATCGCAAGCAGGGCCGCTTACCGCAAGACCTGCTTGCAGGGACTGTGGTTGTTATGGATACGGTTCGCTATTTTGATGTTGTTGAGAGTAAGCGTTGGCTGAATATTGGCATAATAGCGTGCGTGCTTATTGCATTGGTGGTTGGTATTTATCAAGTGCGTGATTATGTATCTGAAAGCGCACGCAATTCCCGTGTTGCATGGGGGGGGATGCAAGAAAAGTTAGACCTAAATGGTGCTATTCTCAATATTCAGAAGGTGACAATAAATAATCAGTCGCACTTTGCCGTGAATGTGGTAGTTAATAATAAAAAATTCCTTAGTGAGGTAATGGCTGCGCGTGTTGTCAATGCCATATTTTGGGAAGGCTTTAGTGGCATTCCTGCTGATGAAAAGCTGACCGTTAATCTGGGGTATGGGTTTAATCTTGGATTGGTGCAAAGTGTAAGCTGGACATCTTTTCAGCATACGCAAGCTGAATGGGCTGCATTAGTGGATTAATGCATTGATCTTGAGGTTATTTGACCATGCAATAATGAAATTTATTAATTTGCTCCTCTCTGTGAAAATATAACTTCAATAATCATATAAAACTAATATTATCTTGTTTTTCTTGCGCGGCTCTCGGTGCTATTTGCTGACTGCTAGTCTGTTGGGGTGTGGTATCTCTTCCTTGAGGCAATTTGACTATTTGCTGAATTGCAAATTAGTAATGGTGGCATAGTTAATGTTTATATAAGGGATGAAATGAAATATAAAATTGCTACTGAATATATTGATTATTTATTAAGTAGAAGAAAAAAGTTAATTCTCATTATTGTGTTGTCGTTTTTATTGTTGGCTCCATTGTTAATTTGGAAATATACTGGTGCTTTTATTTCTGTTGTGTATATTGGTTTTTTTATGCTTTTTGGATTGTATATGTCGGAGCGAAAAAGATTCAAAGAAAAAATTACTGCTCTGCAAGGTACGACAATTGAAATTGATGATACCTGTTTGATATTTGATATGAGCTATGGAAAGCAAGTATTTTATTTGAATAGAATAGATGAGATCCATGTTGTTCCTGGGGTTTGGCCTGTGATCAATATTAGAATTAATTTTTCCGGAAAATTGGTTTTGCAAGGTTTTAGAGAGGTTGATGAGATTGTAGTAAAGTTGATGCGAAGAAAAGAGTAATAGTGTAATGAATTATTTCTAATGTAATGAAATTGTGCATCGTTTTTGTATTTTAACTTTGCATTATATTTTTGTTTGGAGTGAATTTGAATGGATTTTTTTAAAAGCTGCGGTGGGGTTGCTGTGGTCAGAGTTGGGGTTTTGATATTAATTTCGTTGCTGTCAGCCTGTGCGAGCCACAATTATACAGATGCCCCGCCGACGATGGGATTTTTATATTCAAAATATGCTTATATTGCTTATGATGGAGATTTAAAACCATCAAGTGATATTGGTGTGATAACGACTGATGGTCGTGTGTTGATTGAGCGTGTGAATGGTGACTTGGTTGCCAGTAACTGGAGGTGTTACAAGCAAAATGGATTTTACTCTGAAGGTAGGTATCAGCTCAGATTGGCACCGGGGGAATATGTTTTGACACTTTCATTTCACCAGGACTTAGGTGATGGTAATATCTATTACTCACGACGAAATCTTGATAAGTCTATCTCGATTGCTGCTGGTCAGATTATTCATCTTGAAGGTTGGCCTGCACGTGAGTTTGATGGTTCGGCAGCAAGAAGTGTGATTGATAAAAAATATGAAGAATTAATTTCAAAAGAATCGCGTTGTAAATAAATTAAATATCAATTGAATTGAATGGGTTTGTATTTATTGTATCTGCTCGTATTGTAAATTGATTTGATAAGAAACTGATCAGTAAGCAGCCCGGTTCTCCATTAAATAGCCGGGCTGTTCTGCACGGGTGACTACGCGGGTTTACGCCAGCAATTGCTGCTGTTGCTGCTGCAAACCCAGCAAGCCCTGCATCAAGTGATTGCGGTAGGCATCAGACGGGTGCAGGGTAGGCAAGGCCAGCGCTTTTTGGGTGCTGAACATTCCCCCGGTGTGCATGGCTGGCACATGGGTTAACCATTTTCTTTATTACTTGGTCTTTTTGAATTGGGTAGGCGAGTACGAGCCTGCTTGAAAAGCGGCCCGGTACATTATGGTGTTCCGCCATGTTGCGCCGGGCGTTTTTTACCGATGCTTCAGCTTACGGTTGTCCAGTGCCCGTATTTGGCGATTTGCTTTTCATCAAAGCCAAAGCCCAGGCCTGGTGTTTGGTGCAGGATGACCCGGCCTGCCTTGTGCTCCAGCTGACGGTCCAGCAGGCGGCGGAAGTTGAGTACCTGATCGTCCCAGAAAAACTCCACATAGCGCGCATTTGGTGTGGCGGCCACCAGCGCGGCGTGCACGTCGTGGAACCAGTGCGGGCACATTTGTACGCCGTATGCGGCTGCCATGGCGGCAATGCGTTTCCATTCGGTAATGCCACCGCATACTGCCGCGTCGGTTTGCAAGATGGCGGCACCGCCCATGTCCAGCAGCTGTTTGTGATACCAGCGACCATAGCCGATTTCTGCGGTGGCAACGGGAATGCGGGTGAGCCTGGCCAGGCGGGCGTGGCTTTCGATGTCATCCGGACCGAAGGGTTCTTCGATGAAATACGGATGGTATTGCTCCATCCGGCGCAGGTATTCCATGGCCTGTACGGTATCGGTCCAGCCGTTGTTGCAGTCCAGCATCAGTTCGATGTCCGGTCCGATGGCGTCACGGGCGGCCTTGACGCGCGACTCCTCGCCCTGGGGTGTCCAGCGGCCGGTTTTCATTTTCACCGCCTTGAAGCCCAGCGCAACATAGCTGGCCATTTCTTCACCCAGGTGCCCGGCGGTTTTGCCTTCCACGTAGTAACCGCCGCTGGCGTAGGCCGGCACGCTGTGTAGTTCAACCGCGCCCAGGTATTGATGCAGTGGCAAACCGGCTGTACGGGCGTTCAAGTCCCACAAGGCGATGTCCAGTGCGCTGAGTGCGCGCATTACCGTGCCCATGCGGCCTTGCAGTAGTGCTTCCTGGTACATGTCCTGCCATAAGCCTTCCACGGCGAGTGATTCCTTGCCAATCAGTACCGGGGCCAGCAATTGCTCCACCGCCACCCGGAACAGCTCGCCGGCGGCATTGCCGACATAGCAAAAGCCAACGCCTTCTGCGCCATCGCTGCTGCGTATCCTGACCAAGCCGTAGTGACGATCAACCACGGTGCGATTGGATAGGTAAGTGACTTTGTCCAGCGGTACGCGTGCCACGCATACCTGGATGGATTGAATGATGGGCACAGGCTTCTCCTCTGAAGGGGGGATAGGGTGCGCTGACTATGCACCGGCTGTCGGGGACGAAACAGGTGCGGTCTTCTGTTTCAGACAACGTTAAATACGGGCTTTGCCCTGGGCTTGGGTCTGACGGAGTAGCAGCACAATCAAGGCACCGGCCAATGCCACGGCGGCCAGTCCGAAGAATGCGGTTTCCGCCCGGCCATTGGCTGCATCGCGAATGGTGGCAATCAGCATTGGCCCGAAGGTGCCGCCCAGGTTACCCAGCGAGTTGACCCAGGCAATGCCCGCTGCGGCAGCGGTGCCGGCCAGGAAGGCGGTGGGGAGAGTCCAGAAGGTAACCATGCAGGCAGCCCAGCCAATGGTGATGAGCGTCAGCCCCAGCATGGACAGTACTGGCGCTTGCGCTGCCAGGCCCAGGACGACCAGCCCGGCCAGTTGCAGCAGAAACCCGGTGGCACAGTGCCAGCGCCGCTCGCCAGTACGGTCGGAGCGGGCTCCCCAGTACACCATGGTAATGATGCTGGCCCCCCAGGGAATCATGCTGACCAGGCCCACTTGCAGCAGTTCTTTTTTGTCAAAGCCCAGCTCCTGAATGATGGTGGGCATCCAGAAACCAACGGCGTAAAAGCAGGTTTGCAAGGCAAGGTAGGCCACTGCCAGCGCCCAGACGCGGCCGTCCTTGAATGCGTCGGATATGCGGTGCTTAGCTGCCAGCCCGCTCTTGGCTGCATTATCGCTGGCTATGCGCTCGGTCAGCAGTTGGCGTTCTTCTGTGGTGAGCCACTTGGCTGACTGTGGCCCATTGGGCAGCACTGCCAGAACCATGAAGCCGATCAGTACGGATGGCATACCTTCCAGCAGAAACAGCCATTGCCAGCCGCGCCAGCCGGCGCTGCCATCCATGTACTGCATGATGGCACCCGATAGTGGCGAGCCCAGCAGTTGCGACACGCCGACAGCAGTCATGAACAGGCCCAGCATCTTGGCCCTGCGTTCTCCCGGAAACCAATACGTCAGATAAAGGATGATGCCGGGGAAGAAGCCCGCTTCGGCCGCACCCAGCAAGAAACGCAGCAAATAAAAGGTGAATTCGGCATCTGATAGCTGGAAGAGGGTGGCCAGCGGGCCCCATTTGATATCGCCGGTAAACATGAAAGCTGAGGAGATCAACCCCCAGGTCACCATGATGCGCGCAATCCATACCTTGGCACCGTAGCGCTCCAGCATCAGGTTGCTGGGTACTTCAAAGAAGAAATAACCCCAGAAAAACACCCCGGCCCCTGCGGCATAGATGGCATCACTGAATTGCAGGTCTCCGGCCATTTGCAGTTTGGCAAAACCGATATTGGCCCGGTCCAGAAAGGCCACGATGTAACACAGGAACAAAAGCGGAATGAGTTTGCGTGCGGCCTTGCGGTAGGCGCGTTCTTCTATTCCTTCTGTTACCACGACGTCTGCTGCAGCCATTCCGGTCATGCGTGATCTCCTCTTTGTTGTGATTGTGGGTTGCTCTGCCTGGCAAGCCTGTTATCGGCCACGCGGAGTCGCCGTTTGTGCATGCCCACGCTGCTGCATTGGCCGGCATTGTCCGGGCATGGCAGGCCTTGGCGATTGCATGGGGCTGAGCCGCACCAAGTGCCACGTGCAGGGTGTGGCCTTGGCGGTTTGCCAGTGGGTTGGCAGAACTTGCCTGCACTACTGTTGATCAATCTGAAAGACAAACAAAGGGTGTTTCTGTGTATGCGCAATTGCACGGACTTGCGCATCCAATTGCATTCCCACTGCACACCCAATTGCATTACTTGCGCACCCTCGACCTGACGGGTGCGCAGATTGCTTG
>NZ_LNQV01000089.1 GCF_001515305.1 Aquitalea pelogenes
CATCGAACTGGCAGCCGGCGGCCATGGCATCCGCATCAGCGCCAAGGGGGTTGAAGTGTTTGGGGATATCAAGCTGCACGGCACGCTGAGTAATGAGGGGAAGGCGGGGCTGGAGCACGAAGACGACAGCTTTCCGCAAACCGATTTACTGCCAAACAAAGGCCTTTCACTTTAATGACGGAGTGACCGATGAATATCAGCCCACCCACCCTGAAGCAGGCCCAGCATGAGATGCCGGACAGCGAATGGCTAAACGCCTTATTACCCTCCACCACCCTGGGTGGCTATCCGGTAACCAGCCAATTCGAGTGGCACGGCGGCATGCATGTGCAACTCTCCGGCAGCGGTGAACAAAACAATGTCCGTGCCATCGCCAATGGCTATGTCATTCATTACCGAGACTGTGGCCCTGGCGAACTGAATCCGGATGAAAACTCGCCCCTACGACGACATGGCCTCGACACCCCCGGCTGCGTGGTGATGCGCCATGAAACAGAAATAGGCAGTGGCCGGGATGGATACGTTGTTTTTTATTCGGTTTATCAAAACCTCGGCAAATTAAGCCCGGAAGTGATGATTGCATTCCAGAAGGGAAAAATACTGGCCCGCAAGCAAATCATCGGCAAAGCGGGCTATACCGGCGGGATGAGCGGTTTCCATTTTGAAATATTCTGCAATACCGAAAACCTGCGAAGGCTGACCGGGCGCACATCCGGCAAGCTGGACTTAAGTAAAAACGGCAGAGAAAACATCATCTTTGGCGATAGCCATTTTTACATTCCGCAAGGAACACCCTATTACAGCGGAGACAAGGCCCCCAAAGGCCAGAGCAAACCAGCGGGTGCCACCACACAAGACCTGTACGTCACCATGGAAATTGGCCACCGTGCCGCAACACTGACCACCCGTATTTTAGAAAACGGTAGTTTTACACCGCTGCCAAACAAAACAATCCCGCCTTACTGGAAAAACTATGATATTAGCCTATATAAAATGGCTGGAGATATCAGTGAAGAAATTCCAGAAGCAAGCCCAAGTACGATTTATGAATATCTTCGTTACGGTCGCCTGATTTCAAAGAGCCACAACCGCGAACTTCCGGCACACGCTCCCATTTACCAGCAAATCACCACGCCACAAGGCCTATTCTGGATCAATATTCGTGACGAAAAAATCAAGAAATACAGCGATGCAGACTTTCCACACTGGCTGGGCTGGCATTTTGTTGATGATGACAAAACCCGCGACGGGCTATGCCATTCCGCCTATATCCAGCAGCTGCTACTCCCCAAGGAACAAGAAAGAACCAAGCAAAAACTGGTCGCTGCGTTTTCTGCCAAGACCAACACACTATCCAGATTAATTTGCCAATTCAAAAGCGAGTGGGATGGCACAAAAATTGACGAACGCTATGGCTGGATGAAAAAGGAAAGCTACCTCAATCCTAAATCCGAAATCATGTCGGACAAGGCCTTTGATCTGTTAAAAGAAAAAATAAAGATACTGTGTTTCTGGGAAAAAATAAAGAACAGAACCGGGGTAATGACCCACAAAATGTACTACCCGAATGAAGAATCGCATTACGACCGATCACTGGATGACAACATCTGGCACTTCCACCCACGCGAATTCATCCAGACATTTCGCAAGTGCAAATGGTTTGGCAGCTTCGAAATGGAAAACATCTTCATCCCGATAATAGATAAAAGCAGGCCGGAAATTACGCCGCAATACCTGATTACCAGATATAAAAATGCCATCAATCAAACAGTGAGCAAGTACGGTTTTGATTACGGAAGAAGAACCATTCATTTCTTTGGCCAAGGCTGTGTTGAATGCGCACAACTGAGCAATATGACTGAGGTAGCCCAGCATCAGGATTACAGCAAAAAAATAGGGCTAGGCTTGGTAAAAGAATCCTTGCAACAGTACGAAATAGACCATGGATACTGGTGGGGGCGTGAAGCCAATGAAAAATCAGCATACTACGCCAGAGAAAAATACAACAGCAAAGGGAAATTAATAGCAAGCAGCTATAACTGGCGCATTGGCAACCTTGATGGTGACGATGCGCAGAAATTCAGAGGCAGGGGTTTTAAGCAACTAACATTTTTATCCAACTATGTCAAATATTGGGTATTTATGGGATGGTTAAAATTAAAGCGAGAACAGCTGGATTGGCATGAGGATCCTGGATATAAATCCAAGAAAAAGGGCGCAATGACGAAGCAGGTGCCTTCTATTGACAACCCAGAGATCATTTCAACAAACCCATATTACTGTATCGACAGCGGAGGATTTTTTTTAGCATGTGAGAGACCAAAAATGAAGCCTGTCATGAATGCTGTCAACGACAATACAATAGAAGCAGTTACCCATGCAATCAATGGCGATACTAACGGATTAGTAAATAGACAAGCGCATACATATCGTGTCAATTACATCATCGGAGATACTATCGACGCACCAAAAAATTTTAAAGCGGCAATATATGCCAAGAGATTTGGATTTGCATTCAAGGAGAAATAAAATGCATCAATTAAATCGCTACATTTTGAAAAAAATTACAATATTGCTAATTAGTATTAATATTTTCAACATCACAAAGGCTGGAACTATCTATACAGAGGGTTCCGATAAAATAATTATCACAAAAATAGAGGAAGATACCAAGCTCGACAATCCATTGATTATATTTCACAACAATATACAATGCGACACAGGACGCACAATGCAATTAACTTATGCAAAAACATCATCCGATGGGAAATTTCTTATTGTGAATGGTGTAATTTTTCTCAATCTAGAAGATATTAAAAAATGCAACAAAGAAGACGATCTAATTAAACATGCATCTGTTATTTCATATAGCTTTGAGATTGAAGACATCAATGAAATGCGTAATTTAATTGCACTATATATTGGACCTTCCTTCGGCATGGCTTATGAGAAGAAAAGTCAATTCCATTATCTTGCAGGAGTAATTGTTAATGAAGAAATATATGGATATGGCATGCGCCCCGATCCATTAATAATAAATCACAAACAATTTTTCTCATACGATAGAACTTCCAATGTAGATTTGGATCGTTCTCTTTTTGCAGGATATAATGACAAGGCATTTTTCTCACCGGATGGAAAATATCTCGCATTAAAATCCAGCGCCATTTCCTGCAAGAAAGGCGCCTACCCTGGCGTATTTGAAACCACACACTGGAAACAGGTGATTTTTAATGGCCCTGATAGCAATAAAAAATGCCGGGCATTATTTCCACAACTGAAGTGACGTAAATTTTCATAAAAATATACCCTGCACGAAACCGGGGCGCTATAGACGCACCAAAAAATTTTAAAGCGGAAATATATGCCAAGAGATTTGGTTTTGCATTCAAGGAGAAATAAAATGCATCAATTAAATCACTGCATTTTAAAAAAAATTACAATATTACTAATTAGTATTAATATTTTCAACATCGTAAAGGCTGGAACTATCCATACAGAGGGTTCCGATAAAATAATTATCACAAAAATAGAGGAAGATACCAAGCGCGACAATCCATTGATTATATTTCACAACAATACACAATGCGACACAGAACGCACAATGCAATTAACTTATGCAAAAACATCATCAGATGGAAAATTCCTTATTGTGAATGGTGTAATTTTTCTCAGTCTAGAAGATATTAAAAAATGCAACAAAGAAGAAGATCTAATTAAATATGCATCTGTTATTTCATATAGCTTTGAGATTGAAGACATCAATGAAATGCGCAATTTAATTGCACTATATATTGAACCCTCCTTCGGCATGGCACATGAAAAGAATAGTAAGTTTTATTATCTTATGGGAGTGGTTACGAATGAAGCAATAAATGGTTATGGAACTCTTCCAAATCCATTAAAAATAAATCAAAAACAATTTTTCTCATACGATAGAACTTCCAATGTAGATTTGGATCGTTCTCTTTTTGCAGGATATAATGACAAGGCATTTTTCTCACCGGATGGAAAATATCTCGCATTAAAATCCAGCGCCATTTCCTGCAAGAAAGGCACCTACCCTGGCGTATTTGAAACCACACACTGGAAGCAGGTGATTTTTAATGGCCCTGATAGCAATAAAAAATGCAGGGCATTATTTCCACAACTGAAGTGACGTAAATTTTCATAAAAATATACCCCGCACGAAATCGGGACGCTATCGACGCACCAAAAAATTTTAAAGCGGAAATATATGCCAAGAAATTTGGTTTTGCATTCAAGGAGAAATAAAATGAATGATGCATTCCGATTTATTATTAGATCATTTTCTTTGTTAATAATATATTGCGCCATGGTTAATAGTTCTCATGCGGCAACCATTTCGATTGATGGTTTTGATACTTTGATTTTAAAAAAAACTGAGTTATCTTCCGGAGAAGATGTCAATCTGAATATCATTTACAATAGAAATGTTTGCACATTCCCCAAGACAATATTTTTGACTTCTGCAAAAATATCATCCGACAGAAAATTTGTTATTTTAAATAATACGCTTTTTTTTCAATTGGAGAGATCTCAAATATTGCAATTTAAATATTGACTCAATCAGCCACTTGCGCATCAACCCCAAACGCTACAAAATCGAAGACATCAACGAAAAAAACAATCTAATAGTTTTATATGTTGATCCTTTATTTGGGTGGCCATATGAACCTGAAAGAAATGACAAATTTACGTTCATGGCCGCACTGGTAGACATGAAAAATCTATCCGAAATTATTTCAATTAAAAAGAAACCATTTTACAATGAAAATCGCACAGACTCGATAGAATTAGATAAACATTCATTTATCAATGCCCTTAGCACTGACAAGGCTTTTTTCTCGCCGGATGGAAAATATCTCGCATTAAAATCCAGCGCCATCTCTTGCAAGAAAGGGGCCTACCCTGGCGTATTTGAAACCACACACTGGAAACAGGTGATTTTTAATGGACCAGATAGCAATAAAAAATGCCGGGCGTTATTCCCACAACTGAAGTGACACACTTACACAAATCGATATCCCCTGCGTATGCCAAAAAAAGCCACCCCGCAGGGTGGCCAACGCAGAGAGTGACGCTTACGCCAGCAAACGTCAGTCCAGATATCTGAGCCCGGCCTTGGCCAGTGGCTCGCGCATTGCATACATGTCCAGGCCCAGCACGCCGGAAGCCAGCCTGGCGCGCTTTTCGCCTTCAAACGACTCGCGCTTTTGCGCCGCCGCCAGCGTTTCCACCGCACGGGCGGCCGGTACGCACACCACGCCGTCGTCGTCCGCCACAATCACATCGCCCGGATGCACCAGCATGCCGGCGCAGAAAACGGGAATATTCACCGAGCCCAGCGTAGCCTTGATGGTGCCTTTGCTGCTGATAGCGCGGCTCCAGACCGGGAAGTCCATTTCCTGCAGGTTTTTGACGTCGCGCACTCTGGCGTCGATGAAAGGCGGCGCAGCAGCAGGGCTTTGTCAGCCGCGCAATACCAACTGTTCCAGGCCCGTCTAGGCCAGCCGCTCGTGAAAATCCGCCTCACCCAGCCGCCAGTACGCCGCCACTTTCACTCCTTCACGCGGCAGCTGCTTTTCTTCCAGCAGTATGCTGCGCGCCTGACGCATCAGCCCACCCTCGCCCGCGCACCAGGCAAAACCATGGCCGGCCGGTACTTGCCAGCCACGCAGTGCCGCCAGCAAGGCCTCGCCATCGGCCAACTGGCTGACACTCCAGTTAGCCTGTTGCGGCAGTGCCCAGCTGTCATGGCTGTCAGCACGCAGCAAGATCACCTCGACATGGGCGCTGGGCGGCAGCTCGGCCAGACGGCGACGGATGGCCGGCAGGGACGAAGCATCGCCCACCAGTAAATGCCAGTCCTGCTGCGCCGGGATGATCATCGAGCCCTTGGGTCCGGCGATAATAGCCTGCATGCCCTCCTCGGCCTGCTGTGCCCAGCTGGCGGCAGCACCGTGGCCGTGCAGTGCGAATTCCAGCGTCAGTTCACCGTTTTCCGCAGTGGCGGACAGCGGTGTGTAGTCGCGCATCACGGTATTGCCCTGCTCATCCTGAAAAATGAACTTGATATGATCGTCAAAAGACTGCGACTGGAAACCCTGCAGCGTCTCGCCGGCAAAGGTGATGCGGGCAAAGCCGTCGCCGCTGCGCTCTACCTTGCGGACGGTGACATTGCGCTTGGCCAGTTCATATCTGACCCGCTCGATGCGGTGTTGCGGCAAAATGGTGGTCATGGCGACTCCAATTGATTGATAATATCACCTAATATGCAAAATAAAGTTGACCTTGTCAACAATGTTGACGATACCGCCGAGCAGATTTTCGAGGCCATCCACACCCTGATGCATCAATACCGCTCGCGCCAGTTTGCCGCGATCCGGGACGATGCCCTGGGGCTGACCCATATGGAAGGCAAGGTGCTGGGTTATTTCTGCCGCCATCCGGGCAATACCCAGAGCGACCTCGCCCAGCACTCCGGGCGCGACAAGGCCCAGCTCACCCGGCTGATTGCCCGCCTGAAGGAAGCCGGCCTGCTGGAAGCCCGCGCCGATGCGCAGGACCGGCGCAGCATGCGCCTGTACCTGACCGAGGCCGGGCAGACGCTGCATGCCACCTTGCATCAGCACGGTCGTCTGCTGGCTGCCCGCGCCATGCAGGGTATTGCGCCGGAGCAGGCCGAGGCATTGCTGCAAGCCTTGCAGCACATCCGCCACAATCTGGAGCAGGACAGCCCGGACAAGTCCTGTGACAAGCATTGCGACAAGAACTGAACACATGAAAAACGGCCCGAGGGGCCGTTGTCATTGTTACCGCTTGCTGCCAGACGCTCAGCTCTTGGGCAGGCCGGGCGGGTTGGTACGCGATTCGCTCACCGCTTCGGCGCT
>NZ_LNQV01000009.1 GCF_001515305.1 Aquitalea pelogenes
CGCTTCGGCGGCAGGCTCAGCGACGACGAACGGGGTGTGCGAGGGGGCATCCGGCACGCTCAAGGACGGTGCAGCCGGTGACTCGGCCAGTGAGGGAAGCGCTGCCGCCTGGACGGTAGTCTCGGCTACGCTGCCTGCCTCGCCGATGCGCGCCAGACGGCCGGTGAGGCCATCCAGCCAGCCCAGTGGCGGAGGTGGCGTCAGTCCGGGCGCACGCTCGCGGATGATGCGGCTTTCCACCAGCACGAATACCACGCACAGCAGCGGCACCACCACTTGCAAGGCCGGGGCCTGGGTATTCACCCAGTCCTGCACCAGCGGGTCGCTCACCGCCAGCTGCCCGGCCACCCAGGCCAGCAGGCTGGCACCCAATGGCAGCAGCAGCGGGTAATCATTCAGCAGACGGGCAATCAGCAGGCTGCCGTACATCAACAAGGGCACGCTGAACAGCAAGCCCAGAATCAGGTACAGCACACTGCCCTGCGCGGCGGCGGCCAGCGCCACCACATTGTCCAGACTCAGTACCAGGTCAGCCATCACCACCACCGACACCGCCGACCACAGCTGACGGCTATCCCCGGCATTGCCGGGCAGGCTGTCGGCTTCTTCATCGCCCAGCAACAGCTTGATGGCAATGCTGATCAGCAAGCCCGCGCCCAGCAGCTTGAGCAGCGGCACTTGCAGCAGGAAGCCCACCACCGTGGTAAGCAGCACCCGCAGCAAAATGGCAAACCCGGTGCCCAGCAACACGGCCTTGCGCATCAGTTGCGGCGGCAGTGATCGGCAGGCCACCGCAATGACCAGCGCATTGTCGCCACTCAGAATCAGGTCCAGCATGAACACTTGCAGTGTCATGCCCAGTGCCTGCATCAAACCATCCAGCTCCATCACACCCTTTCCATTGCAATCGGGCCTGCCGCCTCAGGCAGACAGCGCACCGGTGATACCGGCAAACAGGCCCAGCCCACCGGCCAGCACAAACAGCCCCGCCACCAGCACGGCATACGGCCCTTGCAGACGCAAACCGGCGGGCAGCTCACTGCGTGCCAGCCGGTACAGAAAACACAACACCAGCGGTAACAACAGCGCATTGAGCACCCCGGTGGCAATCGACAGCCGCACCAGGCTGGGGCTGATGGCCACCACGGCAGCGGCCAGCAGCAGCATCAGGGCGAAGGCTGCATAAAACCAGGGGGCTGCACGCGGATGTTCGGCCAGCGCATGATGCCGCCCGCCCAGCTCACCCAACGCCCAGGCGGCGGACAGGCATACCACGATGGTGGCCACCAGCGCACCGCCACTCAATGCCAGCGCAAACAGCAGCCGCCCGGCTACCGGCCCCAGCGCCGCGCCAAAGGCGGTGGCCAGCTCCGGGATGGTATCCAGCAATACCGCGCCATGCCCGGCAAACACCGAAGCCGCGGCAATCAGCACGGCGGCGGTGATCAGCTGGCACAGCACGGCCCCCAGCATGGTGTCCATGCGTGCAGCGCGCAGGTCGGCCAGGTTCAGTCCCTTGTCGATCAGTGCGGACTGTTGATAGAACACGGTCCACGGCATCACGCTGCTGCCCAGGTTTGCCGCCAGCAAATACAGGTAACTGCTGTCGTGCAAGGGTAGCTGCAATAACTGCTGGCGAATGTGGGACCACTGCGGCCAGGCGCGCCAGGCCATCCACAGGAAGGCCAGCTCGGCCACCCCCAGCAGCATGGCCATGCGTTCCACTTGGCGGTAACTGCCACTGGCCACCATCAGGAAAATCAACAGCGCCAGCACCGCGACGCTCTGCCATACCGGCACGCCGTACAACTGCGCCACGCCGGACAGGCCGCTCATTTCGGTAAGCAGCGCGCCAAAGCAGCTGAGTATCAAGGCCGCAGTGGACAGCCGCGCCCAGCCACGGCCAAAGCGCTGCAGCACCAGTTCGCCATAGCCCTTGCCGCTGGACAGTGCCAGCCGCACCGTCAGCTCCTGCACCATGAACAACAGCGGAATGATGAGAAACTGCAGCAGCAGCAAGCGATAGCCCCATTGCGCACCGCTTTGCGCTGCGGTCAGCACGCTGCCGGCATCGGTATCAGCCAGCATCACCACCAGCCCCGGCCCCAGGGTGGCGGCCAGCCTTTGCAGGCGGCCAAGCTGTAGTGGTGCAAGCGTGCGCAAAGTGCTGGCCAGCTGGCTCATGGTTTGCTGCTGGCCGGGCCGTTGCGGAAGTCATGCAGCAAGGCGGAATCCGGCGTCAGCAACAGTGTAGGGGCCGAGTCCGACAGCGCCTGACGGTAAGTCTGCAAGGAGCGGTAGAACTTGTAGAACTTGGGGTCCTTGCTGAAAGCTGCCGCCAGGATGCGGTTGGCCTGGGCATCGCCCTCGCCGTGGATGATGGCGCTCTGTCGCTGGGCTTCGGACAAGATGACCGTGCGTTCGCCTTCGGCCTTGGCCTGGATTTCCTGCGCCCATTGCGCGCCTTGCGCCCGCAGCTCCTTGGCCTCCTGCTGACGTGCCGACTTCATGCGGTCGTAAATGGCCTGGCTGGTTTCCAGCGGCAGGTCGGCACGGTGCAGGCGCACTTCGGTAACTTCAATGCCCAGCGTGCCGGCGCGGGTGGCGGTTTCCTGCTGGATCTGCTGCACGATGCGGGTGCGTTCCCCGGACAGCAAGGCCTTGAGCGGCACCTTGCCCAGCTCGCGCCGCAGCGAGGTGCTCACCAGCTGGGTCAGCTGCAGGCGCGCCTGATCCTCGGTACGCAGCGCCTGATAAAAACGCAGCGGGTTGGCAATGCGGTAGCGGGTATAGGTTTCCACTTCCACCCGTTTTTCATCGCCCAGGATGATCTGCTCCGGCGGCGCGCCAGCGTTTGCAGGCGCACATCATAAAACTGCAGGCTGTCCACCAGCGGCAGCTTGAACTTGAGGCCGGGCTCGGCATCCACCTCGATCGGTGCGCCAAGACGGATGATCAGGCCCTTTTGCCCCTCGCTGAGGGTGTAGAAGGAAGACGACAGCAGCCACACGGCCGCCAGTGCGGCCACAATGCCCGCACCCTTGTAGGAAGTAGCCATCAACGCGTCTCCTTGGCAGGCTTGGCCTTGTCTTTGTCCTGCAACTGCAACAGCGGCAGCACGCCGCCATTACCGCCCTTGCCGGAGGAATCCACCACCACCTTGCTGGCCTTCTTCAGCACTTCGTCCATGCTGTCCAGATACAGCCGCCAGGCGGTGACATCCTTGGCCTGGGCATAGCTCTGGTACACCGAATCAAAACGCTTGGCTTCGCCCTGCGCCAGGTTCACCACCTGGCTCTGATAGGCCTGCGCTTCCTGCAGGATGCGCGCTGCATCGCCACGCGCCTTGGGCAGGATGTCATTGCTGTAAGCCTGGGCTTCGTTGCGGGCGCGCTCCTGGTCGGCACGGGCGCGCTGCACATCGTTGAAGGCATCGATGACCGCGGCCGGCGGGTCTACCCGCTGCAGTTGCACCTGGGTGACGATGATGCCGCTTTGTGCCTGGTCCAGCCGGGTTTGCAGCAACTCACGGGTTTCATCGGCCACCTGCTGGCGACGGTTGGACATTACCGCCTGAATCGGCGTGCGCGACACCACCTCGCGCATGGCGCTTTCCGCCGCAATGCGCAGCGAAGTTTCCGGGTTGTTCACCTTGAACAAAAACTGCCCGGCATCCTTGATGCGCCAGAACACCACGCCATCGGCCTCGACAATGTTTTCGTCACCGGTCAGCATCTGCTTGTCGCGCGGGTCGGTGGATTCGCCCGTCACTCCGTCGTACAGGTTGGACAGTTTCAGTTGCTTGATCTGGGTAACCTTGGGCAGCAGCACGGTTTCAATCGGCCACGGCAGGTGGTAATGCAAACCGGCTTGCGTGGTATCCACCCAGCGGCCCAGGCGCAGCACCACGCCCTGCTCGTCCGGCTGTACCTTGTAAATGCCGGCCATGATCCAGCCGGTGGCCAGCAGGCCGCCCAGCAGCAGCAAGCCCTTGCCGCGCATGCCCATTACATCCAGATAATAATCCACCCGCTGCGCCCAGCTGATACGCGGCGCGCCCTGTGTTGCCGCTTGACCGGCTTCGTCTTGTTGCACTGCTTTGCCTTTCTTGTTGCGGGCCCGCCCCGCACTTGCCGACTGCCGTGTTGCTGCTTGCTTCACCCCGAATGTCTACAACGCAGCATGGTTATTAGAGGATGACAGCGCCTATTCTTGCCACGTCTACAACCAGGTGCTGATGGCCAGGCCGATGCCGCCCAGGGCCGAAACCAGGGATAGCGACAGCAGCCAGCGCCGCTGCGTCAGCACCGTGATGGATGCCATGGCAACCGCAATCTGGATCAGCGTCATCGCCAGTGCCATGCGCTCGTGCGGGCGCAGCACCTGTTCGGACTCCTCGCTCAGGCGACGCGACTCTTCCTGCAAGGCCTGGGCTTTTTTCAATTGCTCGGCCTGCTGGGTTTGCTGCTTTTGCAAGTCTGCCTGGAAACGGGCTTTCTGCGCCGGGTCGGTCACCAGTACCAGCGCCAGCTGGTCCAGATGCGCTTTGGTGGATTTGGCCTGATAGTAGCCCCAGGCGTCCGAGGCCTCGGACTGCTTGAGAATGCTCTGGTTTTTCAGGAACAGGGCTTCATTCTGCTTGGCCCCGCTCTGGTAGCTGAATACCGCGCCAATGGTGGCCAGAATTGCCGTCAGCAGCGCAATCTTCTGTGCCAGCTGGCCTTTTTCCGCTTCTTCTTCCAGCAGTTTTTCATGCAAACCCGCGATTTCGTATTCTTCTTCCGCCATTACCCACTCCCTGTTCGCCCGGCTGTCGCCTTGCAGCCAGCCGTTTTATTCCGCAAGCATGGCCGGCATGCTCGCGCGCGAACCCCTGTCAATCAAGTGGGTTTGTGTGCAGTTTTTGTATCAGCCGCTGCGTGCCTGCAAGCAGCCCAGGCCAGCGCTGCAGGGATACACAAGCGACTACCCAGCCAGAGAAAAGCCGGTTACAATGCACCCCTTCGCGGGCGTCGTATAATGGTAATACCCAAGCTTCCCAAGCTTGTGCCGTGGGTTCGATTCCCATCGCCCGCTCCACACCGGATTCCTGTAGATTCTTGATCTGCCAAAGAAAAAGCCAACCTTCACCGGTTGGCTTTTTTCTTGTCTGGTCGATATCTGGTCTGCGTGGGACAAAGCGGCTATTGCGTCATACGGCTGGCGCTCGGTCCCGGTCAGAATGCCGCCATACTCAGCACCGCATGCCTTCACCTTGCCCTGTCACTGCCGGTGACCGGAGCCATGATGCCTCGCGACAGGCAACGCTGCTCGATGCGGCCAGCCTCGAATGCCTGCTGCAGCACAGCCAGCGCGGCTTGATGGGCAGCACTGCCGCACAAGAACAGATCCACTGCGGCGTAGCCGTGCTCGGGCCAGGTGTGAATGCTGATATGTGATTCCGCCAGCAGCAAAACGCCGGTAACACCCAGGCCGGGACCAAAGTGATGAAAGTGACCAGCCAGTACATGGGCACCGGCTGCTGCTGCAGCAGCATGCAGTGTGTGTTCCACATGCTGCGGATCCGCCAACAGCATGGCCGCACAGTCGTACAGGTCGGCCAGCAAATGTTCGCCCAGATGCCTCATTTGTGGCCACCGGAGAAACCACCACCGTGGCCACCGCCACTACCGCCACTACCGCTACGGTAACTGCCGTCATCGCCCATGATGGACAGGTTCATCAGGGTGGCAATCAGGATGATGACGATGCAGTAGGCCAGATAAAAAACCGGCCGCATCGCTTGCCGTTTTTCTCCAAGCGGGGCATACACTATGAGCAGTGCAAAAATAATGATGCACAGGGTCAAGAAAATCTCACTGCTCAGAAACAGTATCGGCACATTGATGGCCAGCAATACGATGATGGCCAGCTTTGCCATCGACTTGATGGTGCTATCAAGCGGCGGCACCTGTCGGGAGGCGATGTCGCGGCCGAACCAGCGCGTCATGTCCTGCGGGCTGACCTCGCGACTGCACGACCAGGTGATCTCGTGCTTGCTCTGTTCGCGGGCCAGCCGCTCCTTGCAGTTTTCGAATTCGCTGATCTGCACCACATCGCCGATGGCGGCCCGCCACGGGAAAGCACCGGCGGCATAGCTGATGCGGGCCGCGTACTCGGGATAGCACGGTGAATAGCTGCGCTTGCCGCGCATCACGTATTGCGGTGTCACGCTGTCCACCCATACGTCCATCAGCGTGCCCAGATACCAGCCGTCACTGGTTTCCGTCAGCCAGCGAAAACCCAGGTCAATGTTGTACAGCAGGTATTCGTTCCAGCTGCTGTTGCGGTTGCGCACTTCTTCCCAGCGCAAGGTACCGATCAGCGTCCATTCCTTGCCGTCTATGGTGGCGACATCGCCCTGCTGCAGGGTAAAGGCGGGGGTCTTGCCTGCTTGCTGGTGGCGGGCAATGACTTCGGCCTGCTCGCCACGAATGTCCACTTCACTGTGGCAGGACGGGCAGTGCAGGTGGGTGGCCGTACCCGCGCGGTAATCGAGGCCGGCACCGCATTGCGGGCAGGCCAGCTGTTGCACGCTGCCCTTGAGCTTGCCGGTGGCGGTCTGGATCATGCGTTCGTCACGCAGACGCTGCATGTTCAGTTGCTTGAGGGTGACAGCATCGCCCAGATACAAGGCAGGCTGTGCCGGGTTCGCGGAGTAGTCCAGGGTCAGGAAGCGGCCACCGCTGCGGGCATCGGCCACCGGTGCGCCATAGCCCGCTCCGACCTTGAATGGCAGCTCGCCTTCGCCAGCAACGCAACGGGCCTGACGAATGTCGCTGAAAGTATAAAGCGTGCCCTTGTACTCCCAGCACAGCCCGGGGTGCAGACTGTCGAATGCCGGCGGAGCGGGTGGCAGGGTCTGTGGCAGGGTCAGCACATACTGGCCGACACTTTCGGATAGCCAGCCACTGCTGCCGTCATCAAACAGCAGATGCCATTCGTTCCACATGCCGGCATCGTAGGCCAGCTGGATGCGACCAACGACAGTAAACTGGCGACCTTTCCAGATGCCGCTGCTGGCAATCTGCAGCGGCGAGTAATCGTCCAGCAATGCAGCCATCTTGCCGATGTCGCGCACGCTGTCGGCATCACGCAGCAGTGTGCTCTGGCAATAGGGGCAGACCGCCAGCACCGAGGTGGTGGCGTGAAAGCGGACTTCGGCACCGCAGGCAGGACAGGCTACGCGATACATCAGCCCACCAGTTTTTTCAGGATGTCAGCCTTGGCCGTGTCGTAGTCGACCTGGGTGATCAGGCCTGCGTCCAGCAGGCCTTTGAGCTGGGCCAGTTTGGCTTGCGGGCTGTCCGCGGCATCGACGGCAGGTGGAGCAGTGACAGGGGTGGCCATACTTTGCTGGATGGCCTGTCCCATCGCCTGCCCCACACCCAGCCCAGCTGACAGCGTGGCCCCCAAACCGGCCAACCCGCCTTCATTCTGTGCAGCCAGCGGAATGGCTTCGGCTGCCTGGTAGCGGGTGTACTGGTTAAGGTCGCCGGCCATGCCCATGGCAATGCGCTTGTCGATGGCGTGTTGCAGCTCTTCCGGCAGGGAGATGTTTTCGATGGCAAAGTTGTCCAGCGCCAGGCCGTAACGGGCAAAGGTGGGCGTCAATCCCTGTTGCAAGGTGCTGGCCATCAGGCCCTGATTGGCGGCCATATCCAGAAAGGGGACAGCACTGCCACCCAGTACGCGGGCCATGTCGGCCACCATCTGGTTGCGCAGCTGCTGCTCCATATCGTCCACGGTATAGCGTTCGCGGGTGCCGCTCACCTCGGTGTAGAACAACTTGGGGTCGGTGATGCGGTAGCTGTAGATGCCGAAGGCACGCAGGCGCACCATGCCGAAGTCCTTGTCGCGCAGCGTCACCGGCTGAGGTGTGCCCCATTTGCGGCCCAGTTGCAGCCGGGTGCTGAAGAACACCAGGTCGGACTTGAAAGGCGACTCGAACAGTTTGTCCCAGTTTTTCAGGTAGGTCAGTACCGGCAAGGTCTGGGTGTTGAGCGTGTACATGCCGGGGCCGAACACGTCGGCAATCCGGCCTTCGTTGATGAACACCGCCATCTGCGATTCGCGCACCGTCAGGCTGGCACCGTACTGGATTTCGTTATCCTGCATCGGATAGCGCCAGGCCAGCACGCCGTCGCCCTCCTCCTGCCATTCCAGGATGTCGATGAACTGCTTCTTGATGAAGGAAAACAGGCTCATGGCGTAAGGCTCCGGTTAATGGCGGCCGGGCAGGCCACCGCAGGGTGGAAGATCAGGACAGACTGCCGGCGTTGAGCAGCCCTACCGCCAGCTGGATGCTGCCGGCAAACACACCCATGGCCGTGTTGTTGTCTTGCAGGGCTTGTTGCAGGTCAGGCAGGCAGCGCGATAGCAGCAGGTGAGCGATGATCTGCACCAGCAGGCCCAGCATGGCCCAGACCACAAAACTGGACAGGGTGTTGAGGTGCCAGGCGCTGGAGGCCAGCGTCAGCGAAAAGCCCAGCAAGGCCCCGCCAAACGACAGGGCGGCGGCCTGTCCGTGCTGGCGGATCAACTGCAGCTCGTCCAGCGGTGTGACCCAGCAGTACAGCACGCAAAATGCCAGCAACAGTATGATGCCGCAGCCGAGGTAGGCAAGATAGGCAAACAGGGCGTGCAAAAAAGCGTCGGGCATGCGGCATCCTTTACGGACTTGAGCAATAATGACGCCCATTCTACCCATTTTTCATAGTTTCCCGCATGCGTGATCGTCTGTTGATCCTGTCAGTTTTTGTTGTCGCGTCCTGCGGCCTGGCTTACGAGCTGATTACCGGCGCGCTGGCAAGCTACCTGCTGGGCGATTCGGTACTGCAGTTCTCCTCCATCATCGGCTGCTACCTGTTTGCCATGGGTGTGGGGTCGCACCTGTCGCAGTACGTGAAGGACGAACGGGTGCTGGATACCTTTGTCGAGATCGAACTGCTGGTCGGGCTGATCGGCGGCTTGTCCGCCAGTGTGTTGTTTGCGGTGTTTGCCTGGACCGGTGAATCCTTCCGTCTCACCCTGTATGCACTGGTCTTCGTGATCGGCGTGCTGGTGGGCATGGAAATACCCCTGGTGATGCGGGCGCTGAACCAGCGGGAGGCACGCTTTGCCGAGCTGGTCAGCCGTGTACTGACATTCGATTACCTGGGAGCGCTGGCAGTATCCCTGTTGTTTCCGCTGGTACTGGCGCCCAAGCTGGGACTGGCCCGCTCGGCGCTGCTGTTCGGGCTGTCCAATGCAGCGGTAGCCGTGTGGACCTGCCGCGTATTCCGGCATGAGCTGCTGCGGCCGGCAGTGCAGTACCTGCGCAGCCTGGTGGTGGTGATGGTACTGGGCAGCGGTTTCATGGTGTCGGACATGCTGACGCACTGGAACGAAAAAGCCATTTACGGCGACGAGGTGATCCATGCCGAAACCACGCCTTACCAGCGCCTGGTGCTGACGCGCTGGAAAAACGACATGCGCCTGTACATCAACGGTAACCTGCAGTTTTCCAGCCGCGACGAGCACCGCTATCACGAGGCACTGGTGCATCCGGTGCTCGGAGCGCTGCCGTGGGCACGGCAAGTGCTGATTCTGGGTGGCGGCGATGGTCTGGCTGCGCGCGAGGTGCTGAAATATCCCAATGTGCAGCACATCACACTGGTGGATCTGGACCCGGCGATGACCACGCTGTTTCGTACCTCGGCACCACTGGTGGCGCTCAATGGCGGTTCGCTGAACAACCCGCGACTGAACGTGGTGAACCAGGATGCGGCCCGCTGGCTGGAACAGCACGACGCCGAATTCGATGCCATCATCGTGGACTTCCCAGATCCGTCCAATTTTGCACTGGGCAAGCTGTACTCGGTGCCGATGTACCGGCTGCTGTCGCGCCATCTGGCGGACAACGGTCTGGCGGTAGTGCAGTCCACCTCGCCCTACCACGCACCACGCTCCTTCTGGAGCATCAACGCCACATTGCAGGCTGCAGGCCTCATGACTACCCCCTACCACGCCTATGTCCCCTCTTTTGGCGAGTGGGGCTTCATCCTCGCGGCCCATCATCCGGGGTATATCCCGCCGCAGCACTACCAGGTTCCGCTGAAATTCCTGGATCGCGAGGCCACCCGGCAGATGTTTTTCTTCCCGCCCGACATGCAGCCGTGGAAGATGCAGCCCAATGAGCTGAACAACCAGCTGCTGGTTCATTATTTCGAGCAGGACTGGTCGCAGGTCATCCGCTAAGACGGATGATGCATCCCGGCACAATAAAGGCATAAGCCGATGCAAGGAAAACAGCGGCGGTTGGCAAAACAAGGAAACAACTCGTGAACAAGCACGCCATCGGCACGCACGACCGCAGGGTTCGGCCATGCAGATAGCACGCCGCGATTTTCTGCGCACGGCCGCCGCGCTGGCCGGTCTGCCGCTGCTGGCGGGCTGCCATCAGGTGCTGGGCTGGGGCCTGCCGGTCGAAGTGATGCGCCCCGGCATGGCGGAGGGGCACCGCCTGCGTGATACCACCAGGCTGCCGTCACCCCGCAGCACACGCCAGGTCGATACCGTCATTGTCGGCAGCGGCGCGGCGGGCCTGTTTGCCGGCTGGCAACTGGTGCGCGAAGGCTATCGCGACTTTGTGGTGCTGAACGGCCCGGAGCCGGATGGCAACGCCGCTGCGGGTGCCTTTGGCGAATGGCGCTACCCCACCGGTGCCCACTATCTGCCGCTGCCTTCGTCCGAGTCGGCCCATGTGCGCGCACTGCTGGTCGAGATGGGTGTCATCGAGTCTGGTGGCGACAGCCTGCGTCCCCGCTTTGACGAACGGGTGCTGGTGCATGCTCCGGACGAGCGACTATGGCGCGACGGCCAATGGCAGGACGGGCTGCTGCCGCGTGGCCTTGGCCCCGACGACAATGCACAGCAGCAGCGTTTTTTTCAGCATGTCAGACAATTGCAGCAACAGCGTGGCATTGATGGCCGCCGCGTGTTTACGGTGCCCGCTGCGCTCGCCTCGCAAGACCCGGCCTGGCGCGCGCTGGACAGGCAAAGCTTTGCCAGCTGGCTGGCCGCACAGGGCTACACTGCGCCCGGTCTGATGTGGTACCTCGATTATTGTTGTCGCGACGACTACGGCAGCACACTGGCGCATACCTCGGCCTGGGCCGGACTGCACTACTTTGCCGCCCGTGGTGGCCACGCGGCCAACGCCGAGGACGGCGCCGTGCTGACCTGGCCTGACGGGCTGAACCCGGTGCTGCGCCACATGCGCGGGCGCATCGGAGCAGAACGCCAGTTGGATGGCGCTGCCTGGCGCGTACAGCCACAAGGCAGGCAGGTACAAGTGGATTATGTGGATGCGCATGGTGCACAACGCCTGCTGGCACGGCGCGTCATCATGACCACCCCCTTGCATGTGGCCTGGCATCTGTTGCCACACATGGCCAGCCTGGGATTCGAACATCAGCAGCTACCACCCCGTGCACCCTGGCTGGTGGGTAATGTTTTGCTGGAGCGCTTCCCTGCCGAGCCACCACAGCAGCCGCTGGCCTGGGACAATGTGGTGTATGGCAGCCGCAGCCTGGGTTATGTGGTGGCCACCCACCAGTTGATCCGCACCGCATTGCCTGAGCGCACGGTGTTCACCACCTACCATGCGTTTGCCGATGCCGACCCGATGGCAAGCCGGCAAAGCCTGGCAGCGGCCAGTACTGATAGCTTGTTCGAGCAGGCAATGACAGACCTTTACACCGTGTACGGGCCACGTTTGCGCCGTCACATGCTGGCCGCCCGCCTGACGGTGCGCGCGCATGCCATGGCCAGTCCGCAGCCGGGCTTTCTCTCCAACCCCGGTCTGGCCGCACTACGTGCCGTGGACGGCCCCATCCTGTTTGCCCACTCCGACCTGTCCGGCTTGTCGCTGTTTGAGGAGGCCTCATGGTGGGGCAGCGTGGCGGCGCGGAAAATACTGGGCTGATGCGGCCCGCTCAATTCCTCAATGCGTCCTCACTGCTCGCCAAAAATGGCAGGCGCTTCAGCGCGCACCAGGTCGATAAAACGACGCAAGCGGGCCGGATAGAAACGGGCATAGGGATACACCAGGCTGACCGGTAGCGGTGCGGCCTGCCATTTGGGTGCCAGCTGGATTAACTGCCCTTGCTCCAGGTATTCGGTCATCACCCAGCGCGAGCCGATACCGACACCTACCCCCTGCAGGGCCGCACTGCGCAAGGCATAGAGGCTGTCGGTGCTGAAACGGGGGCGGATCTGGATGCGCTTGTGCCTGCCCGTCTCCGAGTGGGTCAACTGCACCTCGTTGCGGTAAAAGGTGCGCAGGGCCAGCCAGGGCAGCGCCGCCAGTTCGGCCGCGTCTTGCGGTATCGGCTGGCCATCAAGCAAGGAAGGCGCTGCCACCACAATGCGCGGCACCTGGGCCAGCGGCAGGGCAACCAGCCCTGGGTCGGTCACTTCTCCCACCTGTATCGCACAGTCGATACCGGCGGCAATGTAGTCCTGAATGGCCCGGTCATCATGCAGCAGCCATTCCACCGACATGCCGGCATGTTGCTGCAGATAGCTGGCCAGCGGGCCGATCAAGCGTTCCTGGCCAAAGGCGTGCGGCACGATCACGCGCAGCACGCCCTCTGGTTCTTCCCTGGCCCCTTTGAGTTCGGATTCAAAACGCGCCCAGCCAGCCAGCAGCTCCTTGGCGCGCTCATAGCAGCGCTCTCCATCCTGGGTCAGCCGCATGGTGTGGGTGGTACGTTGCAGCAGGCGCAATCCCAGCGAACGCTCCAGCATTTGCAGCCGACGGCTGATGGTGGGCTGTGTCGTGCCCAGTTGCAGCGCGGCTGCGGACAGGCTGCCCGCCTCGACAATTTTCAGAAAGGTCAGCATCAGCTCAATGCGCTCTCCGGTTCCTGCTTGCAAGGGCATGCTCGTCCGCAGCGGACTGCCCGGTTTTTGTATGTCATCCATCATGGTCAGCCTTGTACTGTCATACGCAATACGTATAACAGATCTTCAATCCACGCGCCTACCCATGCACCGCACACACAGCCATGATGTCACGGTCATCACTTGATCCATGAGGCTGCACATGTCTTCCACCAAAGTCCTGCCACATCCGCTGGCTCCGTCGGCCACACCGACCCAATCTCACGCCCTGCCCCGCTCGCTGATCGGGCTGATGGCCACCGGTGCCGGGCTGTCGGTTGCTTCCCTTTACTACAGCCAGCCCATGCTGGGCGTACTGGCTGGCGATATCGGTGCGTCCGGTCAGGCCACCGGCCTGGTGCCCACCCTGACGCAGCTGGGATACGCGCTGGGCATTCTGCTGCTGGCCCCGCTGGGGGACCGCCATGACCGGCGCAACATCATGCTGATCAAGGCTGCCGTGCTGGTGCTGGCCATGCTGCTGGCCGGGCTGTCGCCTTCGCTGACGATATTGCTGCCGGCTTCGCTGCTGATCGGCCTGAGCGCAACACTGGCCCAGGACATCGTACCGGCTGCCGCCACGCTGGCCGCCGAGGCAGAGCGTGGCAAGGTGGTGGGCACCGTGATGACCGGCTTGCTGACAGGCATCCTGCTGTCGCGGGTCATCAGCGGAGTGGTGGCCGAGCAATACGGCTGGCGGGCCATGTTCTTCATTGCCGCTGCCAGCATCCTGTGCATCGGCCTGGCCATCCGCCGTTACCTGCCGCGCTTTCAGCCCAGCACTACTCTGCCCTATCACGCCTTGCTCGGCTCGCTGCTTGGCCTGTGGCGCCAGCACCGTGCCCTGCGCCGTGCGGCCATTGCGCAAGGACTGTTGTCGGTTGGCTTCAGCGCATTCTGGTCCACACTGGCCATCATGTTGCACGCAAGCCCCTTCCATATGGGTAGTGCCGCTGCCGGCGCGTTTGGCCTGGCCGGTGCCGCCGGGGCGCTGGCTGCGCCGCTGGCCGGTCATCTGGCGGATCGCAAGGGGCCGGAGGTGGTCACCCGCGCCGGTGCTGCTCTGGCTGCCATGGCCTTTGTCATGCTGAGTCTGGCACCCATGCTGTCGCTGAACACGCAGCTTGGCCTGCTGGCAGCTGGCGCAGTGCTGTTCGACCTTGGCGTGCAAGCCAGCCTGATCGCCCATCAGGCCGTCATCTACCGGATTGACCCGGCGGCGCGCAGCCGACTGAATGCAGTACTGTTTGTCTGCATGTTCATCGGCATGTCGCTGGGTTCGGTATTGGCCAGCATGTTGCTGGCCGGGTATGGCTGGAGTGCGGTCACCGGCTTTGCTGCACTGGCGTCCTTGCTGGCCTTGCTGGTGCGGTGCCGGAGGTAAGCATCTGGCCACAGCGTGTTGTCGGCGAATCCGATGACAGCCAGTGCAGGACAGTGGGGGTAGCCTCTGGCGTTTCCCCACCTTTTGTGACTGGAGCGCGCCGATGCAAGCTGTACATGCCCCCCCGCCTTTGCAACTGTGGTTAAACCTCTCGGTCGATATCGGCCCCGAAATGGCAGTGGGTAATACGGAGGATGGTTACCGCTGCCTGTACCCGATCACCGGTGGCGTGGTGCACGGGCCGGATGGCCTGTCGGGCCGGGTATTGCCGGGTGGATTCGACAATTACCTGCAGCGTGAGGACGGGGTTGGCATCATGGATGCCCACTATGCCGTGCAGCTGGATGATGGTGTGGTGCTGCTGGTGCATAACCGGGGATTCCTGCATCTGTCACCCGCAGGCGCAGCGCAGGAACGCAACGGGGTATGGCCGGTTCCGGCTGAGTTGTACCACTGCCGTTGCCAGCCCGAAATCAGGACTGGCGCAGGCCCCCATCACTGGGTCAACCATCAGGTTTTTATCGGGACAGTGCATTATCCGCTGGCCGACCGGGTGGACATTACCATCTACCGGCTGGCTTGAAAAACAGCCGCCTCGCGCTGGCGAGGCGGGCTGCTGCAGCATGCTCAGAAGGCGTAGATGAACTGGGTGGCCAGAATGTCGTTATTGCGTGACAGACTGCCATCGCTGCGCTGGAACACCGCATTGCTGGCAAAGTCATGGCGGTATTCCAGCTTCACCGTCATTTTGTCCGCCGGGTAGAACAGCAAATCCAGTGCGATGTCACTGCGGTTGCTTCCCTTGCAATCCATACCGTTGTTGCTGGAAGCATTCAGGCATTGCTGGTCCACGCCCCAGCCGCTAGTGGGATTAATGCTGGCCGTGTTACCGCTCAGACCATACAGGATGCCGCTGCCACCTCCACCGTTGCGGCTGTTGTTCAGGTAGTCCACCCGCACCACCGTACCCACCTTGCCCAGCCAGTCGGTATTCCACTTTTTGGCCGCCAGCAAGGAGAAGCCATACCATTGCGCCATGCCGCCATTCCAGGCTGCGTGT
Organism: Aquitalea pelogenes; assembly: GCF_001515305.1. Classification (GTDB taxonomy): domain Bacteria; phylum Pseudomonadota; class Gammaproteobacteria; order Burkholderiales; family Chromobacteriaceae; genus Aquitalea; species Aquitalea pelogenes. The sequence continues at coordinate 15,411 of NZ_LNQV01000009.1, forward strand.
GCCTGCTGGCCGTAATCCAGCTGGGCGTTGTACTGGATGTCCGACCAGGTATAGGTCAGGTCAGCTTCGGCATAAAAGTAGCGGCCAAAGGGCGATGTCAGATTGCATTGATAGCCAAAACCACTGGTGCAACTGGATGGTGTGTAGATAGTCTGGCGGCCGATATTGGCGGAAAAGCCCAGGTCCAGCGAGCTGGTGTACTGGTAGTCCACCCGCGCCGCCAGCGTGGGGGTGCTGTTACTGTTGCTGCGCCCGTTCTGGCTAACGATGGAACCGGCGGACTTGAGCTGTTCATTGGCCAGCATGAACTGCCACAGCGTCTGGTAGTTGTTGGTGAACAGCTTGTAGTTCATGCCCAGATAGGATGCCGGTTCACTGAAGTCGAACAGCAGATTGTGGGTGAGGGTCTGGGTCAGATTGGCCGGATTGGGCTCATAGCCGGCCAGACTGGGTAGCAGGCCCAGTTGCAGGGTACCGGTGGAACTGAGCGGCAGGTTGACATTGGCCTGGTTGAAAATGCTGTTGGTCAGGCCGCCGCCTTCACTGCTGAAGCTGGCACCGCTGCCGCGGTCGGGCTGGATGACCAGCTCCACGCTGGGTGCCTCCGGCCCCACGCCAAAGGTTTTCTTGATGTCCAGATACACATCGCCCAGATTGCTGTCGTAATAGTTGTAAGCGCTGTTCTTGTTGAGAAAGCGGAAACCGGCAGAGTTGCTGTTGCGGTTGTACAGGAACATGGGGTCAACAAAACCGCTTACGCTCAGGCCGGCAATCGGCCCGGTTTGTGCCGCTTCGCTCAGCGTGTCTACCTTGATCTTGAGGCTGTTGACGGTTTGCTGCAGGGTTTCCGGCTCCTCGCTTTCGCTTGCTGTTGGCGCATTGCCAGTACTTGCTGCGGTGTTGTTGCTGCCCAGTTGCTGTTGCAGGCTTTGTACTTGCTGCTGCAGCAGCGGAATCTGGGCATTACTTTGCTGCAGGGCCTTTACCTGTTGCTCCAGTGCCTCCAGTTTTTGCAGCAGGGCGGTGCTGCTGTCGCTACCGGCGTGCGCCATCACCGGCAGGGCCATGACGGCCATGGCGATCAGTTTTCTTTGCATGATGTTTACCCCGAATGGCTAAGCGATGACGTTCAGTGGGTTTTCAGTTCCTGCCACAAGCGGGTTTCCAGCCGCATGATTTCGGTAGGCAGGGCGCGCACGGTGAACAGCTTTTTCATTTCGGCGGCGCTGGGGTAAACCGTCGGGTCGGACAGCACTTCCGGCCGGATCAGCGGCTTGGCCGCCGGTACTGCGCTGGGGTAGAAGGTTTCGTTGCTCAGTGCCGCGGCCTCGTTGGGCGAAATCACATGGTTGATCCATTTCATCGCGGCATCGACATTGGGGGCGGTCTTGGGAACAGCCATCACGTCGAACCAGATCACGCTGCCTTCCTTGGGCAGGATGTACTGGATGGTGTAAGGCTTGTGCGCGGCCAGCGCCGCCATGCGGGCAGTGTTGACGTCACCGGAATAACCGAAGGCCATGCAGATATCGCCACTGGCCAGATCGGGTGCGTAGCTGCTGGAATTGAACTGGCCGATATAGGGCCGGATGGTTTTCAGCAGCTTGAATACTTCCTGGTAATCGGCCGGATTGGTGCTCAGCGGATTCTTTTTCAGGTAGTACAAGCCCATGCCGAACATGTCCACCGGCGAATCCAGTACCGACACGCCACACTTGGACAGTTTGGCCATGTATTTGGGGTCGAACAGCATGTCCCAGGTATTGAGCGGCACGCCCTTGCCCAGTACGGACTCCACTTTTTGCAGATTGATGCCGATGCCGTCGGTGCCCCAGTTGAGCGGCACGCCGTATTGATTACCGGGGTCGCTGCCTTCCAGAATCTTCATCAATGCCGGGTCCAGCTTCGCCAGATTGGGAATCTTGCTCTTGTCCAGCTTGCGAAACATGCCGGCCTGCAACTGGCGGCCAAAGTAGGCATCGGAGGGGACGACAACGTCGTAACCGGAATTACCCACCAGCAGCTTGCTCATCAGGGTGTCATTGCTGTCGAACTCCTGATAGCGCACCTTGATGCCGGTCTGCTTGAGGAAGTTGGCATTGCTGTCCTTCGCCAGGCTATTGCCCCAGTTGTAGACATTGACCTGACCGGCATCGGCTGCCGCATGGCCGGACACGCCGCCCAGCAGGGCGAGCGCACAACAGGTATGGATCAGTTTCTTCATTTCTCAGCCTTTGTAGTGATGGCCGCTCTGCTGGCGGCATGGTGTGAACAAACGGGAATCAGGCAGCGACTGCGTTTCAATCCGTATCCGCGCCATACACGGCTTCCCCACGGAACACCGTGCAGAGCACCCGGGTCTGCTGCAGCTGCTGTATCGGTTGCGCAAACAGGCTGCGCTCCAGAATCAGGAAATTGGCCTCATGGCCCGGCAACAGGCCGCAGCAATCATCAAAGCGCAGCGCATGGCTGGCGTTCACGGTGTGTGCCTGCAGCATCACTTGCAGGTCCAGGCGCTCGTCCGGGTTCCAGGCTTCTGCTGCCGGGTCATCCGTGGGCTGGTGGGTGACACCGGTCTGCATGATGGCCAGCGGGTCCATGGTGGAAACCGGCCAGTCCGAACCACCGGCCAGCATGACGCCGGCGTTGCGCAGGCTGCGTAACGGATAGCTTTGTGCGGCCCGTTCGCGGCCCAGGATTTCCTGGTAAAGGGCCTGCAACTGCGGGGCAGCAGCGGTCCACAGCGCCTGCACACTGGCAATGGCGCCAAGCGGGCTGAAGCGGGGCATGTCGTCCGGATGCACCAGCTGCAAATGGGCCAGTTGTGCCCGGCGGTCACGCGGGCCATTACACCTGGCAGCCCATTCCAGTGCATCCAGCGCCATGCGCACGGCACGGTCGGCCAGGGTGTGAAAGTGCAGGTCGAAACCGGCGGCATCGGCCATGGCGACAATTTCATTCAGCGCGCCCTGCTCCCACAGCGCGAGACCTCGGTCCTGTGTACCCGGATAGGGTTCCAGCAAGGCCGCGGTATGGGATTCGGTCACCCCGTCAATGAAGATCTTCACCGTATGCACGTGCAGGGTGTCGCCTGCGTAACGGCGTTTCCAGTCTTGAAAGCGGGCAATCTGTGCCGCGGGATCATGCCGTGGCGTGGCCAGCAGGCCGGCACTGACATGCAGCTTGAGCGTGCCGGCATCCCGCGCAGCCGCATAGGCTTGCAGCAGGCCTTCATCCACCCGGGCGTCGAACCAGCCGGTAATACCCAGACGGTGCGCCATGGCGATGGCCTTGGCCAAGGACTGCGGATAACGGGCAGGGCCCAGTTGCGGAATCAGCCCGAACAGCCGGTACAGGGCGGCTTCGTGCACCACGCCGCTGGGCTGCCGGCTGCCCGGCTCCCGCTCATGGATGCCCCCTTTGGGGTCCTGGGTGTCGGGGCCGATGCCGGCAGCCGCCAGGCCCACGGTATTCAGGCAGCCGCTGTGTACATCGTGGCCCAGCAGCAGCAAGGGGCGGTCCGGCAGGGCGGCATCGAGTTGCTGACGGGTGGGGTAGCTGCCGAATACGTTCAAATCAATGCCGCCGAGAAACACCCAGGGTTCCTCCGCCTGGGCAATGGCGGCCTCGCGGATCAGCTGCAGCACTCCTGCGGCGCTGTCGGCCCGGTCGAGGTCGGTATCGCCCACCATTTGCTGCCCTTCCAGCGGGTGGGCATGGCCATCGACAAAGGCCGGGATGATCTGCTTGCCGCCAAGGTCTATCCGCTCGGTCTGGCTGCCGGCCATGGCAAGCATGGTCTGGTCATCGCCGCTGGCGATGATCTTGCCGCCGCCAATGGCCAGCGCGGTGTGCATGGTGCTGAAGTCGTTGCCGGTATGGATGCTGCCGTTGTAATAGATTTTTTCGGGATACTGCATGCCTGCCTCCTGATTCATGACCGGCACAGGGTCATGCATCAGGAGGCTGTTGCGCCCCTTGGCAGAACCGTGTGCAACCAGTCCTGATCATGGCGGGAGGCGGGGCTGACTGTCTGTCCTCGGATTTCAGGACACGGCCGCAGGCGGGCGGTGACGCTGCTCCACCGTCACGCACCAGGCAAACAGTTCGGACTTGCTGGTGACACCGATTTTGGCCAGCGCCCGCTCCATATAGGTGCGCACGCTGCACTGGCTGATGGAAACATGCTCGGCAATCTGCGGCACCGACCAGCCTTGCAGCATGGCGTGACAAATCAGCCGCTCGCGCCCGGACAGCTGTTTTCCAGCCCATTGCAGGCAACGGTCGAAATACTGCAACAGGGTGTCTTGCGACGGGGTGATGCAAGGAGTGCTCAGCTGGGCATGCCGGGCCAGCAAGGGAATGAGGAAATGACAGGTCTGGCGCAGGCGGCTGAGTTCGCCAAGGGTAAAGGAAGGCGTGTGGCGGTTGCGAAAGATCGACAGCAAATACACATAGTCGGTTTCACAGCCCAGCAAGCTGCACTCTTCGCCCAGCGGGCTCTGGGCAATCATGCGGCCATAGGCGGTAGGCGGGTAAACCTCGTTGCGCGACAACACCAGCTGCGGGTCCTGCACTTGTTCGATGAACTGCAATAACTGGCGATCCTGCTTCCACTCCATGTCCTGCTGGTATAGCGACAGGGCAAGCCGGGTTTCTTCCGGGTCGGCATTACCGGCAAAAAACAGCACATCCAGCTGTTCCACCGCTTGCTGCTGACTGTCACGGCGAAAGCGCAGTGCGGTCATGTGATAGGAACTCGGGTCGACCACTCCGTGCAGCCAGCTCCACAGGCGCGTGGTGAACTGAGCAGTCCCCAGGCTCTGTAGCAAGCCACCTGCCGTGTCCAGTGCAATGGTCTGTTGCATCCTGCCTCCTCATGCCGGCTGATCGGGTATCCGTTTCAGCCACACTATATATTGATGTGACGGATAGCCAGATCGAAAGCACAAATCGCGCCATGCAGCAGGCCCCTGCACGCTCCTGCCGTACAACCCTGCCCTGCTGCAAAACAAAAAGCCAACCGGCAAGGGTTGGCTTTTTCTGCTTTGTACGGCTGTTGTGGCTTACTGGCCGAGTGCCGGGGTGCGCGGCGGAATCATCCGTCGGCTGCCGGTAGCCTCGAAGGCGCTGGCAAAACGCAGCAGCGCGTTGTCGTCGTAAGCACGTCCGGCAAAGGTCAGGCCCACCGGCATGCCGATATCGGCCATCACGCCCATCGGCACGGTCACCGTGGGTACGCCCAGGTGGCGGATGGCGAGGTTGCCATTGGCCACCCACACCCCGTTGCTCCAGGCAATGTCGGCGGAAGCCGGGTTGACGTCAGCATCCGCCGGGCCAACGTCGGCCACGGTGGGAAACAGCACGGCGTCCAGCTTGAGTTCGTCCATCCAGTCTTCCAGGTCCATCTTGCGGATTTTCTCCAGGCCACGCAGGCCGTCCGGCACGCTGGCAATCTGGTCGAAGGACTTCAGTCCGCGCTTGGCCATGTTGACATACTCTTCCATGCCGGCTGCCAGATCGCCCTCGCGGTTGGGCAGGGTGCCGGGGTCGTGCGGGAAGATTTGCGGGCCATCCACGTCCGCCAGCTTGTTGAGCCTGGGGTCGCCGTTGGCACGCAGGAATTCATCGAAAGCCCAGCCGGACAATTCCCATAATTCATCGTGCAGGAAGTCCGGCGGCAAGATGCCGCGATTGGCCACGGTAGGTGCGCCGGGACGGTCGCCTTCACAGTTGGACACCAGCGGGAAATCCACCTCAATCACTTCTGCACCGGCGGCTTCCAGCGCCTGCCGCGCGGCTTCCCATAAGTCGATTACCGAGGCGCGGGTATGGATGCGCTGGCCGGTGGGGCCGCCAATGCCGGGCGCAGCGCTGGTGCCGGCCAGTTCGTCCTTGTTGATATACATGCGCGGCACGCCAAAGCGTTTGCCTTTGAGCGTTTCGGGCCGGGACAGCAGGGCCGGGTAGGCTGCCGGTCGCACGCTGGAGGCTTTGGGAATCGCCACCCAGGGTTGCAGGCGCCACAAGTCGCCACGGGTGACCGGGTCGTCTGCCACGATAATGTCCAGCACTTCCAGCAGGTCGGCCATGGTGCGGGCATAGGGCACCACCACGTCCATGGTGGGGGTCAGCGGCCAGTTGCCACGTACCGAAATCACCCCGCGCGACGGGGTATAGGCGCACAGGCCGTTATTGGATGCCGGGCCGCGCCCGCTAGACCAGGTTTCTTCCGCCATGCCGAAGGCCGCGAAGCTGGCGGCAGTGGCAGTACCGGCCCCGTTGGACGAGCCGGAGGCAAACGGCGCGGTCAGGTAGTTGGCGTTATAGGGGCTTTCGGCGCGGCCATAACAGCCACGTTGCATGCCGCCATTGGCCATCGGCGGCATATTGGTCTTGCCCAGGCAGATGGCACCAGCTGCGCGCAGACGGGAAATGGTGAAGGCATCGTGCTGGGACACCAGCTCCTTGAAGGCCGGGCTGCCGGAAGCGGCGGTCAGCCCCTTCACCAGATAGCTGTCCTTGGCGGTGTAGGGAATGCCGTCCAGCGGGCCCAGCGTTTCGCCACGGGCACGGCGCGCGTCGGAGGCTTCGGCCTCACGCATGGCTTCCGGATTGGGCACCACCACTGCATTGAGCCGGGTTGCCGTGGCGGGGCCATCGTAGGCCGCTATCCGTGCCAGATAGGCCTGGACCAGTTCCACCGCAGTGGTACGCCCGGATTCGAGCGCGGCACGCAGCTCGGCAATGGATAGCTCGGTAACCTCGATCATGCTTCTACCTCCACTTAAGAAGACGGGTTTCATTCCCGTCACGCTGACAGCCTTGCACCAAGCGCAGGCATGGGCGATGACGCAATATGGCGGCTAATCTACAAGAGTCCGGCTCATGCGGGAAAATGATTCATTTTGATACACCCATTCATGCGACGAATACCTGGCTGCCAGCTGTACGCAGCTAGTCGGTGGATTCGATCAGGCTGCGCATCAAGCCACGCAGCCATAGCAGCGCCGGGTTGCTGTCCTGCACCGGATGCCAGATGCAGTTGAGGTGATAGCCAGGCAACTCCTCCGGCAGCGCCACCATCTTCAGCGGCCAGTAGCCTGCCATCATCGCCGCCACTTTCTTGGGCAGGATGAACAGGTGGTCGGTATGGCTGACAATGGCCGCCGCCGCCATATAGCTCTGGCTGTGTACCGAAATCTTGCGCTGCAAGCCGCGCGCGGCCAGAAAGTCATCCATCGGCGAGCCCAGATTGCCCAGTGGCGCATGGAAGACATGCGGCAAGGCAATCAGGTCGGCCAGGGTCAGCCGGTCGCTGCAAAAAGGGTGGCCGGCACGCAAGATGCCGATCAAGGGCTCGTTCAGCCAGGTTTCCCGGCACAGATAGCTGGGAATCTTCATGTATTCGTCAAAACCCAGCAGAAAGTCGATTTCCCCGTCAGCCAGCGCCAGTTCCGGAATCTCTTCCCGCAGGATGGTGATGTCGATATGGACATTGGGCGCTTCCACCGCCAGCTTTTTCACCAGCGGCGGAATCAGCACGCATTCCACGTAATCCGTGGTGCACAGGGTGAAGCGGCGCGTCGAAGTGGCCGGGTCGAATGCTTCGGGCTGGCTGAAGTGGCTTTGCAACAGGCTGAGCGCCTGATGCACGCCCTGCTGCAGGTAGAGCGCCTTTTGCGTGGGCTGCATGCCGTGTGGAGAGCGCACCAATAATGGGTCATTGAAGAATGCCCGCAAGCGGTTGAGCGAATGACTCATCGCCGGCTGGCTGACAAACAGTTTCTCCGCCGCCCGCGTGACGCTGCGCAGGCTGACCAGGGCATCCAGCGCCAGCAGCAGGTTCAGGTCCAGCTGATGCAATTTCACATCATTCACCGTATTTATGAAAGTATTCGTATTGTTCATTTGCTGAATAGTTTGCCTCTCCCTAGACTGCGTCTGTCAATCACTTCCTCGTGCATGGCAGACAAAACCGGCTGACTTGTCGCACCGCCGGACTGCACTGCAGCTGCACGATGTCTTGAAAACTTCCGATGGCATCAATCATTGCATGGTGATTTCAATGAACAGCACAACGCACACTAGCCTGCCTGCCGCCGACGGCTTTCACATGCCGGCCGAATGGGCCCCGCAACAAGCGGTATGGATGATCTGGCCGCAGCGCCCGGATAACTGGCGCCATGCCGGACGCGAAGCACAGCAGACTTTTGCCGCCATCGCCAAGGCCATTGCCGCAGCCACCCCGGTGTTCATGGCCGTGCCGCAAGAATGCATGGCCGCAGCCCGTGCCGTGATGCCCGCCGAAGTGACGCTGGTGGAAATGAACAGCGATGACTGCTGGATGCGCGACAGCGGCCCCACCGTGGTCATCGACCAGGCTGGCCAGGTGCGCGGCGTGGACTGGCAGTTCAATGCCTGGGGCGGTTTCAACGGTGGCCTGTATCACCCGTGGGATCAGGACAGCGCAGTGGCCAGCCAGGTATTGGCTCACCATGGCTTTGACCGCTACGCCGCACCGCTGGTGCTGGAAGGCGGCTCGATCCATGTCGATGGTGAAGGCACACTGATGACCACCGCCGAGTGCCTGCTCAACCCCAACCGCAATCCGCATTTGTCCAGACAGCAGATTGAAGCCTTGCTGTCCGAATACCTGAACGTCAGCCATTTCATCTGGCTGCCCGAAGGCGTGTTCATGGATGAAACCGACGGCCATATCGACAATATGTGCTGTTTTGCCCGCCCGGGTGAGGTGATCCTGCACTGGGTGGACGATGAAAACGACCCGCAATACCCGCGTTCGCAGGCCGCCTATGCAGTGCTGTCGCAAGCGCGCGATGCCAAGGGCCGCCAGTTGAAGATCCACAAGATGCTGTCGCCGGGCCCCTTGTACTACACCGCAGAAGAAACCGCCGGCGTGGTAGCCAGCGGTCAGGCCGTCCCGCGTGAAGTGGGCGAGCGCATGGCGGCTTCCTATGTGAATTTCCTGATCAGCAACGGCCAGATCATCTTCCCGCTGCTGGACGAGCGCACTGATGCCGCGGCCGCCAGCCGCCTGCAGGAAATCTTCCCGGAATACCGCATTGTCGGCGTACCGGCGCGTGAAGTGCTGCTGGGCGGTGGCAACATCCACTGCATCACCCAGCAGATTCCGGCAGGCAAGGCGAGCTAAGCACTTCTCTCCACTGAATCGGGCACCACAAAAGCCAGGCCTTGCGCCTGGCTTTTTCATTTGCCAGGCCTTGCCTGTGAACGCTCCAGCACAAAGGCATAGTCTGTTTGCATTATTGTCCCCGGCCACGCAATCCTCTTAAGATCAAACCATACCTGATTGATGGCCAATGCCTGTGCGCCACAGCCGCCTTGCCATCAGCTCCGTCACCTGCACCGCACTGGACAGCGGGCAATCCGGCACAGACCGGCCAAGGGCATGACGGTTTCACTCCAGGCATGGGACACGACAGATGAAAAGCTTTCACAGCATCAGCGCCGGGCTGATCACCGCCAGCATTGCCATTTCCGTCAACGCAGCCTTTTCCGACCTGCTGGGCAACGCCCTGCATGCCGCTACGCTGCGGCCACTGCTGTTCACCCTGATGATGGCATCCTGCTGCCTGGCCATGCTGCTGCTTGCCGCTAACAGCCGGCTGAAACTGGCCATTCCCGGACTGGATGAACCGGCCATGGTCATCCTGTCCGCCCTGGTTACCGCCAGCAGCCTGCATCTGCTGGGCCGACCATGGTCGACCGGGCAGGTGCTGTCCACCTTGCTGTGCATCAACGCCCTGACCGCCCTGCTGACCGGCGCCGCCTTCTTGCTGGCCGCCCGTTTGCGCGCAGGACAGCTGGCCCGCTGCCTGCCCTATCCGGTATTGGCAGCCTTCATGGCCAGCAGCGGCCTGCTGCTGATTGTGTTCGGCCTGAGCATTGCCGCCGGGCACAACCTGTCGCTGACCCAGCCTGCCAGCTGGCAGCTGGACGGCGGCCAGGCAATGCAACTGGGTTGGGGAGTGGGCTTTGGCGTCCTGCTGTTGCTGTGCATGCGCAAAATGGATCACCCCGCCACCCTGACTGCACTGCTGCTGCTGGCCTGCCTGTTCGGACCGACGTCAGCCACAGCGCTGCAGCAGTCATCCGCCCCCCTGTGGCCCGGCCTGGAACTTCCGCTATGGCAGGAAGTGCTGTCCGCACTGCCTACTGCCCTGGCCGCCGCGCTGATGGCCATGCTGGGTAGCACCAGCAACATCATGGCGCTGGATCAGGCGCAGCAGGCCAGGGCAGATCTGAACCAGGAAATGCGGGTCAACGGTCTGGCCTGCCTGGCCTCTGCATTGTGCGCCACGCCCCCGGTCAGCATCATGCTGTCCGACAGCCTGCTGGCGGGCCGCATGGGTGCCCGGCGCTGGCCGCTGGCCATCTGCTTTGTCACTTGCTGCCTGCTGGCCATCTGGCAGCAACAATGGATGCTGGGCCTGATCCAGCCTTATGTGCTGGGCGGGGTATTAATGTATTTCGGGGTGGAACTGCTGAGCCACTGGCTGCAACGCTGGCCGGCGCTGGCACGGGCAGAGCGCGGTATTTTACTGAGCACCATGCTCACCTTTCTGGCCATGAATGTGCTTGCCGGCATCGTGGTGGGTCTGGTGCTGTCTGCCTGGCAGTTCTGCTATCGCGCCAGTCAGCAAAACCCCTTGCAGGACATCCGCCTGCAGCCTGCCGATACCGGCAGCCAGCAGCCCGCGGTATTGACGGCCGAGCTGTGCGGCCCCTTGTACTTCGGTTCGGCCAGCCGCCTGCACGACCAGTTGCAAGCTGCCATCGCGGCACAGTTGTCCCGTGGCGATCTGGTGCAGCTATGCCTGCGCCAGGCCAGCCTGGACAGTTCGGCCATGCAAACCCTGCACCGCCTGCACCAATGGTGCGATGAACATGGCTACCGTCTGCAATTGCTGTGCCAGGACGGAGCGACTGCCAGCCAGTTGCAACAATGGGGCATGTCGGCCAGCTGCGCCCATCCCGCAGCACCTTCGCCCCGACCGGTGGCGGCACGACAACGCCGGACCGGGCGTGCCGGAGCAGTCCAGCCGGCACAGCCGCGCTTCATCCACTTCATGCAAACCGGGCGCGAGTAAGCCCTTAGCACTTTCTGCTACATCCCCCCTCCCCCCGTACCACGCCAGCATCATCTGGCTGCCACCCGGTTAAAAACGGTAAACCAGTCCCGGCCCCGCCAGCCATCCCGGGGCTGGGCCGCCCATGTGACGGGCCTTTCCAGCCATCCCGGGCCGCTGGCAGCATTTCATGCTAAAATTCGCGCTTTACAAATGCGGGCTGCCCGGTAATATTTTGGCTTCGCCAAACTCGGGCAAGCGGCTGCCTTATCCCTGTCAGCCACCGCATGCTTGCATATGAAACACTCCGCTTAGCCCCCCGAAGATGCACTCATGAAATGGAACTCCGGCCGGCTATGGCTACGAATTGCCGTCTACGGCAGCGGCTCAGTCATTGCGCTGTTCGTACTGATACAGGCCCTCATTTTCTGGCAGTTTGATGAAGCCGCCGTGCGCAAGACCCTCAGCAGCGCACTGAATGACACCGGACGACAGGTCGCGGTGGAAGGCAAGATCACGCCGCTGTTATTCCCGTCCCCGGGCCTGAGCATTCACCAGTTGAACATCAGCGAACCTGGCAGCAAGCAAAGCTTTGCCCGGGTGGAACAGCTGGATGTCTATCTGTCATGGATTCCGCTCCTTACCGGCAACCGCGAAATCAAGGCGCTGGAAATGCATGGCGTCACCGCCAGCATTGCCCGTGGTGCCGATGGCCGGCTGTCCATCATGGACCTGCTGCTGCATCGCTCCCCCGGCACCGTCAGCATGAAGCTGGACCGCCTGCTCGTCCGTGAAGGTACCTTGCTGTATAGCGATCACAGCAGCGGGACCGAACAGAAGCTGGATACCGTCAGCCTGGACGCCGACGACCTGCGCAGTGGCGCCAGTCTGACCGCCGCTGCCATTCTCAGCAATGGCAAGCGCCCCATCCGCCTGGCGGTCAGCACCCCGCTCACCATTCAGGATGATCAGGTCAGCCTGGAAAAGCTGGACGCCGTGGCCATTTCCGAAGTACCCGGCCTTGGCGAAAGCAAGTTTGCCGCCACCGGCCAGTACAAACTCAACTTTGCCACCTTGCAGACTTCCGGCAAGGACCTCAGCTTCCGCTTCAGCAGCGAGCGGCCCAGCAGCCAGCTGGAACTCAAGGTGCCCGAGCTCAATGCCAGCTTCAATGAAGTCAGCATTCCCACCGGCCGTCTGAGTGGCAAGCTGAGTTATGCCCACAGCCAGTACCAGCTGGACGCGGGCCTGGACAACCTGAAACTGACCGAAGGCGGCATGGCTGCCGACAAGGTGAATGGCAATTTCAACTGGCAAGCCGGTGATACCCGTCTCAACTTCAAGCTGGATGCACCGCTGGCGCTGATGGGCATGAAGCAGCTGCGCATGCAGCCCCTGAACATGACCGCCACTGTCACTACCCCGCTGCTGCCGCGCGGCAAGCTGGTGTCCAGCATGCAAGGTGCGCTGGATGGTGATCTGGACGAGCCCCGCCTCAACCTGCGCGTGGCGGGCAAACTGGATGGCTCGGACCTGTCGGTCACCGTCAGCCAGTTTGGCCTGATGAAGCCACGGCATGAAGTCACGCTGTCGGTGGGCAAGCTGGACCTGAACCGCTATCTGCCCGAGAGCAAGGGCGATCCGGTGGCCATTTTCCAGGACGGCAAGCCGATTCCGCTGGACTGGCTGGACTACTTCGACCTGACCGGCAAAGTGGCCGTCGGCGAACTGGCCATGGGCCGCTTCCGCATGAACAACCTCAACGCCAGCGTGCGCATCAACCCGCGCGAACTGGAGCTGGACCAGATGTCCGCCGACATCTACCAGGGCCGCTTGCAAGGCGACATGCTGCTGGCGCGCCGCGATACACCGCATCTGGAAGTCAAGCAGACACTGAAGGACATGAACATCCGCCCGCTGCTGGTGGACCTGCTCAACTTCAACCGGCTGGATGGCAAGGGCAATGGCAAGATCGACGTGACTGCGGACGGCAAGTCCTTCCTCGAACTGCGCAACACCCTGACCGGCAATGTGGAAACCAGCCTGAACAAGGGCGCGCTGACCGGTATCGACCTGGTAGCCGCACTGAAGAACCTGCCGGCAGAACTGAAGGAATGGAACTCCCCGGCACAAGCCGACCAGAAAACCACCTTCTCCACCCTGTCCGCCGCCTTCCGCCTGGACAAGGGCGTGGCACGCAGTCAGAACATGCAGCTGGCCTCGCAACTGGTGAATGTCAAAGGTGCTGGCAAGGTCGACCTGACGCAGAATATTGTGGACTACACCATGGATGTGCAGGCCAATCCGCAAGAATTCAGCCGCCTGAAGGGCGTCAACGTGCCACTCAAGATTACCGGCCCGCTCAATGCCCCGGTTTACGCGCTGGACTTCAACGCCATGGTGAAGGGCAAGAAGACCGAAGGTGAAAAGCAGCAGGCGCTGAAGCAGGAACTGAAAAAGCAGATCACCACCATTCTGCCCTGAGCCCCGTTCAGTCAGCCAAAGCAAAAGGCCGTGTCGGTGACACGGCCTTTGTCATGCCAGACCTGGCATCAGCTCTGCAAGATCACCCCTGCAGGATACGGCTTTCAGCCAGGGCCAGTTGCTCCGGCGTCCCCAGCACCACCAGCACGTCATTGGCGGCGATTTCAAAGCTGTCGTCAAAATCCAGCCGGCGAATACTGTTGCGGCGGATGGCCTTGACCTCCACCCCCAGCGCCTGCAGCTGCAAGGCCCCCAGCGGATGGCCGATGGCATGCGCGCCAGGGCAGGCCTGAATGCTCAGCAAGCGCGGCACCAGGGCCTCGTCCAGCCCCTCGCCATCATCACTGGTACCGCGAAAGAAGCCACGGAACAGGTTATAGCGTTCTTCACGTACCGAACGGATACGGCGCAATACCCGGTTCAGCGGCACCCCCAGCACCATCAGCGCTTGCGAAGCCAGCATCAGGCTGCCCTCCATCACCTCGGCCACCACTTCATCCGCCCCTGCCTTGCGCAGCTGGTCGATATCGCTGTCGTCCACCGTGCGCACGATCACCGGCAGATCAGGCCGCGCAGACTGTACGGTATGCAGGATGCGCAGCGCCGCATGGGTATCGGCAAAGGTCACCACCACCACCTTGGCGCGCATCAGGCCACCGGCCACCAGCACTTCTTTCTTGCCGGCATCGCCAAACACCACCGGGTCGCCAGCCTCGCCAGCCTCACGCACCCGTTCCGGGTCCATGTCCAGCGCAAAGAAGGGAATGTCTTCCGTCTCAAGCAAACGGGCCAGCGCCTGACCGCTACGGCCATAGCCGCAAATCAGCACATGGTCGGACTTGCCCATGCTTTCCACCAGCAAGTGGTGCAGGTTCAGCGCCTGCATCATCCAGTCCTGCTTCACCAGACGGCGGGTGATGGCTTCGCCGTGCATGATCATGAAGGGTGCCACCAGCATGGACAGCAGGATGGCGGCAATGGCGGCCTGCTCGGTGCTTTCGGCAATCAGGCCCAGGTTGCCGGACAAGGCCAGCAGCACAAAGCCGAACTCACCACCCTGCGCCAGGGCGAGGCCGGCACGCATGGAGTGATTGGGCTGGTGACGCAGCAGCCGCCCCAGTACAAACACGATGCCCAGCTTGGCCAGCAGCAGCAAGCCCAGCATCAGCGCCACTTCGCCAAAGCGCTGGTACAGGATGGGCAATTGCAGGCGCATGCCGACGGTCACAAAGAAAAAGCCCAGCAGAATATCGCGGAAAGGCTTGATGTCCTCTTCCACCTGATAGCGGTATTCGGTTTCGGAAATCAGCATGCCGGCCACAAAGGCACCCAGTGCCAGCGACAGGCCGGACAACTCGGTCAGCCAGGCCACCCCAAGGGTGATCAGCAAGACGTTGATCATGAACAGCTCGCCCGAGCGCTGTCTGGCCACCAGATGAAACCAGGGGCGCATCAGGCGCTGGCCGAAAAACAGCAGCAAGGCCATCACCGCCACCACTTTCACCGCAGCCAGGCCCAGGTCCATCCACAGGGTTTCACTGCCACCGGCAAAGGCAGGCAGCAGAATCAGCAGCGGCACCACGGCAATGTCCTGAAACAGCAGCACACCGATGGCCAGTTGTCCGTGCTGCAGGTTCAGCTCCAGCCGCTCGGTCAGCAATTTGCTGACAATGGCGGTGGATGACATGGCCAGCGCGCCCCCCACGGCAAAGCCGGACAGTGCAGAGCCGGTCAGCCAGCCCATCACCACGGCAATCAGCAGCAAGGTCACCACCACCTGCGCCAGGCCAAGGCCGAATACCAGATGGCGCATGGCCCGCAGCTTGGGCAGGGAGAACTCCAGCCCGATGGAGAACATCATGAACACGATGCCGATTTCACCCAGGAACTGCGTTTCCTCGCCTTCCGGAATCACGCTGGCCACACCGGGTCCGGCCAGGAAACCCACCACCAGGTAGCCCAGCATAGGCGGTACGCGCAAGCTGCGACACAAGGTAACGGACAACACGGCAGCCAGCAAAACCAGCACAATCGGGGCGAGCGAATGCATGAACGCAACCATCTCCTGTGAAAAAGCGGGAAATAAAGCCATGACAAGCAGCACGGCACGAGGCAATGATCAAGCGCCCCGACCATCCGGCAAGCGCATGGTCAGGAACAAAAAGGCAGGCAGGTGCATCACGCCATGACAGGGCAAAATCACACGCCAAGCAAAAGATGCACCAGCTTCTGCCTCCGACGATTATAACCTTTGATATACTTTCCCCTATGGAAAAAGCGCAAACAAGCTCCCGGCTCGATCTGGCACGTGAAGTGCTGCAGACCGAGGCGGATGCAATTCTGGCCCTGTCAGGCCGCCTGAACGGCGATTTTCTGCGCGCCGTGGATGCCATTCTGGCCTGCCGTGGCCGCATTGTGGTAACAGGCATGGGCAAGTCCGGCCATGTCGGACGCAAGATCGCCGCCACGCTGGCCAGCACCGGCAGCCCGGCCTTTTTTGTTCACCCGGCCGAAGCCGCCCACGGCGACCTGGGCATGATTACCGCACAGGATGTGGTCATCGCCCTGTCCAACTCCGGCGAATCCGGTGAAGTGGTTGCCCTGCTGCCCGCGCTCAAGCGCAAGGGGCTGGTGCTGATCGGCATGACCGGCAACCCCGCTTCCTCGCTGGGCCGCGAAGCCGACATCCTGCTGGACACCCAGGTGGAAAAAGAAGCCTGCCCGCTGGGCCTGGCCCCCACCACCAGCACTACGGTGCAGATTGCGCTGGGCGATGCCCTGGCAGTCACCCTGCTGGATGCCCGCCAGTTCGGCCCGGAAGACTTTGCCCTGTCACACCCCGGCGGCAGCCTGGGCCGGCGTCTGCTGGTCCATGTCAAGGACCTGATGCACTGCGGCGACGAACTGCCGCGCGTATTGCCCGGCACGCCGCTGAAAGATGCCTTGCTGGAAATGTCGCACCAGCGCCTGGGCATGGTGGCCATTGCCACGGCGGACAATAACATCAAGGGTATCTATACCGATGGCGACCTGCGCCGCACGCTGGAACGCTCCGGCAATATCTACGACCTGCAGATCGACCAGGTGATGAGCCCTGCCCCGCAAACCATCCTGCACAGCAAGCTGGCCACCGAGGCTGTCCACCTGATGGAACAGCGCCGCATCACCAGCCTGCTGGTGGTGGATGCCGACGGCAAGCTGGCCGGTGCCATCCACATGCACGACCTGCTCAAGGCCGGCGTCGTCTAGCCGCCAACAAGGAAGCCCATGCAAGCCATTACCGAACAAGCCCGCAAGATCAAGCTCCTGATCATGGACGTTGACGGCGTCATGACAGATGGCCGCATTTACTACAATGCCCAGGGTGAAGAGAGCAAGTCCTTCTATGTGCAGGACGGCCTGGGCCTCAAGCTGTTGCAATCCACCGGCGTACGGCTGGCCATCATCTCCGGGCGGGCCGACCGCTGCGTGGAACACCGCGCGCAGGCACTGGGCATCGACTTTTACTTCGGTGGCATCCACAACAAGCAGGAAGCTCTGAACCAGTTGCTGCAACAGGCGGATGTCACGCTGGAACAATGCGCTTTCATCGGCGACGACCTGATCGACCTGCCGGTTCTGCGCCGTGTCGGCCTGGCGGTGGCCGTGCCAGCTGCCCCCACCCTGGTGCGCCAGCATGCGCACTATGTCACCGGCTTCCCCGGCGGTCAGGGCGCAGTGCGTGAACTGGCCGAGCTGATCATGCAGGCGCAAGGCAATTTTGACGCCATCGTGGCACGGTATCTGGCATGATCCGTTCGCACCGCCTGTTTCCCATCCTGCTGGTGCTGATCACCGGCTTGCTGACCGTATGGCTGGATGCCGTGTCACGCTGGCAGCCCAGCAAACACGAGCTGGACCCGAACAAGCCAGAAGTCGTGGCGCAGGGCGTGATGGCCACCCGCTTCGACCCCAAAGGCATGCTGCAGGACAAGATGATTGCCAGCCGCATGTGGCAATACCCGGACCGCACCGAGTCGTATTTCGAATCGCCGGACCTGCAAAGCTACAAGAATGGCGTACTGGCCTACCATGCCATTGGTGAAAGCGGCCGTTACAACAGCAAGACCAAACAGGTACTGTTCGACAAGAAGGTCACGCTGATCCAGCCAGCCACCGCCACGCAACAGGAAACCCGCGTAGTCAGCAGCAATATGCGCATTGACACCGTCAAGCACATTGCCCGCGCCGACACCCTCACGCACTTCTACTATGGCAAGTCCAGCGGCAGTGCCGTGGGCTTCATTTACGAGCAGCAGGCTGGTCAGTTACAGCTGCTGTCCAACGCAAAGGCCACTTATGAAAAATAACTGCCGCCGCTTTATCCGGCTGGCCTGGCTGGCCCTCGGCCTGTGCGCCATCCAGACCGCCCATGCCGAAAAGGCCGACCGGGACAAGCCCATCGAAATCAGTGCCGACCGGGGCAACCTCGACCAGCTCAAGGGCGTCACGGTATGGCAAGGCAATGTCGTCATCATCCAGGGCACACTCAAGCTCAATGCCGACCGCGCCACGGTCACCCAGGACAAACAGGGCAACCAGACCATGCAGGCCACCGGACGCCAGGTCAACTTCCGCCAGAAAATGGACGGCAAGAACGAATGGATCGAAGGCCAGGCCAACCAGCTGGACTACAACACCGTCACCCACGTTGCCGTGCTCACCGGCAATGCCCGCGTCAAGCGTGGCAGTGATCTGGTCATCGGCAATGTCATTACCTACAACACCGAAACCGAAATGTATGAAGTCAGCAGCGGTGCCAGCAGCAACGGCGGCCGCGTGACCGCCATCATCCAGCCCAAGCCCAGAGACAACAGCCCTGCCAAGAAAACGGACGGAAGCACTCCATGAGCGGCCCCAGCATCCTGAAAGTGGAGCGCCTGAAAAAGCGCTTCAAAAAACGTACGGTAGTGAAGGACGTCGCCCTGCAGATCCAGAGCGGGGAAGTGGTCGGCCTGCTTGGCCCCAACGGTGCCGGCAAAACCACCAGCTTTTACATGATCGTCGGACTGATCGGTGCCGATGAAGGTGAAATCACGCTGGATGGCAACAGTATCACCCACCTGCCCATTCATCAGCGCGCCCGCCTTGGACTGGGCTATTTGCCGCAGGAAGCTTCCATTTTCCGCAAGATGACGGTGGAAGAGAACATCACGGCGGTGCTGGAAATTGCCGGTTACAAGGGCGACAAACTGGAGCAGGAACTCAGCCTGTTGCTCGACGACCTCAATATCGCCCACCTGCGCGAAAGCAACGCGCTGGCACTGTCCGGTGGCGAGCGCCGCCGGGTGGAAATTGCCCGCGTACTGGCCACCCGCCCGCGCTTCATCCTGCTGGACGAACCGTTTGCCGGTGTAGACCCGATTGCCGTCATCGACATCCAGAAAATCATCACCTTCCTGCAACAGCGTGGCATTGGCGTATTGATTACCGACCACAATGTG
This sequence comes from Aquitalea pelogenes, assembly GCF_001515305.1. GTDB lineage: Bacteria > Pseudomonadota > Gammaproteobacteria > Burkholderiales > Chromobacteriaceae > Aquitalea > Aquitalea pelogenes. Next base: position 34,492 of record NZ_LNQV01000009.1, read on the forward strand.
CGTGAAACCCTGCGCATCTGCGATCGCGCCTACATCATCAGTGATGGTTCGGTACTGGCTTCCGGCGAGCCGGAAGAACTGGTCAACAACGAGAAAGTGCGCCAGGTTTACCTGGGCGAGCACTTCCACCTGTAAGCCATGAAACAGTCACTACAGCTGCGGGTCTCACAGCAACTCACCCTCACGCCGCAACTGCAACAGTCCATCAAGCTGTTGCAGCTGTCCACGCTCGACCTGCAGGCAGAAGTCGAACGCTTCTTGCTGGACAACCCCATGCTGGAACGCGGCGATGAGCCGCCCTCGCATGACAGCAGCCCGGCAGAAACGCCGGCTGCCCAGGAAGAATCCACCAGCACGGCGTCGGACAGCAGCGATGGTGACAACAGCCAGGACGCCAGCAATGGCGAACTCACCGACTGGGGCAGTGGCAGCCGCCGCAACGACGGGGACGATGAATTCGACCCCATGCTCAACGTACCCTGCCCGGTCAGCCTGCGCGAACACCTGCTGGCGCAGCTGGGTGAACTGACCCTGCCCACCCGCGACCAGGCCATTGTCCAGCTGCTGATCGAAGAACTGGACGACAACGGTTTCCTGACTACCGATCTGGAAGAACTGGCCAGCAACCTGCCGCTGGAACTGGAACTGGAAACCGATGAACTGATGGTCGGGCTGCGCCTGTTACAGCAATTCGATCCCCCCGGCATTGCCGCGCGTAACCTGGCCGAGTCGCTTGGCCTGCAACTGGCCCGTTTGCCCGCCAACGAGCCCGGCCATGCACTGGCACGCCAGATTGTGGCCGAGCACCTGACGCTGCTGGGCAACCGCGACTACACCCGCCTGAAGCGCATTCTGGGCGTGGATGACGAAGCCATCCGCCAGGCACAGCAACTGATCGCCCGGCTGACCCCTCACCCGGCGTCCGGTTTCGGCGGCGAAGACGTGCACTATGTCATTCCGGATGTCACCGTGCGCAAACGGCGTGGTCACTGGGTGGCTGAACTCAATAACGGCGCGGTACCGCGCTTGCGCGTCAACCAGCTGTATGCCCAGATGCTGTCGGAAAACCGCGCTGGCGCAGGCGAACTGACTGGCCGCCTGCAAGAAGCCAAATGGCTGGTCAAGAACATCCAGCAACGATTTGACACCATTCTGAAAGTGTCAGAAGCTATAGTCGAAAGACAGCAAGCGTTCTTTGAACACGGTGAAGTCGCCATGCGGCCTCTTATCCTGCGGGACATCGCAGACGAACTTGGCCTGCATGAATCGACCGTATCACGCGTCACTACGCAGAAATACCTGCTTTGCCCTCGTGGTCTGTTCGAGCTGAAGTATTTCTTTGGCAGTGCACTGGAAACCGACAGCGGCGGCGAATGCTCGGCAACGGCCATCAAGGCGCATATCCGCCGCATGATAGACGGTGAAAACCCGGCCAAGCCACTTTCGGACAGCGCCATTGCCGACGAACTGGGCAAGCAAGGGATTCAGGTTGCAAGACGCACCGTTGCGAAGTATCGTGAAGCTATGCAGATACCGCCGGTCAATCTGCGCAAGGCATTGTGATTCACGCCTTGAAGTATATCCGCTCGCCCGGCCGACCCGACCGGGCAGTCAACACAAGAAGGAGTTAGGGTATGAACCTCAAAGTAACCGGTCTCCACCTCGAAGTAACCCCGGCCATCCGCGAATTCGTGAAACCAAGCTGGAACGCATCACCCGCCATGTCGATCACGTGATTGACGTTGCTGTCACCCTGTCGGTAGACAAGCTGGTGCACAAGGCGGAAGTGAATGTTCACCTCTCCGGCAAGGATATCCATGTAGAGGCCACCGACTCCGACATGTACGCTGCCATCGACGCGCTGATGGACAAGCTCGATCGCCAGGTACTCAAGCACAAGGAAAAACAAAGCGAACACCGTGCAACAAGCCCACAGGTTCAACAGGAAGCCAGCTTGTAAACATTAAGTATTCGATGCGGGAACCCGGCGGGTTCCCGTTTTTATTTGCTCGGAGCCTTTTTCATTTTGATGAAGGCAACGTAGAATTGGCCAGTTTCTGTAGCCGCGTGCAACCATTCCTATGAGCCTGATTGGCAAAATCCTGACACAGGATCACATCCTCCCGGACCTGGATGTCGCCAGCAAGAAGCGCGTCTTCGAGCAGGTGGGCCTCCTTATCGAAAACACCCACGGCATCGCCCGCAGTGAAATTTTCGACTGCTTGTTTGCCCGGGAAAAACTGGGCTCCACCGGCCTTGGCCAAGGGGTGGCCATTCCGCATGGCCGTGCCAGAGGGCTCAAGGAAGCGGCAGGCGTGTTCATTCGCCTGAAGAACCCGATTCCTTTCGATGCGCCGGATGGCAAGCCGGTACAAAGCCTGTTTGTCCTGCTGGTGCCGGAACAGGCAACCGACCTGCACTTGCAGGTACTCTCGGAACTGGCACAGCTGTTCTCCAGCAAACAGCTGCGTGAACAACTGCTCAGCGCAAGCTCGCGTGCCGATCTGTACCAGCTGCTCACCGGATGGAATACCAACCATGCCTAGCATTACCGTGCGCCGGTTGTATCAGGACAACCAGCAAAAGCTCAACCTGACCTGGGTAGCAGGAACCGGCGGCGCGGACAGCCCCATCGGCAACGATGAACAACGCCCTACCCTGGCCCTGGTCGGCCACCTGAATTTCATTCACCCCAACCGGGTGCAAGTGCTCGGTCTGGCCGAGGTGGACTATCTCAACCGGCTGGAACAATCCGCTGCCAAGACCGCGCTGGACCAACTGTTCCACAAAACCATGTCGGTGGTGATGGTGGCCAATGGCCAGCCAGTGCCCAAACTGCTGCGCGACTACTGCCACACCCACAATGTGCCGCTGATGAGCACGCCGCTGGAAAGCCCCTACCTGATGGATGTACTGCGCATCTATCTGGCTCGCGCACTGGCGGTTTCCACCGTGTTGCATGGCGTGTTTCTGGATGTGCTGGAAATCGGCGTGCTGATCATGGGCGACTCGGCCATGGGCAAGAGCGAACTGGCGCTGGAACTGATTTCCCGTGGTCACGGCATGGTGGCCGATGATGCGGTGGAACTGTACCGCATCGGCCCGGAAACCCTGGAAGGCCGTTGCCCGCCGCTGCTGCGCGACTTTCTGGAAGTGCGCGGCCTGGGCATCCTGAATATCCGTACCATTTTTGGCGAAACCGCCGTGCGCCCGAAAAAGGTGCTAAAACTGATTATTCACTTGGTCAAGGCCAACGATCAGGCGATGCAGGCCCTGGACCGGCTGAATATCCAGTCGGAAACCCAGGACATCATTGGCGTGACGGTGCGCAAGGTAGTGCTGCCGGTGGCGGCGGGTCGCAACCTTGCGGTGCTGGTTGAAGCGGCTGTGCGCAACTACATCCTGCAACTGCGTGGTATCGACAGTACCCGTGAGTTCATCGAACGCCATACCAACTTCCTCAGAGATCAGGAAAATGCGCCTGATATTGATTAGCGGCCTGTCCGGTTCCGGCAAATCCATCGCCCTGCGCGCACTGGAGGACTCCGGCTTTTACTGTGTGGACAACCTGCCAGCCACCATGCTGCATGAAGCCATGTCGCTTTATGCCGATTATGGCTACCAGCAGATTGCCATCAGCGTGGACACCCGCTCCAGCCCTTCACTGGGCGCACTGCCTGCCGAGGTGGACAAGCTGCGTCAGCAAGGCGTGGATGTACGCTTGCTGTTTCTCGAGGCCAAGCCGGAAACCCTGGTCAAGCGCTTTTCCGAAACCCGCCGCCGGCACCCGCTGTCGGGTAGCGGCTCCACGGTGGAGGAATGTATCCAGCTGGAGCAGGAACTGCTGGCCAGCGTGCAGGAAATGGGTATTCGCATAGACACCAGCGAGTTGTCTGCCAATGCCTTGAAAACGGCCATCAAGCAACTGGTGGAAGCAGACAGCAGCCGGCTCACCATCATTTTCGAATCCTTCGGCTTCAAGCATGGCGTACCGCTGAACGCCGACTTCGTGTTTGACGTCCGCTGCCTGCCCAATCCCTATTACGACCTGGCTTTGCGCCCGTTTACCGGTCGCGACCAACCCATCATCGACTTCTTTGCAGGGCAACCGCTGGTCGCCCAGATGGCCGAAGATATCCGCTGCATGATTCTGAAATGGTTGCCGGAATTCAGCCGGGAAAACCGCAGCTATCTCACCGTGGCCATCGGCTGTACCGGTGGTCAGCATCGCTCTGTCTTTATTGCCGAACAACTGGCCAAGGCCTTTCCAGCCGAACAGGTCCTGTTGCGACATCGCCAGTTGTTTCGCGAATCCTGACCGGTCACCTGCCCGGCTCGCAGCATCCCGCTGCGCCGGCAGGCAGGACCGCCACTGGAAACAAGATGCAAACACCCCAAACCGTTACCGTTGCCCTTACCGGAGCCTCCGGCCTGCCCTATGGCCTGCGGCTGATCGACACCCTGATTGGTGCTGGCGTCCGCGTATGGGTACTTTATTCCCAGGCAGCACAAATCGTAGCCAAGCAGGAGATGGACCTGCAACTCCCCTCCCGCCCTGCCGAATTTGCCCAATGGTTGCAACAACGCACAGCTGCAGCAGAAGGACAGCTGGCGGTATTTGGCCGTGAAGAATGGTTTGCTCCGGTCGCCTCCGGCTCCAACCCGGCCGACGCCATGGTGGTCTGTCCCTGCTCCATGGGCACCCTGGCCGCCATTGCACAAGGCATGAGCGACAACCTGATTGAACGGGCTGCCGATGTCAGCATCAAGGAAGGGCGCAAGCTGATTCTGGTACCACGGGAAACACCATTCTCCGTCATTCACCTGGAAAACATGCTCAAGCTGGCGCGGCTTGGGGTGGTGATCCTGCCACCGTCACCGGGCTTTTATACGCACCCGTCCACCATCGAAGACATGGTGGACTTCGTGGTCGCGCGCATACTGGACCAGCTACGCGTTCCTAATAGCCTGATGCCCCGCTGGGGAGAACCCGGCAAGGAGTAAGCATGCACAATGCAGCCCTGTGGAGCCTGGCGGACTTGCGCCAGCTGGAAGTGGTCGCCGCACAACGTGGCATCCAGCTGATGCAGCAGGCCGCGCAGGCCACGGTCGATTGGGTGGAGCAGCATGTCGCGCAAGGTGCGCGCATTCTGGTAGCTGCCGGTCCTGGCAATAACGGCGGCGATGCCTTGGTAGCCGCAGTACTACTGATGCAGCAAGGTTATCAGGTGGATGTGCTGCTGCCACAGCCACCGCTCAGCACAGAAGCCCGTGAGGAGCTCCAGACCCTGCGCCAGGCTGGCGGCCTGCCGCTACAGCAGTTGAGTACTGATTACCCTCCGCCCGCCCTGCTGATTGATGGTCTGTTTGGCATTGGTCTGAACCGGCCGCTGGATGACTTCTGGTGCCAGCTCATCAAGCAGCTGAACCAGCTTTCCTGCCCCACACTGGCACTGGATTGCCCCAGTGGCCTGAATGCCTATACCGGCCAGGCTCCTTCAGCCTGCATCAAGGCCAGCCACACGCTGACCTTCCTGTGCCACAAACCGGGTTTGTTTTATGCAGCCGGTGCCAACCATGCAGGACAAGTGGAATGTGCACCGCTGGACTATCCCGCAGAACTGCAACCAGTGGCTGCCGGTTATTTGAACCGGCAGGATGCCCGCATGCTGCGGCGGGAGCCGGATAGCCATAAAGGCAGCCACGGCACGGTCAGCATTGTGGGAGGCTGCCCCGGCATGAGCGGTGCCGTGTTGCTGGCCGGACGCGCCGCACTGGCCGGAGGCGCGGGCAAGGTCCATGTGCTGAGCCTGGATCCGCGACTAGTCGTCGATACTGCTTTTCCCGAATTGATGCTGCATGGCGACGCCCAGCCTGCCAAGCAGCCTGCTTGTGATGTCCTGGCAGTGGGCCCCGGCCTCGGGCAAAGCGTGCAAGCTGTGCAGTGGCTGCAACAATCGCTGGGCAGCCCGCTACCGCTGGTGCTGGATGCGGATGCCCTCAATCTGCTGGCAGCCGATACCGGTTTGCAAAAGCATCTGCGCCAGCGAAAGGCCGCCACCATCATCACGCCGCATCCGGCGGAGGCCGCCCGTCTGCTGGCCTGTACCACAGCGGATATTCAGGCAAACCGGCTACAGGCCGCGCAACAGCTGGCCACTTCACTCAATGCAGTTGTGGTGCTCAAGGGGGCTGGCAGCCTGATTTGCGCCCCCGGGCAGCCCTATTACCTGAATACCAGCGGCGGCCCGGCTCTGGCAGTCGCCGGACAGGGTGATGTCCTGACCGGCCTGATTGCCGCCTTATTGGCGCAGGGTATGAGCGCACTGGCAGCCAGCTGTCTGGCTGTCCGGGTGCATGGCCTGGCCGGTGACCAGTATCAGCAGGAGGCTGGCGGCCCCATTGGCCTTACCGCATCGGCTACTGCCTTGCGCTGCAGCGCCATCCTTAATCGATTAAGCAGTTAAAGCACGATCCACGATCGCGATTCGCGAGCGCTATCTCTCCACACGCAAAGACGATTAATGACATAGTCATTGTAAAATTCAAGAATTATTCTTTTTTTATAGAAAAGTACCGTTCTCTGTGCTGCACACGGCTAGGTAGAATGGAGCCATTCCGTGATGGGAGATTTTCCTTGCAGCAACAGAAGAAAGCATATTTGTTCGGGCTGAGCGCCGTATTGGCATGGTCTACCGTGGCAACCGCCTTCAAGATCAGCCTGGCCCATTTGTCTCCGGCACAACTGGTTTTGTATGCCAGCATTGCCTCCACCCTTTGCCTGTTGGGTATTTTGCTGGCCCAGGGCAGGCTTGGCAGCCTGTGGCCTGCATTACGACAACACTGGCGCCATTCTTTAGTACTGGGTGCGGTAAACCCGCTGATTTACTACCTGATCCTGTTTCAGGCCTATGCGCTGCTACCGGCACAAGAGGCCCAGGCCATCAATTACACCTGGGCGCTCACCATGACGCTGCTCTCGGTCCCCTTGCTCAAGCACAAACTCAGCCTGCACGACGCCCTCGCTGCCATCATTTGTTATCTGGGCGTACTGGTGATTGGCACCCATGGCCAGTTGCTGAGCCTGCATTTTTCCAGCTTGCGCGGCGTGGGCTTCGCTCTGGCTTCCACTTTGCTGTGGGCGGCCTACTGGATCTTCAATGCCCGTGACAAGCGCGAACCGGTGCTGGGACTGACGCTCAATTTCATGATGTCGCTCCCCCTGGCCTTGCTGTATTGCGCACTCACCGGCCAGCTGACACCCGTTGCCTGGCAGGGACTGGCCGGGGCTGCCTATGTCGGTGCGCTGGAAATGGGCTTCACTTTTGTCTTGTGGCTCAGTGCGATGAAACTGACCCGAAGTACGGCCAAGATCGCCAACCTGATTTTCCTGTCACCGCTGTTATCGCTGGTGCTGATCCACTTTGTCATCGGGGAAGCCATCCTGCCATCCACACTGCTTGGTCTGGGACTGATTCTCGGTGGTCTGCTGCTGCAAAAGCTGCAACGCAGCCAAGCCAGTAGTGCGGTACAGGCACAGTAAACCATCAGGCACAGGCTGGATGTTCCGGGTCAGCACCACGGATTACACACCTTCTTCTGCACAAAAGTGGTGCCATTTACCACCGGAATCCATGGAATTGACGTTCCCCTGACAGATTGAAGTGACATCCTCATGCAAGCAGTGACACCATGCATGACAGGCAAAAGTGGCATTTCAGTTCAAGACTTCCTAGGATTAAGCAGGCCTAAAGGGATAATAAAAGTAATGAACAGTATCAAATCCAAGCTCAGGCTCTGGCTGATGATAGGGGTGACGGTAGTGGTGGCCATTACCGGCTTGATGACGTACCAGCAAAACCGTAGCCAGGATGAAGAAGACTATCAGGCACAGCGCGCCTCACTGCAGGCACGGCTGGCACTGGCCTTGCCGCATGGTGTGTGGCAGATGGATGATGCCTATACCAGGCTGACACTGGATGCCGAACTGGGCTGGAGTTCCGTACTGGCCATCCGCATCACGGGTGATGCCGGGCTGAATATCGGCCGGATCCGCAATAATGACACCACTTCTCTGCGGGATATGGCACCTGCAGAAAAACCGGTTGGCGACGACACGCTGACCATTCCCATCATCTATCAGAACCGTGAAAAGCTGGGTGTGGCGACCATCTATCTGTCACGTAGCCAACTGGCCCATCGCCAGACCATGCACTTGCTGGAAATCCTGCTGGAAATCCTGGTGCTGGATGGCCTGATTTTCATTGTGATGACGTATAACCTGAACCGCTTTGTATTCGACCCGCTCAAGGAACTGCAACGCGCACTGGACCAGGCAGCCAGCAGCAACGATGCCAGGTCACTACGCCTGACCGAAGCCACACAGGATGAGTTCGGCGCGGTCAGACGCAGTTTCAACCGTATTGTGGATCGCATTTCGGCTGATCTGGCCATGCGGACGGCAGCCGAAGCACAGGCGCGCCAGGAGCGCGACAATGCAGAACAAGCCCTGCAACAACTGGTGCAAACCCAGCAAACGCTGGTGGAAAGCGAAAAACTGGCCTCGCTGGGTAGCCTGGTGGCCGGTGTGGCCCATGAAATCAACACGCCTGTCGGCATCACACTGACCACCGCTTCCCACCTGGCCACCAGTACACTGCACATCACCGAGAAACTGGACAACGGCGGCATCAAGAAAAGCGACTTCCAGGCCTATCTGGATTCGGCCCGTGAATGCTGCGACCTCATCCTGTCCAATTCCGAACGCGCAGCCAGCCTGATCCACAGCTTCAAACAGGTTGCCGTCGACCAGACCAGTGAACAACGGCGGGATTTCCAGCTAAACGATTACCTGAGCGAAATCGTCACCAGCCTCAAGCCGCGTTTCAAGCGCTCCCAAACCAATATCACCATCGACTGCGAAGATGACTTGCTACTGGACAGCTACCCCGGAGCCATCTCCCAGGTGGTGACCAATCTGCTGGTCAATGCCCTGGTACATGGATTTGAAGAAAAACCCGGTGGCAATATCCACATCCGGGCCGAGCGCTACCAGGCGGCCGAAGTGCGCCTGAGTATCCAGGATGATGGCAAAGGCATTCCGGCAGAAAACATCAACCGGGTGTTCGATCCTTTTTTCACCACACGACGTGGCAATGGCGGCAGCGGCCTGGGCTTGCACATCGTCTATAACATCATCCGGCAACGTCTCGGTGGCACGATCGAAGTGCACAGCGAAGTGGGCAAAGGCAGCGTATTCATCATTACCATGCCCTGCACCGCTCCTGAGGTTTCCCACAAGGAGGGTAAGCGATGAGCCAGCAAGAGAGTAACGATGACAACTGGCTGCTGGAGGACGACCCGGCAGACGCCGGCAATGCACTGCAGTCGTACAAACGGCCATGGAAAATCCTGATCGTTGATGACGAACCGGATGTGCACAGTGCGACATCGCTGGCGATACGCAATATCCGTTACAAGGATCGCGGGCTGGAACTGATCAGCGCCTATTCCGCGGCGCAAGCCGAGCAGATGCTGCAGCTGCACGATGATATCGCCCTGATCCTGCTTGATGTGGTAATGGAAACCGATGATGCCGGATTGCAGCTGGTACAGCGCATTCGCGAAGTCATGCAGAACAACACCTCCCGCATCGTGCTGCGCACCGGCCAGCCCGGCCAGGCACCAGAGCAGGAGGTGATCCTCAATTACGACATCAACGACTACAAGACCAAGACCGAGCTGACGGTACAAAAGCTGTTCACCACCGTAATTGCCTCCCTGCGGGCCTATGAGAACCTGATTACCATCGAAAAGAACCGTCAGGGGCTGGCCAAGATTCTGGAAGGTGCGGCCGATTTGTACCAGATGTTCTCGCTCAAGGAATTTGCCTCCGGGGTGCTCAAGCAGATCAGCGCCATTCTGGACGTAGGCACCGATGGCATTCTGTGTGTCGAAAGCACGCCAGACCTGACCGGTCGGCCACAGCTGGAAATCCTGGCCGCTGCAGGTGCTTATGAAACCCTGCTCGTAAGCGGCAGTCTGGACGATTATCCCGAATTGGCCCAAGCCATCCGTCAGGCCTTGCTGGAAAAGCGCAATATCTATCAGCACCCCTACGATGTGCTGTGCATCACGGCCCAGAACGGCCGGGAATTTGCCGTACACTTCACGCCACCCTGGCCGCTGGATGATGTCGAGCGCAATCTGCTGGAAGTCTTCTGCCAACGCATTTCCTCGGCCTATGACAACCTCTACCTGTACAACCAGCTACGCCATTCGCAAGAGGCCACCGTGGTAGCACTGGCGGCCCTGGCCGAATACCGCGATACGGACACCGGGGCACACGTGCAGCGGGTACAGAAACTGACTCATGCCATTGCCAGTGAAATCCGCCGGGGCGGACATTATCTGGAACAGCTCAGTCCGGACTTCATGGACATGGTGGGCATGGCCAGCATCCTGCACGATGTGGGCAAGGTCGGAACACCGGACCACATCCTGTTCAAGCCCGGCAAGCTGGACCCGGACGAACGCCGCATCATGGAGCAACACGCCAGCATTGGTGCCAGCATTCTGGCCAAGTCGGCCCAGATGGTGGAAGGACAGAGCTATTTGTCACTCGGCTCGGAAATTGCCGGCGGGCACCACGAACACTTCGATGGCAATGGCTACCCGCAAAAGCTGAGTGGCCAGGCCATCCCGCTGTCGGCGCGCATCGTCGCAGTGGTGGATGTGTTTGACGCCCTGCTCAACAAACGTCCTTATAAAGAGCCATGGGAGTTGTCCGAAACCCTGGACTATATCCGCAGCCGCTCAGGCAGCCAGTTCGACCCGGTGGTGGTCACCGCACTGTGCACGCTGGTGGAGGAAAACCGTTTGCCTTTCGAGCTGTAACATCTGCTGCAACGAAAAAAGCCGCGCTGATTCATCAGGGCGGCTTTTTCAATACTGGGGCAAGGCTCAGGCAACGTAGAACATCACGCTGACGAACTGGCAGATGCTGCCACCCATCACGAACAAATGCCAGATGCCGTGCCCGTGACGGATTTTCTCGTCATTGATGAACCAGTAAATGCCCACGCTGTAGATCACCCCGCCCAGCGCCAGCCAGAACAGACCACCCCAGGACATGGCTGCAATCAGGGGCTGCATGGCAATCACCACCAGCCAGCCCATCACCACATAGAGAATCATCGACAACAAACGCGTACGTCGCCCCAGCGTGAGTTCCTGGACGATGCCGAAAATGGCCAGCCCCCAGCTCAAACCGAACAAGGTCCATCCCCATGCACCACGCAAGGTCACCAGACAGTATGGCGTGTAGCTCCCCGCGATCAGCAGGTAGATGGCCGAGTGGTCGCACTTTTGCAAAATCGCCTTGGCACGGCCTTTGGCGCTGTGATACAGGGTGGAAATCAGATACAGCAATACCAGGGTGGAACCGTACAGGCTGAAGCTGACGATCTTCCAGGGGTCACCCTGCTCGGCAGCCACATACACCAGGCTGATCAGCCCGGTCACCGCCAGCACGGTACCAATCAGATGGGAAATGCCGTTGAAGCGCTCTCCGTAATACATGTCACTCTCTCTTCTTACTGCAACCATGTGCATGGCCAGCTACGACTACGGGTCAAACAAGCGATTGACTGTTCCCGGTAACAGGCAGTTCCTGCAGGGACTACAACTAGTTGGCGGCACAAACCGGCAATGCAAGTTCAAACCGCCACTTATTCTCGATATGAAACAGTATACAAAAACAAAGCGGGCCGTAGCCCGCTTTGTCACATTGGCAGTAAAAAACGTCGCTCAGGCGCCCAATGCCTTCAGCACGTTGCCACGAACCACTTCAACCGGTTGTGTGCCATCAATCTTCACATACTTCGGTGCCTTGGCATCGCCACTGGCAGCACGCTGGCCGTAGAAACCAACCAGGACTTCGGTTTGCTCGTGATATACCGCCAGACGCTTTTTCACGGTTTCTTCGTGGTCGTCGTCACGCTGGATCAGGTCTTCACCGGTTTCGTCATCCTTGCCAGCCACTTTCGGCGGGTTGAAGGTAACGTGGTAAGTGCGACCAGAAGCCACGTGTACACGACGGCCAGCCATGCGCTCGACAATGGCGGCATCCGGCACGTCGATTTCCACCACGTAGTCGATATCCACACCAGCCGCAATCATGGCTTCAGCCTGCGGAATGGTGCGCGGGAAACCGTCAAACAGGAAACCCTTGGCACAGTCGTCCTGTGCAATACGCTCCTTGACCAGACCGATGATGATATCGTCACGCACCAGGCCGCCGGCATCCATGATGGCCTTGGCTTCCAGACCCAGCGGCGTACCGGCCTTCACGGCAGCACGCAGCATGTCGCCGGTGGAAATCTGCGGAATGCCGAATTCCTCGCGGATATAGTTAGCCTGGGTACCCTTGCCAGCGCCCGGAGCGCCCAACAGAATCAATCGCATAATTACTCCCGTCAGTTTGTATGTCGTTTATTGTGATTGGTGTTCTTCGGCCGTCTTGCATTGCGGCCTTGCCTGACGCTCAGCGTCCGGCCAGTACGGCACGCACCCGTTCCAGATCCTCCGGCGTATCCACGCCGGCTGCGGGTGCCTCGCTCACCGTGGCCACCATGATGGGGTAGCCGTGCCACAACACGCGCAGTTGTTCCAGTGCTTCAAACTGTTCCAGCGGTGCCGGGCTCAATGAGCTGTAGGTTTGCAAAAAACCTGCCTGGTAGGCATACATGCCAATGTGCCGCAGGACCGGTAGGTCGGCAGGCAACACGCTTGTATCGTGTGCAAACGCGTCACGGGCATAGGGGATGGGCGCCCGGCTGAAATACAGGGCCCGCCCAGCGTGATCCAGTACCACCTTGACCACATTGGGATTGAACATGTCCTGCGCGGCATGAAAAGGGTGCGCCACCGTTGCCATCGGCACACCTGTTTCTGCCATCAGTGCTGCCAGCTTGTCGATCAGGGCCGGGTCGATCAAGGGCTCGTCGCCCTGTACGTTCACCACCACCTGCCCGGCAGGCCATTGCATGCGCTGCGCGACTTCAGCCAGACGGTCAGTACCGCTGGCGTGATCTTCCCGTGTCATCACCGCTTCGATGCCATGTGCGGCACAGGCTGCGAGAATGTCGGGATGATCGGTTGCCACCACCACCTGGCTGGCGCGGCTTTTTGCTGCCTGCTCGGCCACGCGCACCACCATGGGTTTGCCGCCCAGGTCGGCAAGCGGCTTGCCTGGCAGACGGCTGGACGCCATGCGCGCCGGAATGACGATGGCAAAACCGCTCATTTTACTTCTTCTTCCGGCGCCAGTTCGCGCGCCTCGGTTTCCAGCATCATCGGGATGCCGTCCTTGATCGGGAATGCCAGACGGTCGCCCTTGCAGATCAGTTCCTGCCGGGTCTTGTCGAGTACCAGCGGGCCTTTGCACAGCGGGCACACCAGAATGTCCAGAAATTTAGCGTCCATGTCTTATCTTCAATCGGGAAAGTAGCCAGCCGGCAAGATCCGGCGTCAGCTGGGCCGTCACCGGCAAGATCCATAGTCTAGCACGCTGCGCCGCATCATGAATCACTCCCCGCAATTTCACCGCATCTTTGCTGGTGACGATGACGGGACTGTCGCCGCCAGGCAAATCGGCAGCACTGAAAACATGATGATCGGGAAAATGCAGGCACTGCTGCAAAGTAAAGCCTTGCTGTTGCAAGGTTTGGAAAAATCGCTCCGGGTGACCGATGCCAGCCAGCGCAATCACCGGCTGTCCGGCAAAATCTCCTGCCGGGCGATAACGGTCTGGCTCGGCCAGCGATTGCAGCATCCCGCACTGCAATTGCATGTCAAACCGCGGCAGGTCTGCCGGCAAGGGCAAGTCGGCGCCATGACCATTCACCACCACGGCATCAACACTGGCCAGCCTCCTGGCAGGCTCGCGCAAGGGGCCACCGGGTAACAGGTGTCCGTTACCCAGCCCGCGGGCCCCGTCCAGCACCACCACCTCCAGCGTGCGGGCCAAACGATAATGCTGCAGGCCGTCATCGGTCAGGATCAGCTGTGTTTCGGGGTACAGACGTAACAGGTGCTCACCCGCGGCCACCCGGTCCCGCCCGACCACTACCGGCACGCCACTGGCCGCCAGCAGCAGCGGTTCATCCCCCACTTCGTCAGGCGTGCTCTCTGGCAAGACCAGGGTTGGCTCAGCATGCGAACCACCATAACCACGACTGATCACCCCCACCCGGACACCTTGCTGATGCAGGCTGGCCAGCAAACCCAGGGTAAGCGGCGTCTTGCCCACACCACCGACATTGATGTTGCCGATGACCACAACCGGCACCCCCAGGCGCTGGCTGCGTAATACACCAAGCCGATACCCTGCCCTGCGCAGGCCCGCCAACAGAGCAAACAGCCCTTCCAGCGGAGCCAGAAGGGCTGTCAGCCACCATCTCGGTTGATACCAGTGGCGTTCGATCAGTTGACTGAGTCGACTCACGGTGTGGTGTTCTGCGTGGCAAATGTCAGCTGCAACAAACCGGCTGCCCGGGCAGCCTCCATCACGCTGATCACCGATTGATGGGTCGCCTTGGCATCGGCATTCACCACCACCACCGGGTCTTTCTTGCCGGCAGCCGCATCACGCAGCTGGGCTTGCAAGCCGGCTTTGTCACCCGGCAACAGTTTATGGCCCGCCACATCCATTTCACCGGAAGCCGCCACAGCAACGGTAATCGGTGTGGCTTCCTGCTGACTGGTATCGGCCTGCGCCGTGGGCAGGTTGATCTTCATCTCGGCAAATTTGGAATAGGTCGTGGTGACCATCAGGAAAATCAGGATCACCAGCAACAGATCAATCATCGGGATGAAGTTGATTTCCGGCTCCTCACGGTGCCGTCCGCGACGGAAATTCATGACTGGTTACCGTTCTGACGCTCGCCATGCACCACTTCAACCAGTTTCACCGCCTGTGCTTCCATTTCCACCAGCAAGCCATCCACACGAGCGCGGAAATGACGGTAGAACATCATGCTGGGAATGGCCACGATCAGGCCGAAAGCGGTGTTGTACAGGGCAATGGAAATACCATGGGCCAACTGTTGCGGATTGCTGGAACCACCCGGCGCCTGGGAACCAAAGATTTCAATCATCCCGATTACCGTACCCAGCAAACCCAGCAGCGGTGCCATGGCGGCAATGGTACCCAGCGTATTGAGAAAACGTTCCAGCTGGTGCGCCACCACACGGCCTTCGTCCTCGATGGCATCTTTCATTACTTCACGACTGACACCAACATTACGCAGGCCCGCAGCAAACAGCTTGCCCAACGGGGAATGGTTCTGGAGCAACTGCAACAATTCGGCAGAGGCTCCGGCGCGACGGTATTCGGCCACGGTTTGTGCCAACAGACCATCAGGAACGATCAACGAGGCACGCAAACTGAACAGACGCTCGAAGATGATGGCCAGCGAAATGACCGAGGCCAGAATGATGGTCCAGATCGGCCAGCCGGCCGCTTCAACAATTGACCACACGAAACACTCTCCAAAGCTTTAGCTAAACGCTAAACTTTAGCGGTTGCGCCAGTTCTCGGCAACCATGGCGGCTGTCATGCAGCGCAGAAAAACAGGAAATTACGAAACAAATACAAGAAAATTCCCTAAGCTGTGATTTTGTAAGGGAAATTTGCCTGCATCCACAGATCCTGTGGATAACTTTGTTGATAAGCATGTGAACAGATAGGGCAAAACCGCACGGCAGGCCCATTTCCGGCAACTGACCGCAATTTGCACAAACAATATAACATATTGATTTTACAGTGATTTATTTTCAATCACTTAACACCACATTCTTCTTTGTCCGACAATTTACAGACGACAAAAACCGGTATTTTTGTTGTGGATGACTTGACAACCATGAATTTCAATAGCACGGCCAATGACGTCATCAGCGTCTCTTCCCTTAATCGCATGGTGCGTGACTTGCTGGAATCCGGCCTGCCACCGTTGTGGATTGGCGGAGAAATTTCCAACCTGACCCTGGCTGCGTCTGGTCATGCCTATTTCTCCCTCAAGGATGGCGGCGCACAAATACGCTGCGTGATGTTCCGCCACAAATTGTCCTTGCTGCCGTTTCGTCTGGCAGAAGGCATGCAAGTGGAACTCAAGGGCCTGGTCACCCTGTACGAGGCCCGCGGCGATTACCAGATCAATGTTGACACCATGCGCTCTGCGGGGCTTGGCCGCCTGTACGAGGCCTTCGAAAAGCTGAAAAGCCGCTTGAGTGCCGAAGGCTTGTTTGATGCAGCACGCAAACGTCCGCTGCCAGCACACCCGGCAGCCATCGGCATTGTCACCTCACCGGCTGCGGCGGCGCTGCGCGATGTGGTCACCACGCTGGCCCGGCGCATGCCGGACATCCCGGTCATTCTTTACCCTGCGCAGGTACAAGGAGAAAGTGCGGCACGCCAGATTGCAGCCGCCATCGAGCAAGCCTCGGCACGGCAGGAAGTTGAAGTGCTGATTGTGTGCCGCGGCGGTGGCAGCATTGAAGACTTGTGGTCGTTCAACGAGGAAATTGTTGCGCGTGCCATTGCCGCCTGCCGGATTCCGGTGGTCAGCGGTGTCGGCCACGAAACCGACTTCACCATCTGCGATTTTGTTGCTGACCGCCGCGCCCCTACGCCGACAGCGGCAGCAGAACTGGTTTCCCCCAGCCAGGAGCAACTGCGCCTGCAACTGGAGCAAGCCAAACGCGGGCTGGAGCGGGCACTGGGTCGGCTGCTGGTGGATAAATCACAGCAACTGGACTACCTGTCCCGCCGGCTGAATCACCCGGGAGAAATACTGCGACGGCAAGTGCAAAGCTTGCAGCAGGCATCCGCGCGTTTACGTCGTAGCCTGGATGGCGTATTTGACCGTCGCCGCTTTGGCTTGCAGCTGGCAAACAGCCGCCTGCAGCGGCATCAGCCCCAACTACTACGTCAGCAACATCAGCTGAACCAGTTGCAGGGAAGCTTGCAACGCGGCATGCAACTGCTCATTAGCCGCCGCAAACAGATGCTGCAACAACAGGCAGCCACGCTGGAAGCCATGAATCCGCAGGCAGTACTCAACCGTGGTTATGCCATCGTGCAAAAGCAGGATGGTCATGCGGTGAAGTCGCTACAGGAATTGCTGAACCGCGAGCGCGTGCTGTTGCGCCTGGCCGATGGCGTCACCGAAGCGCTGGTCGATCACCCCACTGGCGCGCAACCGGAATTGCCCTTCTGAAAAGCAAGGGCGCTTGACAGCGGGATGAAATGTATCGAGGATGAATATCAAACAACCGTTTGAATTTAAGCCATGAAACTTTCACCACGCCTGCTCAAGACACTGATCAACCTGTGGCCGCCCTTTCTGGGTGCCGGCATCAAGGTGGGGCATATTGCGCCAGACTGGCAGCAGGTGGATGTACGCCTGCGACTCGGGCTGACCAACCGCAATTACGTTGGCGTGCATTTTGGTGGCAGTCTGTACTCCATGACTGACCCGTTTTTCATGCTGATGCTGATGCAGTCGCTGGGGCCGGACTATGTGGTATGGGACAAGGCGGGCAGCATCGAATATCACAAACCGGGCAAAGGGGTGGTGCACGCCCGTTTCAATCTGGACCATCAGCAGATCGCAGATATCCGACGCCATACGGCGACTGGAGAAAAACACCTGCCGCAACTGAAAGTCGATATCCGGGACAGTGCTGGCGATGTGGTGGCCACCGTGCACAAGACCCTGTACGTCAGACGCAAAAAAGGCCGCTGAGCGGCCTTTTTGCATTGACGATGCCAGGCTGAAAGATCAGTCGACAAAGCCACAAAATACTTCTCGCATCATTTTCAGTACTTCCAGCGTCCGGATATCCCCAACCCGGTAATATACCCGGTTGGCATCTTTCCTTGTCCGGAGAACACCCTTGTCACGCATGATGGCCAGATGCTGGGAAATGTTGCTCTGCGAGGTTCCCACCTGCTCCACAATATCCTGCACACTGACTTCCTGGTCGCCCAGTACCGAAATGATCTTCAACCGCAAGGGATGAGACATTGCCTTCATCGCCCGCGAGGACTGTTCGATCTGGTCATCGTTGAACAGCAAGCTCTGCTCCTAAGTAGTTTGCAATGCGTATTTATATTGGTTTGACTACGGTACAATACTAACTAAAAAAATCAATACCATCAAGAATTTCTAATATTCTGATTGTGGACATCATGACAGCTATCACACCCGTTTTACTCCTTATTCTCGATGGCTTCGGACACCGGCTGGAAGGTGACGACAATGCCATCCTGCATGCAAACACCCCCACCTGGGACGCCCTGAAACAGCAGTATCCCTACGGCGTGATTGATGCCTCCGAAGGCTTCGTCGGGCTGCCCAGCGGGCAGTTTGGCAACTCCGAAGTGGGTCACCTGAATATCGGCGCAGGTCGGATTGTCCAACAGGACATCAGCCGCATCGACTGCGATATCGAAGAAAACCGCTTCGACCAGAACCCGGTATTGCAGCAGGCCATCCAGCAAGCCAAAGGCTCGGCACTGCATGTCATGGGACTGTTGTCCGATGGCGGCGTCCACAGCCATGAAAATCACATTTTCGCGCTGATCCGTGCCGCTCAGGCTGCCGGCGTGCCCCATATTTACGTGCATGCCTTCCTGGATGGCCGTGACACCCCGCCGCGCAGTGCCGAAACCTATCTCAAGCGTCTGGATGAAGTGCTGGCCGGCTGCCCTGCTGCCCGTCTGGTTTCCGTCACCGGCCGCTACTGGGCCATGGACCGCGACAAGCGCTGGGAGCGCGTGGAGCCGGCTTACCGCCTGCTGGTGGAAGGCGAAGGCCTCTATCATGCGGACAGCGGCCTGCAAGCGCTGGCTGCGGCCTATGCCCGTGATGAAAACGACGAATTCGTTGCGGCAACCAGCATTGGCGCCCCGGTCAAGATGCAAGATGGTGATGTCGCCATCTTCATGAACTTCCGCGCCGACCGTGCGCGCCAGCTCACCACCGCCCTCACCGACCCTGCCTTCAGTGGCTTCAGTGCGCGTCAGCCTAAACTGGGGCAGTTCGTCACGCTCACGTCCTATGGCGAGGCCTACAGCAACCCGGTAGCCTATGGCCCGCAGAAAATCAGCAATGGTTTTGGGGAATACCTCGCCAGCCTGGGCCTGAAGCAGCTGCGCATTGCCGAAACCGAAAAGTATCCGCACGTCACCTACTTCTTCAATGGTGGCGAAGAGCAGGTTTACCCCGGCGAGGACCGCATCCTGGTGCCCTCCCCCAAGGTGGCCACCTACGACCTGCAGCCGGAAATGAATGCCCCGCAAGTCACCGACCATATCGTCGAAGCCATTGCCTCCGGCAAGTACCAGGCCATCATTTGCAACTATGCAAATGGCGACATGGTGGGCCATACCGGCAAGTTCGATGCTGCGGTCAAGGCAGTGGAAACGCTGGATGCATGTGTCAAACGCTGTGTGGAAGCCATGCAGGCCGCTGGTGGCGAAGTATTGATCACGGCGGATCACGGTAATTGCGAGCAGATGTACGATGCCGCACACCATCAGCCGCATACCCAGCACACCCTGGACAAGGTGCCCTTCCTGTATGTCGGTCGCAAGGCGCACATCAAGGAAGGCGGCGCGCTGCGCGACATCGCACCGTCGCTGCTGGCCATGATGGGCTTGCCGCAGCCTGCAGAAATGACTGGCCGCTCGCTGATCGACTTCGAGTAAGACCCCACGCCGGCCTGCCAAGCAGGCCGGCAATGCGGCTGCCTTGTCTGCGCCGCCCTGTTATCATGCTGGCAACAGGTGTAATCCGAAGCGAAAATGGAATGAAACCGATATTGCTGCTAGCCCTGCTGGCTGGCGCGGCCCAGGCCGCCCCCTCCTCTGCCTCTCTCCCCCTATCCACTGCGCCACAACAACAGAACCTGCAATCGGTCCGCAAGGAAATCGATAACCTGAAAAAAGACCTGGCGCAGAAGCAGGCTGTGCAGCAGGAAGCCAAGTCCGCCATCCAGGAGTCGGAACAGGCCATCGCCCAAACCAATCAGGTGATTGCCAAGCTGGAAAACAAGCAGAACAACTCGGCACAGCAACTGGCCGACTTGCGTCTGCAAGTCCAGACCACCGCCCACAAACTGGCAGAAACCCGCCAGCGCGTGGCGCAAATGCTGGCAAGACAGTACAAGAGCGGCGATCACGACGCCATGAAGCTGATGCTCAATGCCGACGACCCGAACCAGACCTCGCGCGACATGGTGTATTACCAGCACATTGCCAAGGCGCAGCAACAAATGGTGACGCAGCTGATCAGCCACCAGCATGAGCTGGAAGCGCTAACCTATCAGCTGGAACAGGAGTTGGCGCGGCTGGATGCGCTGTCCAACCACAAAAGCCGGGAAAAGAACGCCCTGCTCAACAGCAAGAGCAACAAGCTGGCCCAGCTGAACAAGATCTCCGGTGAAATCCAGGCCGGACAAAGCAGGCTGGGCAAGCTGCAGGAAGACGAAAAACGGCTGACCAACCTGATTGCCCAGATCAACCAGGAAATCGAACGTCGCCGTCAGGAAGCCATCCGCAAGGCGGCCGAAGAACGCAAGGCCCGTCAGGCTGCCGCGCTGGCAGCGAAGAAGGAAAACGAGCGCCGTCGCAAACTGGCCGAAAACGCCCGCAAACAAGGCAAGCCGGTGCCGGAAGTGGCCAGGAAGTCGGTGCCGGTACCGGTTGAAAAACCGGTGGCGGAAGTGGCCGACGGCAGTGCATCCGGCAAAGCCTTTGCCAGCCTGCAGGGCCGCATGAAGATGCCGGTGTCCGGCCAACTGGCAGGCCGCTTTGGCAGCGCACGCAGTGAAGGCACATCGTGGAAAGGCGTGTTCATCAAGACGGCACCGGGCCAGCCGGTTCATGCAGTCGCCGATGGCAACGTAGTGTATGCTGATGCGCTACGCGGATTCGGTAACGCCGTGATTGTGGATCACGGTGGCAATTACCTGACGGTGTACACCGGCCTCTCTGCCATCGGCAAGAGTGTGGGCAGCACGGTCAAGGCCGGCGAAACACTCGGCAACACTGGCGCACTGGACAGCGGCGAATCCGGCCTGTACTTTGAAATCCGGCATATGGGACAACCTCTCAACCCGCAAACCTGGGTACGTTAAGCCCCGCGGTATCGGAGACCAACACACAATATGACTAGTCATCGCATGAAAAAAATTGCCTGGCTTGCCGCCGGCGCACTGGCAGGCGGCGCCCTCACCCTCAGCGTGCAGGCTTTTGCCGGCAAGGAGCCCACCACGCTCCCACTGAATGAATTGCGTACCTTTGCCGAAGTGTTTGGCCGTATCAAGCAGGATTATGTCGACCCGGTCGATGACAAGAAGCTGATTACCGAAGCCATCAAGGGCATGCTAAGCGGGCTGGACCCCCACTCCGACTACATGGATGCGGAAGCCTTCAAGGAACTGCGCGAAGGTACCCAGGGTGAATTTGGCGGCCTGGGCATCGAGATCGGTGCCGAAGACGGCCTGGTGAAGGTGGTGTCGCCAATCGAAGATACCCCGGCACAGAAGGCCGGCATCAAGAGCGGTGACCTCATCATCAAGATTGACGACACACCGGTACGCGGCCTGTCGCTGAACGACGCGGTCAAGCGCATGCGCGGCAAGCCGGGCAGCAAGGTCACGCTCACCATTGCCCGCAAGAACGAAACCAAGCCGCTGGTATTTGCCATCACCCGCGCCATCATCAAGACCAAGAGCGTGAAGTCCAAATTGCTGGAACCGGGTTATGGCTATGTGCGCATCACCCAGTTCCAGGAGCACACCACGGAAAACCTGGCCGAAGCCATTGCCAGCATGACCAAGCAGAACAAGCAGCCGCTCAAGGGCCTGGTGCTGGACCTGCGTGACGACCCGGGTGGCTTGCTGACCAGCGCCGTCGGGGTATCCGCCGCCTTCCTGCCCAAGGATGCGCTGGTGGTGTATACCGAAGGCCGTACTGCTGACGCCAAGATGAAACTGACGGCTTCCGCACAGAACTATGGCCGCCCCGGCATGCCGGACCCGCTATCGGTACTGCCGCAGGAAACCCACAAGGTGCCACTGGTGGTATTGGTGAATGGTGGCTCGGCCTCGGCGTCCGAAATCGTTGCCGGTGCCCTGCAAGACCACAAGCGTGCTGTACTGGTGGGTACCCAGACCTTTGGCAAGGGCTCGGTGCAGTCCATCCTGCCGCTGGGCAGCGCCGGTGGCATCAAGCTGACCACCGCCCGCTACTTTACCCCTAGCGGCCGCTCCATCCAGGCCAAGGGCATTGTGCCGGATGTGGTGGTGGAAGACGCAACCGTCACCGCGGCAGACCAGGCTCTACGCGTACGCGAGGCTGATCTGGAAAACCATCTGGCCAATCCGAATGGCGAAGAAACCCCGTCCAAATCGGCCAAGCCAGCCAAGCCGGTGACTCCTCCTGTGATCAAACAGGAAACGCCCAAGCCGCAGGATGACAAGAACGCCAGCCCGGACAATCCGCGCGAGCCAAACCCACAAAAGGACTACCAGCTGTCCCAGGGCCTGAACATCCTGAAAGTGCAGCAAATCCTGATCAAACAAGGCAATTGAGCCTTGTTGCGACAGCCACCCCGTCAGCCGATGGGGTGGCTGTTTTCATTTGCAGCTACCGCGCGGCAAGCGGCAAAAGCCCTGCCCATCCCCTTGTATTCCTGCTAGGCTTGTCGCTTCTGACGTATTTATCTGGCGGGAGCCAATCCAACAATGCTGAACCGGGAATTTGTCCTCTCCTTCCGTGAAGCCGCCCCCTACATCAATACCTTCCGCGGGAAAACCTTCGTACTGGCAGTCAGTGGCGAAGCCGTGATGGAAGGCGGTTTTCACAATCTGTCACAGGATATCAACCTGTTGGTGAGCCTGGGCGTGCGCGTGGTGCTGGTACATGGCATCCGCCCCCAGATCGAAGCCTTGCTCAAACGCTTCGGCCTGAACCGGCTGTTTCACCGCGACCGACGAGTGACCGATGCCAGCACCATGGAAATCGTCAAGCAAGCCAGTGGGGCAACCCGCTACGGCATTGAGGCTCAGCTGTCGATGGGCATGCCAAACTCGCCCATGTTCGGTGCCCATCTGCGCGTGGCCGGCGGCAATTTCATCACTGCCCAGCCGCTGGGTGTGCTGGATGGTGTGGACATGCAGTTCACCGGCCAGGTAAGGCGCATCGACGTGGACGGCATCAATACCCGGCTATCCGCCGGTGAACTGGTGTTGCTCTCGCCGGTAGGCTATTCGGTGACCGGCGAAGCCTTCAACCTCACCATGGAAGAAATGGCCGCCCAGCTGGCGTCAGCCCTCAAAGCCGAAAAGCTGATCTTCGTGATTGAAGGGCGTGGTGTCACCAATGAGCTGGGCCAGCATGTCAGCTCGCTCACCGCGCAGCAGGCAGAAGACCTGTTGCAGGCAGGCCATCTGCAACGTGACGTCACCGCCTACCTGCCCTATGCCATCAAGGCCACCCGCGATGGCATCCCGCGTGCCCATCTGGTCAGCCATCACGAAGATGGTTCGCTACTGGCCGAACTGTTCACCAATGGCGGCACCGGCACCATGATTGCCCGCGACAGTCTGGTGAAGGTGCGCAATGCCAGTGTGGACGACATCGGCCCCATCCTGAACCTGATCCGCCCGCTGGAAGAACAGGGCATCCTGGTCAAGCGCAGCCGCGAGCATCTGGAAATGGAAATTTCCCAATACTCGGTGCTGGAACATGACGGCAAAATCTACGGTTGCGTGGCCATGCATGTGTTTCCCGAAGCCGGCATGGCCGAACTGGCCTGCCTGGCTGTGGCACCGGAACGGCGTGAAGGCCGCTTTGGCGAAACCCTGCTCAAACACGTGGAATACCAGGCACGTACCCGCGGCCTGAAAGCCCTGTTCGTGCTGACCACCCAGACAGCCCACTGGTTTGTTGAGCGCGGTTTTGCCGAAGCCGGCCGTGGCCAGCTGCCACTGGCGCGTCAGGCCTTTTACAACAACCAGCGCCGTTCCAAGATCTTCGTCAAGGAATTGTAAGCCGGCATACCACCCCGGCGGCGGCATGGTTGGAAGGGTGTCATGGTTGTGACACAATAATGCAGTATATTCAGTTCAATTTTGCAAGGATTAGCAATGGCCAGAAACGTCAATTGCATCAAGCTGGGCCGCGAGGCTGAAGGTCTGGACTTTCCGCCCCTGCCGGGCGAGCTTGGCAAGCGTGTGTATGAAAATGTCTCCAAGGAAGCCTGGCAAGGCTGGCTGCGTTATCAGACCATGCTGATCAACGAAAACCGTCTGAGCCTGGCGGATGCGCGTGCGCGCCAGTATCTGGCTGCACAGCTGGATGCCTACTTCTTCGGTCAGGGTGCCGATGCACCGGCTGGCTACACGCCACCGCAGCAGTAATTGTTTCAAGCCCTCCTGCGCGAGGGCTTTTTTGTCTCCACACCTCATCACCATTGGCGCGAAACCGTATGTCACAAAGCCACGAGTTGCTGCTTAACCGTGAACTGGGCCTGATCGAATTCAACCGCAGGGTATTGGCCCAAGCAGAAGACCCAAGCCTGCCGCTGCTCGAACGCCTGAAATACCTGTGCATCGTCTCCTCCAATCTGGACGAATTCTTTGAAGTGCGCATGGCCTGGCTGAAGGAAACCGCCCAGCTCACCCCGGGGCGCATTCTGGCAGACGGCTCGACACCGGCGCAGATCATGGCGCGGATTTCGTCCGCCTCGCACGAACTGGTGCGCCAGCAATATGCGGTGATGAGTGATGTCCTGTTCCCGGCGCTGCGTGAAGAAGACATCATCTTCCTGCGCCGTAACGAATGGACCGAACAGCAACAAGAATGGGTGCACGACTTCTTCAGCAACGAGCTGATGCCCATTCTCACCCCGATCGGGCTGGACCCGTCCCACCCCTTCCCCAAGGTGCTGAACAAGTCGCTCAACTTCGCTGTGGAACTGGAAGGCCGCGATGCCTTTGGCCGCCAGTCCGACATCGCCATCGTGCAGGCACCGCGCATTCTGCCGCGCGTGATCAAGGTGCCGCCGGAAGTGTGCAGCGGCCACCCGCATACCTTTGTCTTCCTGTCCTCCATCCTGCACTCGCATGTACACGAGCTGTTCCTGGGCATGACGGTCAAGGGCTGCTACCAGTTCCGCGTCACCCGTGACAGCGAACTGACCGTGGAAGATGAAGACCTGAAAAACCTGCGCACCGCCTTGCAAGGCGAATTGAGTCAGCGCCAGTTTGGTGATGCGGTACGGCTGGAAATTGCCGACACCTGCCCACCGCACATGGAAGAGTTCCTGCTGACCCAGTTCAACCTGAAGAAGCCGGACGTATACCGCGTCAACGGCCCGGTGAACCTGGTACGCCTGATGCAGGTGCCGGACCTGGTTGACCGGCCGGACCTGAAATTCCCGCCTTTCGTACCCTCGCTGCCAGACCAGCTGAGCAAGAAAGTGCCGCTGTTCGACGCCATCCGCAAGGGTGACATCCTGCTGCACCACCCCTTCCAGAGCTTCCAGCCTGTCATTGACATGCTGAACCTGGCCGCGACCGACCCGCAGGTGGTCGCCATCAAGATGACGGTATACCGCACCGGTACCGACTCGGTGTTGATGGAATCGCTGATTGCTGCCGCCCGCGCCGGCAAGCAGGTGACAGTGGTGCTGGAACTGATGGCGCGCTTTGACGAAGAAGCCAACATCAGCTGGGCCAGCCATCTGGAAGATGCAGGTGCCCACGTGGTGTATGGCGTGTTCGGTTATAAGGTGCATGCCAAGATGCTGATGGTGATCCGTCGCGAGGACAAGCGCCTGCGCCGCTACGTGCACCTGGGCACCGGCAACTATCACCCGCGCACCGCCCGTTTCTATACCGACCTTGGCCTGCTCACCTGCAACGAAGAAATCGCCAGCGATGTGAATGACATCTTCGTGCAGCTCACCGGTCTGGGCCGCGCCAGCCAGCTCAAGCAGCTGCACCAAAGCCCGTTCACCCTGCACAGCCTGCTGATCGACTCCATCGAGCGGGAGATCGAGCACGCCCAGCAAGGCCGTCCGGCACAGATCATCGCCAAGATGAACGCACTGCTGGAACCGCAGGTCATCCACGCGCTGTACCGCGCCAGCCAGGCCGGGGTGAAGATCCAGCTCATCGTGCGTGGCGTCTGCGCGCTGCGCCCCGGTGTGCCGGGGCTGTCGGACAACATCACCGTGCGTTCGGTGGTGGGGCGCTTCCTGGAACATCCGCGCGTCTACTACTTCTACAACGACAAGCAGGAAAACCTGTACATCGCCAGTGCCGACTGGATGGGTCGCAACCTGTTCCGCCGTATCGAAACCTGCGTGCCGATTCTGGACCCCAAGGTCAAACGCCGGGTGATCAAGGAAGCACTGCGCCTGTATCTGGAAGACAACGTCAACGCCTGGGACATGCAGGCAGACGGCAGCTACAAACGTCGCCCCAGCCGCGGCAAGGAACGCTGCGCCCAGAACCTGCTGCTGGAAGAATACGCGCGCTGACAGGTATTTCTTGTCTGCATGCCCGCGGCCGGTCGGTGGAACTTCCACCCACTGGCCGTTTTCTTATGGCAGCCACCTTATCAAGGAATGTCTGTGGAAATCCTGTTTACCCTGCTTGCTGCCCTGCTAATCGTACTGGGCATGGCCGGCACCCTGTTTCCCGCCCTGCCCGGCCTGCCGCTGATGCTGGGTGGCTTTCTGCTGCTGGCCTGGGCCGATCACTTCGCCCATCTGGGCACAGCGCCCTGCTCATCATGGCACTGCTGACTGTATTGGGCTTGCTGATCGACTTTGTCGCCGGCTTGCTTGGGGCCAAACTGACTGGTGCCAGCAAGCAGGCATTGTGGGGAGCTTTTATCGGCAGCATTGTCGGCCTGCCGCTGGGACTGATCGGTGTCATTCTGGGGCCGCTGCTGGGAGCGGCCATCGGCGAGCTGCTGGCCCGGCGTGATGCCTGGCAGGCCGGGCGTGTGGGCCTGGGCACACTGGCCGGTTTCCTGATCGGCACAATAGCCAAGATTGGCTGTGCCTTTGCCATGCTGGCCACTGCCCTGTTTGCCTGGTTCTGGTAAGGACAAACACGGGCAGCACAGCGCAGCCGGCCCGCTTTTGGTAGAATCTACCGCTTAACGATTATCTTCAGCAGGGTCCCTCATGGCTCAATACGTAATGTCCATGCTCCGCGTGAGCAAAGTGGTGCCGCCCAAGCGCCAGATCATCAAGGACATCTCCCTGTCCTTCTTCCCCGGTGCCAAAATCGGCCTGCTGGGCCTGAACGGTTCCGGCAAATCCACCGTGCTGCGCATCATGGCCAATGTGGACAAGGAATACGACGGCGAAGTACAGCATCTGCCTGGCGTGAAAATCGGCTATCTGCCGCAGGAGCCGCAGCTGGACCCGGAGAAGACCGTGCGCGAAGAAGTGGAAAGCGGCATGGGCGACGTGATGGGTGCGCAAAAGCGACTGGAAGAAGTGTATGCCGCCTATGCCGACCCGGATGCCGACTTCGACGCGCTGGCCGAAGAACAGGCCAAGCTGGAAGCCATCATCTCTGCCGGTGCCGGCGACAATGTACAACTGCAACTGGAACTGGCTGCCGACGCGCTGCGCCTGCCGCCGTGGGATGCCAAGATCGGCCCGCTGTCCGGTGGTGAAAAACGCCGCGTCGCCTTGTGCAAGCTGCTGCTGTCCAAGCCGGACATGCTGCTGCTGGACGAACCCACCAACCACCTGGACGCCGAATCGGTAGAGTGGCTGGAACAATTCCTGGTGCGTTTCCCCGGTACCGTAGTGGCCGTTACCCACGACCGCTACTTCCTCGACAACGCCGCCGAATGGATTCTGGAACTGGACCGTGGCGAAGGCATTCCGTGGAAAGGCAACTATTCCAGCTGGCTGGAGCAGAAGGAAGAACGCCTGGAGAAGGAAGCCAAGAGCGAAGGCGCCCGCATGAAGGCGATGAAGCAGGAACTGGAATGGGTACGCCAGAACCCCAAGGGCCGCCAGGCCAAGTCCAAGGCGCGTATCGCCCGCTTTGAAGAACTGTCCAGCTACGAAACCCAGAAGCGTAACGAAACCCAGGAAATCTTCATCCCGGTGGCCGAGCGCCTGGGGAACGAAGTCATCGAATTCGATGGCGTATCCAAAGGCTTTGGCGACCGCCTGCTGATCGACAACCTGTCGTTCAAGGCACCGGCTGGTGCCATCGTCGGCATCATCGGCCCCAACGGCGCGGGTAAATCCACCCTGTTCAAGATGATTGCCGGCAAGGAACAGCCGGACAGCGGTACGGTGAAAATCGGCCAGACCGTGCAGATGGCCTTTGTCGAACAAAGCCGCGAAGGCCTGGAAGACGACAAGACCGTATTTGACGACGTATCTGGCGGTGCCGACCTGCTGACCGTGGGCCGTTTTGAAATGTCCAGCCGCGCCTATCTGGGCCGCTTCAACTTCAAGGGTGCCGACCAGCAGAAGAAGGTAGGCATGCTGTCCGGTGGTGAGCGTGGCCGTCTGCATCTGGCCAAGACCCTGCTCAAGGGCGGCAACGTATTGCTGCTGGACGAACCGTCCAACGACCTTGACGTGGAAACCCTGCGTGCGCTAGAAGATGCGCTGCTGGAATTCGCCGGCACCGTGTTCGTGATTTCCCACGACCGCTGGTTCCTCGACCGTATCGCCACCCACATCCTGGCAGCGGAAGGCGAATCGCAATGGACCTTCTTCGACGGCAACTATCAGGAATACGAAGCCGACAAGAAAAAACGACTGGGCGAAGAAGGTGCCAAGCCCAAGCGTATCCGCTACAAGCCGATTACCCGCTGATCGGCCAGTCACAAAAAAACCCCGCCTTGGCGGGGTTTTTCTTTACGGTATCAACGGTTCAGGACAACTGGCTGTGCGAACCATCGCACAAGGGCTGACCTTCGCTCAGCTTGCAGCCACAGAAGTACACCAGGCCGCTTTTGTCCGCCACATACTCGACCGGACTGAAACAGGAACCGGCATGACTGCCATCACAAAACGGCTGCTTTTCACTCTGCCCGCAAGCGCACCACCAATAATGCTTGCCGGCCTCCACTTCAACTGCATAGGGAAAACTCTGCGGTGAAAACGGTTGATCAGCCATGCGACACTCCTTGCAGAACCACACCCGGGCTTTCAGCTTAGAAGACCACTGCCCGCTGCGCCAGCCTGCCTCATGCAGGCAATCAGGGAAATGTTAAAATGCAAGGCATGCGCTACCTCGTTTGCCTGTCCTTCCTGCTGCTGGCAGCCTGCAGCACCCTGCCCGACACCTCGCCCGCCCCGGCAGGGTATTACCGTGTACGCCCCGGGGATACCTTGTACCGCATTGCGCTCAATCATCATCAAAGCGTGAACGCACTGGTGGCGTGGAACAAGCTGGCAGACCCGTCCAGCATCACGGCCGGACAGTTGTTGCGCGTCAGCCCGGCAAGCACCGCTCCGGCCAAGACAACCCCTCCTGCTACCACGGTCAAAACCACACCACCCCCCAGCCACTCGCCCGGCTGCACCTGGCATCAGCCTGCAATGGCCCATTCGTGGTGCCCTGCTTGGCAAGTTCAACGGCAACAGCAACAAGGGCATCGATATTGCCGGCAAGGCGGGCGACCCGGTACGGGCGGCAGCCAGCGGTACGGTGGCCTATGCCGGCAAGGGCATCCGTGCTTACGGTAATCTGCTCATCATCAAGCACGGCAATGACTACCTGACCGCCTATGCCCACAACCAGACCTTGCTGGTGAAGGAAGGCCAAACCGTACAGGCCGGCCAGCAGATTGCCACCGTGGGCCATACCGGCAGCAATCGCGACATGCTGCATTTCGAGTTGCGCCGTCAGGGGCAGGCCATCGACCCGCTGAGCGCGCTCCCCGCTCAATAGCCCCGCTCGCGCTCTACCAGGCCTTGCGGCAACCGCCCCTGACTGATGGCCTGCACATTGGCGGCAATCTGCTCCACTGCAGGCTCCACCAGGGTCATGGCAGCAATGTGCGGGGTCAACAGCACCGAGGGGTGACTCCACAAGGGATGCACGCTTTCCAGTGGCTCCACCTCGAACACATCCAGCATGGCAAAGAGCAGATGCCCGCTATCGAGCAGGCCCAGCAAGGCCGCTTCATCCACCTGCTCGCCACGCCCGGCATTGATGATTGCCGCACCGGACGGCAAGTGCGACAACATACGTCCATCAAGCAGGCCACGCGTCTGTGCTGTGGCAGGCAGCAGATTCACCAGGATATCGCTACGCGCCAGCATATCCGGTAGCGCAGCCTGGCCGATGTAGTCCTGCACGCCCGGCAATTGCCGACCAGCACGGCTCCAGCCAGCCACCGCATAGCCCATGGCGGCCAGCGACTGTGCCACCCAGCCACCAATCTCGCCCAGGCCAAGCACACCGATGTGGATTTGCCCCGCCGATGGCGCAGTAAGCGCTTGCCACTGTCGCAGCGCCTGCTGGCGGCGGTATTGCCCCATCTGCCGCTGTACATGCAGCACACCGTACAACACGTACTCCAGCATTTGCTGCGCCATGCCAGCATCAGTCAGCCGCACAATCGGTACTGTCGGGTCCAGATCGTCACGCTTCAGGATGCGGTCTACCCCTGCGCCCAGCACAAACACGGCCTGCAGATTTACCATGTCCTTGAAAAAACCGGCTGGCGGGTTCCACACCACCGCATATTTCACCTGCCCGGCAACCACCTCTTCCGGCCAACACCTTACCTCCTGCTGTGGCAGGGCCTGTTGCAAGGCATGCTGATAACGCGCCATGTCCTGCGGGGTATAGAGGTATAACATTGGCATCTCCGGATTTGACCAGCTCGCTGGCATGAGTCATGCATTGTAGATAATGCTGCCCTGCCTGGGCAGCCCCAACGCGTTTTATCCCGGATTGCCCCAAACCGCACAATGCGCCAAGATCACGGCTTGGGATTCAGGAACAACAAACGCATGAGCCGTCATCTTCCCCTCTACCTGTTGCTGGGCAGCCTGAGTGCATGTACTACCGTCGCACCGCCACCGATCAGCACCACGCCAGCCCCGGCAAGCACCCCGGCAGTCAGCAGCCCCACCCCGACTGCAGCAAGCACAGCACCGCCCGTCGTACCGGTTCCGCAGCCACCGCAGCCACCGGTCAGTACCAGCAAACCGGGACTGAATGAAGCACAAGGCCGGGCCTTGCTGGACCGCTTGCTGCCACCACGCATCAGCGATCGCCAAGGCTGGAACAACGATATCGTTACTGCCTTTACTGCATTGAAAATACCGTATCGTGCCGATAACTTCTGTGCGGTGGCCGCCGTTATCGAGCAAGAATCCAGCTGGCAGGCAGATCCGACAGTCCCAAATCTGCCAGCCATTGTCTGGGAAAAGATTGGTGAACGTGCCAACAAATACCTGGTGCCGCTGCCGGTGGTGAAGGCAGCGCTGCTCAAGACATCGCCCAATGGCAAAAGCTACAAGGCACGCATCGACAATTTGCGTACCGAACGGGAAATGAACCTGCTGTTCGAGGACATGTCAGCCGAAGCCAGCAAGCTGGGCTTGCCGATGAATATGAAAAACCCCATTCGCACCGGCGGTCCGATGCAGGTGAGCGTGGAGTTTGCCGAAGCGCACGTCAAAATCTGGCCCTACCCTTACCAAAGCGGCAACAGCATCCGCAATGATGTGTTTACCCGCCGTGGCGGTATTTATTTCGGCAGCGCCATCCTGCTGCAATACCCGGCGCCGTATCAGGACATGATCTACCGATTTGCCGACTTCAATGCCGGGCGTTACAGCAGCCGCAATGCAGCCCTGCAAGCCGCCATCAGCCAATTGACCGGACGCAAGCTGGCGCTGGATGGTGATTTG
Source organism: Aquitalea pelogenes (assembly GCF_001515305.1). GTDB lineage: Bacteria > Pseudomonadota > Gammaproteobacteria > Burkholderiales > Chromobacteriaceae > Aquitalea > Aquitalea pelogenes. The sequence continues at coordinate 66,489 of NZ_LNQV01000009.1, forward strand.
CTCAGTTATACCGGCAAGCAGGCCAGCGGCAGCACATACCAGGCCTTGCTCAGCTTGCGCAGCCGCCTGGACATGAGCCAGAGCGCCATTGAAAGGGATTTGCAGCAGGAGAAAAACAGCGCCCTGGCGCAAACCGAGCTGTATCGCAAGGTTTTTGCGCTGGCAGACAGCAAAGCGGGAAAACCGCTGGCACGCGAACGCATGCCGCAGATCGACCTGCACAGCCCGAAAATCAGCCGCAAACTGACCACACAATGGTTTGCTGACAAGGTGAATGGGCGCTATCAGGCCTGCATGGCAAGACAATAGCAATAGAAAGACCGTGAAACGATTGGACAAGCGGGCTGGGGACGGCCTGCTTGTGGCGAGGCCGGGCACATCATGGCGATGTGCACCGCAAGAGCAAACCGGACAGAAACGAAAAAGCCCAGTCTTGCGACTGGGCTTGATCTTGAATCCTGGCGTCCCCACGGGGAATCGAACCCCGGCTACCGCCGTGAAAGGGCGGTGTTCTAACCGCTAAACTATAGGGACTTTGGTGCACCCGGAGCGATTCGAACGCCCGACCCTTTGGTTCGTAGCCAAATACTCTATCCAACTGAGCTACGGGTGCAGATTCTGGCGGAGAAAGAGGGATTCGAACCCTCGATACAGGTTTAAGCCCGTATGCTTCCTTAGCAGGGAAGTGCCTTCGACCACTCGGCCATTTCTCCGTTCAGAGAGCGCCATATTAAGCAAGGCAGCGCCCCCTGTCAAGCATTTGCGTAAAAAATTACGCCGGCTGATCCAGGCCGAATACCTTGTGCAACACGCGCACGCCCAGCTCCAGGTATTTCTCGTCAACCAGTACCGATACCTTGATTTCGGAAGTGGAGATCATCTGGATGTTGATGCCCTCTTCTGCCAGGGTGCGGAACATGGTGGAAGCCACGCCACAGTGCGAACGCATGCCAACGCCGACGATGGAGATCTTGGCAACCTTCTCGTCCGCGTCAATCTTGGCAGCGCCAATGTGGGTTTGCACTTCGCGCAGGATATCCATGGCGCGGTGGAACTCGCCACGCGGTACGGTGAAGGAGAAGTCGGTGGTACCGTTCTCGCCCACGTTCTGGATGATCATGTCGACTTCGATGTTGGCATCGGCGATGGGGCCGAGAATCTGGTAAGCGATACCCGGCTTGTCCGGCACGCCTTTTACATTGATGCGTGCTTCATTACGGTCAAATGCGATGCCTGCAACGACGGCCTTTTCCATGTTTTCATCTTCCTCGAACGTAATCAGCGTGCCTTCCCCTTCATCCTCGAAGCTGGACAGGACGCGCAGACGTACCTTGTATTTCCCTGCGAACTCTACCGAACGGATCTGCAATACCTTGGAACCCAAGGAAGCCATTTCCAGCATTTCCTCGAAGGTAATGGTCTTCAGACGGCGGGCTTCCGGCACCACGCGCGGATCGGTGGTGTAGACACCATCCACGTCGGTGTAGATCTGACATTCATCCGCATTGAGTGCGGCAGCCAGTGCCACGGCGGAGGTATCGGAACCACCACGGCCCAGCGTGGTGATGTTGCCGTTTTCATCCACACCCTGGAAGCCGGCCACCACCACTACCGAACCGGCAGAGAGGTCTGTCCGCATGGCGGCTTCGTCGATGGATTGAATACGGGCTTTGGTGTGGGAGTCGTCCGTGGTGACACGAACCTGCCAGCCACAGTAGCTCTTGGCGTCGACGCCGATTTCCTTCAGCGCCATGGCCAACAGGCCGATGGTGACTTGCTCGCCGGTGGAAATGATCACGTCCAGCTCGCGCGGGTCCGGATAAGCCTGGATCTCTTTGGCAAGGGCAATCAGTCGGTTGGTTTCGCCACTCATGGCAGATACCACCACCACGACATCATGTCCCTGCGCTTTCCATTTGGCGACACGGCGGGCCACGTTCTTGATGCGCTCCGGAGAGCCCATCGAGGTACCGCCGTACTTTTGTACGATGAGTGCCATGCTTGCTTCTTATATAGAAAGGTTGATATGTCGGACTTCGATTCTGACCCGATCCTTGCCACAAAAGCAAGGCCATTGTTCGACAATGCCCATCCGCCTTTGCGCAATGCAACAAAAGCAGTCCTCTGCCCGGCCGGATTATTGGGAATGAATACAGCCGGAGCACCACTTGCAGCGTTTCAGCCCATGGGCTGCGGCCGCTCAGACAGCTTCGGTCAACAGGCGCTGCGGATGGGTGTACACATTCACCCGGCCTGGGCGGGCAAAACCCAGCAAGGTAAGCCCGTATTGCTCGGCCATTTGTACGGCCAGCGCGGTGGGGGCTGCCACCGCCACCAGGATTTCAATCCCGGCAGCGGCGGCCTTTTGCACCATTTCATAACTGGCACGGCTGGTTACCAGCGCCACACCCGCGCCCCAGTTGCCTAGCGCACGGCAGCCAATCAGCTTGTCCAGCGCCACGTGCCTCCCCACGTCCTCGCACACTTGCAATAACTGTCCATCCAGCGTCAGCCAGGCCGCCGCATGCGCGCAGCCGGTAGCCTGCGACAACACCTGCTGCACCGGCAGGCTTTCCAGCGCCTGATTCAAGGCCGGCAAGGCCAGGCGCACGCTGTGCGGCAGGGTCGGCAGCGGGCGGAATACTTCGGCCAGTTGCTCCACCCCACACAGGCCACAGCCGGTGCGCCCGGCCAGCTGACGGCGCCTTTCCTTGAGTGCGGCAAAGCAGGCGCTGGCCAGCTCGACATGAATTTCAATCCCGCTGGCCGCTTCACGCACTTCGATGTCGAAGATGTCGGCCACCGAGCGGGCAATACCTTCGGCCAGGGTGAAACCACGGGCAAACTGCTCCAGCTGCTGCGGGCTGACCATCATCACCACATGCGCCAGCCCGTTGTAGACCAGCGCCGCCGGCACTTCGCAGGCCAATACGTCCTCACTTGCCTGCAATGCCTTGTCATCCCGCCATTGCCAACGCTGGACATGCTGATGCAGCGGAAACGACGAATCGGGTTCTGTGCTCATCTGATTGAGATTTTCAATAGTTGAATTGACATCGGCTATTTGAGCTTAAGCATTTTGCTGACGATAATGCGTTAAGGCTACAACCGTCTGATGGGTCAGGCCAGTCCTTATTGTCGTGAGTACCATGGGGCTGGACTGGCCGGATGACATCCCGGAGCCCATCATTTCATTCTTGTTCAACAAGGAGTCCCTTCATGCAGGTCAATCGGCGACAGTTTTTCAAACTGTGTGCCGGGGGTATGACAGGTTCGACCATTGCAACCCTGGGGCTGCTGCCGGCAACGGCAATGGCTGATGTGCGCAGCTACAAGCTGCTGCGCGCCAGTGAAACGCGCAATACCTGTCCTTACTGCTCGGTAGGCTGTGGCATTCTCATGTACGGCCTGGGCGATGGCGCCAAGAACGCCAAGTCCGAAATTTTCCATATCGAAGGCGACCCGGATCATCCGGTCAACCGTGGTGCGCTCTGCCCCAAAGGCGCTGGCCTGGTGGATTTCATCCACAGCCCCAACCGCCTGAAGCACCCGGAAGTGCGCGAAGCAGGCAGCAATGAATGGAAGCGCATCAGCTGGGATGAAGCATTTGCACGCATCGCCAAACACATCAAGCAGGACCGCGATGCCAACTTCACCGAAAAGAACGCCGATGGCGTGACGGTAAACCGCTGGCTGTCCACCGGCTTTCTGGCGGCTTCTGCCTCCAGCAATGAAGCTGGCTGGCTGACCCACAAATTCACTCGCAGCCTGGGCATGCTGGCTGTCGACAATCAGGCGCGTGTATGACACGGACCAACGGTGGCAAGTCTTGCCCCAACATTTGGTCGCGGTGCCATGACAAACCATTGGGTCGACATCAAGAACGCCAATCTGATCGTGGTGATGGGTGGCAATGCCGCCGAAGCACACCCGGTTGGCTTCCGCTGGGCCATTGAGGCCAAGACCCGCAACAAGGCCAAGCTGCTGGTCATCGACCCGCGCTTTACCCGTACTGCCTCGGTGGCAGACTTCTACGCGCCCATCCGCACCGGCACGGACATTACCCTGCTGTCCGGCGTGATCCGCTATTTGCTGGAAACCGGCAAATACAACAAGGAATACACGCTCGCCTATACCAATGCAGCACTGCTGGTACACCCGGACTTCAAGTTTGAAGACGGCCTGTTCAGCGGCTACGACGCGGAAAAACGCAAGTACGACAAATCCACCTGGGCCTACCAGCTGGATGAGAAGGGCATGGCCAAACGCGACGACACGCTGAGTGACCCGCGTTGCGTGATCAACCTGCTCAAACAGCATGTGTCCCGCTATACCGCCGATGTGGTGGCCAATATCTGTGGCACGCCCAAGGAAGCCTTCCAGGCCATTTGCGAGCATCTGGCGGAAACCAGTGCACCGGACAAGACCACCTCCTTCCTGTACGCCCTGGGCTGGACCCAGCATTCGATTGGTGCGCAGAACATCCGCACCATGGCGATGATCCAGCTGTTGCTGGGCAATATGGGCATGGCCGGTGGCGGCATCAATGCGCTGCGCGGGCATTCCAATATCCAGGGGCTGACTGACCTGGGGCTGCTGTCCACCAGCCTGCCGGGCTACATGACCATGCCGTCGGATAAAGAGCCGACGCTGGACAGCTATCTGGCCAAGTACACCAGCAAGCCGCTGGCAGACGGCCAGATGAACTACTGGCAGAACTACCCCAAGTTCTTCATCTCCTTCATGAAGGCGATGTGGGGCGACAAGGCCACGGCGGACAACAACTGGGGCTATGACTGGCTGCCCAAGTGGGACAAGGGCTACGACGTGCTGCAGTACTTCGAGCTGATGCACCAGGGCAAGGTGAATGGCTACTTCTGCCAGGGTTTCAACCCGGTGGCGTCCTTCCCCAACAAGAACAAGATCGTGGCTTCGCTGTCGCGACTGAAGTTCCTGGTGATCATGGACCCGCTGGTGACGGAAACCTCCACCTTCTGGCAGAACCACGGCGAGCAGAACGATGTCGATCCGGCCAAGATCCAGACCGAAGTATTCCGCCTGCCCACCACCTGTTTTGCCGAGGAAGACGGCTCCATCGTCAATTCCGGTCGCTGGCTGCAATGGCACTGGAAAGGCGCGGAAGGCCCAGGCGAAGCCATGACCGACCCGCAAATCCTGGCCGGTATCTTCCTCAAGCTCAAGGCCATGTATGCCAAGGATGGCGGCAAGTTCCCGGATGCCATCAACAGCCTGTCCTGGGCGTATGGCGACCCGCACGAGCCCAAGCCGGAAGAATTGGCCAAGGAGCTGAACGGCAAGGCGCTGGCTGATCTGCCGGACCCGAAAAACCCCGGCCAGTTCCTGGCGAAGAAGGGCGAACTATTGCCCGGTTTTGCCCTGCTGCAAGCCGATGGCAGCACCGCGTCCGGGTGCTGGATTTTTGCCGGCAGCTGGACCCAGGCCGGCAACCAGATGGCACGGCGCGACAACAGCGACCCGTCCGGACTTGGCAACACCCTGGGCTGGGCCTGGGCGTGGCCGGCCAACCGTCGCATCCTGTACAACCGCGCCTCCTGCAAACCTGATGGCACGCCATGGGACAAGAAACGCACGCTGATCAAGTGGAACGGCGAGAAGTGGGTGGGTGTGGACGTGCCGGACTTCAAAGCCGACGAACCGCCGGGCAGCGCCATGGCCCCCTTCATCATGCAGGCCGAAGGGCTGGGACGCCTGTTTGCGCTGGACAAGATGGCCGAAGGGCCGTTCCCGGAGCATTACGAGCCGTTCGAAACACCGCTGGGCACCAACCCGCTGCATCCCAAGGTGATCTCCAATCCGGCCGCCCGCCTGTTCAAGGACGACAAGGCCGAACTGGGTCAGCATCAGCAGTTCCCTTATGCGGCCACCACCTACCGCCTGACCGAGCACTTCCACTACTGGACCAAGCATGCGCGGCTGAACGCCATCATGCAGCCGGAACAGTTTGTGGAAATCGGCGAAGAACTGGCCAGGGAGAAAGGCATTGCCCACGGCGACATGGTGAAAGTGTCGTCCCGGCGCGGCTATATCAAGGCCAAGGCAGTGGTGACCAAGCGCATCAAGGCACTGAAGGTGAACGGCCAGCTGGTACACCATATTGGCGTGCCGATTCACTGGGGCTTTGAGGGCCTCACCAAGAAAGGCTTTATCGCCAACACGCTGACGCCGTTTGTCGGGGATGCCAATACCCAGACGCCGGAGTTCAAGTCCTTCCTCGTCAACGTTGAGAAAGCATAGGAGCGACCATGTCACTGCAATCGCAAGATATCCTGCGCCGCTCCGCCAGCCCCACCCAGCCGCCGATTGCGCGCGAGCACAAGGCGGAGGTGGCCAAGCTGATCGACGTGTCCACCTGCATTGGCTGCAAGGCCTGTCAGGTGGCCTGTTCGGAGTGGAATGACCTGCGCGACGAAATCGGCAGCAATGTCGGGGTGTACGACAACCCGGCCGACCTGACAGCCGAAAGCTGGACGGTGATGCGTTACAGCGAAGTGGAGCAGAACGGCAAGCTGGAATGGCTGATCCGCAAGGACGGCTGCATGCACTGCGCCGACCCCGGCTGCCTGAAAGCCTGTCCTTCGCCCGGTGCCATCATCCAGTACGCCAACGGCATCGTGGACTTCCAGTCCGAGCACTGCATTGGCTGCGGCTATTGCATTGCCGGATGCCCGTTCAATGTGCCGCGCATCAACCAGAAGGACAACAAGGCCTACAAGTGCACCTTGTGTTCCGACCGGGTGAGCGTGGGGCAAGAGCCGGCCTGTGTGAAAACCTGTCCCACCGGCGCCATCCGCTTTGGCAGCAAGGAGGACATGAAGGAATACGCACAGGTACGGGTGGACGAGCTGAAAACCCGTGGCTACGCCAATGCCGGTCTGTACGATCCGCAAGGCGTGGGCGGCACCCATGTGATGTACGTGCTGCACCATGCCGATCAGCCCGAGCTGTACCACGGGCTGAAGAAGGATCCGCAGATCAGCCCGGTGGTCAGCCTGTGGAAGGGCATTCTCAAGCCGCTGTCCACCATCGGCCTGGCCGCTTCGGTGCTGTTCGGCTTCTTCCACTACATCGGCGTCGGCCCCAACAAGGCCGAAGATGACGAAGAGGAGGACAAGGCATGAGCAAGGAAAAGCTGATCAAGCGCTACAGCGCGGCGGAACGCATCAACCACTGGATCGTGGCGGTGTGTTTCGTGCTGCTGGCCATCTCCGGCCTGGCCTTTTTCTACCCGGCCTTCTTCTGGCTCACCGGGGTGTTCGGCACGCCGCAGCTGGCACGCATCATCCACCCCTTTGTCGGGGTACTGATGTTTGTCGGCTTTGCCCGCCAGTTCTTCCGTTACTGGCATCACAACTTCATCGACAAGGAAGACATCAAGTGGATGAAATCGGTGAAGTCGGTGCTGGCCGGGCATGAGGTGGGCGATACCGGCAAGTACAACGGTGGTCAGAAAGGCATGTTCTGGCTGATGACGGGCTGCCTGCTGGTGCTGATTTGCACCGGTGTCGTCATCTGGCGGCCCTACTTTGCCTACTCCTTCCCTATTGATGTGGTGCGCATTGCCCTGTTGTTGCATGCCTGGAGCGCACTTGCGCTGATTGCCGGCATCGTGGTGCATGTGTACGCCGCCATCTGGGTGCGCGGCACCATCCGCGCCATGGTGGAAGGCGTGGTCACCCATGCCTGGGCCAAGAAGCACCATCCGCGCTGGTACCGTGAAATGACTGGAGACAAGCACAAGCCATGAGCATCCGCATTGTTCCGGCCGAGCAATTGGCCGAACGTCAGGCAGCCAGCCTTGACATCACCCCGCTGCTGCTGCCGCAGCCTGCAACGCTGTATCGTCAGCGTGCCGAGCGGCTGCAGCAACTGGCAGCGGGGCATGTGATGGCCGATTACCTGCAACTGGCCAGCCGCATTGCTGAGGCACAACACCAGCTAGTACACAGCCAGCCGGTGTTGCTGCCGGTGCGGGAGGATTACTTCCGGCACTGTGCCGAGCACGGCCTGCCCCCCCTGGGAGCCATGGCCTGGCAACGCGACAGTCAGTGGCAACAGCTGCTGCTTGCCCTGTGTGCACAGCTGGCGGAAGGTGCCAGTCCGCTGCTGGCCGGTGTGCTGAACGGACTTCTCGACAGCGCTCCGGCACAGCTGGAAGCGGCAGCCCAGAAGCTGTTGTCGGGGGATCTGGCAGCGGTGGATAGTGCGCAGGCACCCTTCATCTGGGCGGCCTTGTCGGTGTACTTCAGCCAGCTGGCCAGCCAGCTGCAAATCGCCGCGGTGGCCGAACCGGGCGACGCGCGTCATCTGTGTCCGGTATGCGCCAGTGCCCCGGTAGCGAGCATCGTGCGCCAGGGCAATGAAGCCGGCCTGCGCTATCTGCATTGCAGCCTGTGCGAAAGCGAGTGGCATCTGGTGCGGGCAAAGTGCAGCAACTGCGAAGCCACCCGCGACATCGGCTACTGGTCGCTGCAGGATGCGCATGCTGCCGTGCGCGGCGAGTCCTGCGGCGATTGCGGCAGCTATCTGAAAATCCTGTCGCTGGACAAGGACCAGCAGGCCGAAGCGGTGGCCGACGACCTGGCCAGCCTGGCGCTGGATGCCGCGCTGGAGGAACAGGGCTTTGCCCGCAGCGGGCTGAACCCGCTGTTATTTCCCGGCAATACTGCCTGACAGCTGCAACCGGCCCGTGTGGCCGTTTTTTTTGGCCTGCGACCGACCAGGCATCCTCCGCTAGCAGTCATCCGCCTGCAACTGCAGACCGCTTTGCGGTTTGCATTCAATCGGGCGAGCAACTAGAAAGAAAAAATAACAAGTTCATGCGCGGCCGTCAGGCATGCAGGCATGAATGAACAAGCCGCAGCAGCAACCATTGGCGCACAGCGGCTGTTGAACCGGGTAAGAGGGAGGCCATGAGCAAAACCATCCTGATCGTCGACGATTCGCTCAGCCTGCGCCTGGTGGTGAAAATGACACTGGAAGGCGCAGGCCACACCGTGTTGCAGGCGGCCGACGGCAAACAAGCTTTGGACATGCTGGATGGCCGTCAGATCGACCTGATCCTGTCCGATCTCAACATGCCGGTACTCGACGGCCTGGGCTTGCTGGAGCACATCCGCCAGCACCCGCAGTATGCCGCCACCCCCGTCATCATGCTGACCACACAGGATGCCCGCCACTTGCAACTGCGCGGCCAGCAACAAGGCATCAGTGCCTGGATCATCAAACCCTTCGAACCACCCTATCTGCTGGCAGCCATTGCCCGGCTCACGACGCGGTAACAGCCTTTCATGGAAAAGTGCATCACGCTGGGTGCTGAGCTGACCCTCTATCAGGCAGCAAGCCTGCATCAGCAGCTACTGGAGGCCAGCCGCGACGCTGCCGACCTGGTACTGGACTTGTCCCGGGTCAGCGAAATGGACTGTGCTGCAGCCCAGGTGCTGTTATGGCTGCTGGCCCGGCAGCAAGGGCAGCAACGCACATTGCGGCTGAGCCAGCCCAGCCAGACGGTGCGCAGCTTTATCCGGCTGATGGGCCTTGGCGCATTGCAAGCCTGCCTGGAGAGCAATGATGAATCTTGAACAGGCACGGCAATCCTTCTTGCAGGAGTCCGCCGAACTGCTGGAGGAAATGGAAGGCATCCTGCTGGATGCCGAAGCCGACAACATCACGGCAGAGCAGCTGGGTGCACTGTTCCGTGCCATGCATACCATCAAGGGTTCGGCCGGCCTGTTCGGGCTGGAGGACATCGTTCACTTCACCCATCAGGTAGAAGACCTGCTCGACCAGCTGAGGGAGGGCAGCTTGCAGCTGGACGCCGAACTGGATGGCCTGTTGCTGCGCTGTCATGACCACGTCAAGGCCCAGCTGGCGGCACTGGATGGCGGCATTCCGCCCTCTGGCGAAGAACAGGCCAGCATACTGGCCGATATCGCCGCGATGATGCAGCACGGCAGCGACACACTGCTGTATGCGTCCGGCGAGCACCTGGAACCGCCCGCGGCCCAGCAACCCAGCAGCGACTGGCTGCTGTCACTGCGCTTCGGGCCCGATGTACTGCGCAATGGCATGGACCCGGCGTCCTTCATCCGCTATCTGGACACCCTGGGCGAAATCCAGGCCATTGCCAGTTGCTGCCCGGGGCTGGCGACAGAAGGCGAGGAGGACCGGTTTGATCCGGAGCGCAACTATCTGCGGGTGGAAGTGCAATTCCGAGGCCCGGTCGATGCAGCACAGCTGGAAAGCGTGTTTGCCTTTGCCAGCGAAGATGGCCAGTTCATCATCAGCCCGCGCCAGCAACTGGACAGCCACTTGCAACAGGCGCTGTCCGCCGGGGATGCCGCCGAGCAACAGGCGGCCAGTGCAATCTGGCAGCAATGGGGCCTGTGGCAGCCCCCGGCAGCCAGCCCGTCCGCAAGCGGGGCTGATGAAGTACAGCCGGCAGCCGTGACGGCAACAGACACGCCCAAAACCGGCAAAAGCAACGAAAGCCGCTTCATCAAGGTGGAAGCGGCCAAGCTGGACCAGTTGATCAACCTGGTGGGCGAACTGGTGATTGCCGGTGCAGCCAGCCATCTGCTGGCCAGACAGCATGGCAATGCGCCCTTGCTGGAATCCACCTCGGTGCTGGCCGGACTGATCGAACAGATACGCAGCCAGACCCTGGGCATGCGCATGGTGCCCATCGGCGAATGTTTCAGCCGCTTTGGCCGCGTGGTGCACGATGTGAGCCAGGCACTGGGCAAGGACATCCGCCTGTTTGTCAGCGGTGCGGACACCGAGCTGGACAAGTCCATGGTGGACAAGCTGACCGATCCGCTGACCCATCTGGTGCGCAATGCCATCGACCATGGCATCGAGGACACGGCGCAGCGCCGTGCAGCGGGCAAGCCGGAAGCCGGTCGCCTGTGGCTGGATGCGTATCACGAATCCGGCAGCGTGGTGATTGAAGTGGCCGATGATGGCCGTGGCCTGAACCAGCACACCATCCTGGAAAAAGCACGACAACGCGGCCTGATCACCGGCGACCGGGAACTGGCGGAACAGGAAATCTACCGCCTGATCTTCGAGCCCGGTTTTTCCACCGCGGCCACCATCAGCAATCTGTCCGGCCGTGGAGTAGGCCTGGATGTGGTGAAACAGAACATTGCCCGGCTGCGCGGCACAGTGGAAGTGGAAAGCGAAGCCGGACTTGGCACCACCTTCCGCCTGCGCCTGCCGCTGACGCTGGCCATCATTGACGGCTTTCTGGTCACGGTGGGTGCGGCCACCTTTGTCGTTCCGCTGGACTGCATCGCCGAATGCATTGCCCTGCCGCAAGGTTGGCAAACCGCCGCGGCCGCAGGGCAGTTCAACTTGCGCGGCGAAATGCTGCCCCTGCTGTGCCTGCGCCGTTTTCTGGGGCTGGACGGCCAGCCGGCTCGCCGCCAGAACGTGGTCATCATCCAGACCGGCGAATACAAGGTGGGCCTGCTGGTGGACGCACTGCATGGCGAATACCAGACCGTCATCAAGCCGCTCAGCCCGTTGTTCCAGCATCTGAAAGCCATCAGCGGCTCCACCATACTGGGCAGTGGTGAAGTGGCGCTCATTCTGGATGTGCTGGCGCTGAGCGAGCACGCGCGCAGCCTGGAATACGCACAGCATCAGCAAACGGCCTTGGGCCATCCGCCCTCAACCATTCTGTCTGTGGGGAAAACAACATGAAATCAACCAAATCCATGCGGGTCACCACACGGTTGAGTCTGGGCTTTGGCAGCATCTTGCTGTTGCTGGTCCTGTGCGTGCTGGTTGCACTCAACGGCTTTGCCCGCAACAGCGCCATGCTGGCCGACATGCAAATCAACGACCGCGATGCCACCCGGGTTTCCTCACTGATCGAGCAGGCACAGGAGCTGCGGGTGAGCTATCGCAACATCATCATTTACCCCGACCTGCACGCCATCAACACGGCGATCCAGCAATACAATCAGGCAAAACAGCGCTATCTGGACACCGAACAGCTTACCCAGCGCGACATGCTGGCCGAACCGGGGCTGACCCAGCGGGAGCGTGATTTGTTGAACCAGCTGGCCAGGGTACGACCGGTCGCCTTCAACCTGATGGACAAGTCCGAAGCGCAAGCCGCCATCAATGAAAAGGAAGCAGCCACCCGCATCATGCAGGCTGAAGTGGCCCCCGCCATGAGTCAGCTGATGGAAGTGCTGCGCCAGTTGTACGACACCGAGCTGCGACTGAACGCACAGGCGCGGCAGGAAAGTGAGCGCGAGATGCAGCAGGCTCACCACATCATGCTGTTGCTGTCTGTTGCCGCCATCGTGCTGGGAGGCTTGCTCGCCTGGCTGACCGTTCGCTCCTTGCGCCGTACCCTGGGCGGCGAACCACAGGAAGTGGCCCACATCATGCATCAGCTGGCTGCCGGCAAGCTGGATGTGCATCTGCCGCTGCGCAAGGGGGATGAGCACAGCATGATGCATGCCATCGCCAGTACGGTTCAAACCCTCACCGACATCATTCTGGAAGTGAAAAGTGGTGCCGCCAACCTGGCCTCGGCTGCCCAGCAGCTGAATGCCACGTCCGAATCCCTGGCGCAATCGGCCAGCGAATCGGCCGCCGGCATCGAGGAAACCACCGCAGCCATCGAGGAAATGTCCGCCGCCATCAGCCATAGCAATGACAATGCACGGGTGACCGAAGGGCTGGCCGAACAGGCCGCCCGCGAAGCGCGGCAAGGCGGCGATGCGGTACGCCATACCACCGCAGCCATGCGCCAGATCGCCGACCGGATAGGCATCATCGATGACATTGCCTACCAGACCAACCTGCTGGCGCTCAATGCCGCCATCGAGGCCGCCCGCGCCGGCGAGCATGGCCGCGGCTTTGCCGTGGTTGCCGGTGAAGTGCGCAAACTGGCAGAACGCAGCCAGGTTGCCGCCCAGGAAATCAGCCAGGTTGCCGCCAATAGCGTGGAGCTGGCCGACGAGGCCGGAAAACTGCTGGATGGCATGGTGCGCTCCAGCGGCCGCACCGCCGACCTGGTGCAGGAAATCGCCGCGGCCTCCAGCGAGCAGGCCACAGCGGTGAACCAGATCAGCAGCGCGGTGCAGCAACAAAACAGCAGCACCCAACAAAACGCCTCCGCCAGCGAAGAGCTGGCCTCCACTGCCGAGCAAATGAGCAGTCAGGCAGAGCATCTGCTGGCGCTGATGCGTTTTTTCCAGTTTGACGAGACGGCTGCACAGCCTGCGCAGCCGCACGGTGCCACGGCCATTGCCCGCGCCCGTCATCAAGCCTCCGGCTTCAGCACTTACTAGGCAGGACAGCATGGGAGCCCCACGTCATTGGCGACAAACACCAGCCACGACAACGCACTTGCAGAGCCCGGCCCCTGCCGAGGTCGCGCTGCAATACCTGCGCTTTCGCTGTGCGGATGCCCGGCTTGGCATCCTGCTGAATCAGGTAGGCGAACTGCTGGAATACCAGCCTCTTACACCCTTCCCCACCATGCCGGCTCCGCTGTGCGGCTTGCTCAACCTGCGCGGCAGCGCCGTGCCCATCATTGATCTGGCACAGCGACTGGGTTTGCCCGCCACCGAACCGCAACGGCGCAGCTGCATCATCATCCTGCAACTGGCCCTGCCATTGCAGATTCGCGAACTGGGCATGCTGGTGGATGAAGTGATGATGGTGGAAGACATCCAGCGCGACGACATTGAAGCGGCACCGGCCCTTGAGCCCCTGATGTCCACCGGCATGCTGGCCGGCATGGTCCGCGAAACGACGGGCTTCACCTTGTTGCTGGATGCCAACCGGCTGCTGAGCAGCCACACCCTGGGCACACTGGCCCGGCATGTGACCGCCATCATCCCCGAGCCGGACTGCGGAGCCGCCGATGACTGAACAACACACATCGCCAGATACCGAATATTTGTGCTTCCAGCTGGGCACGCAATACTTCGCCTGCAACATCCTGCAAGTGCGTGAAATCCTGCAATACCAGCGCCCCACCACCATCCCGCAAATGCCGGGCTTCATTCACGGGGTGATGAATCTGCGTGGCAGCGTGCTGCCGGTCATCGACCTGGCGCAGCGGCTGGGGCATGGCAGCGGTCGCGTGCTGCGCCGCAGCTGCATTGTCATCGTGGAAACAACCGCCAGCAGCGGCCAGGATCTGGGATTGCTGGTGGATGCGGTGCATGAAGTCATCAGCCTGCCTGCGGCAGACATCATGCCGCCACCGCCGTTTGGCAACCCGATCCGGCCGGACTTCATCGCCGGCATGGCCATGCAGGATGGCCGCCATATCCTGCTGTTGAACATGGAACAAGTGCTGTCGCTGGAGGAAATGATCGATCTGGCGAAACCGGGTGTTGAGCAGATAAAGGCGGCAATCACCGGTGCGGTGAACTAGATTGGGTTAAGCAGTTTGTTGCAACCCACCCTGCCTGGCAGGGCGAGATAGCCACCGGTCAGAACATCATGCCGAACATTGCTGACAAGGAGATTTTCCTCCATCCCGGGGAGTGGGCATTTGAAGCAGGCCATGTCCGCATCAGCACCCTGCTGGGCTCATGCGTGGCCATTGTGCTGTGGCATCCACAGCTGCAACTGGGCGGAATGTGTCATTACCTGCTGGCCAGGCGCAATGGCCCGAGCGATACCTTGTCAGGCCGCTACGGCGAAGAGGCCATGCTGTTGCTGCTGCGCGCCGTACTGGGCTGTGGCAGGCCGCTACATGAATTCCAGTGCCACCTGCTGGGCGGGGCATCGGTACTGGCCCATCCCGATGGCGATCATCAGCACGATGTGGCCGGGCACAATATCGAGCAGGCACGCCAGATGGCACGACAACTTGGTTTGCAGGTGCAATCGGAAAACCTGGGCGGTTGCTGTCCTCGCCTGGTGGTTCTGGATGTGCAAACAGGCGAGGTCCGGGTTCGCCTGTCCCAGGAAAGCGAGCTGCCAGCGCTGACAACAAAAAGGAAAAAAGCATGAGCATCAATGTCATGATCGTGGACGACTCCGCCGTGGTACGTCAGGTACTGAGCGAAATCTTTACCGCCAGCAGCGGCATCACCGTGATGGACGTCGCCACCGACCCCATTGTGGCGATGGAAAAAATGAAGCAGCACTGGCCGGATGTCATCGTGCTGGACGTGGAAATGCCACGCATGGACGGCATCACCTTTCTCAAGCAGATCATGGCCAGCCGACCGACGCCGGTGGTGATCTGCTCCTCGCTCACCCAGAAAGGGGCCGACATCAGCGTGCAGGCCATGGCCGCCGGGGCAGTCGAGGTGATTGCCAAGCCCCACGCCGGGGTAAAGCAGTTTTTGCAGGACAGCAACAACCTGCTGGTGCAGGCGGTCAAGGCGGCCGCCACCGCCCGCATGAGCCGCATGCGCACCCTGCCGCCCACTCCGATGGAAACCCGCCCCAAACTGTCGGCCGATGCGGTGCTGGCCGCCCCCACCGGGCAGCAGATGTTCCAGACCACCGAGCGCATCGTCGCCATTGGTACCTCCACCGGCGGCACCCAGGCACTGGAAGCCATTCTGACCACCCTGCCACGCACCTGTCCCGGCCTTGCCATCGTGCAGCACATGCCGGAGAAATTCACCGCATCATTTGCCGAACGGCTGGACCGCCTGTCGGAAATCGAAGTGAAGGAAGCCGCCACCGGCGACCGCATCCTGCCGGGCCGGGCACTGATTGCCCCCGGCGGCAAGCACATGATGATCAAGCGCAGCGGGGCCTACTACCAGGTGGAAGTGGTGGACGGGCCGCTGGTCAGCCGCCACAAGCCATCCGTCGATGTACTGTTCCGCTCGGCCGCCAAATTTGCCGGACGCAACGCACTGGGCATCATCATGACCGGCATGGGCGATGACGGCGCACGCGGACTCAAGGAAATGCATGATGCAGGCGCCAAAACCATTGCCCAGGATGAAGACAGCTGTGTGGTGTTCGGCATGCCCAAGGAAGCCATCAAACTGGGCGCTGCCGACGAAGTGATGCCACTGGACAATATCGCCAAGGCCATATGCCGCTGAAGGAGACGCCCAGCATGCAGCCTGCCGACATGCAAGATGTCCTGATCGTGGAAGACAGCAACTTGCACCGACAACTGGCCAGCGAAATCTGCCAGCAACTGGGCTTTGCCAGCGTTCGCCATGCCAGCAACGGTGAAGAAGGCATGGCCATGATGCGCCAGTGCGTGCCGGACCTGCTGCTGCTTGATCTGGAGATGCCGCTCATGGACGGGGTGCAGGTGATGCAGCAGCTGGCGGCTGAAAAGCTGACGCCGCACATCGTCCTGACCTCCGGCAAGGATTACATGCTGATATCCACCCTGGAACTGATGGGTGCCGGTTTGGGCCTGCCCGTGCTGGGCGGGCTGAAAAAACCCCTGAACAAGAACCAGCTGCAGGACTTGCTGCAACGCCTCTGCCCGCAAGCCGGGAAAAACCGTGAAGCCTGCCCCTTGTACGAACCGGCCCGCGTACGCGAGGCGCTGGATCTGGGACACATCATTCCCTACTACCAGCCCAAGATCGACTTGAAAACCGGACACATCAAGGGTGCTGAAATGCTGGCCCGCTGGCAGCACCCGGAATGCGGCTTGATTCCGCCGGCGAGCTTCATTCCGGTCATCGAACAACAGGACTGGGATACCGACCTCACCCTGTCCATGCTGGATCAGGGATTGCACCAGTGGCAGGAATGGACGCGGCAAGGCTTGCGCCTGCCCTTGTCGATCAACCTGTCCGGCCGCTCCTTGCATGGCAGCAGCCTGAGCGAGGCAGTGGAGAAGCGCTTGCAACGCGGCAAGGTACCCGCGCGTTACATCACCTTTGAAATTACCGAAACCGCCATCTCCGACAGCCTGACCGACGCCATCGGCATTGCCGCGCGCTTGCGGCTGGCCGGCATCGGCCTGTCGATTGATGATTTCGGTACCGGCTTTGCCACCTTCCAGCAGCTCACCCGTTTTCCGTTTACCGAACTGAAAATAGACCAGTCGCTGGTGACGGCCATTGCCGACAAGCCGCATTTGCAGGCCATCACCGACAGCATCATCGAACTGGGCAACCGCATGCAGCTGTGCACCGTGGCCGAAGGCATCGAAACCCAGCAAGACCTGGACATCATGCAGCAGCGTGGCTGCCAGTTGGGACAAGGCTATTTCATAGCCCGCCCGATGGCGGCTGCCCAGTTGCTGCCCTGGGCCAAACAGCATCAGCCCGGCCTGAACCTGACGCAACGCACACCGGGCTGAACGCTAACGCCGCCGCTCAGTCTAGGGCAGCGTCCACAACGGCGGCTCGTCCATCAACGCAATCTGTTCGCGTAGTGACAGGATTTGTTCCTCCCAGAAACGGGGGGCTGCGAACCAGGGAAAGGCCAGCGGGAAAGCCGGATCATGCCAGCGCCGGGCCAGCCAGGCGGCATAGTGCAGCAAGCGCAGCGTGCGCAGCGCCTCCACCAGATACAGTTCGCGCAAATTGAAGTCGCAGAAATCCTCGTAACCGGCCAGGACATCGGCTAGCTGGCCGGATTGCTCTTCGCGCGAGCCGGACAGCAGCATCCAGATATCCTGCACTGCCGGCCCCATGCGGCTGTCGTCAAAATCGACAAAGTGCGGGCCATCGTCCGTCCACAGCATATTGCCCGGATGGCAATCGCCATGCAGGCGCAACTGGCGCACCGTGCCAGCCCGGTCAAAACAGCGTCGCACGCCATCCAGCGCCTGCGACGCCACACCGCGATAGACCTCGCGCAAATCCGCAGGCACCACCGCGGCATCCAGCAGATACTGCACCGGCTCCTCGCCAAAACTGAAGATATCCAGCACCGGACGTTGCTGGTAAGGCTGCACCTGGCCCAGCGCGTGAATGCGCCCCAGAAAGCGGCCTATCCACTCCAGCGTATTGCCGTCGCCCAGCTCCGGCACACGCCCGCCACGCCGGGCAAACAGGGCAAAACGAATGCCCTGGTAATCATGCAGGCTGGCCCCGTCAAACAGCATGGGCGGCACCACGGGGATTTCCCGCTCGGCCAGCGCCAGGCTGAACGCATGTTCTTCCAGAATCTGCGCATCGCTCCAGCGTGCCGGCCGATAAAACTTGGCAACCAGCGGCGGGCCGTCTTCCATGCCCAGCTGGTAAACGCGGTTTTCATAGCTATTGAGTGCCAGCAGGCTGCCTGAAGCACGCAGGCCCAGGCTTTCTACCGCATCCAGCAGCACATCCGGCGTCAGGCCGGCAAACGGGGGCGTGGTTTCTTGTGTCATGGGCGCATTATACGTGCAGATCAGTCATCGCTATCCATGTCTGCTCGGAGTCGGCTAGTATCCAGAATGCAAGACCACCCAATCGCAGGAGACTGCCATGCACACCAGCAACCCGCGTCACGCAAAAAACCTGTTGTCACTGCCTGCCGATATTGCCGAATCCACCTGGAGCGGCTGGCAATGCATTGCCAACACCCTGCACCGGCAACGTTGCGAAGCACCCGACACGCAATCGGCACGCTGGCATCATCTGCTGCGCTGGCTGGCCGGTAACCTGGTCCTGGTAGGGCTGCTGTATCTGCTCTATCGTTTTTCCCGTTTCTGAACACCCATCATGCCGCTGAAAACCCTGTATTCGCGCCTGCCATCTGTAGACCGCTTGCTCAACCACCCGCTGGTGGAAAAGCTGATTGACCGGCATGGCAATGCCGCACTGACCGAAGCCGTGCGCCAGACCCTGGACGAAGCACGCCAGCATATCCGCAACACACACAGCCTGCCGCAATGGGCTGAGGACGAAGGACAGCTGGCGCATGCCGCCAGTCAGCGGGTTTGTGCGCGCCAGCAGGTGCAGATGCGACCGGTGTTCAACCTCAGTGGCACGGTGCTACACACCAATCTGGGGCGTGCGCCGATGGCAGAAGAAGCCGTTGCTGCCGTGAGCAACGCCATGCGCGAAGCAGTGACACTGGAATACGATCTGGACGGCGCAGGCCGCGGTCACCGCGACAGCGTCATCAGCGCGTTGCTGCAAGAGCTGACCGGTGCCGAGGCCGCCTGCGTGGTCAACAACAATGCTGCGGCCGTGCTGATCATGCTGTCTACGGTGGCGGCCGGGCGCGAAGTGATTGTGTCGCGTGGCGAGCTGGTGGAAATCGGTGGGGCCTTCCGCATGCCGGACGTCATGCGGCAAGCCGGCTGCCAGCTGGTGGAAGTAGGTGCCACCAACCGCACCCACCTGCGCGACTACCGCCAGGCCATCACACCGGACACCGGCCTGCTGATGAAGGTGCATACCAGCAATTACCAGATAGAAGGCTTCACCCACAGCGTGAGCGAAGCCGAACTGGCCACGCTGGCCCGCGAGCATGGCTTGCCGGTGGCCACCGATCTGGGTTCGGGCGCACTGGTGGACCTTTCCGCCTATGGCCTGCCAGCCGAACCCATGCCGCAGCAGATGATTGCGCAGGGCGTCGATCTGGTCAGTTTCTCCGGCGACAAACTGCTGGGTGGACCACAAGCCGGGCTGATCATCGGCAAGCAAAGCTGGATAGACAAAATCCAGAAGCACCCACTCAAGCGTGCCCTGCGCTGCGACAAAATGACGCTGGCAGCACTGGAAGCCACCTTGCGCCTGTACCTGCAGCCGGACAAGCTGGTACAGCAGCTGCCCACCCTGCGCCGCCTCACCCGACCGCAGGCTGAAATCCGTCAGCTCGCGGAGCGTCTGCTACCGGCACTGAGTAGCTACGCCGGTAGCGGTTTTGACCTTGGCAGCAGCGCCTGCCTGTCGCAAATCGGCAGTGGTTCCCTGCCGGTGGACCGCCTGCCCAGCTGGGCCATCACCTTCAGCCCGCGGGATGGACGCGGCAGCACGCTGGAAGCACTGGCCCAGCAATTGCGCAGCCTGCCCTCTCCGGTGATCGGGCGGTTATACGACGGAAAGTTGTGGCTGGACCTGCGCTGTCTGGAAGATGAAAGCGCTTTTCTTGCCAACCTGCAGCCAGCAGACGGTGCCAGTCAGCCCCGTTAACCGTGCCAGCGGCTCCAGCCCAATATCAGCACCAGGGCGGCCACACCCCAGCTGCAAGTGGCCGCCGCCAGCGCCCACGGCAGGCGCAGACGGTCCAGCAGGCAATACAGGCTGAACAGGTAGACGAAATACGGCAGCAAGGACCACATGCCAAACAGCACCGTGGTCTTGAGAGCCAGTGCGCCACGTTCGCTGCCGACAATATAGTGGGCGATCAGGGCAAACGTGGGAAACAAGGGCACCAGGCCAGCGATATAGTAATTGCGCGAGCGGGACAACAGGCTGATCAACACCACCGCCAGTGCACCCAGCAAAGACTTGAGCAACAGTGCCAAGATCATTCCAGAAATAAATGCAGACAATCGCTATTCTGACATGAACCATCGCAGCAGCTGAATGCACATTATTCTTATTATTGTTTTTATTTACCAAACAATAACATTCAATTAAGAAAAACTTAAGGCAGCTATGGCATACTGCACAACCCACCTGATTTGAAACAGACAGCCATGACCCTGCACACCAGTCATTCTCCCCAGGAAAGCACCGACGAAGCCACGCGCAACAAGGCTGCGCGTCGCAGCACCATGGTCAGCGTATGGGTCAATATCGTGCTGGCCACCGCCCAGGTGCTGATTGGCGTGTTTGCCAAATCCCAGGCGCTGGTGGCCGATGGTGTCCACTCGCTGTCCGACCTGTTGTCGGACTTTGTCGTCCTGCTGGCCGGGCACCACAGCCGCAAGGGACCGGATGCGGATCACCAATATGGTCACCAGCGTTACGAAAACGCTGCCTCGCTGGTATTGGGACTGCTCCTGCTGGCTGTCGGCATCGGCATGCTGTGGTCCGCCGCAGTGAAGTTTCACGACCCCTCGACCATTCCCACCGTGCACAGCATCGCCCTGTGGGTAGCCATCACGGCACTGGTCTGCAAAGAGCTGTTGTTCCGCTTCATGCTGGCGGTGGCGCAACGCGTCCGCTCCAGCATGCTGGTGGCCAATGCCTGGCATGCACGTTCCGATGCAGCCTCCTCGCTTGTGGTAGCCATTGGCATCATCGGCAACCTGATGGGCTATCCGATTCTGGACCCGGTAGCAGCGCTGATCGTTGGCTTCATCGTGGGAAAAATGGGCTGGAGCTTTGCCTGGAGTTCGCTGCACGACCTGATGGACCGTGCTGCCGATGCGGAAGAAACCGCCGCCATCCGCCAGACCCTGCTGGCGACCAAGGGGGTGCTGGCCCTGCATGATTTGCGCACCCGCAAAATGGGCGACCTGATTCTGGTTGATGTCCATCTGGAAGTGGATGGCCACATGAATGTGTTTGAAGCCCACGATATTGCGGAGCGCGCACGCGATGAAGTCATGCGCGCGCATCCGGTACTCAATGTGATGACCCATATCGACCCGGTTGGTCTGGAGCATCCGGCAGACCGCTCAGTCGCATGATTTTTGCCACGGCCGGCCATGTCGACCATGGCAAGACATCCCTGCTGACCGCACTGACCGGCCACGATGCCGACCGGCTGCCGGAAGAAAAAAAGCGCGGCATGACCATAGACCTGGGCTATGTCTACCTGCCGCTGGACGATGGACGCATTGCCGGTTTCATTGACGTCCCCGGCCATGAAAAATTTCTGGCCAACATGCTGTGTGGTCTTTCCGGCATTCCGCATGCCCTGCTGGTCATTGCGGCGGACGACGGCATCATGCCGCAAACCCGCGAACACCTTGCCATCCTGCAACTCAGCGGCATTCCCCGGCTCACCGTGGTCATCAGCAAGTGCGACCTGGTGGATGAAACCACCTTGCAGGCGCAAAGCCGCGCAGTGCGCCACTGGCTGCAGGACAGTCCCTGGCCGGATGCGCCGCTGTTTGCGGTCTCCAGTGTGCAAGGCCTGGGCATTGCCCAACTGCGCCAGCATCTGCTGGACAACCTGCAACCTTCCGGTCTGCCGCAAGGACAACGCTTTCGCCTGGCGATCGACCGGGCATTCAGCCTGAGCGGTGCCGGGCTGGTGGTCACCGGCACAGCACTGAACGGCCAGGTTGCGGTGGGTGACAGACTGTGGTTGAGCGGACGAGACAGCCAGGTCCGGGTACGCAGCCTGCATGTACAGAATACCGCTGCCGAATCTGGTCAGGCAGGACAGCGTATTGCGCTGAATCTGGTGGGTGACGTGCAAAAGCAGGACATCCAGCGCGGCGACTGGCTATTCGACACCCAGCCGCCCGCCCCCAGCCAGCGCATCGCCGTTCAGCTGCATGCCATTGAGGCACTCACACACTGGCAAGCAGTGCATATCCACCACGCTGCACGTCACATCACCGGGCGAGTGTGCCTGCTGGATCACAGCCAGTTGGCAGTCTCGGAAAGCGGCCTGGCCGAACTGGTGCTGGACCAGCCCTTGTGGCTGGCCGATGGCGACAGGCTGATCCTGCGCGATGCCAGCGCCCGCCACACCATTGCCGGTGCCAAGGTACTGGAACTGCAAGTGCCGGAACGGGGCAAGCGTCAGAGCGCACGACTGGACTATCTGCGGCAATTGTCCGGTCCGGCACAGCCTCTGGCCGAGCAGTTGCAAAGGCAAAGCGAACAGCAGGCCGTGGCGCTGGATGCCTTTGCCTGGGCCAAGCAGCTGGACAGCCAGGCCATGCAGGCGCTGTTGAGTACCTGCCCGGGTCAACAAGTAGAAGGCTGGCTCTATCACCCGGCACATTGGCAGTCGATGCAGCACAGCGTGCTGGAGCGGCTGGCCATGCTGCATCAGCAACAACCGGATCAACTGGGTGCCAGCCGGGGACGGCTGCGACGACTGGCCCTGCCCGGACAGCCTGAAGCCGCCGTCAACCTGCTGCTGAACCAGCTACTGCAACAAGGCTTGCTGTGCCAGACGCGTGGCTGGCTGCACCTGCCGGAACATGTGCTTAGCTTCACCGCACAGGAACAGGAACAATGGCAGCGCCTGGCCCCCTGCTTTGCCGGCAGCGAACCGCAATGGGTGCGAGACCTGGCCCGCCTGCTCGCCATGGAAGAAACCGACATGCGTCGCCTGCTACACAAGGCGGCCCGGCTTGGACACGTGGTCGCCGTGGTGCAGGACCGCTATTTCGCCACCCATCACGTGCACCACATGGCCGACATCATCCGTACATTGTGCGAGCAGCACGGACATGCCGATGCCGCCAGCTTTCGCGACCAGCTGGGCTGCGGTCGCAAGCTGGCCATCCAGATTCTGGAGTTTTATGACCGCAGCGGCTTTACCCGTCGTCTGGCGGACAGGCACCTGTTACGGGAAAGCATGCTGTTTGGCAGTGCCAGCCTGCAGGCGGACGCCCCCGCTGCAGGCCCGCAGTGAAACCGCTATAATCAGCCCTCACGGAAGAGAGGCACTCCCGGTGGGGTGGCTGGTCTTCAAAACCAGAAGGGGCCGCCAGCGGTCCCGGGTGGGTTCGACTCCCATTCTCTTCCGCCATCAACACCGCCCGTCCGCGCAGGCGCAGATCTTGCGCAACACGCAGCTCTCCTGCCCAGCTCCCAAGCGAATGACGTTCAGCAAGCTGTAGCGCACTCTTGCTCCACGCTCATTCCGCCGTCACAGCAAAGCCAGCCCGCCAAAATGAAAAACCCGCAGCAGCGGGTTTGGCAGGGTGAAACGGGCTGTGCAAGGGCAAACGGCCAGTCAACCCGGCGGGTTGCCCTCGCCAATAAGACGATGGCGATAGTAGTCCAGATAAGCCGTGTACAGGTGATTGAGCACGCTGACACTGCGACGACCGGACTTTGCCATGCAGGCTTGCCGTGCAGCATTCAGCTCACGGACCTCGTAAGGCATCAACACGATCTCATCGCGGGACTGATAAACCGAAAACACCGACTTCAGGTTTTCAATCACATGCTGTATCAGTTTTGCCTCAGGTGAATGCACATTGACATACAGGACATGAAAGGCCTTGAACAGGGCAATGGTCTGGATGATCTTATCTTCGTCTGCTTTTCCGGAACACAGCGCTGCACAGCAAATCGTCATATTTTGTTTGATATTGATCATGATGCCACACTGACTTTCGCTGACTATTGCCTCTAACACCACATGCCCTGCACAGGCAAAGGCTTGCATGGAATGCAGGACATGGATTTCCAGCATGACAGCCATATCCGGAGAGCAAGCGGTGGGGGCGCTGCTTGAGACCGGACAGGGCAACAGACGGTGGTCTCATTGCTTGCCATCACACAGGTTCTGCCAAGCATATCACTCCGGCACCACTTGCCAAGTGCGCGTGGCAGCCGGTTTTCCGCTTTGACCTGATTTTTCTAGTTATAAGTCATATCGGCACAATTAAACTGATTCATTTAAATTATTTGTCTTCCGATGTGCTTGTTGGCTGGCAAATGCCTGAGCATGGATAAACGCCAAGTAGACTGCAGCAAGCCTTTTGACAATAAAAGCGTATCACCCGCCGCGCCGGCAGAAGAACCTGCTTTCTCTCCACTTGGCCAGCTTCTATAACAAAACATACAAAAAAGCGTTAGCCTGGGGATAAGAATCATGTTCAATCAACAATTCAAACAGCGAATTGCCACACTGGAACAACAACTGTCGGCGGCACGGCAACTGGAACAGGCGCTGGATCTCTCCATGGCGCTGATTCGCTTCAGCCCCGATGGCCAGATTCTGGAAGCCAATCAGAACTTTCTCGACACCATGGGTTATCAGGGGAGTGAAGAGCTGCAAGGCAAGCCGCATAGCCTGTTGTGCGAGGCGGCCTACTCCGGCAGCGCGGAATACCGCCGTTTCTGGGAGCAACTGCGCCGCGGCGAGTTTTATCGGGACCGGGTCAAACGCGTCGCCCGCGACGGACACGTCGTGTGGCTGCAGGCCACTTACTCCCCGGTACTGGATGCCACCGGCCGGGTTGGCAGCATCATCAAACTGGCGACGGACATTACCGACAGCGTGATGAATGCGGCACGTAACAACGCCATATTGCAAGCCATCAACCGGGCCATGGCGTGTATCGAATTTTCAGCCGATGGCCAGATTCTTGAAGCCAACGACCACTTCCTGCAGGCCACCGGCTACAGCCGTGCCAGCCTGATCGGCCAGCAGCATCGCATCCTGTGCGACCCTGCCTTTGCCAACAGCCCGGAATATGCCGCGCTATGGGAGCGGCTGCGCAGCGGCCAGTACTACAGCGGGCGCATCAGTCGCCGCACACGTGACGGGAGAACCATCTGGCTGGAAGCCAATTACAACCCGGTACTGGATGAAAGCGGCCACGTGTGCAGCGTCATCAAGTTTGCCACCGACATCACCGCCCAGGTCGAACAACAAACCATGGAGCGTGACTCCGCACTGCAAGCCTACGCCACGGCGCAGGAAACCCAGGCGCTGGCCAACGCCGGCGTATTTGATATCGAACAGAGCATCGACAACATCATGACCATGGCCAGTGATATCGAACGTGGCAGCCAGCAGGTTGTACAACTGGGCGAGCGTTCGCAGCAAATCGGCTCCATCGTGCAAACCATCAAGGACATTGCCGACCAGACCAATCTGCTGGCACTGAATGCCGCCATCGAAGCCGCCCGCGCAGGCGAGATGGGTCGTGGCTTTGCCGTGGTGGCCGACGAAGTGCGCAAGCTGGCGGAGCGCACGGCCAGCTCGACGGTGGAAATCAATCGCATGGTGCATGACATCCAGAACCATACCGGACATGCGGTTTCCAGCATGGAACACCTGCTGGAACAGGCCAATGGCAATGTCGGCCTGTCCCAGCGGGTGGGGGAAACCATCAGCCAGATCAACCAGCAAGCCAAGGGCGTGGTAAGCAGTGTCAGCCGTTTTGCCGAGATGAAATCGCAGGCCGCCTGAAACAACTGTCTGCGCGCAAGGGTAAATCCGAATTGGCAGCAGCAGGGCGATCATTATCTAATGCGGACCTGAACCCTGCTCCTGCCTGTCGGAGGCCCTGCCCCATGAAAATCGGCCTGTTCATTCCCTGTTTCATCAACGAACTGTTCCCCCATGTCGCCATGGCAACCCTGGAGCTACTGGAAAGCCTGGGCTGCGAAGTCGAATTTCCGATGGAACAGTCCTGTTGCGGTCAGCCATTGGCCAATAACGGTGACAGCAAAGGCGCTTGCGATGCTGCACGCCGCTTCACCGATGTCTTTCAGCGCTACGATTATGTCGTTGCCCCTTCTGGCAGTTGCGTGTCCCACGTGACCCATCATTACGACTGGTACATCGCGGAAGATAGTGCCTACCAGCAACTCAAGCCCAAGGTCTACGAAATCATCGAATTCCTGCAGGATGTCCTGAAGCTGGAAAAGCTGCCCAAGCCGGTGTATTTCCCGCACAAGGTTTCCATCCACCAGAGTTGCCACGGCCTGCGCGAGCTGCATCACGCCAGTCCGTCCGAACTGATGATGCCCTATCACTCGCGCCTGGAGTCCATCCTCAAGCTGGTGGACGGCGTGGAAGTCCTGCTGCCGGAACGCCGTGACGAATGCTGCGGTTTTGGCGGCACTTTCTGTGTCGATGAACCGGAACTGTCCACCGCCATGGGTGAAGACCGCATTGCCCAGCACGAAGCCACCGGCGCGGAATACATCGTCGGCGCCGACCCCTCCTGCCTGATGCACATGGGCGGCATCATCCGTCATCAGGGCAAGACCATCCGCCCGCTGCACATCGTGGAAATCCTCACCGGCCGGGGAGCAGGCGCATGAAAGACGATAGCGTAAAACACCCGCAGGCAGCGGCTGAATTCCTGAAGGACCGCGCCCAGGCCAAATGGCACGACAGCGCCATCTGGTGGGTCAGGCAAAAGCGCGATGCCCAGGCCAAGCAACTGCCGGAATGGGAAGAGCTGCGCCGACTGGCACGCGAAATCAAGGCCCATACCCTGTCGCAGCTGGACGACTACCTGGCCCAGTTTGAAGCCAATGCGCAAAAAAATGGCGTGACCGTACACTGGGCAGCCGATGCCGACGAGCACAACCGCATCGTGCACGGCATTCTGGCAGCAAAACAGGTGAAGAAGCTGGTCAAGTCCAAGTCCATGCTGACCGAAGAGTGCGGGCTCAACCCCTATCTGGAACAGCATGGCATCGAAGTGGTGGATACCGACCTGGGCGAGCGCATCGTGCAATTGCGCCACGAAGCCCCCAGCCACATCGTGATGCCGGCGATCCACCTGAAAAAAGAACAGATTTCCGAGCTTTTCCACAAGGAGCTGGGCACCGAGGCCGGCAATAACGACCCCACCTATCTCACCCACGCGGCACGGGCCAATCTGCGCGAGCACTTCCTGACGGCGGATGCCGGCCTGACCGGGGTGAACTTTGCCATTGCCGAAACCGGTGGCGTGGTGGTGTGCACCAATGAAGGCAATGCCGACCTGGGCACCAGCCTGCCGCCCATTCACATTGCCAGCATGGGGCTGGAAAAAATCATTCCCAAGCTGGAGCACCTGGGCGTATTCACCCGCCTGCTGGCCCGCTCGGCCATCGGCTCGCCGGTCACCACGTATACCTCACACTTCCATCAGGCCCGGCCCGGTGGCGAGATGCACATTGTCATCGTGGATAACGGCCGTAGCGAGATTCTGGGCAATGAAGACTTCTACCAGAGCCTGCGCTGCATCCGTTGCGGTGCCTGCATGAATACCTGTCCGGTCTACCGGCGCAGCAGCGGCTTCAGCTACAGCTACATCATTCCCGGCCCCATCGGTTCCACCCTGGGCCCCAGCCGCGACATGAAAAAGCACGGCAGTATGGCCTTTGCCTGCAGTACTTGCGGCTCCTGCTCCAATGTCTGCCCGGTCAAGATCAACCTGCACGAACAACTGGTCCTGCATCGCAAGAAGGCGTTTGACCAGAACCTGCTGCCCGCCGGCAAGAAAATGGGCTTGCTGGCCATGCGCTTCCTCACCCAGCATCCGGCGCTGTTTGACCTGGGCGGCAAGGTGATGCGCAAGGTAGTGCCCATCATTCCGGAAAGCCTTACCCGCCACAGCGCCTGGAGTCGTGCCGGGCGCGATGTGCCACCCATGCCGAGCCAAAGCTTCAAGGAGCTGTACCAACAGCGCAGTAAGGACAAGAAGGACAAGGAGGGCCAACAATGAGCGCCCGTGACAAGATACTGGCCCGCATTCGCCAGAACCGGCCGCAAGCATCGGCCCTGCCGGATATTCACGCCGTACCGTTCATCCGATACGACAACCAGTTCGAGGCTTTTGCCACGCTAATCCGCAATCTCGGTGGCGACGCAGTCCAGTTGCAGGATGGCCAGAGCGTGGCCGATGTGGTGGCCGCACGCTGGCCGGATGCCGGTCGCACCGTCGACCTGACCGTGGCACAGCACGAGGAAGTGGATGATCCGCACGCCTGGCACGATGTAGACATCGCCATCGTCCCCGGCCAGCTAGCCGTAGCGGAGAATGCCACGGTGTGGGTCAGCCATCCGGACAACCGTTTCCGCTCGATTTACTTCCTCACCCAGAAGCTGGTACTGGTGGTGCCGCGTGAGGCCATGGTGGACACCATGCGTGATGCCTATGCCCGTATCCAGCTGGCAGAACATGGCTTTGGTGCCTTCATTTCCGGCTCGTCACGTACTGCGGACATCGAGCAAAGCCTGGTAATGGGTGCCCATGGTGCCATGGCGGCCCTGGTGATATTTGTCTGATTTCTACGTATGGAGCATTTGCTTCCTTGGGCCCTACGGGGCCTTTTTTTATGGCACGCCACCATGAAAAAACCGCCAGTCCGAAGACAGGCGGTTTTGTGGTGTCACTGCTATCAGGCGATCAGCGGCTGACTTCCACCTTGTAGCGCGGCGGCAGCAACAGGGCCGGCACTTCGCGCTGCGCCTTGCGGCTGCGGCGGCTGCTGCCGGCAGGCTTGATGGTTTTCAGGCCTTCGCCGGACTTGCCCGCCATCAGGGCCGATGCCGGTACCGACATCGGATCGCGCTGGCTTTCACGCGCCGGAGTACGGGTGCCCGAACGACTCTGTTCACGACCAGCATCACGGTCACGATCCCGCTCACGACGATGGGAAGACTCCTCGCGCGGCGCAGTCGAACCAGGCTCAAAGCCAGCCATCACTTGCGGCGTCAGCGTCTGGCGCGTCAGCTTTTCAATGGCTTCATGCTGACGGGTTTCTGCCGGGCTCATCAGCGAAATGGCCACACCGCTGGCACCGGCACGACCGGTACGGCCAATGCGGTGTACATAGTCTTCCGGTGAGTTGGGCAGCTCGTAATTCACCACAAAGGGCAGTTCGCTGATATCCAGGCCACGGGCCGCCACGTCGGTAGCCACCAGCACACGCAGGCTGCCTTCCTTGAATGCCGACAAAATTTCCAGGCGCGAGGCCTGTGCCTTGTCGCCATGAATGGCTTCGGCCACCAGTCCGTCGCGCTTGAGGTCACGCGCCAGCTGGTCGGCGCTGAGCTTGGTCTTGCAGAACACGATGACCTGGCTCATGTCACGGCTCTTGATCAGATGGCTCAGCAGATAACGCTTGCGACCGGCATCGACGGAATACACCAGTTGCTCGACTTGCTCGTTGGTCGCATTCTGGCGGGCCACTTCCACCGTTTGCGGGTCTTTCATGAAGTCTGCAGCCAGCCGTTTGATTTCCGGCGCAAAGGTGGCCGAGAACAGCAGGGTTTGCCGCTCTTTGGGCAGCATGCTCATGATCTTGCGGATATCCTGGATAAAGCCCATGTCCAGCATGCGGTCGGCTTCGTCCAGCACCAGCACTTCCACCTTGTTCAGCTGGATGCTTTTTTGCTGGATGTGGTCCAGCAAACGTCCAGGGGTGGCAATCACCACTTCCATGCCACGACGCAGCTCGGCAGTCTGCGGGTCCATGTTCATGCCGCCAAACACGGTAGTGGCACGCAAAGGCAAATACTTGGTATAGGTTTTTACATTCACGCCAATCTGGTCGGCCAGCTCGCGCGTGGGCGACAGTACCAGCGCCCGCACCGGGTGCATGGCCGGAGAAACACTGGTATTGGCAAACTTTTTCAGCCGCTCCAGGATGGGGAGCATGAAGGCGGCAGTCTTGCCGGTACCGGTTTGAGCGGCAGCCAGCAAGTCACGACCGGACAGCACCAGCGGAATGGCCTTGGCCTGGATCGGTGTGGGCTCGGAATAGCCCTGTTCTTCAATGGCACGAAGAATCTCGGGCGACAGCCCGAGTTCGGAAAACAGCATGTGTGTGCTCCTGCAATTCGGTTGGGCGATGACATCGCAGCATGCCACGCATCCCCTTGTTCATGAACATGGCCTGGCCCAAATGGCAACGCGCCCATCAGGGGCGGCGGCAGGCAGGCATCAGGCCATGTGGTTGGCAACGCTGAGCAACAGGATGACAAACAGCCATAGCAAGGCTGAACGCCAGACCAGGCCGACTGCGCTTTTCAGGAAGCCCGGATCGGCTTCGTCACCCAGGCCCAGTTCCGGCCGGAACTTGATGGTGTAATCCTGCCTGAGCGGATCGCCCAGCTTGACACCAAGAGCACCGGCAGCGGAGGCCAGCAGAATGCCATTGGCGTAGTTACCCCAGGTCCGGGCCTGGGAACGCCAACAGTAGACTGCATCTTCAAAATCGCCCATGACGGCAAAGCTGGCAGCGGTCAGACGCACCGGCAACCAGTCAAGCCAGGCAGCGGCACTGCCGGCAAAACGACCAAAACGGTCTTCATCGCCCTGACGGCTACCCCATTTCTGCCCCAGCATGCTGCACAGCCGGTACAGCAAGGCACCGGACGGGCCCGGCAGCAGGACAAACCAGAACATGGTGCCAAACACATGCCGGTAACTGTCCACCACACCCTGCTCGATTGCCAGGCGGGAGATCTCGCCAACGGACAATTCGGCAGAAGGATGCCCGGTCCAGCGTGTCAGCGCCATACGTGCATCCAGGTCACGCCCTTCGGTCAAGGCCAGCGATATCTCGGAAAAGGCACTGGAGAAATGACGGAAACCCATGGTGAGGTAGAGCACCAGCACATTCCACAGAATGGCCAGCAGCGGGTTGGCCGCGTACAGGGCGTAGTACACCCCAAGGCTCAACAACACCGGAGGCAGGATGGCCAGCATCCACGCAAAGACACCATGCCGGTTGGCACCGGCATTCAGATTGCGTTCCAGATGATTGGCATAACGGGTGAAAACATGCCAAACGCGGTTGCGGTTGCCCAGTGGGCGCAGCTGCTCAAGTGCCAGCGCAATGATCAGGGAAATCAGGGTCATCAGAATTTGAATGGTGGTTTGCTCAGGCCCAGTGGCGAAGATACCACAAAGGGACAGGTACGCCCACCACATCGCATGTGGCCAGCCCTATGGGCAAGTCAGGCAGAGCCGAGAAAACGGCGTCCGCCAGCAGGTTGCGGCTGCTGTCCGCCACGGTCATAACTGAGCGTGGAAGCAGCCGCCTGACGCAGCACGGCCAGCGAAGCTTCTACCTGGCCCAGCTGCTGCTCGATGAAAGTACCATTGAGCTGGTTGATGCCCTGGGCACGATGGATGAGATCTTCCAGTGCCAGCCAGGCCTGGCGTTCTTCGGGCTTGTCGGCCAGCCAGATGTATACGGTGTCGCTGTCGGACAGGCCAAGTGTCTTCATCAGCCGGGCGCGAGACTGCGAATGCATGGCCAGTTCATCCAGCACTTTGCTCTTGCTGTCCGCCAGGTCTTCCAGGCGGTGCACCTGGCCTGCAATCATCACCTGCTGCTCTTGTTGCAGCAGGTCGATCAAGCGTGTCACCTGCTCGGCTTCAGCACGGCACAGCTGGGCAAAACCTTGTTCTTGCGTCATTGCTGCCACACCCATCTGCAGTACTTACTGGTTCAGCAGTTCTTGGGTGGAGGCGATCAGGCTGTCGGCGATCTTGTCCGGATTCACCGAAAAGGTGCCCGCTGCGATAGCGTTCTTGATGGCATCAACCTTGGCCGCATCAAAGGCAGGCGTGGTATCTGCCTGGGCAGACAGCGCACTGATGCTGCTGGCCAGCGGATTGATCTTCACGCTATCGGTCGGGGTGGACCCGGATCCGGCAGCCGGAGCGCTGGTATCGCGCCGGGCCAGCTTGCTCTGACTGGCATAGGCGCCAACGGCACTTCCCGAGTTGTCGATTTTCATGGCGTGGCCTTCCAAACTAGCTAGGGGTTTCTCTATTATCGGCTGAAAAAGCAAACTCTTGAAATATTTATCAGTAACTCAGACTGACGCTGCCATCCGGCTGCACCATGCCGCGCACCACACGTCCGCTGGACAGCCGCACCGACACCGCATCACCAACCGCAGCATTGTTATTGGCAATGCCTTCTGACAACACGCTAAAGCCGTCTCCCCCCGCCACCACCTTGACCGGCTGGCCGGCACGAATGGCATAAGGGGCATGAACCATGAAGCTGCGCAGCCAACTGCCGGCAGGTGCACCGCTGCGCATGGTCTGGCCAATCGCCAGAGCCGGACTGGTCAGCACATTGCGCGCCATGGCCGGATTGGCCACCTCCACCAGTTTGACATCCCCTTCCTGCAACACTTCACCGGCGCTCACCGAGCGGGTCAGTACCACACCCAATTGCTTTTCGTTGATGCTGACTGGCAGGCGTATGCTCCATCCGCTATCCGGACAGACAATCACCAAAGCCGTGTTGCCGGTGGTCTGCGCCGCATTGGACCAGTCCACCCGTGGCGATGCGCAGGCTGGCAACACCAGCCGCCGGTCCAGTTTGCCCAGCTTGTAGGTAGCCTGACGCGGAGCCATTTCCTGCTGCATGAAACGGTCGGCCAGTTTTTCCAGCGCGGCCATATCCTGGCTAGCGGCTGCCTGCACAAGGCCGGGCAGCAGCCAGGCCAACATCAGAGGGGAGAATTTCATCCTGCCATTGTATCCGCTACGATCCTGCCTGCGTATCGCTACCGGCCCATGCGGTGACTGCCAGGCGGGACGGCCTTGCAAGCACAGCATTCTGAGTGAGAAATCCGCCGACAGTTGCGCCGACAGATAAAAAACAGGCCACACGGGCCTGTTTTTTCAACAACACCAGCGCTTACTGCGCCAGTGTCTGTTCGACAAATGCCTTGACCTTGGCGGCATCGGCATCGAATACCACCACTTTTTGCGGCAGGTCTTCCAGACCATCAAAGCCGGCGGGGCGCGGCGGGTCACGATCCAGCGCTTCGCGGATGGTGTCGGCAAACTTGGCCGGCAGCGCGGTTTCCAGGCAGACCACGGTTTCACCCGGCAGACGCAGCTCGCGTGCCACCTTGATGCCATCGGCGGTGTGCGTATCCACCACCACGCCATCGGTCGCGTCCACCGCACGGATGGTGGCCAGACGGTCGGCATGGCTGCTCTTGCCGGAAACAAAACCGAACTTGTCCGCTGCCTCGGCCAGTCTGGCCGACAGATCAAAGCCCTTGCCGGCATCCACATCGGCCCACAATGCCTTCACGGCAGCACCGTCACGACCGACCAGATCGAACACGAAACGCTCGAAGTTGGAGGCCTTGGAGATGTCCATGGACGGGCTGGAGGTGACATAGGTGTTGGCAGTGCCGCGCGGACGGTAAGCACCGGTGCGGAAGAATTCGTCCAGTACGTCGTTTTCATTGGTGGCCACGATCAGGCGCTGCACCGGCAGGCCCATCTGGCGCGCGATATGACCGGCGCAGACATTGCCGAAGTTACCCGACGGCACGCAGAAGCTGACTTGTTCGTCATTGCTGCTGGTGGCGTTGAAATAACCCTTGAAGTAATACACAACCTGCGCCACTACGCGTGCCCAGTTGATGGAGTTGACGGTGCCGATCTGGTACTTGGCCTTGAAGGCGTGGTCGTTCTGCACCGCTTTCACGATGTCCTGACAGTCATCGAACATGCCCTTGATGGCGATGTTGTGGATGTTGGCATCCTGCAGGCTGAACATCTGCGCGCGCTGGAAGGGGCTCATCAGGCCATCCGGGCTGAGCATGAACACGCTGATGCCTCGCTTGCCGCGCATCGCATATTCGGCGGCGCTGCCGGTGTCCCCGGAGGTGGCACCCAGAATGTTCAGCGACTGGCCTTTTTTGCCCAGCACGTATTCGAACAGATTACCCAGCAACTGCATGGCCATGTCCTTGAAGGCCAGCGTCGGGCCATTGGACAGCTCCAGAATCACCAGGCCATCGGACAGGCGCTTGACCGGGGTGATGGCTTCGCTGCCAAACACGGCTGCGGTGTAAGTGCGGCTGACGATGTCCTTGAGGTCGGCCTCGGGAATATCGGTAGCGAACAGGCGGATGATTTCAAACGCCAGGTCGGCATAGGACAGACCGCGCCAGGCATCCAGCTGGCTGCGGCTGATCTGCGGGTAGCTTTCCGGCAGCGCCAGGCCACCATCGGGAGCCAGACCCATGAGCAGGATGTCGCTGAAACTTTGCGGCTGCATGCCGCCACGTGTGCTGATGTACTTCATGTGATGTGATTCAACCTGTACGAATGCAGAAGACGTTGCAAGAAGGATGGCCGCGGACAGATGAGCCTCAATCGGCGGCACTGGCCTCCAGATGATGACTGCAAGCAGCGGAAGCTTCGGCCAGGCGCTTTTTGCCGCGCGGGTCGTCCTTGCGGATTTGCCCGGTCAGCACGCCCATGACTTCTTCGGAGCTGAAGGTATTGGCCAGATGCTCGCTGGCACACTGGCAGTACTTCTGGATCTGGACATCCGAGCGCTCGCTGGCACCATCCGATGCCGGCGTGCGCTTGATACAGCTGCGCATCAGGAAACCCTGCAGCAGATTATGCTGACCCGGTGTCAGTGGTGTTGCGTGCAGGGCCGATGCAGTCAGCGCACAGGCCATGCCCACTCCATTCATCCAGTACCTTGCCATTTGCAGCCATCCTGTCACCACCCCGCGCCCAGGCGCGGGGATGGCAACTGCTTTAGTCGTTGAGTTCTTCCATGCGCAGACGCACCACCTTGCCCGATACGCTTTCCAGCGCTTCGATGGCGGCGATGGCTGCATTGATGGCGCGTTCCTGCACACGATGGGTGAGGATCACCACTTCGGCATTGCCCTCGCTGGCCGAACCCTTCTGGATCAGCGCTTCGATGGAAATGCCGTTTTCTGCCAGCAGGCCGGTGATATTGGCCAGCACACCGGCGCGGTCGGCAGCACCGATGCGCAGGTAGTAGGAGCTGTACACATCATCAATCGGCAGGATAGGCAGGTTTTTCAGCTGGTCCGGCTGGAAGGCCAGATGCGGCACGCGATGTTCCGGGTCGGCGGTCAGCAGGCGGGTCACGTCGACAATATCGGCCACCACGGCAGAAGCTGTCGGCAGTGCGCCGGCACCGGCACCGTAGTGCAGGGTCTGGCCGATAGCATCGCCCTTGGCCAGTACCGCGTTCATCACGCCGTTGACGTTGGCGATCAGCTGGCTGGCCGGAATCAGGGTCGGGTGCACGCGCAATTCCACGCCAGCATCGGTGCGGCGGGTAAAGCCCAGCAGCTTGACGCGGTAGCCCAGTTCTTCGGCGTACTTGATGTCGCGGCCATCCAGCTTGCTGATGCCTTCCAGATAGCAGCTGTCAAACTGCATCGGGATACCAAAGGCCAGCGCGGCCATGATAGTGAGCTTGTGACCGGCGTCGTGGCCTTCAATGTCGAAGGTGGGGTCGGCTTCGGCATAGCCCAGGCGCTGCGCCTCGGCCAGTACGTCAGCAAAGCTGGCACCCTTGTCGCGCATTTCGGTCAGGATGAAGTTGGAAGTGCCGTTGATGATGCCGGCAATCCATTCGATGCGGTTGGCCGACAGGCCTTCACGCAGCGCCTTGATGATGGGAATGCCACCGGCAACTGCAGCTTCGAAAGCCACCATCACGCCCTTTTCCTGGGCGCGGGCAAAGATTTCATTGCCATGCACGGCCAGCAGCTTCTTGTTGGCAGTCACCACGTGCTTGCCGTTTTCGATGGCCTTGAGCACCAGCTCCTTGGCGATGGTGTCGCCACCGATCAGTTCGACCACAATGTCGACTTCCGGATTGTTGACCACCAGCATGGCGTCATCCACCACCGGCACGCCTTCGCCCAGTACTTCGCGGGCGCGGGCTACATCGCGGTTGGCGGCCATGCATACGCGGATGGGGCGACCGGCGCGGCGGCTGATTTCCTCGGCGTTACGCTTGAGTACGGTGGCGGTACCGCCACCGACTGTCCCCACTCCCATCAGGCCAATATTGATCGGCTTCATAACATTCTCCATGTCTGTCTCTAGTGTTTTGTCCCGGGCCGACGGCCTCTTGGCAAAACGGCGCTAGCCGGCTTGCCAGGAGGTCTTCACTCTGAAAAACCCAGCCGACGGATGTGTATCCGTCGGCTGGATAGCATCAGGCGGTGCCGTGACGCTGGCGGTAACGCGCCAGGAATCGGGCAATGCGGCCTATCGCTTCGATCAGGTCATCCGAGTTAGGAAGGAATACCACGCGGAAGTGATCCGGCGCAATCCAGTTAAACCCGCTGCCCTGCACCAGCAACACTTTTTCTTCCTGCAAGAGTTCCAGGATGAACTGCTGGTCGTCGCTGATGGGGTAGATTTTCGGGTCCAAGCGCGGGAACAGGTACAAGGCCCCTTGCGGCTTGACGCAAGTCACACCCGGAATGTCGGTGAGCAGCTTGTGCGCCAGGTCGCGCTGGCGGGCAAGGCGTCCGCTTGGCGCTACCAGGTCGTCGATGCTCTGGTAACCGCCCAGGGCGGTCTGGATGGCAAACTGTGCCGGCACATTGGCACACAAGCGCATCGAGGCCAGCATGTTCAGGCCTTCGATGTAGTCGCGCGCGTGATTTTTCTCGCCACACAGAATCATCCAGCCGGCGCGGTAGCCACAGGCGCGATAGTTCTTGGACAAGCCATTGAAGGTGACCACCAGCAGGTCCGGCGCCAGCGAGGCGATGGAGGTGTGCTTGACTTCGTCGTACAGCACCTTGTCGTAGATTTCATCGGCGTAGATGATCAGCTGGTGCTGGCGCGCCAGATCGACAATCTGCTGCAACAGCGCCGGCGGATACACCGCACCGGTGGGGTTGTTGGGGTTGATCACCACGATGGCACGGGTATTGGGGGTGATCTTGGCGCGGATGTCGTCGATGCTGGGGAACCAGCCCTGCTCTTCGTCACAGACATAGTGCAGCGCCTTGCCACCAGCCAGGCTGACTGCAGCCGTCCACAGCGGGTAGTCCGGTGCCGGCACCAGCACTTCATCGCCATTGTCCAGCAAGGCCTGCATGGCCATCACGATCAGCTCGGACACGCCGTTGCCGATGATGATGTCGTCCATGCTGACATTGGGCAGGTGTTTTTCCTGCGCGTAATGCATGATGGCCTTGCGCGCGGCAAACAGGCCCTTGGAGTCGGAATAACCAGAGGCGGATGGCAGGTTGACGATGACGTCTTCGATGATTTCATCCGGTGCAAAGAAACCGAACGGCGCCGGGTTGCCGATATTCAGCTTGATGATGCGATGGCCTTCGTCTTCCATCTTCTTGGCATGCTCAAGCACCGGGCCACGGATGTCGTAGCAGACATTGGCGAGCTTCTGCGATTTGTGTACTGGCTGCATGGTGGCCTGTTTTTCCGTCACGGACCGCGCCCCGGCTTTGGCGGTGTGCTGGCGGCGGCGCGGCTTGTTGTCTTTCATTGGAGTCCCTTGTCTGTCCCGGCCACGGGCAAAGCGTACCTTGGCGGCTGGTCAGGGTATAATGCTATCCCAATCCGTGTTGCACTGCATGACGACGTGCGCGCCATACCGGCATGGCTGCAACAGCGCTGCGTGCTGATTTTTATTCCTTGCGGGAAATCCACTCCATGAAAATGCATCAGGCCCTGGGACTGGGCAAAAACCTGTTTACCGGCTACGGCGAAGGCCATGTGCTGATCAATGCCGAACGCCATGACGGCAACCTGATTGTCACCCCGGACAGCGTGCAGCCCTGGGGCGTGGCCGATTTTGCCAGCCTGACGGAACAGCATTTCAGCATGCTGCTGGAGATGCAGCCGGAGGTGGTGCTGTTCGGCTCCGGCGCCAGCCTGCGCTTTTTCCACCCCAAACTGATGGCAGCCCTGACCAATGCCGGTATCGGTGTGGATGTGATGGACACCCAGGCCGCCTGCCGCACCTTCAATATCCTGATGGCGGAAGACCGCCGGGTGATTGCCGCCATTCTGGCCATCTGAACCGGTCCTGCCATAAAAGAAGCCCCGCATTGCTGTCATGCGGGGCTTTTGCTTGTATCTGGCAAGCAGCTGGATTCAGGCAGCCGCAGCTTTCTCGCCGCCAAACTCTTCAAACGCCTGCAAGGCTTCGGCAGCCGTCATCAAGGACGGACCCCCGCCCATGTATACCGCCACTTGCAGCATTTCCATGAATTCCGCCCGGGTACAGCCCAGCTCCACCAGTGCCTTGCTGTGGAAGGCCAGACAGCCCTGACAACGACTGGCAATGCCGATGGCCAACGCAATCAGCTCCTT
Source organism: Aquitalea pelogenes (assembly GCF_001515305.1). GTDB lineage: Bacteria > Pseudomonadota > Gammaproteobacteria > Burkholderiales > Chromobacteriaceae > Aquitalea > Aquitalea pelogenes. The sequence goes on from NZ_LNQV01000009.1 coordinate 105,115, forward strand.
GGTCTTGTTGGATAGCGCACCCTCGGTATGGGCGGCGCGGCTCATCTGGCCGAAGCCTTTCATGGTGTCAGGAATTTCGCGACGGAATTCGGCCAGCTTGCTGCCCAAGTCTTGTGCCAGTGCGGTGTAATCGTGGCTCATTATTGCTCTCCCAATAAGTTACAAATTAATATTATATATTTTTATATATCATTGCAAGGCATGCTGGAACCGCGCCAGCACAAAATGCAGGCATGGTAATCTGGCTGCCTTGCACTCGCCCGAGGATGACCCGTGTCCCACACTCCCACCGCACTGGCCGACTACGATCATGTACGCCAATGGGCAATGCAGTCGCTGTTCCAGCACATGGACGACAGCTATCAGGGCACGGTCATCGTGGACGATCAGGCGCGCATCATCTGGATCAATGCCCGTTATGCCGAGCGCTTTGGCTTTGCCGACCCGGCCGCTGCGCTGGGCCAGCCGGTGGAAAACGTCATCCCCAACAGCCAGATGCGCGAAGTGCTGAGAACCGGCGTGCCGATGCTGCTGGACATCATGCCCACCGGCAAGGACCAGCTGGTGGTGATGCGGCTGCCGCTGAAGGATGGCCAGGGCAAGATCATCGGTGCGGTGGGCTTTGCCCTGTTCGACCAGATTCAATCACTGGCACCGCTGGTGGCCAAGTTTGCCCGGCTGGGCGAGGAGCTGGCGGCCACGCGCGAATCATTGGCGCAGGCGCGGCGTGCCAAATACAGTTTTGACGATTTTGTCGGCCACAGCAGCCAGATCAGCGAAGTCCGGCGTCAGGCCATGCTGGCCGCCCCGCTGGAAGGTGCGGTATTGCTGCTGGGCGAAACCGGCACCGGCAAAGAAGTGCTGGCGCATGCCATTCATGCTGCCTCGCCCCGCGCCGGCAAGCCCTTGGTCAGCCTCAATATGGCGGCCATTCCCGACACCCTGCTGGAAGCCGAGCTGTTTGGTGCCAGCCCCAATGCCTATACCGGCGCGGACAAGAAAGGCCGCATCGGCAAGCTGCAACTGGCCGATGGCGGGACGCTGTTTCTGGATGAAATAGGCGACATGCCGGCCAGCCTGCAAGCCAAGCTGCTGCGCGTGCTGCAGGACAAGGAATTCGAACAGCTGGGTGCCAACCGCGTGCTGCGGGCGGACATCCGCATCATTGCCGCCACCTCGGCCCGGCTGGAAGAAAAAGTGGCTGCTGGCAGCTTCCGTGCCGATCTTTACTATCGGCTGAACGTACTCACCATCCAGTTGCCGCCCTTGCGCGCCCATTTGCAAGACCTGCCGGAACTGGCCGAGTCGTTGCTCGCCCAGCTGGCGCGGCACGGCCATGTGGCGCGCCAGCAGATCAGCCATGCCGCCCTGCAAAGGCTGGCCGCCTATCACTGGCCCGGCAATGTGCGCGAACTGCGCAATATTCTGGAACGTGCCAGCATGCTGGGGCGCGGCAGCCTGCTGGACGAAGAAGACATCAACGCCCTGCTGGGCAAGCCGAGCACTGCTGCTGCCCCGGTCGGTGCCAGCTACCAGCAGCAAATGGCCCACTATGAAGCCCAGCTGCTACGCCAGGCCTTGCAAGCCTGTCAGGGCCATGTGCCCAGCGCCGCGCGGCAATTGGGCATGGGCCGCGCCACCTTGTACAAAAAGCTGGCTGCACTGGGCATCAACCCAAGTGATTTCTGAAACACAACCCGACCATTCCCGCTAGCCGTCTCCAAACAGAGACGGCGTCTACAAATCGAGACTTCCCCGCTTTTCCTGCTGCCACAAGGCTTTCCTGCCGTGCAGTACCGTCCAGTTCGTCTCCAAATCGAGACAACAAGCCAGCCTCCCGCCCTGAAATCACGGCAAGTCATTGATTTAAAACAAACAGCAAATCTGGCACGCTTCCTGCAATATCAACGCACCGACATGGGGCAACCCCATGATCGTCCGGTCTTGCACAGGCCATACAACAATGATTGAGGAGAAACACCATGAGCTTTATCGTGGTCTTGCTGGCCCTGTTCTTCCTGATGCTGGCCGCTTATCGCGGCTACAGCGTTATCCTGATGGCACCACTGGCCGCCCTGGGCGCAGTGCTGCTGACCGACCCCTCCGCTGTGGCACCCGCATTCAGCGGACTGTTCATGGACAAGATGGTGGGCTTCATCAAGCTGTACTTCCCGGTGTTCTTGCTGGGTTCGGTATTCGGCAAGCTGGTGGAGATGTCCGGCTTTTCCAAATCCATCGTTGCCGCCGTCATCCGCTTTATCGGTGAAAAGCGCGCCATCGCCGTGATCGTGGCGGTATGTGCACTGCTGACCTATGGCGGGGTATCGCTGTTCGTGGTGGTGTTTGCCGTCTACCCCTTTGCCGCCGAACTGTTCCGCCAGAGCAATATCCCCAAGCGGCTGATTCCCGGCACCGTGGCCCTGGGCGCGTTTTCCTTCACCATGGACGCCCTGCCCGGCACGCCGCAAATCCAGAACATCATCCCCACCACCTTTTTCAAGACCACCGCCTGGGCGGCCCCGGCACTGGGTATTTGCGGTGCGGTGTTCATCACCCTGGTGGGGCTGGCTTATCTGGAATGGCGCCGCCGCAGCCTGATGGCCAAGGGCGAAGGCTATGGCACCGATTTGCGCAACGAGCCGGAACACATCGACACCAGCAGCCTGCCCTCGCCCTGGCTGGCCATTGCCCCGCTGCTGCTGATCGGCATCAGCAACTTTGCCTTTACCCGCTGGATTCCCGCCTGGTACGGCAGCAGTCACGAACTGCATCTGGCCGGCATGGCCAAGCCGGTCACCACCCAGATTTCCACCGTCACCGCCATCTGGTCGGTGGAAGCCGCCTTGCTGCTGGGCATTGCCTTTGTCGCCCTCACCGCCTGGCCCGCCATCAAGGAGCGCTTTGCCGAAGGCAGCAAGGGAGCGATTGCCGGTGCCATGCTGGCCGCCATGAACACCGCCTCGGAATACGGCTTTGGTGCGGTGATTGCCGCCCTGCCCGGCTTCATGGTGATTGGTCATGCCTTGCAGAGCATTCCCAACCCGCTGGTGAATGCCGCGGTCACGGTCAGCACGCTGGCCGGCGTCACCGGCTCGGCTTCCGGCGGCATGAGCATTGCGCTGGCAGCGATGGGCGAACAGTTCATCAGCGCCTGCCAGGCGGCGGGCATTCCGCTGGAAGTACTGCACCGGGTGGTGGCCATGGCCAGTGGCGGTATGGACACGCTGCCGCATAACGGCGCGGTGATCACCCTGCTGGCGGTCACCGGCCTCACCCACCGCGAGGCTTACCGCGACATCTTTGCCGTCACCCTGATCAAGACGCTGGCGGTGTTCTTTGTGATTACCGTTTTCTATCTCACCGGGCTGGTCTGATTCCATCAGGTAATCCCATCCACCGGCCCTGCACTACGCAGGGCCAGACAGGACGATCAACATGACAACACTGGCAGGCAAAACTGCGCTGGTTACCGGCTCCACCAGCGGCATCGGTCTGGGCATTGCCCTGGCACTGGCCGAAGCGGGGGCCGATATCGTGCTCAACGGCTTTGGCGACATCGAAGCTGCTCTGGCTCTGATCCGCAGCCATGGCGTGCAGGCCTGGCATCATCCGGCCGATTTGTCCGATCCGGCCCAGATTGACGCGCTGTGCGCCTTTGCCGCGCACGAAACCGGCGGCGTGGACATTCTGGTGAACAATGCCGGCATCCAGCATGTAGCCCCGATCGAAGCCTTTCCGCCCGCCCAGTGGGACAAGGTGCTGGCCATCAACCTGAGCGCGGTATTCCATACCAGCCGCCTGCTGCTGCCGCTGATGCGCCAGCGCGGCTGGGGCCGCATCATCAATATCGCCTCCACCCACGGGCTGGTGGCTTCCAGCGGAAAGTCCGCCTATGTGGCAGCCAAGCATGGCGTGCTGGGCCTCACCAAGACCGTGGCACTGGAAACTGCCCACAGCCCGGTCACCTGCAATGCCATTTGTCCCGGCTGGGTGCTCACCCCGCTGGTGGCACAGCAGATTGCCGACCGCGCCAGCGCACAGGGCATCAGCCCACAACAAGCCCAGCACGATTTGCTGGCCGAAAAACAACCCTCCGGCCAGTTTGTCACCCCGGCGCAACTGGGAGCACTGGCGGTGTTTTTGTGCAGCCCGGCTGGCGATGAGGTACGCGGTGCCGCCTGGGCCATGGATGGCGGCTGGACTGCCCAATAAGCAAAGCAAGGACAATACGATGAACAAGCTTTACCCGGATGCCGCCAGCGCACTGACGGACATTGTGGCCGACGGCCAGACCATTGCCGTGGGCGGCTTCGGCCTGTGCGGCATTCCCGAAGCGCTGATCACTGCACTGCGCGACAGCGGCGTGCGCAATCTCACTGCCATTTCCAATAATGCCGGGGTGGACGGCTTTGGCCTGGGCCTGCTGCTGCAAACCCGGCAAATCCGCAAGATGGTGTCGTCCTATGTCGGAGAGAACAAGGAGTTCGAACGCCAGTACCTGAGCGGCGAACTGGAACTGGAATTCACCCCGCAAGGCACGCTGGCAGAAAAACTGCGCGCCGGCGGCAGCGGTATTCCGGCCTTCTTCACCCGCACCGGCTACGGCACACTGGTGGCCGAAGGCAAGGAGGTGCGCGAATTCAACGGTCACCCGCACATTCTGGAACAAGCCCTGTTTGCCGACATTGCCCTGGTCAAGGCCTGGAAGGCGACCGGGCCGGGAACCTGGTTTACCGCCGCACCGCGCGCAATTTCAATCCCAATGTGGCGATGGCCGGACGCATCACCGTGGCCGAAGTGGAAGAAATTGTCGAAAACGGCATGCTGGACCCTGACGCCATCCACACCCCCGGCATTTTCGTGCAGCGACTGGTGCTGAATGCCCATCCCGAAAAACGCATCGAGCAGCGCACCGTGCGCGCTGCCGCCCTGACGGAGGCATGAACATGGCCTGGACACGCGAACAAATGGCTGCACGGGCAGCACAGGAATTGCAGGATGGCTTTTATGTGAACCTGGGCATCGGCCTGCCCACGCTGGTGGCCAACCATGTGCCGGACGGCATGGAAGTGTGGCTGCAATCGGAAAACGGCCTGCTGGGCATTGGCCCGTTTCCGACCGAGGACGAGGTAGACCCGGACCTGATCAACGCTGGCAAGCAAACCATCACTACCCTGCCCGGCTCGGCCATTTTCAGCTCGGCCGACTCCTTTGGCATGATTCGCGGCGGCAAGATCAATCTGGCCATCCTCGGCGCGATGCAGGTCAGCCAGCATGGCGACCTGGCCAACTGGATGATTCCGGGCAAGATGGTCAAGGGCATGGGCGGGGCTATGGACCTAGTGGCCGGTGTCGGCAAGGTGGTGGTGCTAATGGAACACACGGCCAAGAAAAAGGACGGCACGGAAGAAGCCAAGCTGCTGGAGCGCTGCACCCTGCCCCTGACCGGCGTGGGGGTAGTCAGCCTGATCATCACCGATCTGGGCGTGATCCGGGTGGAAGCAGACGGCCTGCATCTGCAAGAGCTGGCACCGGATGTCAGCGTGGTGGATATCCGCGCCCGCACCGCCGCCCCACTGCATGTGCCGGCCGCCCTGCACGCAAGGGAAAGCGCCATCGCCGGCTGAGTCAGCTTCACATCAGCCATGAAAAAAGCACGCGTCTGATTGCCAGAGGCGTGCTTTTTTTACTGCCGGCCCGTAAGGGCTAGAGCAAGGATTTGACCAGCAAGGCGGTCAGCAGGATGGCAATCAGGCTGAGCAGGAAGTTCTGCCGTTTCTGCTCGCGCATCAGATGCATATAACCCTCCACCAGCAAATCGCTCTTGGCTGCCGACAAGGCCTCGTTCAGCTTGCGCGGCAGCGTGGGCAGGGTGGTGGCCCATTGCGGGGCCTCCTGCTTGAGTGTGCGCAACATGCCACGCCAGCCGATCTGCTCGTTCATCCACTTGGTGAGGAAGGGCTTGGCGGTGTCCCACAAGTCCAGCTCCGGATCCAGCTGGCGGCCCAGGCCCTCGATATTGAGCAGGGTTTTCTGCAGCAATACCAGCTGCGGCTGGATTTCCACATTGAAGCGGCGGCTGGTTTCAAACAGGCGCAGCAGCACCAGGCCAAAGGAAATCTGCGACAGCGGCTTTTCAAAGATGGGTTCGCACACCGTGCGCACCGCAGCCTCCAGCTCTTCGGCGCGTGTTTCTTTCGGCACCCAGCCCGATTCGATATGCGCGGTGGCCACCCGGTGGTAGTCACGGTTGAAGAAAGCCAGGAAGTTGACCGCCAGATAATGCTTGTCCTCGTCGGTCAGGCTGCCGACGATGCCGAAATCCAGCGCGATATAGCGGCCATCTTCCGCCACGAAGATATTGCCCGGATGCATGTCTGCATGGAAAAAACCGTGACGGAATACCTGGGTGAAGAAGATTTCCACCCCGAAGCGCGACAGCTTCCGCAGGTCCACGCCCTGCTCGCGCAGGCGCTCAATCTGGCCCACCGGCGTGCCGTGCATCCATTCCAGCGTCAGCACCTGCCGGTTGCTGTAGTCGTAAAACACCTCCGGCACGATCAGCATGTCCGAACCGGTAAAGTTGCGGCGCAGCTGCGAGGCATTGGCTGCCTCGTGCATCATGTCCAGTTCGTCGTGCAGGTATTTGTCGAACTCGGCCACCACCTCGCGCGGCTTCAGCCGCTTGCCGTCGATGAAAAAGCGTTCCACCCAGCCCGCCAGGGTGGCCATCAAGGCCAGGTCCTGCTCGATCACCGGCTGGATGCCGGGGCGCAATACCTTCACCGCCACTTCGCGGCCACGGCTGCCATCCGGCTGTTTCAGCCAGGCCTTGTGTACCTGAGCCACCGAGGCACTGGCCACCGGGGTGATCTCAAAATCGACATACAAATTTTCTACTGGCTGGCCGAAGCTCTGTTCGATCACCTGCCGCGCCAGTGCACCATCAAACGGGGCGACACGGTCCTGCAAATGGGCCAGCGCGTCGGCATAGTCCGGCGGCAACAAGTCGCGCCGGGTGGACAGCACCTGGCCGAACTTGACGAAAATCGGCCCCAGGCTTTCCAGCGCCAGCCTGACCCGCTCAGGCAGCGGTGCACTGACATCGCGCGGCACCGGGCACAGTTTCAGCAAACTGTGGACAAAGCCCAGCCGGGAATGGCCCTGGAAAAAATCATCCAGGCCATAGCGGTACAGCGTGGAAACAATCTTGAAAAAACGCGAAATCCGCATAATGAGAACGGGCTTGCCCTTATTCCTTGGTTTGCGCCAGCGCCGCTTCCAGCAGCGCCAGTCGTTTTTCGCTGCGCGCCACATCGTCACGCAGGCCATCCACTGCGGCCACAAAGCCGCCTACTGCCTGACGGCTGGCCAGCATGGGGGCTTCTTCCCGCAGGTGCTCCACCCAGTTTTCCAGCAGGCGCCAGGCAATCTCACCCTTGAAGCCCAGCGAGGCACGCGCCACACGCTGCAGGCGATTGGCGGCGACATCGCCCACCAGCCGGGACAAATCCTCACCGGCATCCCAGCGCAGGCGGCCAGCAAGCGGCCCACC
>NZ_LNQV01000090.1 GCF_001515305.1 Aquitalea pelogenes
GGCTTCCCCGGCGGCCGACGCCGACCCGGAACCTGCGCCCCGGCCTGAGCCTGTTGCACCGCCACAAGCGCCGGTGGAGGCGGTAGCCAAACCGCAAGTTGCGCCTGCTGTGGTAGCGCCGCTTGCTGCATCCGCGCCTGCTGAAGAGACGCCTGAAGCTGAAGACCAAGCCAGCGAGCAAGACAGCGAACTGGAAACCGCTGCGCCGTGGGACGATGCCGACGATGCCTTGCCTGCCTATGCCATGGCCGAGGAAGCCGAGCTGACGGAAACGGTGGCCTATCAGTTTGATGGCGACTGGAGTGCGCTGGTGGGCTTGCTGGGTACCCGCCTGGGTGCCGCCCGCATGCTGGCACACAATGCCGTGCTGAAAAACTGGAGCCAGTCGCGACTGGAACTGGCCGTGCCGGACAGCTTCCGTCACATGGCCACCCGCGACTATCAGGAAAAACTCAAGGCTGCGCTGACCGAACAATTCGGTCAGCCGGTCGAACTGGTGGTGACAATCGAGGAACTGGGGCTGGAAACACCGGCCATGCAGGGTGCCCGTCATCGTCAGGAACAACTGGCCCAGGCCCGACAATGCCTGGAAAACGATCCGGTCATCCAGCAACTGGTGCGCGAAATGGGCGCCACGCTGGTGGCGGAAACGATTCAACCTTTGCAGGAGTTGTGACATGTTCGGTAAAAACGGTATCGCTGGTCTGATGAAGCAAGCCCAGCAAATGCAGGAAAACATGAAGAAGGCCCAGGAAGAACTGGCCACCGTGGAAGTGGAAGGCCAGTCCGGTGCCGGTCTGGTGAAAATCGTCATGACTTGTGCTCACGATGTGAAGCGCGTGTCCATCGACGACAGCCTGCTGGACGATGCCAAGGAAGACAAGGAAATGCTGGAAGACTTGATTGCTGCCGCTGTCAACGACGCGGTACGCAAGGTGGAAGCCACTTCCCAGGAAAAAATGTCCGGCTTTACCAACGGCCTGAATCTGCCGGCCGGCATGAAACTGCCGTTCTAAGACCCGCTCACAAAACCCCTGATTCTGCGTTGCGCCGACTTGCCGTACTCACTGTACTGTCTGCGTCGGCGCGCCTTGACTCGGGTGCTCTGCGAGGTTTTGTCAGCGGCTCCAAGCCCCTTGCAACTGGCGGGGCCCGCCAATGATTGACAGCCTGTGGGAGTGGGAGTCGGCATGGAGCAGGTATTGCAGGGACGTTGTCTGTGCGGGGCGGTGCGCTATCAATGCCATGGCCGCCCTTTAAGCGTGACTTACTGCTATTGCAAGACCTGCCAGCTGGCCAGCGGCGCACCGGTGTACCTGGGGGCGCTATACCCCGCCGGTGCCGTGCGCTGGCAAGGCAGCACCACCGCTTACCGCTCCTCGGCGCTCGGCCTGCGGCATTTTTGCGGGCAGTGCGGTTCCACCCTGTTTTATGAATGCACCGATGGCAGCGGGCGGGTGGAAATCACCATTCCCACGCTGGAAACGCCAGCGGTATTGCGGCCTGACTGTCATGAATGGACGTCCAGTGCCATTCCCTGGTTTCACCTGGACGACGACCTGCCGCGTTACCCGCAGGCGCGCCGGACGACTGATGCCTTGCCTGTTCCCCTTTGCCAAACCCGTATTCCGGATTGCCGATGAAAAACCCACCCGCGCTTGAACAACTGATTGCTGCCCTGAAAGTGCTGCCCGGTGTCGGCCCCAAAACCGCCCAGCGCATGGCTTTCCATTTGCTGCAACGGGACAAGACCGGGGCGGACAAGCTGGCGCGGGCGCTGGATCGGGCGCTGAACCATCTCACCCATTGCGAACGCTGCAATACCTTCAGCGAAACCCCGCTGTGCAGCATCTGTGCCGACCCGGAGCGCAGGCCGGACCAGCTGTGCGTGGTGGAAATGCCGGCCGACCTGATGACGCTGGAGCAGGCCAAATGCTATCAGGGCCTGTATTTCGTGCTGATGGGGCGTATTTCGCCGCTGGACAATATCGGCCCCAAGGAAGTGAACCTGGACAAGCTGATGGTGCGGGCGCTGGATGATGTGGTGGAAGAGGTGGTGATTGCCACCAATTTTACTGCCGAGGGCGAAGTCACCGCCCACATGATTGCCGAGCTGCTCAAGGGCCGCGGCCCCAAGGTGTCGCGCATTGCGCGTGGACTGCCGGTGGGTGGCGAGCTGGAATACGTCGACCTGAGCACGTTGGCGCAGGCGGTGTATGAACGCAAATCGCTGACCGCCCAGTCCGACCCGTCCACCCCGCCGGGCTGAGCGTCACGGCAAGCGCTGTCACTCCATGGCTTGCCGCAGCAGTGCGCCTAACAGGGCAACGCCCTCGCGCTGGTGTAGCGGGTCGAAAAAGCTGAAGTTAAGCCGCAAGGCATTGGCCGCCACCGGGTGCGGGTAGAACAGCGTGGCCGGTGCGTAATGTATGCCCTGTTCGATGGCCAGCGGCAGCAAGGCCGCACAGTCCAGCCCTTCGGGCAACACCACCCACTGGAAATAGCCGCCCTCGGCGCGCAGCAAGCGGCTGCCCGCCGGAAAACTCTCCATGATTTGCTGCACCATGGCATCGCGCCGCTGCCGCAGGCTGGCACGCAGCCGAGTCAGCATGTCGCCGTGCTGACCGGTGGCCAACAGCCGTGCCAGCGCCATCTGGCTGGGCAGGGGGGTGCCCAGCGAGCTGCACAGCTTCAGCCCGCGCACGGTGTCGCTCAAGCGCCCGGCTGCAATCCAGCCTACCCGGTAACCCGGTGCCAGCGATTTGCTGAACGACGAGCAGTGCAGCACCGTGCCGCTACGGTCGTAGGCCTTGAGCGGGCTGGCCCCCTGCTTGCCGAAGTACAGTTCGCGGTAGGTGTCGTCCTCGATGATGCATACCCGGTATTGCTCGGCCAGTGCCACCAGCGCGCGCTTTTGCGCTTCCGGCATCACCAGGCCGGTGGGGTGCTGGAAGTTGGCCATCAGCACGATGCCGGCCGGACGTTGCTCGCGCAGCGTTTCTTCCACTGCGGCCAGGTCCAGGCTGCCTTGCTCGGACAGGGCGGCAGGCAGAATGGCAATGCCCAGATGGCGCAGTTGTTCCAGTGCTGCCGGGAAGGCTGGCGTCACCACTATCATGCTCTGGCTGCCGGAGGCGCTGACCGCCGCGCGCATGGCCAGGGTGAGTGCTTCCATGCCACCGCAGGTAATCAGCAGCTCGTCCCCCGCCAGCGCAATGCCCTGACTCAGATAGTGCAGCCCCAGCTCGCGGCGCAGGCCGTCAAAACCTTCCAGCGGCGTGCTGGACAGGGCGTCGCGGTAGTCCTGCAAGGCGCGGCCCAGCGCCCGGTTCATCGGTGTGGTGTTGATCAGCGCCGGGTTGATGAAGGGGCAGCCCCAGGGCATGGGCAGGGCGGTGGTCAGGTGTTCCATGCGCAGGGTTTGCGGCGCTGCGGTTTCGGCCGGTGCTGCGCGTGTTGCCGGTGGACACACACGGAAGCCGGAGCGCGGCAGCGCCTGCAGCAAGCCCTGCCGCTCCAGCTCGGCATAAGCGCGCTGGGCGGTGGTCAGGCTGACGCCATGGTCCTGGCACAGCTGGCGCAAGGAGGGCATGCGGTCACCGGCGCGCAGCTGGCCCTGTTCGATGGCGTGGCGGAACAACTGCGCCAGTTGCTGGGTTTTGCTCATGGACTGATTACTCGCGGATGGGGTGCTCATTCGCCGATAAAGCTGCTTTTTTCCTGCAGCACATGCGCCGGTTGCGCCAGCGAACGAATGACAAAACGGATGTCATTGGCCCCGCGGGCTGCGTTTTCAGGTGCTACCTGCACCCGCACGCCGATGGTTTCGGTGGCGGTGGCGGCCAGGCTGACTGTCGGCGTGGCCGCTACCAGCCGGATGCCGGGCAGGCCTTCCACGCTGATGGCCAGGCGCTGGGCAGATTCGCTGCTGTTGATCAGCCGCACACTATAGCTGTTTTCCAGCCAGCCATCGTCGGTTTCCCGCACCAGGCTGGCACGGTCGCGCAGGATGTCGGCCTTGAATGGCAGCCGCTGGGTAAAGCTGAACACTGACAGGCTGATGATGCCCAGCAACAGGCTGCTGTAAAACAGCACGCGTGGCCGCTGCCATGCCGGTTTGCTGTGTTGCCTGCCTTCCAGTGCCGCCTCACTGGTGTAGCGGATCAGCCCGCGCGGGGCGTGCAGCTGGTCCATCACCTGGTCGCAGGCGTCGATGCAGGCCGCGCAGCCGATGCACTCGTATTGCAGGCCGTTGCGGATGTCGATGCCGGTAGGGCAAACCTGCACGCAGATGCCGCAGTCGATGCAGCCACCGGCGGATTTGTCGGCCTGCTTGCCGCGTGGTTCGCCACGGCGGGCATCGTAGGAAATGATCAGCGTGTCACGGTCGAACATCGCGCCCTGAAAGCGGGCATAAGGGCACATGTGGCTGCACACCTTTTCGCGTAGCAGTGCGGCCAGCAAATAGGTGAAGGCCGCGTAGAACAATATCCAGAACACTTCCCACGGCCCGGCCTGACCCTGCCACAGATTGCTTGCCAACTCGCCTGCCGGGGCAAAGTAGGCCACCAGCGAAAAGCCGGTCCACAGCGAAAACAGCAACATCAGGCTGTGGGCCAGCCCCTTTTTCAGCAGCTTGCCGGCGCTGTTGGGGGCGGCATCCAGCTTGCGTCTGGCCTTGTGGTCGCCCAGCACCAGCCGCTCGATCCACAGCATGATCTGGGTGTACACCGTTTGCGGACAGGAATAACCGCACCACAGCCGCCCGGCCAGCGTGGTCCACCAGAACAGGCCCAGTGCGCTGACCACCAGCAGGGCGGCCAGATAGACAAAGTCCTCCGGCCAGAAGCTGGCACCGAATACGAAGAACTGGTGGCGTTCCAGGTCAAACAGCACCGCCTGGCGATGATTCCATTGCAGCCATGGCAGGCCGAGGAAAACCAGCTGGGTGAGGATGACCAGTGCCACGCGGATGTTGTTGAAACGGCCACTGGTCAGGCGGGGGTAAATCTTGATGGGGACGGGCTGGCTCATGCTGCGGGCTCCGGAAGGATAACCCGCTCTTTTTAGGCGCTGTCACCATGACAGACAATGCACAGATCAAGCTGGTTTTATCAGTACAGATTTTTATTTTATCTATAAAAACAAAGGCTTGATTTGTATTGAATCCGGGTGGCGCTGCCGCTGATGCATACAGTTTCGGTACAGCTGTTTGCGCCAGATCAAACCGCTGGCTTAGCGCGTCAGCTGCGGAAACAGCCGGTACAGGCCATCGACGATGATCTCGACTGACACCGCCGCCAGCAGCATGCCCATCACCCGGTTGACGATATTGATGCCGGTCTGGCCCAGCAGGCGGCTGATGGGGGAGGCCAGCACCAGCGCGCCATAGCAGGTAATGGCTACCAGCAGGCTGCTGATCAGCAGATACACCACCTGCACCCAGGAATGGGCGGTGGAGGCATAAATGATGACGGTGGAAATGGTGCCGGGACCGGTGAGCAGCGGAATGGCCATGGGTACTACTGCGATATTGGTTTTGGCTTCGGCCTCGGACTGCTCTTCCTTGGTGGTCTTGGTAGGAGCCGGCTTGGCATTCATCAGCGCAATGGCAATCAGCATCACCAGCAAGCCGCCACCTACCTGGAAGGAACCGATGCTGATACCGAGAAAGCGCAGCAGGGTTTCGCCCACCACGGCAAACAGGCACAGCACCACCGCCACCGCCAGTGTGGTGGTCTTGGCTATGCGCTTGCGTTCCAGCTGACTGGAAGTAGGGGTCAGGCTGATGAAGATGGGAATGGCCCCCAGCGGGTTGACCAGCACCAGCAGGGCGACAAAGATTTTGGCGATTTCGAGTTCCATGGTGCATCCATGCTAGGGCAAAGCCGTGGGGCTGACATTCAGCGGCGGGACACAAAGCTGCAGGCTTGCGCCAGCGCTGGCATACGGTTCATGCAGCATAGCCCTTGCCGCCCTGCATTGCCGCTCAGCCCTTGTGGGTGACGGCGGACAAGGGTTCGTGAAAGCGCAGCAGGCGTCCGGCATTGGCCATCACCAGCAGGGTGCTCAGATTGTGCAGCACAGCCGCCAGCAGCAGGCCGGCACTGCCCAGCAGGCCAAAGGCGGCCAGCAGGGTGAGTGCCACCGCCCAGCCGAGCCCCAGCACCACGTTTTGTGCCAGTACCCGGCGGCACAGGCGGCTGAGCCTGATGGCGGTGGCCAGGCGGCGCAAATCATGGCTGATCAGCACCACATCGGCAGCGGCCACGGCAATATCGGCTGCGCTGGCTCCCATGGCCACGCCAACCGCACCGGCCTTCAGCGCCAGCGAGTCGTTGATGCCATCCCCCACCACCAGCGGGCGGTAACCGGCGCTGATTTCTGCCTGTACTTCCTTGAGTTTGCCCGCGGGCAGCACCTGCGCCACCACCCTGTCCATGGCCAGTGCCTGTCCTACCACATCGGCAGCGGCCACGGCAATATCGGCTGCGCTGGCTCCCATGGCCACGCCAACCGCACCGGCCTTCAGCGCCAGCGAGTCGTTGATGCCATCC
>NZ_LNQV01000091.1 GCF_001515305.1 Aquitalea pelogenes
AGGGTTTGCACGGCGGCGTGAATCTCTTCCAGCAGGTGCAGGCAGCGTGCCCAGTCCGGTGCGGCGGGGATGGGTAGCAGGGCTTGCTCCAGCAGGTTAACGCTGGCGAGTCAGCAGGGTTTGCACGGCGGCGTGAATCTCTTCCAGCAGGTGCAGGCAGCGTGCCCAGTCCGGTGCGGCGGGGATGGGTAGCAGGGCTTGCTCCAGCAGGTTACGCAGGGCCAGCACATCCGGGTCCTGCTCGTTGTTCAAGCCGGGCGGGGTGGCACATGCCGGGAGCAGCGGGATGACCTTGCTCATGGCTGGCTTCCGTCTGCCGGAGGCAAAGGGAGGGCCAGCTCCTGTTGGTGGGGACGCAGTAGGCGTGGCTGTGGCCGGTAGTCCACCAGTTGCAGGCTGGCCATGTGCTTGAGTTGTTGCCGTACCGTGTCCGGGCTGATGCTGCACAGCCGTGCCATTTCACTGTGTTGCAGGCCCAGGCGCTGGTAGCGTTGCAGCTGGGCCCAGCGTGGCCGTGCTTCCAGCAGCGCCTGTTGCAGGGCTTGCATCAGGGCGGGTTGCTGCCGCTGCAGGGCGAGGGCGGTCTGTTCCATCTGGATGAAGTAGCGGCGCGCTTCGCGGCCACGCGGGCTGCGTTCCACCATGGCCAGTTCCTTGGCCATGTCCAGGCTGAGATGGTAGTCCTGACTGGGTCTGCCCATGGCTAGCAGACTTTTCGCCGGACTTTTTCGCCAAAACGGGCGAAAAGTCGAGACCGGCCTCAAAGCCATAGTCTTCAATGCGTTGCTTGATCCAGTTGGAGAAGTCACGCCCCACTTGTAGGAAGGCGTGCAGCTGACGGGCGTTCACCAGCAGGCAGGGTTGGCCGGCCAGCTGGCCGCTAAAGGTTTGCAGATGATCCATTGTAGTGACTCCGTTTCGATACGGATGGACCAGCATCAACAGGATGGTGGCCGGGAGGTTCGAAACCGTCACTACACGGTGGACTTCTTCCCCTGACGGGTCTTGTATCCGTCACCCTCCCGGCCATAAGCCGTGCCACCCCCGCCATGCAGGCAAGGCGGGGGCGCAAAAAAGCCACGGCTAACGGGCGTGGGGTGATCCGGTAGTGAAAGAGTTTCGACACTCCTGCACGCATGCTAGCCGCTGATTTGCTGATTCTACACTGGGCTTTCGGGCAGTGTGTAAGCGTGGGTCACTGCTTGCCCTCCTGCTTGTGCTTGGATTTGATGGTTGCCGCACTCAGTGCCAGCGCACATTCAAACCGAATATGTTTTTCCAGGTCGCTCGTCAGGTTCAACACGGTTTTATTACCAACGGCCCCGGCTTCTATGCCGATACGCAGCACAATGGGCAGATCGCGACAGGATTGGAACATCGGGTCAATTTGCTGATTGGCCGGGCTGATATAAGCGGGCCACATATCCTGCAGCGCATGCAGGGGATTCAATAGTTGCTGTTCAATCTCTGCTTTGGTGGTGAGCGGACTGACTTTTTCCAGCGCACCACGTACGGCATTCACCCCGGCGAGGCTGGCGCGCGCCCGTTGAAATCCCGGCGTGTCATCATCCGGTATGGAGGTGCCCAGCTGATCTTTGCCAAAGGCTTCCAGTTTCGCTACATCTATTGATGGGTGTTCAGTCTCCAGTATCCGTAAGCGGGCTTTCATTTGCTGGTTTTCTGCTTCCAGCGTCTTGAGCTTGTCGTCATTGCAACCGGTGAGTAGTGTCAGGGCCAGCAAGGGCAGCCAGATGGGGCGCATGGGGTCTCCTTGGGTAAATCTCCCAGCCTAGAACAACAGCCCTTGTTGGTCTCCCGCTGTCCGGTCAGTTGCCGTCTTCAATATGCTCCACACCTGCCGTTCGGTGATCTGGTACTGCCGCGCCAGCTGGTGCACCGCATGGCTGGCGGGGTGGTGGCGGGTGAGGGTGTCGAAGCTGTCGCGGATCTGCTGGTTGCGCATGGCGCGCAGGGCGGCGGCGCAGCGCGGGATGGCCAGCACCTCGCCGCCAAAGTGGCGGGTGAGGATGTTTGCAGCGTCCACGCCCACCACCTCGGCCAGGGCTTCGTAGCGGATTTGTCCCTGACGGCGCTGGTTTTTGCTGATGGGGAAAGTGGTGCCGCCCCAGGTTTCGATCAGCTTGAGCGCTCTAGGCAGGCCGATGAGGCTGGCGATGAGTTGCGCCATTTCTGGTAGCAAGTGTTGAACCTGTTCCAGTTTCATTCCGTTTTTCTCCCGGCGCGCCGTGCATCAAGCATGAGCGCGGCTGTCAGTTTGTGCAGTTGCTGCCCGTTTAGCCAATCCACCTTGTCAATCTGGAACATCCGTCTGGCCATGGCGTCGGCGTAGGGCCAGGGGCGACGGGCTTCGGCTAGTAGTGCCTCTATCTTGCCCATCAGCGCCTGGCGGCCTGCCGTGGGTTGTGGCCGTTTGCCATGGCGTGGGCCGGGCTTGGGGACAAAACCCAGGCGCTGCATTTCCGCCAGCACCTGCAATAACTGCAGCAGGTCCAGCTGGGTACTGCTGGAGCAGCCGGGTGCGATGCGCGCCAGCAGGCTGCGGTAGTCGGCATCTGCCATGGCCAGTTGCTGGCGGGCGATGTGCAGTTTGGCGATCAGCGCCTGGCGTGTGTCTTTCATCGGTTCCCCCATATGGCGTTAAAACCCGTTACGGAGCCGGCCGGGTTAACGGTCGGCTCGATGCCGGGCTTTAGCGGGCTTTAGTTGAGGCTGTCTTTCAAGGCCTTGCCCGGCAGGAACACCACCTTGCGTTTCGCAGGGATGGCCAGGCTTTCGCCGGTTTTGGGGTTGCGGCCGGTGCGGGCGGCGCTGGTGCGTACCTTGAAGCGGCCGATGCTGGCGAAGGCGACTTCATTGCCTTGCTGCGCTTGCTCGCGGATGGTCTGTTCCAGTGCGTCGACCAGGCGCAGGGCGTCGGCCTTGCTGAGGCCGGCCTTGTCGGACAGGGCGGTGATGAGTTGTTGCTTGTTCATGGGTTTCTCCTTGGTGGTGTGTGGGTCAAACGGCTGCGATGTCCAGCGGTAGCGCCTGGTACTGGTCGCTGTCGCCGATGCGTTCATAAATGCGGATGTAGCTTTTGGAGCATTGCACCCGCACCGAGTCGGACAGCGCCTGCATGGCGCGTTGCCATTTCTCGTCCTGGATGTCGAGACGGCGCAGGCCGAGGATGCGGCCGGTGCTGATGTTGCCGGCCTTGTCGACATTGAAGGCGTCGCCGACGATGGCGCGGATTTCGCTGCGGGCGTCTTCCGTCCATTCATGCAGGCATTCGTCGATCAGGCTTTTGGCGGCTTGCAGGCCTTCGTCGAAAGCCAGCGTGTCCTGGATGGCACGCAGCAGCTTGTAGCGGCCATCAAAGCTGAGCAGCGTTACATTGCCTTTGGAGCCGCCCAGCTTCGCGCCGTAGCGTTCGCCGGAAAGTTCGACAAAGGCGTTGATGTCGGCAAACACGGCGGTTTTGAAGTCCGCCAGGCTGCGGTTGAGCTGGCGGGCGCGGTTGACGATGTCGTTGACCAGCTCGTCCCGTGCTAGGTCGATGGGCTTGATGTGTTCCAGCGGCACCAGCCGGCCGCGGGCGTCCTGTTTGTAGTCTTGCGGGGTGCTCATGGCCGGGCCTCCGTATGGGTACCCAGTACACGGGTGATGTGGCCGCTGAGGGTGAGCAGTTCGCTGGCCCCGTTGCCCAGGGCGGCCATCACCAGCCGGCAGCGCTGGGCGGTGGCTTCCAGCATGGCGCTGTCGATGTCGCCGGATAGCAGGCTACGCACCAGGTCGGCATTGGCGGGGGTGATCTTGCTGGTGTCGATGCCCAGTTGGTGGTGCAGGCGCACCAGTTCGGCCACCGGGGCGGGGACGCTGCGCTCGTTTTCGTAGCGGCTGCCGCCGGACTGGGTGACGAAAACCCGGCTCCAGAACTGTTGCTGGTTCAGCCCGGTCTGGCGGCGCAGGCTGCGGTAGTCTTGCTTGACGGGGGTGTCGTGCATGGTGGTCTCCTGAGGGTTTAGTGGCCGAATTCGGTCCAGACGATGCGGCAGCCTTCCAGCTGGAACTGGCCCTGGCGGTAGTGGCCGAAATAGGTGTCGTGGCCAAAGCTGTAATAGACGGCGTCGCCGCTGGCGATCAGCCCTTGGCAGCGCGGGCTGGTGCGGATGCGGATGGTGGGGCGCTCGGTGTGTTGCAGGCTGGCGCTGACTACTGACAGGCCGCGTTCGGTGAGCTGGCGCACAGCCTGGGCAATGCGCAGCGCCGCCAGCAGCATGCTGGCGTTGTCCTGTACATGGGGCGGCACGGCGGGGTCAGGCAGGATGGTTGGCGTCATGGCGTTCTCCTTCTCCTTGTGGGCGTTGCGGGCAGTGCTGGCAGGCACGCCAGTGGGCGAGCTTGCCGGGGT
>NZ_LNQV01000092.1 GCF_001515305.1 Aquitalea pelogenes
TCCATGACAGGCCCCGCTCAGGCAGGAAACTGGGTGTGAATGATGGCCAGCAAGGCGGCCACGGTGTCCGGCTCGTCGCTCAGCGGTTCGGCCAGCGCGATAGGCTGCGCGCTTGACCAGCTTGTCCCACCAGCCGCCGACGATATCTTCCATGACAGGCCCCGCTCAGGCAGGAAACTGGGTGTGAATGATGGCCAGCAAGGCGGCCACGGTGTCCGGCTCGTCGCTCAGCGGTTCGGCCAGCGCGGTACGGCAGGCCAGCGCCGGGCGCATGCCCGATGCCATCAGCTTGGCGGCATACACCAGCAAGCGGGTGCTGACCGATTCGTCCAGGTCGTAACCGGACAGGCGGCGTAACTGGCCGGCCAGTGTCACCAGTTGCTGCGCCTGTGCCGCGGCAAGGCCGGATTCCTGCATCACCACCTGCTGTTCCACTTCGGCAGACGGAAAATCGAAGCTCATGGCGACAAAACGCTGGCGCGTGCTGGGCTTGAGGGTTTTCAGCACATGCTGGTAGCCGGGGTTGTAGGACACCACCAGCATGAAGCCGGGCGGGGCCACCAGCACTTCGCCAGTGCGTTCGATGGGCAGGATGCGGCGGTCGTCGGTGAGCGGGTGCAGCACCACGGTGGTGTCCTTGCGTGCTTCCACCACTTCATCCAGATAACAGATGCCGCCCTGACGCACCGCACGGGTGAGCGGGCCGTCGCACCATACGGTTTCGCCATCGCCAATCAGGTGGCGGCCCACCAGGTCGGCAGCGGACAGGTCGTCATGGCAGGACACGGTAATCAGCGGCAGGCCCAGCCGGGCCGCCATATGGGCGACAAAGCGGGTTTTGCCACAGCCGGTGGGGCCTTTGATCAACACCGGCAGCTGCTGCTGCCAGGCGGCTTCAAACAGCTGGCATTCATCGCCCTGTGGCTGGTAGAACGGCGCGGATAATTCGGGACGCAGCGGTGCGTTCATGGCTTTTCCTTAGCGAAAACTCAACAGCAGCACACCGGTCACCAGCAGCAGCCAGCCATGCACGCTGGCGCGCAGCCAGTGCGGGGCATGGCGCAGCCCCATGTATCGCTCGATGACCACCCAACCCTTGAGCCAGGCAAAACCCAGCACCAGCGGTGCCAGCCAGTGTTGTGACAGCTGGCCGGTTTCAGCCAGCACGGCCGCCAGCAGGGTCAGGCCACTGAGCCAGGCCCACAACAGCCATTGGGTAAGGGGGGCGGGTGTGTTCATGGGGTCAACGATACCGGCCATGCAGGGCCATGGCCTTGATTCCAGATAAGCCCTGCCAACAAACTGCGGCGCTTAACGCGCCACGTAAATCAGCGCAAACAGCACAATCCACACCAGGTCCACCATATGCCAGTAGGCGGCTGCGGTTTCCACGCCATCAATGGCCGCACCGGCATAGCGCCCGTCGCGGGCCTGCCACCACACGGCGGCGACAATCACCATGCCCAGTACCACATGCAGAAAGTGGAACACGGTGAGCGAGAGGTAGAACATCCAGAAATCGCCGCTGGACAGGGTGATGCCAGCGGCAAACTTGCCACCCAGCTCGATGGCCTTGAGCACCAGAAAACCGCCACCGGCCAGCATGGTGGACATCAGCCAGCGCCGCCCGCTGCGCTGACGGTTCAACGCAAAGGCGCGCACGGCGGCCACGATGGCAGCACTGCCCGCCAGCAACAGCAAGGTATTGAGCGTGGGCAGCAGCAGGTGCAGCTGCTGCTGGCCGTGGGAAAACAGTGCCGGATCACGCCAGCGGTGATAGCCGTACACCAGGAAGAACACGCCGAACACCGCCAGCTCGGCCAGGATGAAACACCACATGGCTAGGTCTCCCGGCACATGACGGTCTTGCGGTATGTCTTCCAGCAGCAGGCTGTCGGCAGGCATGGTTTGTCTCCAATGAAAAAACGGCCCTTTGCGGGCCGCTTGTTGCTCGGTTCACTCAGGCTTCGCGCTTGCCGGTGACAAAGAAGCTGATCAGGTACAGCATCAGGCCGCTGAAGAAGCCCAGACCGCACACCAGACGAGCCCAGTACAGCGGCATGATGTGGTCCTGCGTTTCCATGAAGGACAGCGGTGCGCTGGACATGCGTTGCAACCACACCTGTGTCGCACCGGCAGCGGTCAGGCACAGCGTGATGCCGACGATGGACAGGGTCATCACCCAGAACGCCAGTTTTTCCACGTTCTGTGCTTGCGGGCTGTTGGCTTCACGGCCACGCAGCAGCGGCATGGTGTAGGAAATCATGGTCAGCACCACCATGGCGTAAGCACCGTAGAAGGCCATGTGACCGTGCGAAGCAGTCAGCTGCGTGCCGTGGGTGTAGTAGTTCACCACCGACAGCGTGCCCAGAAAGCCCCAGACGCCCGCGCCCAGGAAGGACATCACACCGGTGCCCAGCGCCCACAGCGTGGCAGCCTGGTTGGGGTGCTGACGGCGGCGACGCTTGACCATATTGAAGGCAAACATGGTCATCATGAAGAAGGGCACCGGCTCCAGTGCGGAGAAGATGGAACCCCATACCTGCCAGTACGCCGGTGTGCCGATCCAGAAATAATGGTGACCGGTACCGATGATGCCGGTGATCAGCGTCATGGCAATGATCAGGTACAGCCATTTTTCGATGATTTCACGGTCCACCCCGGTCACCTTCACCAGCACGAAGGCCAGCATGGCACCCATGATCAGCTCCCACACGCCTTCCACCCACAGGTGTACCACCCACCACCAGAAGTACTTGTCCAGCACCAGGTTGCTGGGGTTGACGAAGGAAAACAGGAAGAAGATGGCCAGGCCCCACAGCCCCAGCAGCATCACGATGCTGATGCTGGTCTTGCGGCCGGACAGCAGCGTCATCGACAGGTTGAACAAAAAGGACAGCGCCACCAGCACGATGCCCACCTTGGTGATGAGCGGCTGCTCCAGGTAACCGCGCCCCATGGTGGGCAGCAAGTCGTTACCGGTGAGGTGGGCCAGCACGTTATAGGGCAGGCCCAGGTAGCCGACAATGGTCAGCGCACCGGCAACCAGGAATACCCAGAAGGTGATGATGGCCAGTTTCGGGCTGTACAGCTCGCGCTCGCATTCTTCCGGAATCAGGAAGTAACCCGCCCCCATGAAGCCGAACAGCAGCCAGACAATCAACAGGTTGGTGTGCACCATGCGCGCGGTGCTGAAATTGATGGCCGGGAACAGGAAGTCCCCCTTCACATACTGCAGGCCGATGATCAGGCCAAACAGGATCTGGCCGATGAACAGGCCGATGGCCGCCATGAAATAAGGCTTGGCCACCGCCTGCGAGCGGTATTTGATCTGGGCTGGCGCACGGGCTTGTTCAGCCGCCAGCGTTGCCGCACTTGCATTGCTCATGTGTATCTCCGTCAGCGATTGGTCTGGTGCGATCAGCCCTGGATATTGGGCGGCCAGTTATTGGTATTGATCTCGGAGGTGTATTTCAGGAAAGCCACCACGTCGTCCAGCTCGCCCTCGTTCAGATGGAACTGCGGCATCTGGCGACGACCGGGTACGTTGGTGGGCATGGCCTTCATCCAGCCCTTGATGAAATCCGGGCCACGGCGCACATACACATTGCCCAGCTCCGGTCCGAAATAAGCCCCCTCGCCCAGCAAGGTATGGCAGCCGCCACAATTGCGCGTCTCCCAGATCTTCTTGCCGCGCACCGCCGCATCGGTCAGCTTGGCCTTGGCGTTATGGCTGGGCAGGGCCATGGTGGTATCCAGCGTCAGCCCCAGGAACAACAGGAAAAAGAACACCGACCCACCGTAAAAGATGTTGCGGGCCGTCGATTTGGTGAAGCTCGCGCTCATCACGTCCTCCTCAAAGTGCTTGCACCGGCACGTCCGGTACCTGGGGCGAAATGTACGGATTCGGGCATCCCGATAGCATTGATTCGTATCAACGATTCCCGGCCACCCTCCTTCCTACACTGGCGGCATCGTCATTTGGCAAGCCTTTGCCCGGGAGTCTGCATGCACCGCCCAGCCCTGCCCCCGCTGCCGCCCACGCCGGCCGGCAGCC
>NZ_LNQV01000093.1 GCF_001515305.1 Aquitalea pelogenes
TATGCCAAGGGCGTTGCCGAACCCCTCGCCAGCCAGCCAGCTGCTGTGGTTGTCCTCGCTGATGTCGTCCAGTTCCAGCGGCAGGCGACTGCCGTCCTGCCATACCCCGGCCGGCTCCAGCAGCCATCCGGCGCGGCATAGGCATCGGCGGCAATGAAGCGGTCGTAGCTACGGCCCAGCTGGTGCAGTTGCAGGTTGTCGGCAATGTGCAGAAAGCTGGAGAAATCCGCCTTGGGGGCTTGCTGGCGGTAGTTTGCCAGTGCCTCTGCCGAGTCCAGTGCCGCGATGGCTTCCAGCGGCAGGCCGAAGGTGTGCTGTTCCAGATAACGGCGGAAGGTACGCAACCATTGCTGCAAGCGCACCCGTTCTGCTGCGCTCACCACCTTGGTGACGCCACCCGGTTGCAGGCACAGCGTGTGCGGCCAGTGACCGGCCAGGCTGCCCATGAAACGCATCAGGATGGCGCGTGCCTCCAGCATGGGGGCGACGCTACTGCCGCGCTGGGCCTGGAAGCGGGCGAGGGTGTCCGCATGCCAGGGCTGGGACTGGTAGTCGGCGCGGGCAAAATCCGGCATGAAAAACAAATAGAAATGGCTGAGATGGTCGGCAATGTTTTCCACTGCGTGGACCAGATTGCGCACATGCAGGCCATTGGCTGGCGGGCTGATGCCATACAGGGCAGACAGCGCATTGGCCGCCGCCACCGATTGCGATACCGAACAGATGCCGCAGATGCGCGGCACGATGGCCAACGCGTCCAGTGGCTCGCGGCCCAGCAATATCCGTTCGAAACCGCGAAACAGCGGGGCGGTGACGCGGGCGGCGCTGACCTTGCCATCGGTAAAGTCCAGCGTGATGTTCAGATCGCCCTCGACACGGTTGAAGGGACCAAGAATGCGGCGGCTCATGCTTTGTTCTTTTTCGGCAGGGAGGGTGGCACGGTCAGGCGGTCGCGGGTGGCATTCTGCCGTACCCGGGCCGGCGTGGCGGATTTGGACAGCGTGGCCAGCGCGACAAACCAGGCCTTGGGCATGTCGGTGGGCAGGCCTACCGGGAAACCGGCCACCTGCGGTGTGCTGAAGAAACCATGGCCGGGGTCGGCAAAGTCCGGCGCAGTGCAGTTGATGCAGGGGTAGCCGCCGGTGAGGCAGGAACCCTCGCCATTCCAGCCACGGCTGTTGCAGTCGGCATGGGCCTGGGTGCCCTTGCAGCCCACGTGTTCCATCAGGCAGCCCATCTGGCCCGGTGCTGTGGCGCTGGCCTTGAATTCGTAGAATTCGTTCTTGTCGCAGCCGTGGTGTACCAGCTTGTCGGCGTAAAAACGCGGGCGGCCCAGCGGGTCGAGGTCGCTGGCCTTGAGGCTGTCACTGGCCAGCAAGGCCAGGGTTTCCAGTACCCAGCCCGGATGGGTGGGGCAGCCGGAGATGTTCACCACCGGCAGTCCGCCTGCGGCGTGGAAGTCTCCGCCCAGCAGTCCGCCCGGATGATTGCCGCTGTGGTTCAGCCCCACCGCACCGGTCAGGTTGTCGCCCGCCGCGCTGATGCCGCCATAGGCAGCGCAAGTGCCCACGGCGATGACTTGCCGGGCGCGGCGCGCCAGTTGTTCGATCAGCGTGCTCATGCTTTGACCGTCCGGCAGCAGGTGGAAGCGCCCGGCAGCACCAGTCATTACCGATCCTTCCAGGCAGAGCATGTCCAGCGGCTCGCTGCCATCGGCCAGGGCTTGCAGCATGTGCATGGCTTCATCCAGGCTTTGCTCGGCAAAGCTCGGGTGCCAGATCAGCTCGATGCCGATGTCTGCCAGCGTGGTGAACAGGCTGGGTGATTCGGCATTCAGCAGCGACAGGGTACAGCCGCCGCAGCCGCCGGATTGCAGCCACAGCAGGCGCTTATTTTTCGAGGCCATAGCGGGTCAGCTTGTTGCGCAGGCCGACGCGGGACAATCCCAGCTCAGCCGCCGCGCGGGTTTTGTTCCAGCGCAGCCGGGTGAGGGTTTCGCGCAGGATCTGCTTTTCCAGTTCTTCCATGCGGGTTTTCAGATCGCCCGGCAGGCCGGAAAGAAAGGCCAGCTCGGCGACTTGTTCTTCGGCGGCCGCCTGCAGTACTTCGGCCGACAGCAGCTCGGCACCCAGCCGGTCTTCGTCGCTCAATACCAGCATGCGGTTGATCTCGTTGCGCAGCTGACGCACATTGCCCGGCCAGCGGTAGTCCTGCATGGCTTGCAGGGTGTCCGCGCCAAAGTGGGCGGCCGGGCGCTGATAGTGCTGGCAGGCTTCTTCCAGCAGGCTGTGGGCAATCAGCGGAATGTCCTGTGGCCGGTCGCGCAGCGGCGGTACGCTGACGGTAAAGGCAGACAGGCGGTAGTAGAGGTCTTCACGAAACTGACCGGCCCGTACCAGCTCGGGCAGTTGCTTGTTGGTGGCCGACACCACGCGCACATTCACCTTGAGCGGGCGCGGGCTGCCCACCGGGCGGATTTCGCCTTCTTGCAGCACGCGCAGCAGCTTGGCCTGGAAGGCGGGCGAGGTTTCGCCGATTTCATCCAGGAAAATGGTGCCGCCATCGGCTTGCTGAAACAGGCCGATGCGGTCCTGATAGGCGCCGGTGAAAGCACCGCGCTTGTGGCCGAACAGCTCGCTTTCCAGCAGTTGTTCCGGCATGGCGGCGCAGTTTTCCACCACAAAGGGGCGGTCGCGGCGGTGACTGGCATAGTGCAGCGCACGCGCCAGCAATTCCTTGCCCACGCCGGATTCGCCTTCAATCAGCACGGCGATGTCAAACGGTGCCACCCGCGACAGCAGCGCGCAGATCTTGCTCATGCTGCTGTCCGGCGCACGCACGATATTGTCCATGGCCGAGCGTTCGCGCATTTGCTCGCGCTTGCTGTCCACCCGCACCTTGAGCCAGGGCTCGGACGATTTCAGCTCCACGTTCAGCAGTTCGTTTTCCTGCTGCAGGCGGAACAGCTCCACTGCGCCCTGCACAGTGAGCAGCAGCGATTCCGGCCGCCACGGCTTGAGCAGGTATTGATAGATACCTGCTTCATTGACGGCGGCAATGATGTCGGCGTTGTCGGTGTAACCGGACAGGATGATGCGGATGACTTGCGGGCAGCGTTCACGCACCTGCTTGAGAAACTCCACGCCGCTCATGTCCGGCATGCGCTGGTCGCTCACCACGACCTGAATGAATTCCGAATCCAGAATGGCCAGCGCCTCGGCAGCGCCATTGGCGGTAAACAGGGTGAAGTCGTCTTCCAGCGTGCGTTCCAGGGCTTCCAGAGAGCGGATTTCATCATCCACCAGCAAGATGGCGGGTTTGGCGCGCATTGTTGTTATTCCCCAAGGTGTGTTCGGTACGTTGTGTTTGCTATGGTGCGGGCAGGCCCGGCCTGAATGGTTGCTTGCAGTATCGGACAAGCACTCAACAAATGCGCGGCAGCATTTCGCCGCTCAGCCAGTCCAGCAGGCGTTCGCCGCCAAAATCGGTCTGCACCCGCACAAACTGGTGGGCGTCATGCACCACTTCGCCGATGATGGCCGCCTGCTGTCCCAGCGGGTGGGCATGCAGTGCCGCCAGCGCCGCGTTTGCCTCTGCTGCCGGGCAAATGGCCACCAGTTTACCCTCGTTGGCGATGTAGAGCGGGTCCAATCCCAGAAATTCGCAGGCAGCGCGCACGCTGGCCTGTACCGGAATGGCGCTTTCCTGCAGCCGCATGCCCACGCCGGACTGCTGGGCGATTTCGTTGAGCGTGGTTGCCAGGCCTGCCACGGGTGGGGTCGCGCATCAGGCGCAGGGCCGGGGCTGGCGGCCATCAGC
>NZ_LNQV01000094.1 GCF_001515305.1 Aquitalea pelogenes
GCTCGGCTTCGGGCCGCGGACATCGGCCCGCCCTGCAAGGCCAGCGACAGGCGCGAGGCGCTTGGACAGGCTGTCCAGATAGCCCGCTTCGCTGTGGCACAGGTAACGCTTGGCGGCAACATGCAGGGCAATGGGCAGGCAGACATCCTCACCAAACAGGGTGGACAGCAGCTGTACGGCGACAGCCTCGTGGTGGTCGTCCACGCCATTGGCCACATCGTCATCGCCCTGTTCGCACACGATATGGCCGATGTCATGCAACAGGGCCGCGGTGATCAGGCTGGCATCGGCACCGGACTGTTCGGCAGCCAGTGCGCTTTGCAAGGCATGCTCCAGTTGGCTGACGGCCTCGCCGCCGTACAGGGCAGTGCCGCGGCGGGAGAGCAGCTCGAACACTTCATCCAGTGTCTGGAAAGCGGGATACATCACAGACAGACTCCATTAACAGGCCAGCCCCGCCGCACAAGGGCAGGGCTGGCGGCCCCGGCACGGCTGTGCGCGGGGCCGATGGGCTTATTTCGCTTCGGATTTGGCGTCGTAGCGCTTGGTCCACTCTGCCAGAATGCGTTCGCGGTTCTGGGCGGACCAGTGCAGGTCCTGCTTCACCAGCCGTTTTTCATAATCGGCAGGAATCAGCGGGCTGGGTTTGGCAATGCCGGGCATGGCCACGATGGCGAAGTTCTTTTCATACAGCTCGTTGGCGGATTGCGAGGCCGACCAGTCTGCCAGCTTGCGCGCCGCGGCCAGGTTCTTGCTGCCCTTCATGATGGCAGTGGCTTCCAGGTCCCAGCCCAGGCCTTCCTTGGGGAAAATCACGTCAATCGGTGCGCCGCCTTCTTTCAGCTTGGCCGCACGGTATTCAAAGGAAATGCCGATGGGGAATTCGCCGGCGGCAGCCTGCTTGCACGGCTTGGAGCCGGAGTGGGTGTACTGGGCAATGTTCTGGTGCAGCTTGTCCATATACGACCAGCCCTGTTTTTCGCCAAACAGGGTGAGCCAGGCGGTGACATCGAAATAGCCGGTGCCGCTGGAGGCCGGGTTGGGCATGACAATCTTGCCCTTGTACTGCGGCTTGAGCAGATCTTTCCAGCTTTCCGGTTTGGCCAGGCCTTGCTTGGCGGCTTCCACGGTGTTGAAGCAAATGGCTGCACCCCACACGTCCATGCCTACCCAGGACGGAGTAGCGGCAGTATCAACATACTGGCGCGACAGTTTTTGCACGTTTTTCGGTGCGTAAGGCTGCAACATGCCTTCTTTTTGCAGCAACAGCAGCGAGGACGCGGCCACGCCCATCACCACATCCGCCTGCGGGCGGGCTTTTTCTGCCAGCAGCTTGGCAGTGATGATGCCGGTGGAGTCACGCACCCAGCGCAGTTTCACGTCCGGGTTTTCCTGCTCGAACTTTTGCTGATAGGCCTGCAACTGGTCGGCCTCCAGCGCGGTGTAAACGGTCAGCGTGGTCTCGGCAAACACGGTACAGCTGGCCAGCGCGAGGGCGGCGGCAATAAGGGAGCGATAAGCCTGCATGTTGATAGCCTTGCATCGGGTTGGTGGACGCAGTGCACTTTACGCAGGCAACATTACAGCCTGTTTACATCTAGACGTCTAGATGTCTTTGAGAGCAAAAAAACCACATGCCCGGCAGAAGGGGATGGCAAGGCTTACAGGCTGTCCGGTGTTACTTCGACCTGAACGGTGTCACCACCAAAGCGGGTGATGCCGTATTCGATGGGCTGGCCGTCCAGGTCGGCGTAAACACTTTCCACGTACAGGATGGGTTGCTGCTTGCCCTGCTGCAGGGCGGCGGCGACTTCCGGTCGTGGCAGCCGGGCACTGATACGGCTGAGGACGCGCTGGAAGGCGGTGATGCCCTTGCTGGCAAAGGCTTCGCTGGTGCTTTTGCTGTTGCGGTAGATATCAATGAAGCCGTCAAAGCGCGGCAGGGGGAAATACTGGGTACACACGCTCACCACCTTGCCATCGGCCAGGTCCAGCGACTCCACCCTCAGCACCTGGCTGCCGCTATCCACCTTCAGCAGTTCGGCCACCGTGGCCGTGGCCGGTTCGAAATGGCAGGACTGGATATCGACATCGCTGACCAGATGCTGGGCGGACAGGCTGTGGGAGAAACGGCTGCTCTTGCCCAGTCGGTAAGCGATGATTTCTTCCTGCACAAAGGTACCGCGCCCGCGCTCGATGCGCACCAGCCCCTTGTCTTGCAGGTTCTGGATGGCCTGTCGCACGGTATGGCGGTTGACCCCGAAGCGCTCTGCCAGTGCCTGCTCGTTGGGGAGTCGGCCAGTCAGGGTGCGCGACAGGATTTCCTGACTCAGCGTGGCATCGATTTGTAACCAGAGCGGGGTTCCGGCAGGGCGGTTAAGGCGCGTATTCATGGCAAGGGCATCGGGATTTTTTGCAGACAATAGCATGGCATCGCACAGTTGTCCTGCATGGCTTCCCGGCTTGTCACGACCATGCTGCGGCCTGACCGGAGGCGCTTGCATGCTGCGGTCGGCCTGTCTTCAACGGCGCGGCCCTGCCTTGCGGTGTGTCAGGCGACGCCAGCCCAGCACCAGGGCCGTGAGCGACAGTGCCACACAAACGATACTGCCCGACAGCATCCAGCCATCCCACAGCGGCCGGTGTCGCAGGATGGGCAGGTCCCAGTTGTGCAGCGCGCTGAACAGCCAGCGCAAGCTGCGCTGACCTTGCTTGACTTGCAGTACGGTGACGCCGGTTTGCGGATTCACATACAGCCAGCTGGCGGCAGGGTCAGCCAGTTTGATGCGCCATACCGGCAAGGGGCGCTCGGCGCGGCTGATGCGCGGGCTGCTGTAGTAATAGTCGTCGTCCTGTTGCAGTAGTTCAGCTGCGCGGATGGAGGCATGGTGCTGGCTGTTTTGCACGGCTGATAGCACGTCGTCCTTGCTGAAGCCTGCTTGCAGTACCGGACTGGCCGACCCGGATGCAGCCAGCAACCAGACACGGCCTTGTTTGTCCTGTGCTTGCAATTGCTGTTGCCTGCCCAGCTGAACCCAGTTCAGTTCCACCGCAGGCGCAGGCGATTTTGCCTGCAATTGCCCGGCAATCTGTGCCATCGGCAGCGCGGTGACGGAAGCAGGCAAGGGCGGCTGGCCATGCTGATGCGCTTTGCCATGACTGCCTTGCGGGCCAAACAGCTGCCATGGGTTGCCGGACAGAAAGCCGCTCAGGCACCAGGTAAAAGCCAGCAGGCCGGCAGACAAGCCCAGCCACAGATGCCAGCGCTGCCACAAGGCGCGGTAAGGGTTGCTGCTGCCATTGGGGTAGGGACGTTTGCCAAGCCAGGCCGGACGCCAGCGCCCCACACCCAGCCACAACCCGCTACACACCGACAGCAAGGCAGCCAGCGCGCCCCAGGTAAGGATGGGCTTTCTGGCTTCCGCCAGGCCAATGGCATCCAGCGGGCGCAGAAAATGCAGGTAACTGCCGCTCCAGAACAGGATGCGCTGCATGCGGGTGGTGGATTTCACCACCTCGCCACTGTGTTGCGAGATGGTGATTTCGTGCTGCTCGGCATCATCCAGCGCCACGCGATAAAACGGCCGGTAGGGGTCGTAGTTCATCATGGCGGTGCTGGCATCGCGCGCGAATGCGGCTTGCAAGCGGGCCTGCTGGCTGGCGGGCCACCGAGTCGCGGGCAATCTGCACGGCCTGTGCCGGGGTGAGCGGGCGCTGCTGTC
>NZ_LNQV01000095.1 GCF_001515305.1 Aquitalea pelogenes
CGCGCTTCGCGCTCCCGCCCGGCATCCCCCAGGGGCTTACAGCCCCTCGGCCTTCGGCCTCACCCCAAATCGAGGCCCCCGGAGGGGGCAGGATGGCCCCCCAGACCGCCACCGTCGCGGCGACTAACTCGCGACGTGGAAAGCCACGGTCGCAAGTCGTGAAGAAGGGGCCAGCCACGGCCTGAGCGCTGAACAAGCGCACCAGGTGCGCCACCCTCTCCCATCCCCCCCGCCCCTTCCCGCTGGGAAGGGGAGCGAGTCGCCCTCTGTCGTCAAGGGTGCAGGCCGCGCGGCGCTTCGCTTGCTTCTCCTGCCCCCTGACGGGAAGCGTGGGGTCGTTCCAAGGGCATCAAGGGTTCGCTTCGCCTCGATCCTCACCCGTTCGGTGCTCGGGCTTCGCCCTGCGCTCCGCCTGCGGCTTGCGGTCGAGCCCTTGACACCCTTTCCACTTCAAACAGCCAGCAGGACGCGCATAACGGGGCGCAGCGCGGTTTTCTCGGCATCGGCGCGGCCTCGGGCCATCCGGCCGGCTTTCGTGGCCTTGGCGAGCCTCCTATGCGATCGCGCAACGGATGTCCTCTGTGCCCCGCCTGGTGCGGGGTATGGCCTCAAGCCATTACCCACCAGCCGCCCCATCCGTGGGGCGGCCTTCTCGCGATCGAGCTGGACACGGCCCGCCCTGCGGGCCTGCGACTGGATGGAGCTGTCAGGAAGAGCAGGCTTCGCCTGGTTGCGCGCCCTGCGCGCCGAAAGTCAGCGCCATGAATGAATATTCAAAGAATATTCCTTTGAACTTCTTTCAGCGTCTATAAAAGGGAATTCTGCTGAAAAGAACGCCCCGGCAGGGAGGATGCCGAGGCGTGGAAGAGCTGCGCGGGCATCAGGGAGGAAGACGCCGGCTTATGGTGCAGCTTGGTTCGATTATCGCGGGCGCTGTCCGTCAGGGCAGAGTGACCAGGCCGGGGAACGGTGCGACCTCAAGCATCGAGTTCAAAGTCGAGAGCGTGAACACCCGACCATCGGTGTCGCGCACGACTGGCCCGAGGGCGTCGTTGATGCGAGCCCAGCCGATGCCGCCGAGCACGGCGATGAGCGGCACGCCGCCCAGGCGCACAGACTCTGCCTTGAGGCGGGCGAACCGCAGGGCCTTGTCTCGGGCCGTACCGCCGTTGTTCGTGCCCTTGCATTCAAGCATCGCTTTCAGGCTGTCGTCGGCAGGGTCGAAGACCACGAAGTCGGGTGCCGGCGTCACATGCACCTCGAACCGTCGCGCAATGTCGGCTTGGTTGTGGCTACCTGTCCGAATGAACGAAATGCCGCGCGCCGTGAACAGTGCTTCTACCGCGTCCTCAATCAGGTCGCCCCGCTTTGTCGAGGTGGCATCGAGCACCTGGCGGAACGCGCCGCCGTAGTGGCGCTGATGCAGGAAGACCTGTAGCGGCACGCCATTGGCTGCGAAAGCGCGCACGCTGGCCCATCCGGCCGCCGTGTCGGGCTTGAGCTGCTTGCTCTTGAGGCCCGGAGGGGCGTCGCCGAACAGCTCGCCGTCCATCGCCATCGTGATTGTCTTGGCAGCGACCTGTGCCTGTGCCGTGGCCTTGGCGAGCGCCGCTGCCGTGTTCGGCCGCTGGTAGTCGATCGCGCTGCGTTCGAGCGTGTCGATCTGCGCCGCCGTCAGCGCGGCCAGTTCGTCAGGACCGCCGGCCAGCAGCGTCGAATGCGCGAATTCGTCTTTCGTGAGGCCCAGCAGCGTGCGGAAGACCAGCAGCGTGCGCGGGCACTGCAAGAGGACGGCTTGAAGCTCGGCCTCGCTGACTCGGGCGAATCCTTCCGTCAGCCTGGCCGCCGCGTCGTAGGCCGCGAAGAAGTGTTCAGTCTCGTAAAAGGACGACTCGTGGATGTAGGCGAAATCCGGGGCAAGGTGCGGCATGTACAGCTCGCGCGCCACGGCCGCGTAGATCGTGCCGTGATCCTCGGTGCCGTGCCGCTGGGGCACCAGGCGGATTTGCTGGATGCGCTGGGTGAACGTGCCGGCCGAGAGGATGGCTTCAATGGTTGCTTCGACTGTCACCGGCTCATACCCCCATCGCGTTGACCAGGCGGCCGGGGGTGTCCTCGGCCAGGCCAGCCGCGATGCGGCGCAGACCTTCCTTCACGAATTCCTCGTGCAGCTCGACGCCGCCGGCCTGACGGCCGAGCTTGCGGCCGACAACCACTGTCGTCGCACCGCCTGCGAATGGATCGACCACGACGCCATCAACCGGGCATGCGGCCTTGATGAAGAACTCAGCCAGGCCCTCGGGCATGGCGGCCGTGTGTGCCACGCCCTTGTGCTGGTTGTAGGTCTGAGACACGGCCACGACGTTGCCGGGGTCGGCACCGCCCAGGAGATAGGTCTTCGTGCGATCGCGCCCGAAGCCGGCTTCAGTGCTGCGCCGGCCGAGCGTGTCCTTCTTGCGGCGCTCGATCTCGGAGGCGTCGGCCTTGTAGGGCACGCGGATCGCGTTCAAGTCGAAGAAAGGCTTGTTCCCGCGTGCGAAGTGGTAGACGTACTCGAAGCTGTCTTTCGTCCTCGGGCCGAACTTGCCCGGCACCGCGTTGGGCTTGGCCCAAATGTAGGTTTCGACCCACCGCCAGCCCATGTTTTGGAGGGCAAGCACGAGCTGGTAGACGTAGGGGTGACGCTGGCCCTTGAGCGGGCCCCGGTTCGCGACCCGGTTCTTGATGTTGATGATGAGGCTGCCGCTCGGCTTGGCCGCGTCGAACATGGCCCGCGCGAAGGGCAAGAACCACTCGACGTAACGGTCAGGGTGGATGCGGCTGTAGGCCCGTGCGTCGGCGTAGGGCGGCGAGGTGAAGAACAGATCGACGCTCTCACGCGGCAGCGCCGGCAGAACCGACAGCGAATCGCCCTCGATGACCCCCTCATCGAGCATCCGATCAAGCAGACGCTGACCATGCTCGGTGATCTTCGGCGGGCCCTTGGGCGTGTTGGCCTCAGATGCAGAACGGCAGGGCTGCAACCCTGCCGATCCGGTGACCAACTTCAACGTCGGTTTCTTGCTCATTGTTGTGACTCC
Source organism: Aquitalea pelogenes (assembly GCF_001515305.1). Lineage (GTDB taxonomy): Bacteria > Pseudomonadota > Gammaproteobacteria > Burkholderiales > Chromobacteriaceae > Aquitalea > Aquitalea pelogenes. The sequence continues at coordinate 3,081 of NZ_LNQV01000095.1, forward strand.
TTCTTGGTGTGCAGCATACCCACGCCAGCCGCCTCGGCCCGGCTCATGCAAAGCAGCGTGGATGCGTCCAATCACGGGGTGGAACAAACCCACAAGGCACGCGAAGCCATCAGCGGCATCCGCCAGAATACCGACCAGATCGCC
>NZ_LNQV01000096.1 GCF_001515305.1 Aquitalea pelogenes
CGCCGCATGCAGCTGGCCAGCGCCTGAGCCGCCGAGCTGGCTCGCCCGCCGTACCGGCCGCTTGCTATGATGCAATTCCACTCTACCCATTGACTGCACATGGATCAGCACCGTCGGCCACACACGGTTTTTGCCATTCCGGATTTCCGCAATCTGGGAGTGATGCTGCGCATCCTGCTGCTGCTTAACCTGCTGTTGCTGATCTGCACCTTGTACCAGAGCGATGGGGATGGCTGGTGGCTGCACCTGCTGGCAGGTGCCAGCTGGGCCGAACCGTCCATGCTGCTGGGCCTGGGCCTGCTGGGTGCCCTGTCACCCTGGCTTGGCCGACAGCGCCATGCCAGCCTGCTGGTGATGGTCATCAGCATGTTGTGTGTCGTGCTGCAGGACCGGCTGCTCAATCCGCTGGAGCTGCCCCGACTGGACCGCCCGCTGCTGGCCGGGCTGCTGTCCCTGCTGCTGCTGCATTACTTCAGCCTGCGCCAGCGTGCCCTGTCACCGGCGCTGGGCGAGGCACGGCTGGCGGCACTGCAAGCACGCATACGCCCTCACTTCCTGTTCAACAGCCTGAACGCGGCGATTGCGCTGGTCCGCTCGCGGCCGGAGAAAGCGGAAATGGTGCTGGAGAACCTGGCCGACCTGTTTCGCGCGCAGATGGCCGACCCCGGCCGTACTTCGACGCTGGAACGTGAAATCGAGCTGGCGCGCATGTATCTGGCCATCGAGAGCGAGCGGCTGGGAGAGCGGCTGAATGTGCGCTGGCATATCGATGCTGCGCTGGATGCCGGTCTGCCGCCGCTGCTATTGCAACCGCTGGTGGAAAACGCCGTGCATCATGGCGTGGAACGTTGCCGCGCAGGTGGTGAAATCCGGGTGCGGGCAGAAGTCAAAGGCGGGCAATTGTTGCTCAGTGTCAGCAACCCCTTGTCCGCTGAGCAGGTCAGCGCCCATCAGGGCAACCGCATGGCACTGGATAATCTGCGTGAGCGGCTGGCGCTGTTTTACGATGCAGAAGCATCGCTGCAAGTGGCCCAGGCCGATGGCCAGTACCACACCATGATCCGCCTGCCCTACCAGCCGGCAAGCCCGGCAGGGCAGAACCCTTTTTCCCGCTAGCCACCACGGAGCCAGACATGGGCAAAAACCGGCTGGAAGCCTTCAGCGATGGCGTGATTGCCATCATCATCACCATCATGGTGCTGGAACTCAAGGTTCCGCATGACAGCAGCCTTGCTGCACTTGCAGCACTATGGCCGGTATTCCTCAGCTATGTGCTCAGCTTTGTCTACGTGGGCATTTACTGGAACAACCACCACCATTTCTACCATGTGGTGCGTCATGTGGACGGCCGGGTGCTGTGGGCCAACCTGCACCTGCTGTTCTGGTTGTCACTGCTACCCTTTGTCACCGGCTGGATGGGTGAAAACCACATGGAATCCCTGCCGGTGGCGCTGTATGGCGTGGTGCTGCTGATGTCCGCCCTGGCCTGGTATGTGATGCAGCGTACCTTGCTGTGCGTACCGGGTAACCGCGAGGTGCTGCTGCATGCGCTGGGCCGCGACCGCAAGGGCAGGCTGTCGCCGCTGTTCTACCTGCTGGGCATCGGCCTGTCGTTTTATTCCAGCTGGCTGGGCGCTGCCGTATACGGCCTGCTGGCGCTGTGGTGGCTGATACCGGACCGGCGCATGGAGCAGGCTGCCAGCCAGCAACATTGATCTGTCATCATCGGCGCAGTGCGGCATAATCGCCGCTATCTCTCCTGACGGGTTTCTGCCATGAAAAACATTCCGCGCCCCGCGCCCTTCATGTTGCTGTCTACCAATCACGGCAGCATGATCGTCAACCGCAACGACTTTGCCCCGTCCGATGGCGAATCCTATGGCGTGGGCTATCAGCTGATGACGCAAAGCGGCTACGAGCAGGAGGAGGTGGACTTTGTGCTGGCCTTGCTGGCCAGCTGCCTGCGCGACCGGGGTGAGGGTGTGCTGGCCATCGACTGCGGCGCCAATATCGGGGTGCACACCATCGAGATGGCCCGTTTCATGTACACCTGGGGCCATGTGGTGGCCTTCGAGGCGCAGGAGAAAATCTACTACGCCTTGTGCGGCAATATCGCCCTCAACAACTGCCTGAACGTGAATGCGCTCAACTCCGCCGTGGGCGAGCACTGCGGGCAGATCGACATTCCGGAACCGGACTACCTGCGCCCCGGCTCTTTTGGCAGCGTGGAATTGCAGCAGTCGGCCAGCAATGAATTCATCGGTCAGGCGCTGGACTACCAGCACCGCACCATCCGCATCGACCTCGTCAGCCTGGATTCGCTGGGCCTGCAACGCATCGACTTCATCAAGATCGACGTGGAAGGCATGGAAGAACAGGTGCTGCGCGGGGCCGAACAGTCCATCCGCCGCTGCCGGCCGCTGATTTTCATGGAAATCATCAAGTCGGACATGACGGTCATCCGCCCCTGGCTGGAGGCGCTGGGTTATCGCCTGTTTTCGGCGGGCGTCAACATGCTGGCGGTGCATCAGGATGACGCGCTGATTCCGCACCTGAAAAACGAAGGCGGCCGCCTGCAACTGGTATAAGCGGCCGCGCCGGTTGCTGCTTACAAGGTCCAGGCCAGCCGGGTGGCTTCATAAATGGCCTCTTCGGCGGTGCGCGGCGTCTGGCAATCGCCAATGGCGTGCACTTCCAGATCCAGCCCGTCCAGTTGCTGACGTAATGAGTCATCCGGCTGCGGCGGCTGGCACAGCACCAGGCTGTCGATGTCCTCGCACAGCATGGCTTCCTCGCTGGCGGTGTGCTGCAAATAAACAGTGTGGTCATCCACACCATACAAGCGTGCATAAGGCAGGATGGCCACTTGACGCAGCACAGCGGCCACTTCGGCCTGGCAGCACGGCACCAGCACGATGTATTTGGCGTCCTTGGCCAGCGCAAAGCGGATGGCGTCGTCGGTGGCG
>NZ_LNQV01000097.1 GCF_001515305.1 Aquitalea pelogenes
CCAGGCGGTGCAAGCAAGGCAGCAGGCAAGCGGCCATGGTGGCGACCAGGGCACGCACTGCACAGCAGTGATGCGCCCACGCAATCAGATGTCGGGGAGACACAGCACCATGTCGACACCCTGCAAGGCCGAGCCCAGCGCGGCCAGCACATCGCTGTCCGGGCTCAGGCTCAGGCTGTGGATATTGTCCGCACCACGGGCCAGATAATCGGCCAGCGCGGCATCGTCGGCGGCACCGGCATACCAGACTTGCAGCTCACCGGGCAGGCGCTGCGCCAGCGCCAGTGCGGCCAGATCGGCCTCGCCGGCACAGGGACGGCCGCTGACCGGATGCACGGCCGGGGAAACCAGGACGGCTATTTTCATACTTGCTTCTCCTTGCGCTCACGTCGCACCAGTTGTTCAAACGCACTGATGAAGGACTGGCAGTCGTCGATGATGCTGAGGTCGGCACGCTTGATCATGGGGGCGGCGGCATCCAGGTTTACCGCAATCACATGGCGGCAGGACTTGATGCCTTGCAGATGCTGTACCGCACCGGATATGCCCAGCGCGATATAGGCACTGGCCTGCACTGTCTTGCCGGTGGCACCTACTTGCTTGTCGCGGGTGAAGCGGCCATCGTCCACCGCCACGCGGGACGCACCCACGGCGGCACCCAGGGCTTCGGCCAGCGCCAGAAAGCCCGGCACATTGCTGACGCCATTACCGGCGGACACAATCAGGTCGGCCTCTTCCAGTGCCAGCTCGGAGGCCGGACTGGCGGCACTGCCCAGGTCCTGCACCTGCTCGCTGACGGCTGGCAGGGCAGCGGTTTCCAGCCGCTCGCCCTTGCCGACAAAGGGCAGTTTGGCTTCGGCCACGCCGCGTGCCAGCAACAGCAGCTGTGCGCGGTCACGCAGGCTGAAACCGGCACCGGGCTGGCGACGGCGCACGCCATCAGCGGCGATTTCCACCACATCGGTCACCACCGACAGCCGGGAGCGACAGGCCAGACGGCGGCCCAGGTCGGCATCCTCGCCACGGTCGGCAAACAGCACGGGTATTGCGGGCTTTCCTGCTGCAACAGTTGTTGCAGCAGGGCCAGTTTCTGTTCCGGCGCGTAGCCGGGGTCGGCCACGGTCAGGGCGCGGTCCACGGCCAGTTCGGCCAGCGCTTCCGCGCGGCGTCTTCCATGCCGTACAGCAAGGCCAGTACTTCGCCATCCTTGCCCGCCAGAATGGCCGCAGCGGCAATGGCTTCGCGCGCGGCATCGTCCAGTTGGCCGCGTTCGGCGTGTGCCACCACCAGCAGGCGCTGGCTGAACGGCCCGTTACTGCGCAGCGGCTTGTGGGCCGGGCCGTGGGCCAGCATGGCGGCATCGCGGCTGCCGCTGTCATCGCCCAGCACAATGCGCTTGAGGCCGCTGGGCCCCAGCACCCACGGGCGACGCGGGTCGATGCGCGGAATGGCCTGGGTAGAAAAATCCATCACTTTCTCCTTGTAAGCAGCAGCGGACGGGGCGAAGTCTGTGCTTCTGCCCCGGCTCGCCTCAGGCCAGGCGTTCGGCCACCAGTTCGGCCAGTTCGATCACGTCTGCCCGCTCACCCACCACGCCTTCCAGCATGGCCGTGCAATTGGGGCAGGCCACCGCTACCCGGCCGGTGCCGGTTTCGCGGATGTCATCCATGCGCATGTCGGGGATACGACGCTGACCGGGAATATCGGTAAAGGCCGCGCCACCACCCCAGCCGCAGCAGCGGGCGTCGCGCCCGGAGCGCTGCATATCGACAACTTTGATACCAATACCCTTGAGCACATTGCGCGGCGCGTTGAAGCCATCGTTGTAACGGCCGAGATAGCAGGGGTCGTGGAAGGTGAGCGGCGGCAGCGGCGTGGCATCGGCCTTCAGCGGAATGGCGCGACACGCCAGCAAGTGTTCCAGCAGCTTGCTGTGGTGCCATACGTCAAACTGGCCGCCCAGCGCCGGGTATTCATTGGCCAGGCAATGGAATACGTGCGGATCCGGCGTGACGATGTGGGCAAAGCGGTATTGCGCCAGCGTGGCGATATTGGCCTGGGCCAGCCGCTGGAAACCGGCTTCGTCGCCCAGACGGCGCGCCACGTCGCCGCAGTCGCGCTCGGCTTCGCCCAGCACCGCCACCTTCACCCCGGCGGCTTTCAGTACTTTCACCAGGGCGCGCAATGCACGCTGGTAACGCATGTCGAAAGCGCCCTCACCGGCCAGCAACAGCCATTCGGTTTGCTCGCCCGGCTGCAGCACCGGCAGGTCCAGGTCAATCGCCCAGTGGTAACGCACCGCCAGCGGGTAGCCGCCCACGGTGTCGGTATTGCGCAGATTGGCCAGCGCCTCGCTGCCCTTGCCCGGCACTTCGCCCCGGCTGAGGGTGACGTGACGACGCAGATTGACCACGGTGTCCACATGTTCGATCAGCATCGGGCAGTTTTCCACGCAGGCGCGGCAGGTGGTGCAAGACCACAGCGTTTCTGCCGCCAGCACGCTGCCGACGATGTCCTCACCCGGCTTCACCACCACGGCCGCCTCGCGGCCCGGATGCGGGTTGCCGGCATAGGCCGGGTCGGTGCCACGGCTTTGTGCTGCCACCATGTCCTGGATCAGCTTTTTCGGGTTGAGCGGCTGACCGGCGGCATAGGCCGGACAGGCGGCCTCGCACTTTCCGCACTGCACGCAGGCATCAAAGGACAGCAGACGGTTCCAGGCGAAGTCCTCCACCTTGGCCACACCCAGCTCGCCCGCGGCCAGATTCAGCGGCTTGAGGTCGGAAGATTTACCGGCAAAGCGTTCGGCACGCGGGTGAAAGGCCAGATGCAGCAAACCGGCCACCGCATGTTTCATCGGCCAACCGAGGCCAATGCCCAGCGCCAGTTCGGCACCGCCCAGCGCCAG
>NZ_LNQV01000098.1 GCF_001515305.1 Aquitalea pelogenes
CAATGCGCTGATGCATGGCCGCGATGGCACCAGCGGGGTGGACTGGACCCAGGTCAGCAAGGTGGGCTATTCGCTGCTGCTGTCGCCGCTGGTGGGCTTAATGTGATGGTCAGCCTGACCTAAATGCCTCAGCAGGCGTCAAACCTGCTGAGGCATTTTTTCTTCTGCGAGGAGAGCATCATGGCAACCGTCACACTGATCGGCCTGGATATCGGCAAGCACAGTTTTCATCTCATCGGACACGACCCGCGCGGCAATCCCATCCTCAAGAAGCAGTTCAATCGTTGCAGCCTCATCCTTTTCCTGGCCAAACAGACTCCCTGCCGCATCGTGATGGAAGCCTGCTGCGGTGCACATTGGCTGGCACGCAAACTCACGGGGTTCGGCCACACGGTACAACTGATCGCGCCGCAGTACATTCGTCCGTTTGTCTCCGGCAACAAGAACGATTTCATTGATGCTCAGGCGATCTGCGAGGCAGCTACACGTCCCACCATGCGTTACGTTGCGGCCAAGAGCGCCCAGCAGCAAGCCCTGTCCGCACTGCATCGCCTGCGTGAGGCCCGCATTGCCGAACGGGTACAGACCAACAACCAGATTCATGCGCTGCTGCTGGAATTCGGCATCGCACTCCCTGTCGGTGTACGGGGGATCACGCAGTTGCCGATGGTGCTGATGGATACGTCCAATGATTTGCCGGTCAAGGCCCGGCAGATCCTGCAACGACAGCTGGAGCACTACCGCCAGCTCAAGGCGGAGGTCGAAGAACTGGATCGCGAGATCGCTGCGGAGGCCCGGCAGGACGATGTCGCCCTGCGGTTGATGACGATACCCGGCATCGGCCCGATCACCGCCAGCCAGTTGTCGGCGGATGCAGGCAATGCCAAGGGCTACGGCAATGCCCGTGACTTTGCGGCATCGCTGGGGCTGGTGCCGCGACAGCACTCGACGGGCGGGAAGTCCAGGCTGCTGGGCATCAGCAAACGGGGCGACAAGAGTCTGCGCCGTCTCCTGGTGCAATGTGCCCGGGTGATCATGCAGAACGCGTCGCGCTGGAAGAGTGCGATGGCAGAGTGGACGGTGACGCTGATGCAGCGTCGTCACTCGAACATCGTGGCCTGCGCCCTGGCCAACAAACTGGCACGGGTCGTGTGGGCGGTACTCGCCAAAGGGGGCGAGTACCGTGCCCAACCCCGTGCCCTGATTGAAATGCAAACCGCCGGGTAAAACCCGGCGGCGAGTAGAAGCCTGCTTTTGCCAAGACAGACACTGATGACGACAACCGGCCCACGGCCTGCAGGACACCCCGACATGAAAAACAGTCATGACAGACTGAGGGCTTTTTAGGGACCTGCGGGAGCGGCTCACATCATGGATCGGGCTTTTTGCCTACCAGGAATCCGGATAGATTAGAGCAAGCCTACTTCGTCAGTATTCATCAGCATTCTGTTCTTGCAAAGGTCAGGCTGACCATAGATTGCCTGCCAAGCTGCTGCTAAAAATAATTTGAATGTTGTACGGCACATGCCATTCATTTAATCAGGCAGGCAACCCCAACTATAGCAAACCCTAACATCAAGGAAATTTCCATTGTCTTTTTAGGAAATTTCTTTTACACATCTTCTCGCAGAAATATTATAAATCACAAACATTTTTCAGCATTTTCTTGCTTAATTATTTAATATCAAATTATTTAAAATCCGCAATCACACTAGGCCAACAGTATCAAGCGAACACCACAACACCATTCAAACACTGCGAGATAGTCCATGTTACGTTATTTATTCGCTCTACTCTGCCTGTTTCAGATCGAATCAGCTCATGCTGCTTGCTCCACCATTACCACTGGCATTCGTCCTATCAATCCCATATTAACCGTGCCTGGTCCAGACGCCCCACTAGTCACCCCGCTAAGCCCATGGTACTTAGTAGCAAATAGTCGTATTTTTGCTAACTGCACTGCCAATCAACCGCTAGTTATCGGAGTAGCAAGCAGCAACAGGACCGCCGGCTACTTTACTGATCCAATTGATGGCAACAATTACACAATCTTTAAATTTGAAATGTCGAATACCGTTGGTTATATTGTTGCAGCAGGCCCTCCGGGCGGCTCCAACATGCAACCTGCATTACCGCAAAACTCAGGCATTGGCCCGTTTAATACATTTACCGTAACCCCATCCACATCTGACCTATATGCAAGCTATAAGTATCGATTAATACGCTATGCCACATTAACAGACACAAACAGTTTTAACATGGGAGGATTTGCATCGTTAATTCTTTACTGGAAAACACCTGATGCGCCGAAATTTGATCCATATGTCTACACAAGTTTCGTGCAAGACGGGACTGTAAGCTTCACCAACTCCATTTTCAAGACATGCAGCATACTCTCCACAAGCTTACAAGTAGCATTGCCCAAAATTGATGCCAATCAGCTGAACAGCATTAACTCCACTGCAGGTAGCACGGCATTCAGCCTGCCTCTTAACTGTCCAAGCCCGGTTAATTTGTACATGACCATCACGGATATAAGCGCCCCCGGGCAGACAAGCAATATTGTTAGCCTG
>NZ_LNQV01000099.1 GCF_001515305.1 Aquitalea pelogenes
TCTATTGCATCGATAAGAAAAATACCTACAGGCGAAACAATAAGTATCGCAGCAAAGCCATTTTATGCGCAGAAAAAATCTGAGCGCACCATGCGCAAGTATTCCTTTAGTGGCGGCGGCAGCTTTTCACCCGATGGCAATTATCTGGCCCTGTCATTACCTAATTTCTCCTGCCGCAAAGGCAGTTATCCCGGCGTATACAATACCCGACCTGGAAAAAAGTGGAGTTCACCACCCCGGATGTCGACGCCCGTTGCGACGCCCTGTTTCCCAACCTGCCCACCCCCAGCCGCACCCTTAAAACACTTTGCGCTGATGAGGATGTCAATAACGTTTTCACCTTCCCCATTGCACCACTTGGGAACAATCAAACTGACTTATTTATTAAGGAATGAAAATCATGAAACTGGTAATCCATGCAAGTGTATTGGCACTGGCGCTACAAACCGCGTCAGCCGGCACCATCAATTACATTCACATCAAAAAAGATGCAATCACTCGCATTGATACCGAGGAGAACAATGATGAGTATTTCCAGGGAATTCATGTCTATCTGGATGGCAAGCAATGCAAAATTCTCGACACTACTGCCATCGAAGCCGACCGGATAAAAATGAGCTCGGATAAACAATATCTTGTTTTATATAATGGCTATCTTGAAATGAAGGAGCTAAAAGCTTGCGACAAGGTCATGAAACTGTCCGGGCAAACGACTGGCGCAATTGATGACATGTACAAAGAAAAAGATTTCCTGGTTGAACAAACAGAGGGCAGTTCACTTGGGCCATGCCAACCCTTATCAATCAGACACATTTCCACCAAGCAAGTAGTGAATATTCCAGCCGGAGCATTTTTTACTGCAAGTAAATCCAGCAGCAGCCTTGCTGATTCAGCCAGTTTCTCACCGGATGGTCAGTATCTTGCCTTGTCCACTTCGCATTTCTCTTGCCGTAAAGGCAGTTACCCCGGTGTGTACGACACACGAACATGGAAAAAAGTAGAGTTTACCACCCCGGAAGTTGACGCCCGTTGTGATGCCCTGTTTCCCAACCTGCCAACCCCCAGCCGGGTGCAACAGCCAGTTTGTGTTGAGCCGGGGGTTGGAATGAGATGATCAGTGCACTGTTGCATTCCGGTCCCGTAAATACACACCACCCTGCTGCTGCCTCCTTATCCTGCCAGGCTTCGACTCGCGGCCTGCAGGGCAACGTCAGGCAGCAGAGTGCTGCAACTTAGCCCTTCTCCTGCAGCGTCAGCGATTTTTGTTCCGGCTCCACCTCCAGCCCCCAGTCGCCGTATTCATACCAGTCCTCGCCCAGTACTTCCGCCGGGTGCTGGGTGCGGCCGGAACCATTGCCGCATTGCAGGGAGTCGGCCGGGCAGTATTTGTCGCAGCCCCAGCAAATGCGCTCCGGGTGCGCCGGGTGCAGGGGAAATTTCCGGGCCATCTGGTCTTCCTTTCCAGTGTATGAATCTGCCGAGCAGCAGCCTGCCATTGTCCGGGCACGGGCTGGCTGGCGACTTGCCGCATATCAAAAAAAACCCGGCACAAGGCCGGGTGAAGAAGGTGATTACACCTTGGAGTCGAGTTGCGCCCGGGCAGCGGCCGGGCTGCTCAAGCCGTCAAATGGGCATACAAGCGGGTGAGCACGCTGGGCAGCATCTGTGCCTGTTGCACCACCACATAGCCACGGTGGCCAAACAGATGGGGCAGATAATCCCCTGCTTCACGGTCCACCGTCAGGCAGAAGGGCAGCAGGCCGTCGCGGCGGGCTTCCAGAATGGCCTGGCGGGTGTCCTCTATGCCGTGGCGACCTTCGTAGTGGTCCAGGTCGTTGGGCTTGCCGTCGGAGATGATCAGCAGCAGGCGGCGTGCGGCAGGCTGTTGCAGCAGGATGCGGCTGCTCTGGCGGATGGCCGCGCCCATGCGGGTGTAATAGCCGGGGCGGATGGCCAGAATGCGGCCGCGGGTGCTGTCGTCGTAACGCTCAGCAAAATCCTTTAGCACCTGAAAGCGGACTTCCTGGCGGCGGATGGAGGAAAAGCCGTACAGGCCAAAACTGTCGCCTGCCGCGGACAGCGCTTCGGCAAACAAGAGCAGGCTGTCGCGGATGACGTCGATCACCCGGCCAGCCTCGTCCCCTACCCAGCTTTCGGTGGAGAGCGACAGGTCGGCCAGGGTCAGGCAGGCCAGGCTGCGCTCGCCCGGCGGCCAGGCCTGGTACAGGCCGGGTTCGGACTGGGCCACGCCGCTGTGGCGTTCGGCC